>JBAXYM010000012.1:0-36005 GCA_041670805.1 Patescibacteria group bacterium
ATATTGCGACAGGAGACGGCAAGGGATATTTTGTCGTGCCAGCAGGACTTAATGGAATGAATTTAATATCAGTCCACGCCAAAGTGGTGACCGCAGGAACAACTAACACTACCGATATACAAATAAACAATGTGACCGACAATGTGGACATACTCTCAACTAAAATTACGATAGATAGTGGAGAAACAAGCTCAGATACCGCAGCCACCGCAGCTGTTATCGACACTACCAAAGATGACGTGGCAACCAACGATGTTTTGCGGATTGACGTGGACGCCGCTTCCACTACCAAACCTAAAGGGATGATAGTGACTCTCGGTTTTCAATTAGCTTAGATAAAAAAATGATAACAGTATTTTCCAAAGAATGGTTTGAAAAACATAACAAGATACTTTGCTATTTTGCCAACTCTTTTCTGGGTCAAATAATCTTTGGCTTCAAGAAAATGGGGCATTATACAGAGAATAAGATTGTAGCCGTCAGACCGAATAGTGTCGTGGAATTAGTGGGATATAAAGGTTCGGAAGTGGAAGTCAGAGAACATTTTTTCGTCCGCAACGAATACGCCTTGAGACTGCAAAAACTCTTCTATCCCATCTGGCTTACTTTTCATTGCTGGGATATGGTGATTGCCAACCGTTTCGCTCCGCAACTTAATCTGGGGTTTGATACACTGACGGTTTATCCAGCCGCAGGAGCAAATTCTCCTTGTGACGGAAATTTATATAAAATGGTAAGAGATAGCTGGAACTCCTGTTTGGCATCCACTCCCACGGCATACACAACAGATACTCTATTTTCCACGGCTAATGGATATTATAACAATTATTACTTCATAGGCAGGGGTATTCTTAATTTTGACACAAGTACGTTGACAGGTGCAGCTACTATTTCAAGCGCAGTTCTTTCTTTGTATGTATTCGACTGTGACCCTTCGGAGACTGGAGTGAGCGTGGCTATTTACGACTTCAATCCTGCAAGTACAGCGGATATTTCCGCTTCAGACTGGAGTAATTTTGGTTCTAGCGTATTTAGCAATTCAATAAATCTAGCTTCTCTTGGCACCAGCGCATATAACGATTTTACACTGAATGCCTCTGGAATTAATAACATAAACAAGACTGGAATATCTTCGTTTGGAACAAAGAATAGTAACGACTCTGCTGCAACCGCTCCGACAAATCAAAATCGTTTCAGGTCTCGCACTAGCGATTACGGGTCCAACAAACCAAAGTTGGTGGTGACTTATACTTTTGCAGCAAGTTTTATCCCTCAAATAATAATGTTCTAACTTCTTTCAATTCTTTTAATTTAATATATGCAATCAATCAAAACTATCCCCAACTAATTATTAACCACAAAAATGGAAGAAAACACAATCGGAGAGTCTATCGTGAGACTAGAAGAACAGATGAAAAATCAAACCGTACTTATGCAAGCAATCCAAAAATCACTTGATGAGATGAAACTTAATTACGATGGAACGCTCAGGGAAATCAGGTGCAAGATTGACGACCGGATCAAAGAGAGCGACAAAAATCAGGGACTGCTGAAAGACAGAATTGTTGATTTGGAGAACAAATGGAGGACGGCTATCGCTATTATTACTATTGCCAGCATAGCCTTGCAGTTTGCTTTGAATTATTATAAATGACATATATAGAAAACTTGCACCGCGTCTATATATGTGATATTATTTAAATGTTATACAGTTCTTTTTAGAAAATTCTTCGGTGTGCTCTTAATAAGAGAACGCGCTTCAGTAGTTGAACCTACTTTTTGCGTTCTCTTTTTTTGTGGTTTCGGACAGGGTTCTCTCTCGCTCTGGACAGGGTCTTTAGGTGCTCTGTCCGAAATCACAAAATTGATTTTTGGATTGGATTCGTAACGGTCGACCATTGGTTGCGAGTCCAATTTTGAAATTAATTTAGAGTATGCCTATATTTATAAGTCCGCTCTATGTGGATCTCCCGAGAAAAACCAAGAAAGACAAACGTGTAATGCTTAATCTCAATACGTACCGCAATCTCCACTTCATCATCAACAATCAAGCAAAGGTATCCTATAAGGAAGTGATGAAAGACCAACTGGAGGGATTGAAGCTGAAAACTCCCATAAAGTTAAAATTTACGCTCTGGCGCAAGGATAAAAGGGTGGGGGATAGAGCTAATGTCTTATCGGTGATTGAAAAGTTCTTCTGCGATGCCCTTGTAGAATATGGATGTCTTGCCGATGACAATGACGAGTTTATTTCCGGGCAGGTTTATGAGACAGGGGGCATAGATCGCGACAATCCACACGTTGAAATCGAAATAATCGAACATCAATGATAATCGTAAATAATATGAAACAGTACATAGTTAAGAAGTTGGTAATGGCAAGCTCGGCAAAGGAAGCAATCGACAAGAGCCGCCGGGTGCCGGTAGCGGAAGTCTTTGCAGACCCAAGCTGGAAAGAGCCGGAGAAGAGAATTGAGGGGTTTAAAGATAGCAAAAACGGAAATTAACATATATAGAACGTGCACAATACGTGTATAGATTGTACACATCGGAGAAAACAAAAAATGAAAAGAATTGTAATTTTCGAAACACAAAAAGACAAAGTAGAACGCAGGGCAACACGTGCCGTAAATACACCCCAACAATACAGACTGACCGACTTCCAGTATCAAGCCTTCGGAGTGTATGGACGATGAACGCGCCACAATTTACCCCCGCAATATTTGGGGAAGAACAAAAAAACAAAAAAGGGGACAGTCTCGCAGACGAAATTGAGAAAAGAAGAATAGAAAAAAAGAGGCGACGATATGATTGAAGCGCTATTCGTAGTAGGAATAATTGTGCTGATAATAATCGGCGTAAAAATCTTGAAGGTGAAAAATTGAGAACAGAAAGCAAGAAAAAAGAGCAAGAAGCTCGAGTTAAAAAAATTCGGGAGAAAAAATCTTCTCCCTCCAACTTTTTAAAATTATTTTATGGAAATAACAAAAGAAGTAATTGAACGTTTTGAAATGATCCAAAAAGAAAAAGACACGGTAACCGCTATCGTGGATTTTCTGAGACAAGGAGAGGATTTACCCGATAATACAGAAATATGAAACATTGTATCTATTGCCACAAACATCAACCTTACGACGTTTGCGACAAATGTTCTACTCTAGGGGTCGGATATGACTGGGACAAGGGACATTCTGACTATTATTCCGTTTTAGAATTCCAGAGAAAGCAAAAGGGGATTAGGGGAATGGTGAGGAGATTGATTTTTAGACTTAAATTTTTAATTTGAAACTATGGAAGAATTAAAACCATTTTTATCCGGAGTAGTAGACGACAAACCGGATATGAGAAATTACCTGTACGAGGAAAGGGTCGGAGCAGGGGAACCGTTTGACTGGAATAAGGGCTATGACGTGGAGGAAGAGGCTGAGGTTAATCTTAAGGTGGAAACCCAAAACGGGTCGCTATCTTGCGTCGGACAAGGCTGGTCGAAGTATGCCGAGGTTCTTAACTTCTTTGACGAAGGGATTATGAGAAATTTTTCAGCTAAGGATATTTACTCTCACATACGTCTTCCTGGTGGTTGTGCAATGGTAGGTGACGGCGCCAAATGGATGGTAGAGCACGGAGTTGAAGAAGAGGCTAACGTTCCAAGTTATATGAATGGCTATCCTCCGACCGAGGCGTTTATGGCAGAGACAGTGGCAAGAAACGAGGAGAGGGCCAGACGGTTTAGGGCGTTGTCTTATCTCACTACTACGCACAATGATATTGATTTTCTGGCGATGATGTTGAGAGATAATCACGGACTTGTATCGTCTTACATCGGAAGTAACTCGGGTTGGACGGCGAGGATACTGACCAGACCCACGAGTGAAGATTTTGGACATTGCGTATATTTTGGGAAGGCGAAAATCATCAACGGCAAGAAGTATGTCGGATTTTTAAATTCCGGAGGAGAAAAAATCGGAGAAAAAGGATGGCAATGGATGGGAGAAGATTATTTCGGATTTTTAAAGAATATATGGACTTTAAGAGATTTAATAAATAACGAAAAAACTATGATTGTAGATGAAGCAAAACTTAATCAAATTTACAACGAGCTATTACTGAGGGACTTAAAACCGGAGGAAGCATTGACCAACGGATACCTCGGCAAGGATGAAGATTTTGTCAGGGCGGAGGTGGGGAAATCTTCTGAGAGGCAATTGGTAATCAATGCCATAAATGCAGGAAGAAGTTTAAATAGATAAATTAAATTGTAATTATAAAAATTATGGTAGGAGTTTACGACGAAAATCTTATCCCCGAAAGAGAAGCACAAAAAACTTTTCGGAGGATAGAAGAAGATATTATAGAATTGGATCGGTGGCTTTTTCCCGAAAATAATTATCTAGGAAAATACGAGAATACGGGAAAATGGAATAAGGAGATAGAGGAAATAAAAACAAAAATGCAGGAAATCATAAATCTAAACGCAAAAATATCGAAAGAGTTGGAAGAGTCTTTTAAATCTTAATTTTAAAATATGAACATTCAAAAACAAATCGCCAACAGTTTCGATTACATTACTATCCAAAAGATAGTCAAAGGTTATATCTGGTCATTCCTCGACGCAGGAGTACTGGCAGGCTCTGCTTATCTGGCAGGACTTACGAATTATAATCCGGTGGCGTTATATGTATTATCTGTTCTTAGTACAGGAACAGTAAATGCTTATAATGAATATCGAAAAGGGGAGAAAACTTATACAGTAGACAACGATAGAGTTTAGCACAGTTTATCCACATATATAAAAGAATTACTGCACGTCTATATATGTCACGAAATACAGCTCGAAAGGGCTGTTTTTTATCGTTGTGCCGACATCAGCAACACGACCATTTTGTCGAAGTCAGCAATAAGGTCTTGACAAAGAGTATAATGAGAGTATAATGAAGCTATACATCATTGAAAACTTAACGATAACACACAGCTTGACCGAACACAGACACGAAAAGTCTGAATAAGCCAAGATAATACTGGTTTTTTTGTTGTTATCCTGCCATAAGAGTCAAGCCTTATGGCAGGATAAGAGCAAAACAACGACAAGTTGGTCCGACAAAGGCTAAAATCTTTCAATCTTTAAGATCGAAAATAGAACAATAAACCTCGTGGCGAACTTGCTCGTTCAATGCTTAAAGGGTAGGGCTGTCCGAGCCTTTCGGATTAATCCTAAAATTATGACGCAAGTCAAAAAGTATCGTATGGGCAGTTATGAGCTTATTAACGGTCATTATGTTCTCAAAAACTATAACAGAACATACCGCAGAAAAACTACAAAACACGTTCAGGAATTAAAGTTCAAAGAGTTTAAAAGTACATTATCGTTCTTCGCTGTAGGTGTCCTTATGAGCCTTACAGTTGCATTCATTGAAACTACGAACCGAATAGATATAGTGGCGGCGGAGGGGGCGAAGTCTGAAGATGTGATAGTCAAGGATGAAGCCCCGAACTACGCAGGCATTCCTTATATGGAGACTACTTCCGAAGAGTCAACTACTGAGGGAGTAGCTTCCGTTGAGGAAGTTACAAAAAACAATTGGAAGTCAATCGGAACAATGACAGTATCAGCTTACTCGGAATTGGATAGTTGCCATTACCCGACTTACAAGAACGGTTATAGACAATGTTTGGTCGCTTCGGGGAAGATTGCGAAAGTAGGAATGGCGGCGACCAACCTGTATCCGTTCGGGACAAGATTGATGATTGACGGCGATGTGTATATCGTGGAAGACCGGATTAGCAAAACTTACAACAACCGAATAGACCTATTTCAAGGTTATTCAGAAGAAGGCTCTAAACTTGCTAAAGAGTTCGGGATAAAGAAGCTAGAGATAAAAGTTTTAAAAAATTAAAAATTAGAAAGGAGGTGGAAAAATGACAGCAGAAGAATATTATACTGCTCCTAGCGAAAATGTTTTTGAAGAAATAAAGAAAAATGCGATAGAAATATGGAGCGGATATGACGATACCTACGGATACGCGACAGACAAAATCGAAAGCATAAAAAACATTAAAAACATATCAGATAATTGTGCTTATATCGTTGCGATGTTCGACCCACAGAATCAATTAAAGCTAATGGCCAAGGTCAAAGACGAAGAAGCGCATAATTGGCTGATGGAAGTTTTAAAAGATAATTTTGCTCTTTAATCAATTAAAAGCTAGAGAGGAGAAAAAATGGAAGAAGACGAGTGCTTCATTGACGACGACTTCACTTTCGATGAAGAGTCGGACGATGAAGATGTCAACTATGAAGCAGCGAAAGACTTAGAGGAAAGTCGATGGAAAGGTATTAGGGCGACGTGCAGACGTTAATTAGTTAAGTTTAAAAATATGGAACGAGTAACAATCGAACAAAAGATTCAAGGACAGAAGGAGAAAATTGAGGTGCTTGAGCAAGAGTTGAGGAATGAGAGAGAAGACCTGATGTCGCTTCAGAACGACCTAGAGGCAAACCTGAGAGAAGAACTGACGGACATCTTATCGGTGAATGAGGCAATGGAACAGGAATTATTACAGAGGGCATAAAAAGTGATTTAAACAAAGTGGCCGTGTGCGGGAGTGTATCTGTCTGGGTTATCACTTTTCCTGGTGATACACTCCGACATACGGTATAAGCAAAAAATATGAGTAATGAAATTGTTTTTAGGAAAGCAGAACGTAAAAAGGCTAAAGCTAGAATTGCGTTATGCTCTCCGAGTGGAGGAGGCAAGACACACAGCGCGCTCCTTATTGCTAAGGGAATGGGGGGAAGTATCGCGGTGATTGATACAGAGAATGGATCGGCGCAAATGGAAGCGGGAAAAAAGGGAATACCGGAGTTTGACGTTTTGACATTAGAATCACCATTCACCGTGCCGAAGTATATCGAGGCAATACACGCCGCAGAAGAAGCAGGATATGACGTTATAATCATAGACAGTCTCACCCACGCTTGGGCAGGAAGCGGCGGACTTCTTGAGAAGAAAGATAAGGTGAGTCAGCTTGCAGGCAAAAACAGTTATACGGCTTGGGGCGAAATATCACCCATCCATAATCTCTTGATTGAGACGATGTTGCAGAGCAAGTGTCACCTTATCGTCACAATGAGAAGCAAGGTGGAATATGTTTTGGAGGAGAACGAGAAAGGGAAGATGGCTCCTGTTAAAAAGGGAATGGCGCCGATACAGCGAGAGGGAATGGACTACGAGTTTACAATCTGTTTCGACCTTGAAATCGGCAGCCACTTGGCTACAGCGCCGAAAGACAGAACGTCATTGTTCGGAATGAATCCGTTTGTTCCGAGTGAGAAGACAGGCAAGGAGCTAATGGCGTGGCTTAATGGCGGAGCGAGTGAACACCCAGGAGAAGACCAGACCGCAACATTCCAAGAGCAACTTATCACACTAGGAATGACACAAGAGAAGTGGGAAGAAGCGACCAAGCTGAAGTGGAACGAGCTAACAATCGAAGAAGCCGGCAAATGGATTAAGAAGAACGCATTTGCGATAGAGAAGAGAGAAGAAGCAAAGGTCGAAGAGAAGGAGCGAGAGGACACTATATCGGGAGAGAATATCTTTAATCCCGACAAAGTTCTAAAAGAACTGGAAGCAAAAAATAACAGTGGAGGGAAAGAAGTTTCCGAGAGCGAGAGGAAGTTTGTCGAGGAGTTGGATAAATCTTTAGAAGTAACGGCATAAAAATGAAAAAAGAAATTGAAGAGATAGAAGAGATAAGAGAATCCCTGCGGGCCATAGATATGCTTTCTAAGATGACATCGACTAAAGAGCCTTTCGGACTATTTAATGTTCATTTTTGGAGCGACAAGACTGGGGATAGTCTATTGCATTGTGAGATAAGAAGCGTAGATAGTGTTCTATCTCACGGACAAGGGGAGACGTTACATCAGGCAGTTTATAACTGCTATCACAATATGGGTCACTACAATTAACTTTATAAATTTACAAAAAAACAAATGAAAGCAATCAACGAGGAAATGAGAAAAGCACAAGTAGGAAAGTATTTAAGACCAGAACATTTTACAGATGGACCTCTGTCTCTTTATCTTGTCAAAGTGGGACAGGAAGAGAAAGAATCTGCTAGGACTGGCAAAATGTATTCTCAAAATGTTTATGAGTTTTTGGACCAAGATAGAGAAGATAAAATCTTTACTGGATTCTTGGACGATGCCTTTTGGAAGGCGTTTGCAAAGGCAGATCCAGAGGTCGGGCAGTTAATGAAAATATCATCTGAAGAGGTAGTGGAGAATACCTATACTTGGACCATAGAACTCGGCAAAGAGATTATTGAGGTGTGGGAGAAGGAAGGTGGCGCGCAAGAGCAAGCAGAGGCAGACGGAGGGCTTACAGAGGCACAGAGAGCAGGTAAGCAGGTGCTGGAGGATAGAGCTAAGACTCCAAAGGAAGAGGAGATAACCCTCGAAGATTTACCCGATATTTTCAAATAAAATGGCAAAAGCAATCACAAGAGAATCATATCTAATCCCATCAAAAAGTGAGAAGGGAGAATATCACAAGGTCGAGATATTCTTTAATTCTCACTGGGCTTGTGATTGCGTTAGATTCTCTTTTTCCGGGAAGTGTAGCCACATTCTCGAGGCTGAAAAAATAAAAAATCACGATGGCAGAGAATTATAGAATGATAAATACAAAAATTTGGCTTGATAGCTACATCAGAAAGTTAGATAAACAGGAAGATCGTCTATTTGTATATTTCCTAACTAACGAACACGCAAATATTTTAGGAATATATGAACTGCCGATAGATGTAATAATGAGCGAGACTCGGAACAAAAAAACGATGGTAGAAAACGCTCTGAAAAAGTTTGAAAATGATGAAAAAATATATTACCGAAATGGGTATATTTTTATAAAAAACTTCTTAAAATATCAGTCTACAGGGTCTCCAATGGTGAAAAAAGGAGTGCTAAAAAGAGTAGACGAGTTGCCAGAAAATATCAAAACAGAAATAGAGCTTATCTTAGGGAAGAAAATAAAGAAATGGATACAGTATACATACAATATATATACTGTAGGGGATACTAGATACAGTAAAGGAAAGTTAAAGGAAGTTAAAGAAAAGTTAAAAGTAAGTGATAAAGAAAAAGAACGTATTTTTTCTCTTCTCGATTTTTTCAAATCTTCATTTCGGGGTAAATTCAAAACTGATCCGGCGCTGGATGAAGACGAGGCAATCGAAATTATCGAAAGTAAGGTTGCATTGTTCGAGAATCAGGTTGAGGTAGAAAAATTCATCACCGCCTACTTCAACAGCGACAAAGGCGAGGAATACGGATATACACTTTCAGCGTGTTTCACCGATCACACGATAAACCTTTTTAAGACCGGAAAACTTAATCAAACTAGCATAGACTGCGATGCCTAAATTATATTACAAGAACGAATTTCGTGGAGATTTGACGGAAGCACAAGCGACAAGAATCAAGGAATCAATGAGCCAAAAACCACAACCTCAAAATCTCACGATTAACGGTGAATTTCTCAAGACTTCACAGATTGAAGTTTTTAAGGATGAGATAGAAACCGAGAAAATACCAGACAATGTAAAATTTAAAGAAAAGGGGATTAAAACCGAAAGGGAAATTGAGGCTATGAGGCGGTGGAGCGTTGAACGCAAAGTAGAATTTAATTTTACTCGTAATTTCTCGGTTAGATTTTTACTTCGAGTAGGATATACTAATTATCTTGGGGAAGATTGGAAAAAGTGGAGCGAGGAAAAACAAGATTATGATTATAATTATTGGTGGAAAAAATTCAGTGAAAGATATAAAAGCGAAAATGAAAATCAGTATTTAGAGTTATGCGAGATTATGGCAGAATATTTTGAAAATAATCCTAACGAATATTGGTGCAGCGCAGAATTATACAAGCACTTACTTCCACAATACACAGCTAAAAGTTTTAATAATCTGGGATTGCGGGGAGGTGGAGAATACGATATTCCGGCAACGCGAGATAAAACTAAAAAGGCTGAACTTAAATTTTAATTAAACAGAAATATGAACAACCAAGAAATGGAAGAACAAAGAATTTTCCGCAGAGAATTAAACGCCTACGCCAGAGAACTTTGGAAAGTTTTGTATAACAACGAAAGCTTGAAAATCCAAAAGTTTATCAACGAAATGGAAGTCGAGGATTTGGCGGAGGCAAAGATTAAACTTCAAAAATTCTTGATGAAGTTGTAAGAAATCAAAATGCGGCGACGGAAGCAACCTACAATAGCGAAATTCTTTAATATTTGGGGGGTAGGAGACGTTTGAATATCAAATTCAAGTAAATATTCAAATAAGAAGTTATGCACAGGCTACAGGTCATTTAAATAAATCAAACCAAATCTATGAATTCTACGCGTGTCAGAGCAACTGCTCTTATAAAAGAAATGGGAAGCTACTTCTACGTATTCCACGTAATCGAAAAAGATTTGTTTGGGGAGAGAGATATTGAAATAGAACCAGACACGAACGTATTCGGATTGCTTGCCCTGTTAAAAGAAAATGGTTTTTTTAAGAAGACGGAGGAAGAAAGAACAAAAATATTCGAGCAGATGCTGAAAGACAAAAGAATTCAGATCGCGGAGAATGTTTATGCGACAATGCAAAAATAACTCACTTTACAAATAAGCCACCGGTGCAAGAGCTATTCTATACTTTTGTATATAACCCCAAAAATATGAAAAAAACAATTACACCTATAAAAGGTTTCCCCCATTATTTTATAGATAATTTGGGAAACGTTTATTCGGAATATTCCAAGAAGAAAAACGCAGAAAGAAAAAGTCTATTAAAAATGAAGTTGTCAACAAAGAAAGATGGTCATAATTATATTTCTTTATATAACAATGGAGTAGTTAAGAAAAAATTCGTTCATAGATTAGTGTTAGAAAATTTTGATAGACTTCCAAAATATTGGGAAGAATGTAGACACCTAAATGGCAACCCAGCAGACAACAGATTGGAAAATTTGAAATGGGGAAGTAGAAGTGAGAATTCTATAGACAAGGCTTTACATGGAAAATCTAATAGAGGAGAGAGAAACGGACAGAACAAACTAAAAGAGTCGCAGGTAATAGAGATATTAAAAAGTAATAATACCAATATGTCGGCAATTGCTAGGTTGTATGGTGTAAATTCCAAGACTATTAGCGATATAAAAAATAGAAAAAATTGGAATTGGGTTGTAGTTAAATAATTTATTTTATACAAAAATGGAAAATGAAGGAACAGGAGTGTCGCAAGACCCAGGTGTTGAAGAAGTTGCTGAACGTGATTTTAAAAAAGCAACCGAAGAAACTTCCGTAAGGCTCAGAAACGATATCAAGGATATCGCAAAGAAAGTGCAGTTACTTTCCAAGGCATTAAAAGCAAGCCCTATGTCCAGGGACGAGGACAGGAGAGATCTCGACGGAGAAATGATCGCAAACGTCATCCTTGCATATCGTCACCTCGAAGATGCGTCAATGCGACTCGGGAAGATGATACAGGCAAGCCAAGGAGGAGTATCAATTTACGACAAAACTATCGAGAATGAAAGTTCTGCGGTAGGGTCATAGAATTTAAGCCGGACTAACCTCCGGCGTATGGGGGAGTGCAGATGGTTCTGCTTGGGTTCGATTCCCACTCCTCCGCTAATTAAGATAAAAATATAATTATGAAAAGTAAACACTCCACGAGAGGGACTACAAAAGAAGTGACCTATGAAGTTGATGAAAATGGATGCTGGAATTGCACATCGCATAAATGTAACAAAGATGGCTATCCTAGAATAAGAAGAGATTATCATAAAACTGGCGTATCAAGATTTATGTATAAAAAATTCAAAGGAGAGATTCCGATCGGAATGGTTATACGCCATACTTGTGATAACCGAAAATGCATAAATCCAGAACATCTAATAATCGGGACACATCAAGAAAATATGGATGACAGAAATAAACGTCACAGGACAGCATTAGGAGAGAAAAACGGTAGGAACAAAATAACGAAGTCTCAGGTTATAGACATTTTAAAAGATATGGAAACTCCAGTAGCAAAGTTGGCAGAAAGATACAACCTAAAAAGAGGAACTATCTACGACATAAAAAACAGGAAAATATGGGCTTGGGTTAAGATGTAAACTCGCCTCCTTCACATAATCAATTAAATTAAAAAAATGGAATATTATCTGCATTATGAATGCCCAAAGTGCGGTGAAGATGTTTACCAGAAATGCGCTAACTTTGTCGAGCATAAAGGACTTCCCGTATTTGAACTGGATGAAAATTCTCAGACTTCTATGACTTGCGGTTGCGGATGTGAATTCGGGACAGGAGATATTGAGGTTCTGGACTTTGATGAGATGTAAAGGCGACTAGCCTTCCCTGCCACCTTAGCTCAGTTGGTAGAGCGCAGGCCCGAAGAGCCTGGCGTCGCTAGTTCGATTCTAGCAGGTGGCACAAGTTTCTTCTTTTTTTCTGGACGTGGCGGAATAAGACGCTGTTATGGCTTCGCGGGTCATAAATAGATAATGCCAAAACGATGCAGTGTATTATCAAAAGCAGAAACAGTCAAGCGTGCAAGGTGCAATTCCTTGCCGTCCAGAATGAACGAAGAAACAGAAGTGAATGAACGGGGGAGAGGATGTGGGTTCGAATCCCACCGTGAAAGCGTAGCTCATTGGTAGAGCACTCCCAGGGGCTGAACAGTCGGTTCGATTCCGATGTCGCTGGTGGTCAGCGCTTCCCCGTTTGTTCACTTCTACATAATTATTAAAAACAAGGAGATGAAGATATTGAATCTGTATTGTGGTATCGGTGGCAATAGAAAATTATGGGGAGATGAACACGAGATAATTGCTATTGAACACGACGAGAATATAGCTAAAATTTATCAAGATTTTTTCCCGAAAGATAAAGTTATTATCCAAGACGCTCATCAATATTTACTATACCATTACAAGGAGTTCGATTTTATCTGGACTTCGCCACCTTGCCAAAGCCATTCCAGCTTTCGCCAGAATATTTGTGTTAGATACAGAGGAACAGAACCGGAATATCCAGATATGAGGCTTTATCAAGAGATAATATTTCTACAACATAATTTTCAAGGAAAGTGGATAGTCGAGAATGTTAAGCCGTATTATACGCCTCTTATATCTCCCAAGAAAGAACTTCAACGTCATCTATTTTGGAGTAATTCTGATATAGCAGATATGAATTTTAAAAAAGACAACATCAGAACAGCACAAATTCCAGACTTGCAAAAACTTCACGGATTTGACCTTTCAAAATACAAGCTGAAGAATAAACGGCAAGTATTAAGGAACTGTGTATTGCCAGAATTAGGATTACATATTTTAAAAAACATAATCTAACAAAATGGAAAACAAAACTAAGTTCGCCATTGGCGACCACGTGCGGGTGATTGAGAGTGGGGATACTGATACGCAGACAAGAACTTTTATCGGCAAAACGGTAATCGTTACAGATACCGCCAATAATGGTAAACACGTTATATGCAAGGCAGAAAAAGGAATTGTAGTTTTCAACGATTCCGAACTCGAACTAATCCCCAGAACCCTTGAGAATCTTGAGGTGGGGGATGTTGTTAAACAATTAACAGAGAGCAATTATCTTATGGAAGTATTGGCTGTTTTGGGTGGCGTAGGCGAAAAGAAATGCTATCTGATGTCAGAACTATCCAAAACGTTGGATGATGAAGCATTAAAAGCTGCAGACGTTGCGTGGACTGTATTCGATTTGAAAGAGCGGAAATATACCCCCTACACCCCCGAACCAGAGAAGACTGATAGGGAGAAGTTGGTGGAGGAGTTCGTAGAAAGGTGGCAGAACGAGAATATATATGTACCAGATTTCTTAAACGACTTCGCCGATAAATTATTAAAGTAAAAAGTATGCTAGAACAAAAAGTAACAAGTCTTGAACTTTAGTGCAACAGCGATGCCCCTGCTATTTACGATTGCCCTATATGTAGCGGAGGAAATCTTGCTCACATGGATTGGGTCCACAGAAGATGGGTAAGGCGCGATTTTTATCAAAAACATAATTTATAAAAATGAGAAAAACAATAGAGTTTTGCGATATCTGCTATGAAGATGATGAAGAAAGACGTGCAGTTGCGAGGTATTATGGGGACGGAGATGCTGTGTATTTTTGCTGCGCTAAATGTCTTAAGACCGTTAAGTCCGCCGGGCTTGATTATGAGATGCTAAATGAACAAAATAATTAATAAAAATATGACCTACCAAGAAAAAAGATTGAAAGAGTTTCGGGAGAAGTTCGGTATAGCCCACGAAAAGCAGGAGATACCAAAAACTTTTGAAACCTATGGAGAACTTGAAGCCTTCCTCTCCCAGACTATCGAGGAGCTGTGGAATCAAGGAAAGGCGGATATGATTGTAGATTTGTATCAGATAAAAGCCTCATTGAATCGTCCGTTGAGTTGCGGTGAAATGGAAAAACCTCAAGATGTGTATCGGTATCATTTCCTGATGACGATAATCGCAAAGCTTTGCGATATAAACGATATTCGGGGAGAAGATATAGAGGAAGCAATAGAGCGTAGGGCCGAGGCGGAGAGGATGAGGGATAATAATTTAAAAATAAAGGAATGAAAATATTGAACCTGTATTGTGGTATAGGTGGAAACAGGAAATTATGGGGAAATGAACACGAGATAACCGCAGTAGAAAATAACCCACAAATTGCAAAGATATATCAAGACTTTTTCCCGAACGATAAAGTTATTGTCGGAGACGCACACGAGTATCTGTTAGAGCATTTTAAGGAGTTTGAGATTTTGGGAAAGGAGGAGGAATGAAAAATAAAGATATAAAAATAGCGTGCAACAAATGCGGAAAGGAACAAGAACTAGACAAGGATAAAAGCAACGAAAATTGGAGGGTGTACAAAAATATAGAGGAATGCGAATGTGGTGGAAAATTTAAGTTAGTGATAGAGGGAAAGGAGGACAAATGAAACTTCAAAAAATGATAGTGCTAAACAACGCTGACAAAAAGAGATTGCACGATTGGTTCTTCAAATGGTTTGTTCTAAGCAGCAAAGAAAGGAACTTCTGGTGGTCGATGCAAATGATGTTAGAAAAATACGATTATGCTTGTTTCATCGAGGGGAGAGATTTGACGTTCAATGAGTTTATAACTTTTTATAGGGGAAAGGAGGAAGATGACAATCTATAAAAAACTTTACGAGGAGGAAAAACAGAAAAACGATAGCCTGATTGAAGTTATCCAAATGACATTCTGGATGGCTCGCCGTATAATTGCAAAGCTATGGAATTGGGAGAGGAGATAAGTAAAGAGATAAGGGGGTGCGGAGAAGATGATTGCAATGATTGACGGAGTTTTAGCCCTCTTCCAAAAATATGCCCTGGAATGCGTGGGAGGGGACATAGACAATCCCAAAAACTACGAGGGAATAGACAGAGAGAACAAATTGCGAGCCGAGATAAGAGAGAGGATTAAATCAATAAAATGAAAACGGAGTTTAATCCGTTTTCTTTTTGTAACTTCTTTTCTTTTGTAATTCTCTCATTGCCGCGCTACGTTCTTCCTTTGTCATTTTTCCGAGGCGAGATTGAGCCGACCTCTTGCCCATTGAAGAGGCTGCCTTCTTGACGTCATCTTGCCAGTCGCATTCGTCATATATCGCTTCCACTTCTTCTTGCGTGATTCCCATATGATCGTTCTCCTGCAAGAAGAATTTAATGTTATAATCCTTCCGGTGATGTCCGGTGCGATGACAAGATTCGATAAATTCGGTAAAGTCTTCCCTTAATTCTTCTGGTGTGTATTTTTTCATCATTTTTTTATTAAAAATTCTTATTTGAAAAATCAAATGCAGGGTCAAGCGATAATATCTCATCAATAATCTTCTCCTGCCATATCTCCTCCGCTTCCTTGAGTGAGATATCAAGATCTTCCGCGTCTTCCATCCATAACTCCTTAGCTTGTGATTCCAGCTTACGGGCTTCGTCGCTCCCTATGTCCCAAGATTGCAACTTGGATAAGATGTCGCGCGCTCCAACCTGAAACGCTTTGATTGATTCTTCAGCCGTCTGACCGTCGATTGTTTTACTCATATTTTTTAATTTAGTTTTTTATTCTTCTTCCGGTTTTCTACTTTTTTCAAAGACCTCTTTCAAGAATTCATTTATTCTGCTGCAGTCTCTCTCGGATAATTCTCCTCCATCCTCTTGCGAACTTTCAGATTCGCAAAATTCCAACATCCAGTCTTCCCATCCCGTTTCTGCGATAAACAGACCCAATTCGTCATCGCCATACTTTCGCGCGCCTTCGATTATGGCTTGTTCCAATTCTTTTGTCATATTTTTTGTAAAAAATTAATAAAATGATTAAGCGTAGATCGCGTATTGAGTGTCGATGCCTGCTTCTTTCGCTGCCTTCTCGGCTTCATCGTAACTGTCGAATACTCCTTCGGGGAGATTGTCCGGGGCGCCGTATGCCTGGAGCTTGTTAGCCTCCCTGCTCCATTGTCCGCCAGATACTAATTGAACGAACATCACTGACGAGTACCCATATTGTGCTTGACGTGGGGTAGCTCCCCAGTTGATTACCACTTTTCCTTTTTCCATTTTTTTATTTTAATTTTCTTAATGTAGATATTCGGATCCGCCAGTGGAGGTTGATTATATAGGCGCGTATGCGAGCTATGCTCTAGTCCTATATTCCAGCTCATCCCTCAGCTTCTTCTCTTATCTTGATTCCATTGTAGCATACGAACGTTCGCACGTCAATGCCTTACACTAAGAAAAAAGAGGGCTTAGATAAGCCATAAAACATCAAAGCTGTGGATAACTTTTTTTGATAAAATAAAAAAATAAGAATGTTTTAGATTGCTTGACACTCAATAACAAGTAATGTTATTATGTAAGTACAACTAGCCTAAAATTATACACCGAGCATATCGGCAGATGATTTTAGGCTATTTTTTTATACAAAAAGTATGGAAGCTGAAACACATATATTAGATCATCATTCATTGGTGGTCGGATATATGAGCTTTTTTATTAAATTATTTTAAAAAAATGGAAATCAACAAAGAGGAAGCGCAGATTATCGCTAACTTGCTTGTTCAAGTAACAGTTAAGCTTTCAGACGCTCCGGTATTCTTGGCACTGCAAGAGAAAGTCAATCAAGCAATTAATGAATAAAAACAAAGGAGGCTAAAGATAATGGCAGGAAGACCAACAAAATTTAAAAAGATATTCATCAAAAAAGTTGACGAGTATCTTGAGGAGTGCCAAGACGAAGAGATTGAAAGAGTGAAACAGGAGAACGCAGAGAAGGGGTATCAGATGTTAGAACATAGATTGAAAGTAAAGCTTCCTACCATAGAGGGTTTTGCAAGATTTATAGGAGTGAACAAGACAAGTTTGTATGAATGGGAAAAAAATCACGAAGAATTTTCCAACTCTTTGGAAAAAATTAAAACAGAACAGAAAGAAAGGCTTATGAATAGTGGACTTTCTGGAGACTATAATCCTACAATTGCCAAACTGATACTTTCTTCAAATCACGATATGCACGAAAAAAGTGAATTATCCGGAAATCCAAACAGTCCGTTAGTGGTTATAGCTCCCCAAGCAGTAATAGATTCATTCAAATTAAATGGAACTGACCCAAAAACAAGAGGAAGCGATAAGGGACAAGAGCCGATATAAGGTCCTTAACTGGGGGAGAAGAAGCGGCAAGACGACTGAATTCGGATATGAAGCATTGGGGACGGCACTATCGGTAAATGAGGCAAAAATAACCTACTATGCCCAAACATTCGATGACGCAAGAACAATAGCATGGGATATATTCTTACAGATATTCGGCCCGGCAGTATCGAAGAAGAATGATAGCAGACTAGAGATAACAGTTAAGAATATACACGGAGGTTATTCCAAGGTGAGCCTTAAAGGTTGGGAATCGGTAGTTACGGCAGACAAAGGGAGAGGAAGCGAGAATGACCTGTTGATGTGCGATGAGGTAGCTTTCTGTAGAGGATTTCTTGAGAAATGGGACACGGTGCTTGAGCCTACATTACTGACCACAAGAGGGCGCGCAGTGTTCGGCTCAACACCTAACGGATTCAATGATTTTTATACCTTGCACAATACCGCGCAATCCGATCCGGAATGGTATTACTCCCACGCTACCAGTTACGACAATCCCGCCAACGATATTGAGTGGCTCGACAAGAAGAAATCCAGCATGCCGGAAGACAGATTTGCCCAAGAGTACATGGCAGACTTCCGCAAAATGGAAGGTTTGGTTTACAAGGAATTTTCGAGAAATTTACATATATTTGGCGATGAAGAATTAAAAAGATTGGAGGGCGAAACGTGTGAGTACATAGCAGGTGTTGACTTCGGATTTACTAACCCATTCGCCTGCATCGCAGTTAAAAAGGATAAGAGAGGCGTTTATTGGGTGGTTAATGAGGATTATGAGACAGGCAAGACAGACGCGCAGATAGCGGAGATAGTAGCGGCAAGGAACTTTACCAAGGTTTATCCTGATCCGGAGAATCCGGGAGCAATTAAGGAATTGGTTAATAGGCAAGTGAATTGTTGTGAAGTGATTAAGGGAGACGGCAGCATTACATCAGGAGTTAGCAAGATAAGGGAGTTATTGAAGCAGCGTCGATTGAAGGTCCACAAGTCCTGTATCAATCTTATCTGGGAATTTGAGACTTATCATTATCCGAAGAAGAAGGCGATAGGGAACGAACCGGAAAAGCCAGTGAAAGAGAACGACCACGCCTTAGACGCATTACGCTACTTGATACTCATGGACGCTAATATCCAAGAAATCAAGCAATATGACACTTGGATTCGCAAGATATCCTACGAAAATAAACCGCAAACTAATCCAGCAATATGAAATATTATTTACAAGTCACGTTTAACGACAAGACCACACGCAAATGGACAACCAGTATCAAGGAGACTTTTATGTCACTTAAACCTGATATTCTCAGGAGTAACGTAACGATTAAGGTAACTGCTGGCGGTAAGAGAGCAGAGAAGTTCTTGTTTCTTCCTCAGGCCAGAAACGCCTTCCGCAACAATCTATCTGCTGAAATTTTAGAAAGACAACTCATAACACTCCTATAATGGAACAAAATATTTTTCAATTTATAACCAGCGAGGAAGCCAACTTCAAGACAGCGCGCGTTCCTGTTACCTCAAACAAAGAATGGAATATGTACGAGCATATCCAGCGTTGCACTAATGTCACTTTCGGTTGGTTTCATAGGGGAGCAGATGATGGCAACAGACCGTATAAGAACATTGTCACGCCTATCCTGAACGTAGCACGCAGATCGGAGGGGTTCGATGTCAAGGACATAGAGCCGTATGTGGATGATTCAGATAACTATTATAAGTCTTTCTTTTTCCGTAAATTCCATCCGCGCTGGGCAAGAAAAAACGGAGTAGATGAGTCGATTGATGATTCAGTAGAAAGCCAGATTGTATACGGTTTATCGCTTATGAAAGATTCAGGCAAGAATCCGGAAGTAATACCGCTTCAAACTATAGCGTTTTGCGACCAGACAAATATAATGTCCGGCCCTATCTGTATCAGGCACGAATGGAGCATACAGGACTTGCTCGACAAAAAAGGTGTTTGGAACGATGAGAAGATTATGGAGGCAATAACCCACGCCAGGGCAGAAAAGGCTAATACCGCAGACAAGAACGACAAATCCAAGACTCCTGGTAAATACATCGAAGGCTACGAACTGCACGGAACACTGCCGAAAGAATGGTTGGATGACGAGAAATCAGATGAGTATGTCGGGCAGATGCAGATTATTACTTTCTACACCGACAGCAACAACAAGAAGCAGGGAATCAAGCTTTTTAAGGGCAAGGAGAAAAAGTCACCATTCAAAGCTAAGGTTATCAATAAGGTTCACGGCAGAGCTTGCGGACAATCCATTGTAGAAAGCTTGTTTGAAGATCAGGTTTGGACCAATTACAACGAGATCAAGATTAAGGCGATGCTTGATACAGCTGCACTTATCCTTCTCCAGACAGCAGATCAGGGATTCAAGAATCGCAACAATCTCAAGAATCTTGAAGCAGGAGTGCCAGAAGTATTGGAAGTGGCAGACGGAAAACAGGTTACGCAACTTAACGGACAGCCAGCCAATATTCCAGCTTTCAATGACGCAGTATCGAGGTGGAACTCTCACGCTCAGGTATTAGGATCGGCCAGCGACGCACAGCTTGGAGTCAATCCTACATCAGGGACTCCGTTTGCCTTACAGAACTTAGTAGTCCAACAAGGTGAAGGCATCCACGAATGGAGACAAGGAAAAATGGCAGACTTTTGGGAAGAAATATACAGAGATTGGGTGCTAAAATATTTGGTTGACGATATCAATCAAGGTCAAAAATGGATGGAGCGCCTCGACATGAAGGAGATGAATGAGATTCTTGAGAACATTCTTACCAAGGAAGCGAATAATCGAATTAAAGAGGGAATGTTTAAAAACAACGGCAAGGGTG
Source organism: Patescibacteria group bacterium (assembly GCA_041670805.1). GTDB lineage: Bacteria > Patescibacteriota > Minisyncoccia > JAHIHE01 > JAGLIN01 > STD2-77. Next base: position 20,602 of record JBAXYM010000012.1, read on the forward strand.
GGGAACTGGTAACAGCGGAAATGGTGGAATCACGCAAACAAATGATTCGCGAAGAGTTTAAAAAGAATCCTAATAAAGCGTTTGAGATTATTAAAGGAGAGCTGGAAGGACTGCCAACTGACGTACAAATTAATATCAAGGGAAAGCAGAAGAACATGTATAAGGTGGTTGATTCACTGGTTAACGTATTCCGTCAGGTGCTTGCCAATCCACAGAGCTTGCAGCAGCCGGGCATGGCAGACCTTTTCAACGAGATTATCGAGAACTCAGGGCTTAGTCCGATAGACTTCTCAGGACTTAGCACTCCGATGATGGCACAGCCACAGCAAAATACCAGAGCAGAATTAAACGCAGATAATTTACAAACTAATAATCAAAAATGAAAGAACAGTTAACATTAAGCGACATTGAGATCGAGAAAATCGAGCATCTATGTAAAGACGAGGTTCTTGTGGAAGCGATGAAAAAAGTCTTGTTGTCCGCTATCTACGAAAACGGAACGCTAAGGAATGGAATCAAGGCCGATCCGACCAGAAACGCAGCATTTGCCGCTGTAGCCAACTATCCAGGAATGAGCGATGAGCAGATAGGGTCTGACCTGAGAGCGCAATGGGCCGGGGTAAGCGCCCTGGAAAATGGGATTAAAAAACTTCAAGGATATAAAAAAGAAACTTCCGACAAAAAGGAAGAAGCTAATCCAGGAATATAAACAATATGAAAACATATACAACCAGGGCAATCAACGTATCGGAAAGCGGACTTATCATGCGCGGCGCAGGCAAGCTAAACGGAATCGTAGTCAACTCTCACTCCAACGGGACTATCAAGATTTACGATGCGCTTGAGGCAAGTGCCGCAGCCACAGGAACTCTTACCAGCATAGGGGCTTGCGCTCCAGCTTCTCACGCTACCAGCAAGCTGACATCGTCCGGCGCGATGGTGGCCGCAACTCACGCTGTTTCCGTGCTGACAGGGACGGAAAATTTCGCAGACGAAGAGACTGTCACTGTCGGAGAGACAGTATACACGATGAGAGACGTATTGGAAGAAGCATATGACGTAAAAATCGGGGCGACTCTTGAGGCTTCTCTTGCGAACTTGAAGAAGGCTATCAATCTTACCGGAACTCAAGGCGTAACTTACGGATTCGGGACTGTCGCTCATCCTGATGTAGTGGCCTCCGCTTCCAACGCTACCACCCTTACTGTGAGGGGCAGGGTGCCGGGAACTTCGCTTAACGAAGTAGCTACTACCAAGAAATGCGATAATGCTTCCTGGGCTGATGCTACTTTAGGGGGAGGCACAGGAGCGTCAGACGCAGGAGTGACAGGCGAGGCGGCAACCGTAACTATCGGAGACATTGCCTATATGGTGGTGGATGAACTTTCTCAGAATTACGGAGCGGCACCTATCGCCTATCAGGTTAAAAAGGGCGCTAGCGAAGCGATAATGCTTGACAATCTCAAGCTGGCCATAAACGGAACTGGGACTGCCGGGACCAATTACTCAACCGGAACTGTGGCTCATCCTTTCGTTATCGCAACTACGAACACCAACACCACACAGGTGATCGTAGCGAGAGAAGTAGGTAACGATGAATTTACGGCAGCTATCAACGCCTTAGAAACTACCGAGACTATGGATAACACCGCTTGGGCAGATAGCACTCTCGGAGGCGGAACAGGTGACAGTAATCCTGCGGTCACTACCGAAGCGGCAACTATCACCATTGGGAGCAGGGTATATACGGCGGTATTGGAACTATCTGAAAATTCCGGAGCCGCAGCAGTTGCAGACCAGATTCTTTGGGTCACTAGCGAGGAGGTATTCCTTGATAACGTAAAGAAAGCTTTGAACGGATCAGGAGTAGCCGGGACTAATTATTCTACCGGAACCTTGCCTAACTACGATGTGATTGCCACAACTAACGCTGCAGATTCGCAGATAATTGTCTCAAGGAATCTCGGAGCTGCGGGAAACAGCGTAGCCACTACCACGACCCTAGCGAATTACGCATGGGGAGCAACCACGCTGGCAAGCGGCTCAGGCGATGACGGGATCCTTTTGCATGACACTATCACGCTCGCGGCAGGAGAAAGAAACATTGATTTATATGGAACCGAATTTTACACAGGTCTTTATATGACTATCGGAGGGACTGCCGACCTTACGCTTTCGATAAACTAAATTTCTCACTTAGAAAAGTGAATTGGGTTATACCTCCCATTCAAAAGGATAAAAGGCTCTCATTCCCCTTTTAAGAGAATGAATAACATTATCATTTATGTCACAAGAAAATGACGTGCAGGATTCAGAAGTAGAAGAAGAGGAATTGGATAATAACGCTGACGATCAGGATAATCAAGGCGATGACAACGACTCGGACACTACAGACTGGAAAGCCGAAGCTCTAAGACTTAAAGGGATTAACAAACGTTACGAAACTAAACTCGCTAAAACGAAGGAAACAAAAACGGAAGTTAAACCAAAGAGCAACGAATCAGGCGAAATGGACTATGGACAGAAAGCATTTCTAGCGGCTAATGGCGTAAAAGGAAGTGATGAGATAACACTTGTCAAAGACTTTATGCAGAATACCGGAAAATCTCTCGATGACGTTCTGGACAGCAAGTATTTTCAAAGCGAGCTGAAAGAATTAAGGGATGAAAAGGCAACCAAAGCGGCTATGCCTACTGGTAAAAACCGTTCGGGACAAGTTACCAGCGACTCGGTAGAATACTGGCTTGCTAAAGGTGAACTTCCACCCGTTGATCAGAGAGAACTTCGCATTAAGGTGGTTAACGCCAGAATAGCAAAGGAAAAGAACAAAGGAATGTTCTTCAATTCATAGGACAAGGAGCTTGGTATTTTACCAAGTAAACTAAACAAATGGCTATTATTTATAAAGAGGAATGGATGACTAAGCTTCAAGAGAGGCTTTTGGACCCTACCCTCTGGAAAGAACTCTGTAATGTTGAATATACAGACACTAAAGTTATTCACAACCCGTATCGCACCGCTTCTTCTTCCACTTCTGGAACGAGAGGGGCTGCTTACAACTACAATGCTATCGCAATGGGCGATGAGTCTGTAGATATTGACCAATTCAAGATCTGCCCAGAACTTATTGACCGCGCTGACCTTGCCCAAAGTGGTTATCTCACCCAGATGAACATTGCAGAGGACCAAGGCAAGACGCTCAACAAGGACATTGAGACCGCAATGTTTGCTGAACACGCTCAGTTTACAGACTTTGACAATGCTTCAATTGGTGGATCTGCCGGTAACATTACTGTTTCTACCTCTAACATTGATGACATTATTGGAGGAATTAAGCGAGAGATAGTAGAAGCAGAAGGAACTGGACTTATGGAAAGCAATGGAGTGGCAATCGTATGGAGACCTGCCGACTTTGAGAAATTGGAAAAATACGCCAAGGCTCAAGGTTATAACACTGCTGACGATGTTCTTAAGAACGGAATCAAGAAAGGATTTGTTTATGGAGGTGTTGAACATTACCAATCTAACAGACTCGCTTCCGGACACCTCTTCGCTGGAGTTAAGAAGCTTTTGCACCTCGGTATTTGTAAGGGTACTTACGGAGAAGCTATCTTCGTTGATGAGCCCGCTACCGCTGATGGTTCTGTCTCCGGTGTTGGTGTGACCTCACGTGTTGACTACAAATTCAAGGCGTGGTTGAAGACCAAGGTTTTGCTGTTTGACATTTTGGTCGCTTAATCGGGGGCTTTTGCCCCCTTTTGGGGATTTATTTGCTAATTTTTTCGTATGTCTAAACCAAATGGGTACAACCCCAGTTTTAAAGGATCGGTGGAAGCGGCTGGATTCCTCGTCGGAACTTTGGAGGCTCCTATTGTTCTGCCAGTCAATCCCGGAGCGGCAGTGATAAAGAATGTCGTCAATATTCTTCACTCTGCCGGTGCAGGTGATTGTGATGACTTGATAGGTTCTTATTCCAAAGTGGCAATCTCCGGAGCGGGGGATTCGGGATTGACTGCCGTCGGTTCCGCTCCCAGGGCTTACGTGCTCGCAGGAGTTGCTAAAGAGGTTTATGGTTCTCAACCGTGGGCTTCTCACGCAGGCACCGGGGCTATCACTGCGATGTCAGCTCTATCGGGTAAAGTGGATGTCAATGCAGATAAATTCACTGCCTCGACTGTCAACGCAGGGCACTTTCATATTGAGGGGTCTGCGACGGTTACCGGTCAGTTTGACGGTGTAATGATTGAAGCTTATCCGGACGTTACTTCCCTCGATTCTATGCTTGCTCTCGTTGCGGATGCCGGAGCGGTGGTGGGTTCAGTTATCCGCACTTCCGGAGAATTTACGAATGTGCTGGATGTCGCAGCCGCCAATAGTGCGGTCGTGGTCGGTGCAGGTACTTACTCCACGGCTGACGGATACCTTGTTATCAAGGTGGGCGCGAATACTTATCGAGTTCCTTTCTTCTCCGCAGTGGACTAAATTGTTTTTACTGCTCCCTTTTCGGGGGCAGGAATAAGTAATTAAGTCAACACAATGATATTCTCAGACACAGCTCGGGCAGTACCCGGGATAATCCAAAAAATAGAAGACTTTACAGGGACAAGGTCGGCTACTGCCGATAGTTATTCTTTGTCGAGTAAGGTTGCTGATGTAAATTTCGCCCTTGCCAAATTGAACAGTCTTAAGGTGGAGAATTCCGGCACGACTCTTTTTGACGATTACAATCAAACTGATTATCCGGTTATTACTTTCGACCTTGAAGCGAACAAGCAGGAATACAATATTACTCAAGATGGAGCGACTATTCCGAATATTATCCAGAACATTTATCGAGTTTCGGCCGCAGATGAAAACGGAACATTTAGCGTTTTAAACCCTGTAGACGTGCTTAAACTTCCGCAGGATATGAGTGAATATCAGAAGCAGGCGGGAGTTCCAACGGAATTTGCGCTCATGGCGAATGGAATACATCTCTTTCCCGCTCCAAGTTACGATTATAAAGAGGCGGTAAAAGGGGAAGGCGGCTTAAAAATCTATTCTTCCAGAACCCCTGTTTATTACTTGGTTACTGACACGACAAAAGTGTCGGGACTTCCGGCAGATGAAGAATATTTTTTGATATTTTATCCGGCATATTTTTACTGGTTGGGTAAGGACAACGCGAAAGCGGCGATTTATGAAAGGGAATTATTGAAGATAGAAGAAAAAATCAAAAACACTGCAAATCGGAATAAAGCAAGAGGCAACAATATAACTATGCGACCTATTAATGCAATATAATGGCGAATAATCTGCAAAAATCCAGCGTTACTGTTTCCACCACTCAAAAAGACGGGTGCGAATTATGGAATGACCAAAATGTTACATGGGGAGACATCGCTGCCACTTGGGGGAATTATCAAGTTACTCCTAGCAACAAGCAAAAATCCAGTGTTACTGTTAATAATTTAAGCAAATCATAATGGCTACTTCATATCCAACTTCTATACAGGATTTAGACGCAACTCGCGGAAATGCAAGCGATAAATTAAGCAGTCCCAATCATGCAGATCATCACGAACTAGAAGATAAAACCATAGAAGCTTTGCAGGCTAAAGTGGGCGCTGACAGTTCTGCCGTGCAGAGTTCAATCGATTATAAACTTTCGGAAATAGCCGCGGGGCAGAAAGCCGTCTCAAAAACAGCGGAGCAGACACTCACGAATAAGACGCTGGGAACCGGAACGAAAGTGGCAGTAGGCTCTGACGCGACAGGGGATATCTATTATCGGCACTCAGACGGGACGCTCAAGAGATTGGCGGCAGAGGAGGGAAAGATTTTAAAAATTTTGGATGGAGTGCCTACTTATGTAGTTGAAACCACAGTTGCAAATGCCTCGGCTTCAGTTAAAGGGGTTGTGGAAATTGCTACAGACGCAGAAATGACGGCAGGGACAGCTACGGGAAGTACAGGAGCTATTCTAGTGTTGCCTGCGACAGCGGCAGGCAGTCCTGCGGCATATAAATTGGTACAGTATGACGGCACGGGGAAGCTTCCGGCAGTAGATCAGAGCAATCTCACGGGCAAGAACGCGGCAATTATCGTAGCTGACGTGGCAAGCGATACCTCTAAGTTCATGGGCAATAGCGCGGCAAGCGTATCAGGCTCTACTTACGCAATATATAGAGAAATAACTTTAAACGAAGATCTGCCTGCAACAAGAATAAAAATAAATGTTGCTTGTAATTCAGGGGAGGTTTATGCACGAATTTATAAAAATGGGGTAGCTTTTGGAACTGAAAGGCACGTTATTAATAATACTACGCTGTTCTCTGAAGATTTCACCGGATTTATTTCTGGAGATAAAATACAACTTTATGCTCGACTTATTTCCGGAACTGGAACTGTAAACATACAGGATCTTTGTTTTGATAGAAACATAACCAAATTAAACGGAAATACTCTTTCCACTCCCATTCCGGTAACTTTCGGTACTAACCCGACTAACTCTTTATAATATGCCAACAATAAATAATTTTTCTGGAGGTATCGCGACAGATATTCGAGAACTATCGACTAACAAGTTCGCTCTCGTTAAGAACTTCGATATCTATTCCCAAGATAGGCTTATTCCTTATAAAGGATTGGCAGAAGAAGTGGCGCAATCTCCAGGGATGACCAGTTTTCGCATCTCTGATGTCGTTTATAACGTTAATTCTAGCGATACAGGAGCAGAGTGGGGTTTAGGGGTGAACGACGAAAGTGGTATAAAGGGCAAAATTTTTAAAAAGGTGGACGGGACTTTTATGTATATGACGGGTAATACAGGAACTTCAATACCCATTCCTGGAACGCTCATTAATTACAATCAGAAACTATATTTTCTGTGCAAGTCCAATGGGGCTAACGCCACAGAACTATGGGAGTTTGACACTACGGCAGAAGCGCTTACCTATACCAAGATAGGAACCGTATCGGATTATAATGCTATTATTCCTCGTCCTTTCGTGCATCCTACGGACAGCATTTTATATATCGCCGCAGGACATACAATCGCTAAATATGACGGCTCTAATTTTATGGCCTCGGCTAAGGCTATCTCTGACGCCTCTCTGGTTGTAACCTCACTTACTCAATATGATCTCTATTTGGCTATTAGTTGCGCTCCGAACAGTTTGGGAAGGAATTCTCTCGTTCTCTTATGGGGAAGAGATACTTCGCTATCTCTTTTTCAGGCTTCGATAGATTTTGGCGAAGGAGCCTTGATGATGTTGGAGAATATTGGCGGTACTCTTATTGGAATATCAGGAGTAGAACTGACAGGACTGGGTTCTTCTTATGTGGAAAATCCCAGGGTAATCATCCGCGGATATTCTGGGGGTTCGGCACAAGAAATAAAATCATTATATGCTACCGGAGAATATACCGGAATATCACTTTCTCACATAAAAGCACGTTTAGGCGATAAACTATATTTCGTTATGGGATTAAAGGTTCAAAACGTATCGGTGGTACAGTTATGGATACTAGGAAAAGATAAGAACGGATCGTGGTTTATGTCTCCCGACAGAAGTTTGCGGAATGACACAGCGATCCAAATAGGTTCCATGGTCAGGAATTTCAATTTTATCGGGGACCATCTCTTTGTAGCGCACAACGACTATACGTTAATGTCTACATCCACAACCTATCCGAACTCAACTTATGACAGCCTTATAAATCCGAATATGGCAATAGAGGACCGCGGAAAAAGAAAAAAATTGAAAGCGGTGTCGGTTACCTCTATGACAGGAGGTGCGATCATTTTCAAATATAGATTTGGATTAGAAGCGTGGGCTACGATATTATCCGAGGCACTCGCTGCCAACTCTACTATGGAGGCAACCGCAGAAGTCACAGGACAACCTTTTGGGGAAGGTGTAGATCTACAATTTGAGATAGTATCTTCGGGGACTGATATTGTAGAATTTAAATATGATTATGAAGTTATTAAAACTCAAATATGAATTATGTAACAAAAGAAGAATACAATAAATTGCGAGAAGAGTTTGATGCTTTGAAGGCGGCTTTCTACAAAGACAACTTCACCGCGGAGCAGATATTCACGAAAAAGATAACTTTCAAAGGGGATGTTGATTTCAGGAATAACAAGATAGGTTTTTTCAGTAAAGGGACGGTCGTACAACCTGATTTCATACCCTCACCGAGCGGAGGTACAGTACAGGACACACAAGCGAGATCGGCGATAGATAGTATAAGAAATGTGCTTATAGATACCGGAATAATCAAATCATCTTAATCAATATGGCAACAAACAATCCTGTAATAGACGCATACAACAATCGACCTGATGTGCAGGCGATGATAAAAACCAAGAAAGGCGATGTTTTTACTGCGGGAACGGAAGCCAATACCGCTCTCAATGATTGGTGGAACACTGCCGGACAAAAAGAAACCGCTAGTTCTGCTTATAACCCCACCCCTATCGACACTAAAACTATAAATTCCAATAGTCTTGTTTCTGAGCCTGCGCTTAAGACGCTAACTCCCGATGACGGTATGGATTATTACAATAAAGTTTTTAACGACCAGATAGCAGGCTATGGAGATACGCAGGCTCAGGTGGAGCAGAATGCTACAGACACCAAGCAAACGGTGGGGGATATAAATAGTTTATCGGATATGCTTCTTGGTAAGACTGCTGACACACAAGCAGCGAACGAAACGGCAGGGGTAAATTCAGAGAGAGCCAATAATACTAACCTTACCAATCAACTCAATGACACGACGGCACAAATTAACGCTCTAGCAAGACAAGCGCAAGCTATACCTATCCAAATCCAACAGCAAGGAGAGAAGAGAATAATGACTGATGCAGGAGCCGCTCCTCTTACTGCCTCCGCACTTCGGGAAAACGCTCTCAAGGCTCTTGCCCTCGGACAGCAATCGGACATTCTTAACGCTTCCCTTACTAACTCGACCAACAAACTTGCCGACGCTAAAGATAAGGCGCAACAGATTGTCGACTTAAAATATAAGCCCATTGAAGATGAAATCACCAATTTAAAGAATCAGTTGGAACTTAACAAGGAATACATTACCGACCCGGCAGAAAAGAAGTTGGCCGATCAGCAGAGCGCTATTTTAGATGAACGGACAAGATTACTGACTGAGAAGAAAGACAAAGAGAAAGAAGAAGCGCAGCAAAAGATTGAAACTACCAAGAGTATAAACCAGATAGCTTTGGAGGCGGCGAGGAACGGAGCTTCAAAAGACATTATCCGCGCCATAAACGAATCTACGGACGTTGCCGGGGCGGTTGCCGCAGCAGGGAACAGCTTAGTCTCTCCTAATACCCAGATAGTAACTCTTCAAGACGGAAACACAGTCATAGTCGATACCAGGACCGGTAATGTCATTAAAAATTATGGAGGAGCCAAGCCAAATACTAAAGTGATTGAAAACGCTGACGGAACTTTTACCACAATCAACACAGATACAGGCAATATCGTAAACATAACCGGAGGGCAGGGGACTGTCATAATCCCGCAAAACACCCTTGCTGGAAAGAACAATAATCCCGGCAATCTTCGCTTTGTAGGACAGCAGGGGGCTACGCAGGGAGTGGGAGGATTTGCAAGATTTGAAACGCCGGAAGCGGGCTACCAGGCTCTTATCGGACAGATACAGCTTGACGCTTCAAGAGGGCTTACCGTTTCCCAGTTTGTGAACAAATACGCACCGCCTAGCGAGAATAACACCGGATTATACATAACCCAGTTTAACAATGCTCTTGGCAGCAACAGTAGCACCTTGCTTTCCAGTCTTGACGTTAACAGAGTGGCTGAATTTATGGCTAAGAAGGAAAGCGGAACTGTTGTGAAGGCTTCTAATACATCTAATGTATCATCTAGCGAAGAGGGGTCTATTTCTTCTTACCAGGTAGAAAGAGCCAGAAGAACAGTGCAGAGCGTTGATAATCTTTTAGGTAAGGTAAGCGTATTTACTACTGGATACGGAAGTTTGTTGTCAGGAATCCCAACAACAGATGCAAGAAATTTCAAGGCAGAATTGGAAACTTTAAAATCAAATATTGCATTTAGTGAATTAACTGCTATGCGAGAAGCTTCAAAAACCGGAGGAGCTTTAGGGCAAGTATCTGACAGAGAGGGAAAATTATTAGAGTCTGCTTTAGGAGCGCTCGATACTGGACAAAGTCCGGAGAATTTCAAAAAGAACCTACAACAAATAAAGGATAGTATAAATAATTGGATTTCTGCTTCTCAGAGTTCCAGTTACAACGGCATTTATCTTCCCGGAAGCGTAAGCACCGGAGGGAATATTTTTAACGGAATATCTTTACCAAACTAATATGGCACTTACACAACGATTAAACGAACAGCAATTAAGGCAGAATATAGACACTCTGCTTAATTCTGGAATGGATCGCAGCAAGGTCCAAGAGTATGTTAACAACTACCGCAAGGACAGCGACGGGACGTATGTTTTAAATGAATATGCCCAGCAACCGCAGACTCCGCAAGAATCAAAGCCGGAAGAAACGGAAAAGAAACAGGGATTGCTTTCCAAGATAGGAAGCGCTGTAATTTCTTCTGAAAAGAAGTTTGGCGATACTTTAGGCCAGGCAGCAGCCTCTATGGATAAAGGAATCCAATCTGACATAGAGAAGGCAAACAAAACCTATATGGAAACCGGACAAAGACTTGCTAAGCTGGCCAGAGAATCCACAGACCAGGCTCAAAGAGATAAATATCTTAAAATGGCAAATGAGAATTTTGAAAAAGCTGGCTCTACTTACAAGGAAGTCCTGCCTGCCATAGAAAAAACTAACAAGCAGATTGCAGGAGAAGCAGCAGGCGTGGCTTTGGACGTGGTAACGGCGGGGGCGGCTGGAAAGGTGGCTACTAACGCCGCTAAAACCGCTAAGGTCGTAAAACCGATTGAAGCCGTTGCGAAGGTGGAGAAAGCCTCTAAAGCTTCTGCCCTTGCAGGAAGCGTGGCAAAAAACGCAAAGAATTTAGCTCCTCTTGGGGCAGCTTATGGAACTACAGAAGCTATGCAGGAAGGTGCGGAAAACAAGGATATAGCGAAATCCGCAGTGGCAGGAGCGGCAATCACAACTGCTGGCGGAGTTGTGTTAAGTGGAGTAGCAAAAAAGATAGGAAAACTTACAAAAACAGGAAAGGCACAAACGGCAGCGAATAAAGCCCTTGATAATATTCTGGCTAAACCGCAAGAACTCACTCCGACAGAATATGAGGAAATGTTGAAAGCCGGAAGGGTAACCGCAAAATCAAAAACCGGAGCGGCTAAAATCATACCTACAAAACAGGAAAGAGAATACGCAGTTAAATATTCAAAGCTGCTTAAGAATTCCGATCCGGTCAAGAACGCTAATTCAGTCATCAATGAGATTTCAAACAGAGATAAAGAGGTCGGAGAATTCCTGAAAGAGAACAACGCTATTTTTAACAAGGCTCAATTAAAGGCTTATCTAAGCCAAAATATGAAGGATGTTTCAGATATTAGTATACCTCAATCCAGAATAGAGAAGGTGAAAGAAACCCTGATAGATAACTTTGTTAACAATAATCCAAATCTTGCAAAGAATAACGTAGAGAATTTGTGGATAGCGAGAAAGAAGTTTGACAAGGAAATCGAGAAAGCTTTTTCCGGATCACCTACGCTGCAAAAAGAAATAAAAAAATCACTCCGAAACGGAGTGCAGAATTTCATCGCTAAGAAAACTCCTGACGGAGTATATAAACAGCAAATGAAAGATATGTCTGAGATGTTCGATATTTTGGATATGGTTGACAACAAGGCAGTCAGAGAAAAAGGGCAGTCGGCGATGGATTTATGGAAGAAAAATAATAAAGGAAAGGTTAATGCATTGAAATGGGCCTTAATCGGTATAGGAGCAGAAAGGACCGTGAATATATTAGGAGGATAATCATTCCTCCTTACATTCCTTTTCCCACTCGTAGAGTAATCCTATTATTAAGACTAAAATAAAAATCCACATATATTTAATAAATTAACATTGAAAATCTATGCCAAGCAAAAGCAAATATGCACGATCAATTGCCGGAACAATAGTACCATATTTACGATAATCGTTTATCTCATAAATTATTGTATTCAGCTTATTGTTCTGATCAATTAGGAAGTTCTTTCTTGAAAGCATCGCTCTGTATTCTTTGTCTAGCCTGTCCTTCTCAGTCAATAACAAAACATTTTTATAAGTTTCACGATTTTCAGCCATATCTTTATCAATAGATAAAATCTCGGCGTTGCCAGCAGAAACTATAAAATTGATATTATTCAATATAGAATCGATCCTTCTCTGCTCATATAAAGCTTGATCAGCAGCCTCTTGCTTCTCCGCCGCAATCCTTGCCGCTTCCGCTTCCGCCTTTGCTTCTGCTTCCGCTTCTTTCTGATCTAAAGCTACGACTTCTTCTCTGGACATCACATATTTATCCCCTCTGTCCTCGTAATTACCGAAGTCTACAGAATTGATTATATACACCGAATCTACATCTCGCCCCCAAGTAGAAGTAAGTCTCTGTTTTGTACCGTTATCTCCAGTAGGTGTTAACTCATAAACCTCAGCAGATCCGTCCACTTTTACCAAGCTTGAAGTAGTATAAAGGCTCATCTCACTATCCGAAATAGTCAAAAGATTTTCCCACTTCAAATGTCCGTATGATTTGAAAACCAACGGATTGAGAACTAACCTTTTATACTGTTTCCCCGCATTGTACTTAACGATATATACATCAGGGTTTCCCGCAGTTTTAACAATAGCACCTTCCGGAATAGTCGAGGCCGAGACTGGAAAAGCAAACAAAATGGCTAAAACAAGCAAAATTTTCTTCATATTAAAGATTTATATAATAAAATGGCAAAATCTAAGATTAAAAAAATCCAAAGGGCGGTACTAGACCACTTCTCCGGCTCTCTACTCTTCTGATTTTTAAAGACTAACGTCATGTCTCCTTATATAACAAATAAATAATAAAGTCAAATAACTTTTCCACAGTATGCAAGACCAAAAATTAGAAAAATTGAAAAAGGTTTTAGAGCTTCTCAAGGAGGACACTATCACCCCGAAAGACTTGGAGAGAATCGTCTCTGTTTTAGTCGAAACTGTCCGCAAGTCTCACGCTGAAAATCAGGAGATGTCTCAGGATATCAAAGGAGCTTTAAAACAGGTTGTCGAGTATGTAGACAGCAAGACTGTAGAGGCATATAGAGACCTTACAAGCGAAACTGACAAACGGGTCTCATTGACCGAGAAGCAAGCTAAAGAGGCGCTGAAGACCGCACAAGAGGCTATACGAGAGATTAAAGAGCTGTACGTTCCTGATGATATTGATGAGGAGAAAATCATTGCCGAAACGCTAAAGAGAGTGCCGAAAGTCGAAATCGAGGAAGAAACAGGTGACAGTATTGTTTCCAAGATTAACGAATTGCCGGAGAACGGAGAAAAGATTGACGCTTCGCATATTAAAAATCTTCCAACTTCTCAACGGGGAGGCTTCGGGGGAATGGTAGTGCGCGAGATCGTGGCGGGAACAGGGATAACGATTGATAACTCCAAACCGGGCTACCCAAAGATTAGTTCAACGGGCGGAGAAGGCTCTGGAGATATGGTCAAATCGGTTTACGATCCGAACGGAAAAAATGTGGACGCTTTCGACTACAATAATCTCGAAAATACTCCCACAATTCCAGCCGCGCAAATTCAATCCGATTGGAACCAGACCAACAACACCGCGCTCGACTACATCAAAAACAAACCGACCATTCCCAGCGCTTATATCCTGCCTACAGCCTCCGGCTCCGTTAAAGGAGGTGTAAAGATAGGGGCAAGACTCACAATGGACGAGAATGGTGTGCTTTCCGCAGATATACAAGGAGGAACTGGCGCGGTAGATAGCGTAAATGGCAAGACGGGAACGGTAGTTTTGGGTTATTCAGATGTTGGCGCAGCTCCTGCTCTTAGTGCTGATGACAATTACGTTACGGACGCAGAAAAAACATCTATAGGAACTATAGGAAACAAGGTTGATAAAGTTACCGGTAAAGGACTTTCAACTAACGACTATACCACAGAAGAGCAAACGAAATTATCCGGAATAGAAGCGGGGGCAGAAGTAAACAACATTTCGGACATAAATGCTACCGATCTCACAGACGGAGGTGCTACAACTTTGCACAAACATTCGTATGGAGATTTAGACAACAAGCCTACTCTCGGAACAGCAGCCGCACAAGATGTCGGAGCTTTTGCGACTTCGGGACATAACCATTCTGGTGTGTATGAACCAGCCAAAGGTACTGACGACAACTACGTTACCGACACCGAGAAATCAAATCTCCACGCTCCTCACTCAGACGACCAAGACCTATCAGGGAAAGTGGATGTGGTCGCAGGCAAAGGTCTTTCTACTAACGATTATGATGACGCAGCCGAAAGTAAACTCGCAGGCATTGAGGTAGGTGCCAATAATTACACTCATCCTGCTACTCATTCGGCAGACGTAATAGTAGACGGCACAACCAACAAGGCCTATACCGCAACAGAGAAAACTAAACTGGCAGGAATAGAAGCGGGGGCAGAAGTAAACAACATTTCGGACATAAATGCTACTGACCTTACAGACGGTGGGGCTACCACGCTCCACAAACATTCTTACAATAATTTAGACGATAAGCCGACTATACCGACCGTACCCTCAATGGCGTCCGTTTCAGATATAAACACAGGAACAGACACCACAAAAACTATTAACGCTGACGCTCTGGCTGGGTCTAATCTGGGAATACGTTATGTGCAAATGATACTTTTTGACTTCGCAACTGATATTGCGACAGGAGACGGCAAGGGATATTTTGTCGTGCCAGCAGGACTTAATGGAATGAATTTAATATCAGTCCACGCCAAAGTGGTGACCGCAGGAACAACTAACACTACCGACATACAGATAAACAACGTGACCGACAATGTGGATATACTCTCAACTAAAATTACGATAGACAGTGGAGAAACAGGCTCGGATACCGCAGCCACCGCAGCAGTTATTGACGCTACCAAAGATGACGTGGCAACCAACGATGTTTTGCGGATTGACGTGGACGCCGCTTCCACTACCAAACCTAAAGGGCTGATAGTGACTCTCGGTTTTCAATTAGCTTAAATAAAAAAATGATAACAGTTTTCTCCAAAGAATGGTTTGAAAAATATAACAAGACACTTTGCTATTTTGCTAATTCTTTTCTGGGTCAAATGATTTTTGGCTTCAAGAAAATGGGGCATTATACCGAGAATAAGATTGTAGCCGTCAGACCGAATAGTGTCGTGGAATTAGTGGGATATAAAGGTTCGGAAGTGG
>JBAXYM010000013.1:0-35417 GCA_041670805.1 Patescibacteria group bacterium
ATGGTGACACATACGCCGGAGGTGGCCAAATATGCCGACCGCATCGTCTACGTTCGCGATGGCGTGGTGGTGGATAATGATTATAAATTAAAGTAAAGCGATGATTGTGGAAATTGTAAAAATGGCTTCCGAGGCGCTGCTTTCCAGCAAGGTGAGAACTTTTCTTTCCATGCTGGGGATTATTATCGGTGTTTGCACCGTAATCATCGTGTTCGCCATCGGGCAGGGGGCGCAGAAAGACGTCGCTGACCAATATAAAAATCTCAGTGCCAATTCTATTATGATTATGGGATCGATGGGCGGGGGGCGGCCGGGAGAGGCGGCTTCCAGTTCCAAACTTTCCGAAGACGATGTGAATGTGATTTTGGATAATGCCGACTATATCACCACCGCGGCGGCCGTAGTTCAGACCAGCACCACTGCCGCTTACGAGAGCGCCACTTCCGACAGCACTTTGATGGGAGTCAACAACGCCTTTTTCAATATCAGCAATCTGGAGGTTCAATACGGGCGCGTTTTTACCGAAGAGGAAAATACCGAGCAGGGAATGATGGTAGTGCTGGGCAGCACGGCAGCAACAGATCTTTTCGGTACGGCCAGTCAGAATGTGATCGGCGAGACGGTTACTATCAATAATAAGAAGCTGGAGGTGATCGGCATTCTCAAAGAGAACGGCAGTACTTCGACTATGATGGACTACGACGGGTCGGTGTTCGTGCCTTACAATTACGCCAAGAAAAAATTGATGTCGGGCGGGGGGCGATCCAATATCAGGATCGTGGCGCTGGTCGATGATGTGGAAAATGTCGACCTTGCCATTGATGAGGTAACTTCGCTTTTGCGGGTCGAGCACGGCTTGGACAGCAGCGAGGATGATGATTTTGCCGTGATGGATGCCGGCAGTATGGTTAGCGCCGCTCAATCTTCCGCCAGCACGCTGACGACGCTATTGACACTGGTGGCAACGGTAGTGCTTCTGGTTTCCGGTATAGGAATTATGAATGTAATGTTTGTGACGGTAGCGGAGAGAACCAAAGAAATCGGCATCGCCAAAGCAATCGGCGGGACTCGAACGGCAATCTGGGGACAATTTCTGATTGAATCGATCATGCTCTCAATGATTGGAGGCATTCTCGGCGTCGGCTTGGGGCAGCTTGCCATTACGGTTATTGATCGAATGAACCTTATCAGCGTGGTCGCGTCTTTTAAAGGCGTCGCCATCGGCTTTGGTTTCTCGGTTTTCGTGGGCATCTTCTTTGGATTCTATCCTGCACTCAAAGCAAGCAAACTGGATCCGGTGGACGCGCTGAGAAGTGAGTAGGATTTTTGAAATTATATTCTCTCGAATAAGAGCACCTTGGAAACGGGGTGCGCTTTTTTTATCCAATTTCGGGAGATAATATATTCGGAACATACAGAGAATGAACGAGGAAGTTCGTTCCGGATATTACAAAAAAATGATAGAATATAATCAAGAATAAGTCGTACGATATCTGTTTTCTTTGTCATTCCGAAATGAGGTACTCCGATTGAGGAATCGCTTGAATAGAATGCTACTACAAATTGTTTAATGTGGGGTTTATAAAACTTAAGAGATTCCTCAGATTTGTGGGATTTACTCTTAACAAAGGCAAGGGGCTGCGCTCCGACAAAAAATACATAATAAAATTATAAAAATAAAATGCCAAAACGCGAGTATGTCTTTTATGTCTATATTATGGCAAGTGCGAGCGGAACTTTGTATATTGGAGTGACAAATGATATTAGGCGAAGAGTGGCAGAACACAAAGCTGGCAAGTTGGAGGGATTTACAAAAAAGTATAATTGCAAGAAGTTGGTATATATAGAGACAACCCGGTATATTTACAGCGCATTGGAAAGAGAGAAACAAATCAAAAAGTGGCGACGGGAAAAGAAAGAAAAGTTGATAAAAGAAACGAATCCGCATTGGAAGGATTTGGCGGACGAATTGTTATAAGTTGCGGTAGTGTTGCGGAGTCAGGGTTGCTTCCTCTTCCTTTACCAAACTCTCGGATCGTGCGATAATAACATAAAGTCAAGATCGGCGAGTTTATCTTGCTGTTGCAAGAAGGCGCTTTGACGAAGTGATTCTGTTGCCATGATTCACTGTATTTTGCGTATCGTTTATTTTGCTTGGTAGGGATTGCCACGTCGCCGGAGTACCGGCTCCTCGCAATGACAAACAGTGTTGCGTGTGCAAGTCTTAAAAGCACTAAATCAAAAATATGCCGGAGCTGCCGGAAGTTGAAACTATCAAAAACGGATTGAGAAAGAGGGTTTTGGAAAAACCGATTTTGAGCGTAGATGTGAATAATGCGAGTGTGATAAAAAACGGCAAAAGTTATTTCGTAAAGACTCTTACAGGCGGGAAATTTGCGAGTATTGGCAGGCGGGGCAAGATGCTGATATTTGAGATAGAGAAAGAAACGGGCGGTGCGGAAAAGAATTTTCTTTTGGCGCGGTTGGGAATGACGGGGCGGCTTGTATATTTCGACAAGGCGCGCGCGCTTGGGGGAGATTTCGATTTCAGGAACAAGAAAAATTCTTCGTGCAGGCATTGTCATGTTGTTTTTGCTTTCGAGGGCGGAGGAATTTTGCTTTTTTATGATACGCGGCGGTTTGGTTATCTGGAAATTGTGGACGAAAAAGGTCTGGAAAGAAAACTAAAGACTTTTGGTCCGGAGCCGCTGGACTCAAAGTTTACTCTGAAAATATTTCAAAAAATTATAGAAGGGAAAAAGACCAATATCAAGGCGCTGCTTCTCAATCAGAAATATATCGCCGGTATCGGGAATATCTATGCTGATGAGATTCTTTTTGAGGCGAAGATTGATCCTCGTCGCAGTGCCGACAGTTTATCGGCGGAAGAAGCAAAGGTGATTTATGCCGCTATCAAGAAAATTCTTAAGAAAGCGGTGGAGAATCGCGGCACGACATTCAGCGACTATGTCGATGCGGAAGGGAACGCGGGGAATTTTAAAAAATATTTGAAAGTTTATGGGCGGAGCGGGACGGATTGTTTGGAGTGCGGAGGAAAAATAAAGAAAACGGTGGTTGCCGGAAGGGGGACGAGCTTTTGCGAGCAGTGCCAGAAATAATACGGAATCAATCCGTTTGAAAATAGGGGTTATACGCGATATATGGTTTTATAACAGACCTAAGAAACTTGTGTTAATTAGAAAACCGGTTCTGCTATTTGGATCACACCGGAAATGGTGTGAAATGCTGCACAAGAACGTTTTGTCCTGCGTGGTTCACATCATTTCTGGTGTGGTCCAAAATTCATAATTCAAAATACGGCGGGCTCAGATAATCGGAACCATATATTGCGTATGAGCCGAGAATATTAAAGCGGATATGTACGAAAGAAATTTCAAACATTTTTTAGGCGGCGTTGCAATATAGATTTAGCCAATTTGGACTAATCCTTAAATTTAAAAATATGACAGAAACCAGACAAATTTACAAATGTCCGATTTGCGGCAATATTGTCGAAGTCGTGCATGCGGGAGCGGGGCAATTGGTGTGCTGCGGTCAGCCGATGCAGCTGCAAGTCGCCAACACGGTGGATGCCAGTTTTGAAAAACATGTACCGGTAATTGCCAAGACGGAAGCCGGGTACAAAGTGGCGGTGGGTTCGGAAAAGCATCCGATGACGATTGAGCACCATATTGAATGGATTGAGCTCGTCGCGGACGGCGCGGTTTATCGGCAAAATCTCGAGCCGGGGGATGAGCCGGAAGCGGAATTCTATATTTCGGCTTCAAAAGAGGCGATTGAGGCGCGTGCTTATTGCAATTTGCACGGGCTGTGGAGTGCGAAGATGTAGCCGGATCTTGGTAATTCAAAAAACGAAAAGCGGATGCGGATGCCGCTTTTTGTTTTATTTAAACCGAACCGGTATTCGGATCACACCAGAAATGGTGTGAAATATTGCACAAGAACATTCTATCCTGCGTTGTTCACACCATTTCTGGTGTGGTCCATTTTATTTGTCACTTTGCTCTTAATTTGCTAGAATAAAATGGAATTAAAGTGATAATCCGGTCAAAAAGTGGGAAATATTTATGCCTTATATCGTCCAAGCCAGGAAAATCCAGAATAGCGAAGAAAATGTCTTTGAAGGGCCGATGGATTTGCTGTTGGAGCTGATTCTCAAAAATAAACTGGATATAACCGATATTTCGCTCTCGCAGGTGGCGGATCAATTTATCGACTATATGCAGGAAAACAGCGACTTGATCGGTCCGGAGCAACTGTCCGAGTTTCTTTTGATTGCCGGCAAGCTGGTGCTTATCAAGTCGCGGGCGATTTTACCTCTTCTGGAGTTGGAAAAGGAGGAAGAGGAAGACATCGAGGAACTCAAGCGCAGGCTGCGAGAGTATAAGCGTTTCAAGGATATTTTCCCGCATATCAGGACGCTATACGAACGCAGGGAAAAATTTTATGATAAGCCGGGGTATGTCGGAGTCGGGACGATTTTTTGTCCGCCGGGCAATCTCAAGCTGGAAGATTTAGAAGGGCTGTTCGCGCAGGCGATTACCAAAATGCCGGTCAAGGAAGATGTTGGAGAGAAGAAGCAGATCGTCAAGATCTCGATTTCCGATAAAATCAGCGAAATCAAACGAAAGATTTTCGACCGGGCGCTGGTGACTTTTCGCAGTCTCATTGCCGGCAACCAAAACAAGATGGAAGTGGTTGTGACATTTCTTGCGATGCTGGAACTGGTGCGCAAAAATCAGGCCGTGGTCGATCAGGAAGAGCTGTTCGGAGAGATCAGCATTAAAAAAATATAAATAATTTTTATGGAAACGAATGTCAAGTCTTGTTTGGAGAGCCTGCTTTTTGTTTCGGGTGAGCCGATGAGCTTCGGGAAATTGGGCAAGATTTTGGGCGAGAAAGAAAACGTCCTCAAGGAAGTCGCCGAGGAATTGGCGATGGACTGCAAGAGTCGCAAGGGCGGCGTGCGTGTTATCGTGGGCGATGGCAAGGCGCAGATGGTGACGGCGGGAGAGAATGCCGATGTTGTCGAAAAACTTTTGAAGATTGATATTGAGGGCGATCTTTCGCGTTCGGCGCTGGAGACGATTTCCATCGTCGCTTATCGCGGTCCGCTTTCCCGCGCCGAGATCGAGGAGATTCGCGGGGTAAACACGAGTTTTACTTTGCGGCAGCTCGCCATTCGCGGGTTGGTGGAAAAAATCGACAATCCCAACGACGCGCGGGCTTATCTTTACAAAATATCTTTTGATTTTCTGAGGCATCTCGGAATGGAAAGGATTGAAGACTTGCCCCGATATCAGGAACTGCGCGAGAGAGAACTCATCTCGGAGCAGATTGTCAAAAATAGCGGGGTGGAGGTTGTGATACCGACAGAAGAGGTTTAATTCTGTGTTTTGTTATCCCGAAGAATGTATTTATTCTAGGATTTACACATCTCAAATTTTCTCAATCTTCTATACTTTCTTTTTCGCGATAGAACCTACATTTTGTCATTCTTGTAAGAATCCCTTGATTACCGTTTAACTTGTATACAAGGGATCTTTACAAAGATGACAAAAGGAATGTATCAATGCGGGAATTATAGAAAAGTGATTTTATATGGTTTAAACGCGTAAGTCCTGTATTTGAGGAATCCAATAAATAGGTAAGACCAGACCGCGTTCTTTATTTATAAAAAAAGTTATAAGTATTTTTTATAGTTTTCAGATCCTTTAGTCGAGTACTCCTTCGGAACAAAATATGGGACGTGGTGAAATATACAGAATCAAAACGGAAGATTCAATCGAGACGATTGAACCAACAACAAATCAAACAATTGAAAATAATCAATACTGAAAATAACGAATAAAGATGTTGCAGGAAATTGCGATTATCGCTTTGGCGATCTTCAATCAATTTAATCTCATAAGCGCGGATCAAAACCGAAGTGTTTTTTTGTCGCAATTCGTAGATTTTGGCGGTGCCGCGCAGTCGGGGAAGGCGAAGGAGGAGGTCTTTTGGAGGGGGGGCTCGGACCGGGAAAGCGAATTGGAAATTTTGCCGGAAAAAATAAAAAGCGCGGATTTGGACGTGAGCGCGGTTTCCGTTTTTGCGATGGATGCCGGGACTGATTATTCTCTTTACGATAAGAATTCCAAAAAAGTTATGCCCATTGCAAGCCTCACCAAAATTATGACGGCACTGGTGGTTTTGGAGAACAAATCTTTGGATGAGACGGTCACGATTTCGCCAAGGGCGATGGAAGTCTTCGGAGACAAGAAAGATCTGGTGGTCGGGGAGAAAATAAGGCTGGAGGATTTGCTGCGCGTGATGATTATCGATTCCAACAATACCGCCGCCGTTGCGTTGGCGGAGCACACGGGCGGGAGCGTGGAAAATTTTGTTGATTTGATGAACGAGAAGGCGGAGACTCTGGGACTGAAGGATACCCGATTCGTGAACTCCACCGGGTTGGACGCAGCAGGAGAAGAAAATCATTCGACGGCTTACGATTTGGCGCATCTGACGGATTACGCGCTGGAGGAAAATAAAATTTGGGAAATTTCCCGAATGCAGACCGCGACGGTTTTTTCGCTGGACAAGAAGCAGACGCATTATGTTGAAAGCACCGATGAACTTTTGGGACAAATGGGCAATATTTATGGCGGCAAGACCGGCTACACTACTGATGCGGGAGAGTGCCTGGTGCTCATTTCCGAAACCGCCGATAAGAAGCATAAGGTGATTTCGGTGGTATTGAATGCGGAAAACCGTTTTGCGGAGACGAAGAAATTGGTTGATTGGGTTTTTGATGTTTGGAAGTGGTAGAGGGCGAGCGAGATTGAATTACCTTTGAAATTAAACTGATGGAGACATGGAGTAGCATGGCTTTAGCCTGCGCTGCTGTCCCATACGAGTGGAACGAACAATCATGTCTCTTTGGCTTGGGGTAACCGCGCAGGCTAAAGCCGTGCTACTCCGTTCGGCAATTTGTTTTTTAATTCGTGGCGAAACAAAAACCCCGGAATTTAATCCGGGGATTTTCGTATTGTGTAAACGGAATTACTGTTGAGTTCCTTTTGCCTTGTCCATAATTTTTGCGAACACTGCCGGGTTTTCCATTGCGATTTCGGAAAGCACTTTGCGGTCGATTTCGATATTGGAAACTTTGAGGGCGTGGATGAATTTGCTGTAGCTCATACCGAATTCGCGTACTGCGGCATTAATCCGAACTTGCCACAAGCCGCGCATCAATCTTTTCTTTCGCTTGCGGTCTCTGTAGGCGTTGGTTCCCGCTTTGATAACCGCCATCTTGGCGTAGCGGAACTTGCTTCTCCTGTCTCGTAAATATCCCTTGGCTTTCTTGAGGACGTTCTTTCTGCGTTTGTTGGCCATTACGCCTCGCTTGATTCTTGTCATATCTTTTAAAACTTAAATTAGATTTATTATTTGCACAGCTGCCTTCTGATTGCCTGTCTGATTCCGCTTACGAGACTTTTGTCGCTCCGTTTGGCTCGGGTCTTGGCGCCGGTATCGGTGGAATTGAAATGGCTCTGTCCGGCAGTGCGGGCGATTACTTTTCCGGTTTTGGAAAGCTTGAATCTTTTTGCCACTCCCTTTTTCGTTTTGATTGTCATTATAGTGAATTATTCGAATTATTTATGAATCAGCTTCTCTTGAATTCTATGACGGCGCTGAAGCCTTGCGGACTTTTGGTGATGTCCTGAATCTTTACGATTTCTTTCTCCGTCATCTTGGGATCGGCTTTGACGATTTCGGCAATCGTGTCCACGAATTTCCGGAATTTTACTTCGGCGAAATCCGTATTGGCCTTTTCGCGTCCTTTCAAAACCATCTCGGCTTTGACCCGATGTCCTTTGGCCATAAATTTGACCACGTTGCGCGCCTTGAAGTCCAAGTCATGTCCTTCGGTGCGGACACTCAAGCGCACGTTTTTTGTTTCCACTTTTTTCTGCTTGGCATTGTGCTGCCTGGTTTGCTTGGAAACTTTGTAACGGTGTTTGCCGTAGTCCATGATTTTGCAGACGGGCGGATTCAGGGTGGGGGAGACTTCAACCAAGTCCAATTCTTTCTCGTGCGCAATTTCAATCGCTTTGAATGTATCCAGAAGTCCCAAATTTTCGCCGAGGTCGTCAATGACCATTACCTTGGGCACTCTTATTTCCTGGTTGATTCTAAAGTTTTTTGTAGTTGCTATAGATTTGTTTTAAATTATTAACATTGACCCGAGGTCAAAATGTGGAGATGGCGGGAGTCGAACCCGCGTCTAGATAATCCGTTCAGAAACTTTCTACCAATATAGATTGCTCAATTTGTTTAAGGCGTGCAAGTTGAGAGCAAACAAGATCTTGCAAACCCGAGGCTGCTAAGTTTCGGAGCCGAGCAGCAGTCAATCCCCGGTTCCTACACTTGAGATATAACACCGGGGTCTATCTATCAAGCTTGGATAGTCCGATGGCTGTCAGCTATTTAAGCAACAGCGGGAGCGAAAGCAGAAACCCTAAATAGGGAAGCTACTTTGCTTGTAAATGTTTTTGCACTTACTGTTTTGCAACCAATTTTTACGAGTTAGATTACATGCTCGATTGGCAATCAATGAACAAAATTTCTATCGAAGCCAAAGTGCATCCCCGATGAAATAACTTTGCAACCGATAGCTGATAATTAATAACAAATACGATGCGATTGCAGCTTTCGTTTCCTTTCTCTAACGGAAAGGGGAAATAAAAGTTGAATTTTTCCTTATTGTTATAAGTCTCCGGCTATGAGTTGTGAGTTAGCCTTTGTCTCCTCTGAGCACTCTTCTGATGCTGATCTTTGCTTCGCGGGTCTTGATATCTTCACGCTTGTCTATCAGGCGTTTTCCCTTGCCAACAGCAAACTCCAGCTTTATAAGCCTGTGCTTTGAGTATACCTTAATAGGCACTAATGTCAAGCCTTTTTGCTTGATTTTGCCGATTAGGGAGTCGAGCTCGCGTCTTTTGACCAAAACCTTGCGGGCGCGATATTCGTCATATTTCTCCGGCGTATTGAGTTTTTGATAAGCGGGTATGTGGGCGTTGGTGAGATAAAGCTCGTTGTTGTGTACGGTCAAAAAAGCCCCTTTGAGGCTCAAATGACCGGTCTTGACGGCCTTCACTTCGTGCCCGACCAACACCAAGCCGCCTTCAAGCCTTTCC
This sequence comes from Patescibacteria group bacterium, assembly GCA_041670805.1. Classification (GTDB taxonomy): domain Bacteria; phylum Patescibacteriota; class Minisyncoccia; order JAHIHE01; family JAGLIN01; genus STD2-77. The sequence goes on from JBAXYM010000013.1 coordinate 9,204, forward strand.
AGAAGCTCATAGTCGAATGTCGCTCGTTTGTTGATTGCATATATACTCATAAGCTGAGTTTAGCATAATTGAGAGGAAAATCAACTGTCGTGAATAGGGAAAGGCTTTTTTCTTAAAATAAAAAGATGATGAGCAGATTGCAAAGTTTTGTAAGCAATTGCCTCAATCATCATAAGCTGTTTGTCCGCATAGAAGACAGGCCTCTCCGCTTATATGGTAGGCGGGGCAAACCCTTTTAAAGTAAAACTGAATGATTTCTTCGTGCCCCTCCGGACATCTATATCTGCACGTTATTGTTTCTTTCCCTCCTCCTTTATCTATCCTCAGAGTGCTTTCTTTGATTATATAGGTTTTTCCGCATTTATTGCAGAAAGTTGGATCTCCTATTCTGCCTAACGCAGACATAAGGGAATTGATCATTTTAATACACCTCATTTGGAATAATATATAAAATATACCAGATGTCAACTATTTTATTTGACAGGTGACAGGGCGGATTTATAATAAAAGTAAGGTTGGAATCGAGGGGAAAGGATTATCCTTTTGATTCTGCAAGGACTGCCCTTTGGGTGACAAGATAGAGATTTTTATCAATTAACGTTTCGGACACTAAATTTTAATTTTCAAAAATATGAGAATCGGAATAGATGCCCAAACGATCTTGAATCCCGCGAAGGGAAGCGCGTCCGGTTTGGGCCATTATAATTATCAACTATTGAGATATCTCCTTAGGACAGATACGAAAAACGATTATGTCGCCTTTGTGAATTATCGGGTGCGGGAAAAAGATTTGGAAAAACTGAAGAAATATAAGAACGTCACGGTGCGCCGTTTTCCATTTTCTCAATACAAAAATTTTCTGCCGGTGGTGTATAGCGAGACGTTGGCGAACGCTTTCTTTATGCGGGAAAAACTGGACGTGCTGCACGTGCCGGGCGGGAGGTTGCCGCTCGGGTATCGGCGCAAGTTCACGGCGTACGCGCACGACTTGGCGCTCAATGTCAATCCCGAGCTGTTCCCCAAAAAAGATCTGGTGAAATATCGCATCAAGACTCCGGCATACAAGCGAGCGGATGCGGTGATCGCCGCCTCCAAGGCGGGCAAGAGGGATCTGATTAAATATTTTTACGTGGACGAGAAAAAAATTCATGTGATTCATAATGCTTTTGACGAGAAATTTTATGATGTTACCACGGTGGATCAGATCCAAGCGGTAAAAAACAAATATGGCATAGACGGCGAGTATATTCTTTTTATGAATACGATTAAGCCCATCAATAATCTGTCGCGCCTGATTGAGGCTTTTGCCAAGCTGCGGATGATTCTCAAAAGCGATATGCCGAAGTCGGATTACAAACTGGTACTGGCGGGGAAAAACGGCTGGATGGCGAACGAGATCAAGCAGACGGCAAAAGATTTCGGACTCAAGAACGAGGTGATTTTCACCGGCTATGTCGAGCCGAAAGATTTGAATCCGCTTTTCGACGGAGCGGAAGTGTTTGTTTCCGTGCCGATTTATGAAGACTTCGGTTCTTCGGTGCTGGAAGCTTTTTCTTCGGCGGTTCCGGTGGTGTGTTCCAATGTCACGTCTTATCCCGAGATTACCGGCGGAGGGGCCATGATGGTTGATCCTTACGACACCGACGGCATGCGCGACGCCATCTTGGAAATTCTGCGCGATGAAAATCTGCGAAATGAAATGAAAGTCAAAGGACTGATACAGGCGCGCAAATTTCGCTGGGAAAATACGGCGAGAGAAACGCTGAAGGTGTTTGAAAAGGTGGCGAAAAAGAGATAGGATTATTAACTCACCTTGCATACATAATTTTACCGAAATACTTGTCCAAGCCAAATCATACGCTTAAACAGTAGATAGCCCCCCGACCTACCCGATGTATTTTGAATTACGGATCACATCAGAAATGATGTGAACGATGCAAAACAGAACGTTCTCGCGTAATATTTCACACCATTTCTGGTGTGGTCCGAATACAAAGCCGGATTTTGTATATAATCCGACAGTCCTTTTGATTCTGTTAAGGACAGTCCTTATAATAATAACCGTTAACAAAAATTTTATGCAAAAATTTACCGAAGAAGATGCCGCGCGGGTGGGGGATGAACTGGGAATCGGGTGGGATAAATTCGATGTTGATCAATTTCGCCGCGGGATGAATGTCGAACTGGAGCACGGCGTGTGCGATTCGTTTACCGATGTGACCGGCGATGATGAGATTGTGACCGGCAAAATAGCGTTGGCGCATCTCAATGAATTTCCCGATTATTATGATCGTCTGGAAAAGATGGAGAAAGAGGCGGACGAGTTTTGGGGGAAGAAGGACTAAGCTTTGTCAGCGTGTTTGTCGCGGAAACCGTGCCTGTAGCGCCGGTTTCTTTTGTCTTTACTTTTGTGCTTTTTTGGCTTAAGATAAATATTGTTAAGTCGCGATAACTCCTGATCCATCTGTTAGGCTAACAACGGCTTAATATAAAGCAAATCGAAGAATTTTTTCAACTGATAAGCAGTCAGACACCATAGGTAATGCGCCATATATCCCAGAGGAGAACGAGGCAAGGTAGTCTCTATCCCAAGACGCAACTTTAAAACAGAGAAAACTGTTTCCACGTATTGTCTCATCTTCAAAAGTTGCCATTGAGCCTCGGTCATTAACTTTTTCATATTGGCTTTTACCGCAGTGAATAAATGTTTGTTTAATTTCCATGCTTTTTCTCTCAGTTCTTTTCCAACATATCCGGCATCTGCCACAATCATTCCAAGGATATTGTCCCACATCATTTCCAATCCTTTTCTTTCACCAAATGCTCCGGTAGTAATCTTGATCTTGAGAATCTGCATAAGCTCATTGCAGATAATATGCAAACGGAATCCATAGAACCATCCCATAGAAGATTTGCTTTTGGAAGCCAGTCCTTTGCACACTTTATGGCTGAATTCACGCTTAATATCGCATACTTTCAATTTAGTGCTATCAACGAATTTGAGTTTGTTTATGCCTGTCAGTTTTTGAAAGACATTCATAAATCCTTGTAACATTATTTGAGCGAAAAGAGACAGTGTGTTTATTGCATCGATAAAGTTTCCATACTTTGGTAACCTGGGAAAGTCTGCTTGATGGTAAGTCTTAAGATGTCGATAGAAATCTTTCCAGTTGTTATGTCCGGTAAAGAAACGAAAGATTGCCAAAGAGATTAATTCCGCTAAACTGAGATTATGCTTCTTGAGAGGAGGACGGTTCTTGCTCGGTCTTTCCAAGACAAATAGTAAATTGTTAACAATACCTTTCAAGAAATCAGATACGAAACAATAAATCATAATGAGAATAGTATTGAGGTCGCTAATATTTTGTAACAGAGCCATAAATTTGTTTTTAGTCTTTTATGGCTCTATATATAGCATACTTAGCCTAACGGGATTCGGGTTATTGCTTTCCAAAAGCTGTCATCCCGGAATTTGCGCAGCAAATATCCGGGATCCCGTTACTAAGCCGGTGGAAACGAAATGCTGGGAATGAAATACAATCCTTCCCTTGCATAGCTACGGGATTCCGGATATTTCGGAGTACCGAAATTCCGGAATGACAAATAAAGACGACAAATAAGGACTGATTTCATCTTTTGATTTGGCTAAAATAAGCGATTCAAAGTGCAAGCGGGGCAGGCAATAACTCTTCGTGCCATAAAATATTTTAAATAAAAACATATGTTTAATAAAGTTGATCCGAGGCGGAATTTTCCCGAGATGGAGAAGGAAGTTTTGGAGTTTTGGAAAGAGAATAAAGTTTTTGAGGAGTCGATGAAGGACGGCGAGAAACCGACTTTCAGTTTTTATGACGGGCCGCCGTTTGCGACCGGGCTGCCGCATTACGGTCACGTGGTTGCCAGTCTCATCAAGGATGTGGTGCCGCGTTATTGGACAATGAAGGGAAAACGCGTTGACCGCCGCTGGGGGTGGGATTGCCACGGGCTGCCGGTGGAGAATTTGATTGAGAAGGAATTGGGAATAGCGAACAAGCAGTCGATTGAGGATATGGGAATTGATAAATTCAATGAGGCTTGCTGCGGCTCCGTTTTGCGTTACGCGGACGAATGGAAAGAATTTATTCCGCGTGTCGGCAGATGGGTGGATATGGAAAACGATTACAAGACGATGGACTGGAAATACACCGAATCGATCTGGTGGGTTTTTTCGGAGTTGTACAAGAAGGGGCTGGTATATGAAGGCTACAAATCGATGCATATGTGTCCGAGGTGCGAGACGACGCTTGCCAATTTCGAGGTGACGCAGGGATATAAAGACATTACGGATTTGTCGGCGACGGTGAAGTTTAAATTGAAAGCTGGACAGAAGATCGGGGATTTTGAAATAGGTGAAAATACTTTCGTGCTGGCTTGGACAACTACGCCTTGGACGTTGCCGGGAAATGTGGCGTTGGCGGTGGGGAAGGATATTAATTATTTATTAATTGAAGATAAGTGGGCTTCCGGACCTCAATCTGTGGAGCCGATAATTCTAGGTGGAGAAACAAAAGTAGGTTCTGTGGTAATGACAAGATTTTATATTATTGCGCAAAGTGCATTCGAAAAATTTAAGAATAATTTTAAAAATCGAGAACCTAAAATAGTTAAAGTTGTCAAAGGTTCCGATCTGGTTGACTTGAAGTATGACCCCGTTTTTGATTATTTGAAAAAAATAATAGAAAATCATGTTACGCCACGGGTTCTAAAAAAACAAGGCTCTAATATTTCCGTAGATCCGTTCTTTTCACACAATGTGGATGTGTATAATAAGGAAGAATTGAGTAAATTAAATAAAGAAACATCAAAAAGTCTAGATGAAGTCTTTAAATTTCAATATAATGCATATAAGATTTACGATGCGGATTTTGTAACCACGGAAGAGGGGACTGGGGTGGTGCATATTGCGCCGGCTTTCGGGGAAGATGATATGAATTTAGCTAGAGAAAAGAATTTGCCAATTGTGCAGCATGTCACAGTAAATGGAAGGATAAGCCAAGATTTAGATTATGGTTCTTGGGATGAGGGTATGACACAAGAGGATATTGATAATCTTGAATATCTCAGGGAAATTATAAAAGACAAAAAGGGAAGTGAGTCTTTAGGTAAGTGGCAAGGCGTTGAGGTTAAACCTAAAAGAAATTCACGGGAAACTGATGAAAAAATCGTAAAATGGTTGGAGAAAACAGGACATCTCTTTGTAAAGGAAAACTACAAGCACAGCTATCCGCATTGCTGGCGATGCGATACGCCGCTTTTGAATTACGCTTCAAGCTCTTGGTTTGTCGAGGTGACGAAAATCAAAGACAGATTGGTTGCCAATAATCAGCAGGTCAATTGGATGCCGGGATATATCAAGGACGGGCGCTTCGGCAAGTGGCTGGAGGACGCGCGCGATTGGGCGGTTTCACGCAGCCGTTTCTGGGGCGCGGCACTGCCGATATGGAGATGCGAGGATTGCGGCGAGATTGAGGTTATCGGGTCGATTGATGAGCTTATAAAAAAAGCTGATTCTGAAACCATCGGTGGCGTTACCAAGGATGGCAAGACTTTTGATTTGCACAAACCATACATTGATCAAGTGAAATTCAAATGTCCGAAATGCGGCAAACCGATGGAGATCGTCGGCGATGTGTTCGACTGCTGGTTTGAGTCGGGGTCGATGCCGTATGCACAGCTGCACTATCCGTTTGAGAATGAAGATAAATTCGAGAAGAGTTTTCCGGCGGATTTCATCGCCGAAGGAATCGATCAGACGCGGGGATGGTTTTACACATTGATGGTTTTGTCGACGGCGCTTTTCGACAAGCCGGCTTTCAAGAATGTGATCGTGAACGGAATCGTGCTGGCGGAGGACGGGCAGAAGATGAGTAAGAGTCTCAAAAATTATCCCGACCCTCGTTTGATGTTGGAAAAATATGGCGCGGATGCTTTGCGGTATTATTTGCTGACCTCTCCCGTGATAAGGGCGGAGAATTTGCGCTTTTCGGAAAAAGGCGTGGATGAGGTTTTGAAGCGTTTTGTGCTGACGCTGTGGAACACCTATTCCTTTCTGGTGATGAATGTTGAATTGAATAAAATTTCGCAAGCGGAGATTTTGAATTTTGAGAAATCGGAGAATTTGCTGGACAAATGGATTTTGTCGGAACTAAATTTGCTGGTTTCGGAAGTCGATCAGGAAATGCAAAATTATGACCTCGTCAAAGCATCGCGACCGTTGCGGGATTTTGTGGACAAACTTTCCAACTGGTATTTGCGAAGGTCGCGCAAGCGTTTTGCCTCGGATGATATGCGGGATAAGTTGGCGGCTTACGGGACTTTGCATTATGTTCTTGTTACTTTTACCAAAGTGATGGCGCCCTTTATGCCGTTTTTGGCGGAAGAGATTTTCAAGAATTTGAGCGAGAGGAAGTCCGTGCATTTGGAAGCGTTCCCGGAAGTCAGCGTGGAAGGCATAAATGACGAATTGAGCCAGCAGATGGATCTGGTCCGCAATGTTGTAACCTTGGGACTGGCGGTGCGCGCGCAGAATCGTCTCAAAGTGAGAATGCCGCTTGCAACTTTGGAAATTCAGAAAGAGGGAATTGAGGCGTTGAACGATGAACTTGTCGAAATTTTAAAAGAGGAACTTAATGTTAAAGAAGTAAAAATCGTGAGCGCGGTTGAAGCGAGGGAAGGCTGGGGACTGTCTCCCGAGGGTACGATACGGGTGGCGCTGGATCTCAGGCTTACGGAAGATTTGGAGATCGAAGGAATATCGAGAGAGATTATCAGGCAGATCCAGTCGATGCGAAAAAACGCCGGATATTTGCGCGATGATTTGGTGAACGTAAAATATGAGCTGTCGGAAGACGCGGTAAAATTTCGGAAAATGTTTGAAAAGTTTACGGAAGAAATCAAAAGCGAGTGCTTGCTGAAAGAATTGGCTGCGGAAAAAGAAGTTATGAAAGAAGAATTCGACGGTGTGGACGAGCTGGAAGTCGACGGCGAGAAAATAATTCTAGTGGTCAAAAAATGAGCACCTATCGGACAGAGGGAATAATTTTGCGCCGGTCCGATTTCGGAGAGGCCAACTTGCTTTTGCATATCTTTACCAAAGATTTCGGCAAAGTCGAAGCGGTGGGCAAGAGCGCGCGCAAGGCGAAAGGGAAACTCAAGGGGCATCTTGAGCCCTTTTTGTTTTCCGATTTCGTTTTGGTGCGCGGCAAGAAGATGGATACGGTTGCCAACAGTTTCGTGCTGGATCCGCTGCTCTCGCTTCGCGGTTCTTTCGATTCGATTCTCGCCGCTTCGGTGATTGCGGAGATCGCGGATCGGATGACGATCGAAGGATATCGCGACGAAAGAGTGTTCGAGCTGCTGCGCGATTCGCTCGTTTTTTTGGATAATAATTCCGCCGCAGAAAAGAAAATATTCTGGCTGCTGATACTTTTTTTCGAAGTGAATTTTCTGTCGCTTTCCGGTTTCGCGCCGCAAGCGGACAAGTGCGTCTTCTGCTCGGAGAAAATGCCGCCGGGAAAAAATTATTTCAGCTTTTCATTGGGAGGGGTACTGGATGCCGTCTGCGCGGCAAAAATTCCGGACGCGCTTTTTGTCGATGATGACGCTATCAAACTGCTGCGTTTTTTGGCGATAGACTCCGGCACGGATGATTACAAAAAGGCGATAGCGGACAAACTGGACTGCCTTCCCAAATTGAAAGTGAACGACGAGGCGCTCTTTCGTTCGGCGCTATTGATGAAGAATTTTATAGAATTTAATATAGACCGAAAAATAAATTCCTTTGACACTTTCCTAAACTTTGCCAGAGAGAGAATTTGATTTATACTTGAAGCAGGAAGAATGAGCTATGTTAGGGGTACCCTTTGAAGATGTTTTATACATAGGACTTACACGATTGATACTGTTTGCCATTGCGAGGAGCCGGTACTTTGGGCGACGCGGCAATCCCGATACCGGAGCTTGACTAACTCCATCTTTTGTCATCTCGAAGGAGTACTCGACTGAGAGATCTGAGAAATGCACGAAGCTGTGCCGATGTTATTTTTACAGTAAGATTATATTTGCATAGTATTATTCCCGGATTTCTCAATCGGAGTACCTCATTTCGAAATGACAGATATTTGATACTGTCTGCGAGGAGGTACTCCGACGTGGCAATCCCTTTATGATAATAGGATTAAAAGCATAAACATAAAAAACAGTAAGAACAGTCCTTTTGATTCAGTAAGGAACGCCCTTATCCCGTTATGATATTTCGTTAGCGAATCTGTTTCTTTCCTACGGGGTAAAGAAATTTTAAATCAATAATCTTAATTTATGGCTGCCGCAGGATTCTATTTTCCCAATTCAAAACCGACGGACAAAAAGGAGCAGAAGATACAAAGGACCTTGGAGATGCTTCCCGGCATTGTCACTTGGACGTTTCTGCTGGTTTGTTTTGTCTTGTCTTTCAAACTTCCTATCGCCATCGCTATTTATATTTTGATCTTCGATATTTATTGGCTGGTAAAAGTTTTCTATATCACCGTATTTATGGTTCTCGGTTATCGGCGGATGCGCATATGGGACAAGGTCGATTGGCTTGATAAATGCCGGACGCTTGAGAATTCCAAGGAGGAAACAGTGCTGAAAAATTGGCGCGAGATATATCATGTCATTATCTTGCCGACCTATAAGGAGGGACTGGATATTTTGGAGCCGTCTTTGCGGGCTATTTGCGATACCGATTACCCCAAAGACCGGATGATTGTGGTGATGGCTTTTGAGGAGCGCGCGGGCGAGGAGGCAAAAGAGCGGGCGCGGATGTTGGAGGAAAAATACGGCGATAAATTTTTCGGCTATATCACGACTTTTCACCCGGACGGCATCGGCGGCGAGGCGAAAGTCAAGGGAGCCAATGCCAGCTGGGCGGGGGAGGAGACGCGCTTGTTTCTCGACGAAAAGGGGATCGAATATGAGAACGTTATCGTCTCCACTTTTGACAGCGATACTTGTGTACACAGCAAATATTTTTCGTGTCTCACTTATCGCTTTATGATAAATCCCAAGCGGCTGCAATTCAGCTATCAGCCGCTGCCGCTTTACAACAATAATATCTGGCAGACCAACAGCGTGGTGCGGGTGATTATGGTCACTTCCTCTTTCTGGCAGATCACGCAGAGCGTCCGGCGCGACAAGATGGTCACTTTTTCCAGCCACTCGATGAGCTTCAAGACGCTGGTGGACGTCGATTATTGGCCGCGCGATGTCATTTCCGACGATTCGATTATTTATTGGAAATGCTATATTCTCTATCACGGCGACTATGGCGTCGAGCCGATATATCTGCCGGTTTCTCTGGATGCGGTACTGGCGGAGAATTACCGTAAGACCATATGGAATCAATACAAGCAGCAAAGGCGCTGGGCATGGGGCATTGAGAATATTCCCATTGTCTATCGCGCGCTCTGGCGGGACAAGAAAATTTCGCTCAAGAAAAAAATCCACAAGTCATGGGAGGAATTCATCGGCCGCATCTCTTGGGGGGTGTCGCCGATCATAATCGCGCTATTCGGCGGGCTGCCGATTTGGTTCGGCGGCGACGAATTTAACCGCACGATTTTTGCGCTCAATCTTCCCAAAGTTTTGGGATATCTGATGACCTTCGCGACGATCGGACTCTTTACTTCGCTGCTCACGTCGCTCTATCTCTTGCCGCCGGCGCCGGAGGGGACTTCAAGATGGAAAAAGTCGATGATGATTTTTCAGTGGGTACTTTCTCCCATCGTATCCATTCCGCTCGGATCTTTGCCAATGCTCGACGCGCAGACCAGAATGCTTTTCGGCAAATATATGGAATTCTGGGTGACGGAGAAGGTGAGGAAGGAATAGCGGATAACTTGTAACGAATTAAATTTTGTAGTAAGTAAGATGTAAAGTTAAAGGTCATACGCAAAATATGGTTTTGTAGCAGACACCAATTTATATTCGGACCACACCAGAAATGGTGTGAATGCTACGCAAGAACGTTTTATCCTGCGTGGTTCACACCATTTCTGGTGTGGTCCATAATTCAAAATATATCGGGCATGTCAGAAGTTGTCTACTGTCTGACGTATAATCGGAATTATATATTGCGTACGCCTCTCCATATTTATACGTTTTTAATTTATGCAAAATCTTATTTTATATCTTAAACCTTTTTTGCTTTCGCTTTGCTTGAGTCTGATTTTTATGCGGGTGCTTATAGCGCTCGGCAAAAAATATAATTTGTTTGACGGGGTCGGAGGAAGGAAAAAGCACAATAGCAAGGTTTCCCGTCTGGGCGGACTGGGAATTATTGCGGCTTTTTGGGTGGCGATTTTTTCGTCGGGGAGCCTGGAGTTTGACAGTCTTAAAGTCGGGCTTATTGTCTGCTCGGTGCTGATATTTATTTTCGGTTTTTGGGATGATGTCAGAGAGCTTTCTTGGAAAAAGCAGCTGGCTTTTCAGATTTTTATCGCGCTGGTAATAATTTATGCGGGCTTGAGTGTGGATTATATCGCCAATCCTTTCGGGGGGAGGGAATTCCGATTGGATGATTTTTCTTTCGCGGGCTTTTCGATTTTGGGGTCGGCTTTTGCCATCTTGTGGATTGCGGGATTTATGAATGTGGTCAATTGGCTGGACGGACTGGACGGACTTGCGGGTGGAGTGGGGGCGATTGCCTCTTTTACGTTGTTTTTCTTGAGCATCAGCGATTTGGTGAATCAGCCGCCGCTGGCGATTATGGCGATTGCGCTGGCGGGGGCGTTGCTCGGTTTTTTGGCATTCAATTTTCATCCCGCCAAGATTTTTATGGGTTCAAGCGGGTCGCTTTTTCTCGGTTTTATGCTCGCGGTGTTGGCAATATTTTCCGGCGGCAAAATCGCCACGGTCTTTCTCGTGATGGGCTTTCCGATTTTGGATGCTTTGTGGGTGATATTCAAGCGTATTCGCGAAGGCAAATCGCCGTTTCTCGGAGATCGCAGTCATTTTCACTATGCCCTGTTGGACAGAGGGCGGTCGGAGAGAGAGGCGGTGCTGTTTATTTATTCCCTGTCCGCGCTTTTCGGACTGGCGGCGCTTGCCTTTTCGGGAGTTTACAAATTCATCGTATTATTAGCGCTTTTTGCGGCGGTGATTTTTTTGATTCAAAAAATGAAATCGTGAAAACGGTTTACGTTTTTGATATGGACAATTTTGGAGAATATAAATTTTCTGTATCCTCTTAGTATAAATTTTTGGCTTTTGCGAAATGATTGTTATTGCATATATGTAATTCACAGTTCGGGATATTTGGTTCCGGTATTTGAATTACGCCAGAGATGGCGTGGGGTGCAGGATGGAACGTTTTTGTTTGGTCCGTTTCTTTAAGGTCCTTTTTCTCCCTGACCCACCTGCACTTTGAATCGCTTATTTTAGCCAAATTGAAAGGTAAAAAATCAATTTTTATTTGTCATTCCGGAATTTCGGTACTCCGAAATATCCGAAATCCCGTAACTATGCAAGACAAGCATTGTGTTTCATTATTTATGGGTCATACACAGTATATAGTTCCTGACCTATATATTTAAACGGCAGACAGCTCTGACACATCCGGTGTATTTTGCATTGAATTTATGGACCACACCAGAAATGGTGTGAATGCTACGCAAAAACGTTTTTTCCTGCGTGGTTCACACCATTTCTGGTGTGATCCGGATACAAAAAAACAATTTGCCAAACGGAGTAGCATGGCTTTAGCCTGCGCCGCTGTCCCATGCGGGAAAAACGAACGTATACAATTTTATTCCATTCACTTAGGACAACCGCGCAGGCTAAAGCCATGCTACTCCGCGAGTTGCTCCGTGCGTACGCCGCTTATCAACCTTTTCATGGTGTTAACCGTACAGAAAGTCAACCAACCGTCTTTATTGACACAATCTCGCTTTTCTGATAACATAGCTTTGTTATCTGAAACCCGTGTGAATCGCCTAAAATAAATTTAAATTTAAGAAATATATGATCGCAGTCATCAAAACCGGTGGAAAGCAATATAAGATTTCCCCCAAAGACAAGCTGAGAGTTGAGAAATTGGAAGGAGAAGAAGGGACGAAAATCACTTTTGAAGAGGTTTTGCTCGTTGCTTCCGAAGACGGCAATGAAACCGTAATCGGCGAGCCGCTGATAAAAGGCGCCAAGGTCGAGGCTATTATCCTTCAACAGGGGAGAGCCAAGAAGATTGATATCGTGAAGCACATTCCGAAGAAGCGCCACAACGTGAAGAACGGACATAGGCAGATGTTTACCGAAGTGCAGATTGAAAGCATTGTGAAATAAATTTGCGAGGATAATAAAAAAAGAACTCATCGGGAGTTCTTTTTTGTATTTGTATTTTTGGAGTAGCATGGCTTTAGCCTGCGCTATCGTCCCAAGCCGCAAAAACGACGCATGTATTTGTCTTTCCCGCATTGGATAACCGCGCAGGCTAAAGCCATGCTACTCCGCTTTATCCGAACTCCTTTCTCTCTTCCAACGCGTGCGAAACGGTCATTTCGTCGGCATATTCGAGGTCGCTGCCGGTGGAGAGTCCGCGGGCAAGGTGGGTGATTTTGAGGTCGAATTCTTTCAGGCGTTTGAGAAGATACATCGCCGTGGTTTCGCCTTCGATGTTGGGGTTGGTGGCTATGATGATTTCTTTGACTTCGCTTTTTTTAATTCTTTCAATCAGTTGTTCGATATTCAATTTCTCCGGCCCCGAACCTTCGTGGGGTTTGATGGTGCCTCCGAGGACGTGATAGAGGCCGTTGAATTTTTTGGTGTTCTCGATGACCGGGATATTGATTGCCTCTTCGACGATGCATATGATGGAGCGGTCGCGCTTGGGGTTGGAGCAGAATTCGCAGAGATCCGCCTCGGACACGTTAAAACAATTCTTGCAAATTTTTGTCTCGCGCTTTAGTTCAAGGATGGCGTCGGACAGAAGCTCCGCTTCCGATTGTGATTTTCGGAGCAGAAAAAAGGCGTAGCGGGTGGCGGTACGAGGACCTACTCCGGGAAGTTTGGAAAATTCTTGGACAAGGTTTTTGAGAGATTTCGGTTGTGACATTTGGTTCTATTATTTGTCTTGTTATATGCAAATACGCGGAGTGGCACGGCTTTTAGCCCGCGCTGTTGTCCTAAGCCGCGAGATATCATTTATGCGTTCGTTCTGCGCCCATTGGATTACTCGCTCCGTTGCACGTCCATATCTTGGAAACTGGTGTATTCCTGTTTGAAATAGAGATCGATTTCGCCGATGGGACCGTTGCGGTGTTTGGCGATGATAATATTGGCGATGCCGGTTTTTTCGGAGTTTTTCTTGGCGCGGTCTTCGCGGTAAATGAACATTACCACGTCCGCGTCCTGCTCGATGGATCCACTCTCGCGGAGGTCGGAGAGCTTCGGTTTTTGATCGTCGCGCGATTCGACGCCACGCGAGAGCTGGGAGAGGGCGACAATGGGAATACGGAGTTCGCGCGCAAGTCCCTTGAGGGAGCGGGAGATCTCACTGACCACCTGCACGCGGTTTTCGATATTGGCACGACCTTCGATGAGTTGGAGATAGTCGATGATAATGAGCCCCAGCCCGTGCTCAGCCTGCAAACGGCGGGCCATTGTGCGCATCTCCATTACGTTGAGCCCTGCAGTGTCGTCAATGAAGAGCGGCGCTTCGGAAAGGGTGCCGATTGCGTGACCAATGCGCGAGAAGTCGTCGTTTTCTCCGCTCGAGGAAAGTTTGCCGGTACGCATTTTCCATAAGTCGACACGCGCCTGCGAACAGATAAGCCTGTCGATGACCTCGCCTTTGGACATTTCCAGAGAGAAGATGCCGACCGGGACTTTATGTTTGACGGCGGCTTGGCGGGCTATGTCCATCGCGAGTGATGATTTACCCATACTGGGGCGCGCACCCAAGATGATAAGATTGGATTCCTGCAATCCCGAGAGCAAATCGTCCAGCTCGCGAAATCCCGTCGGTACGCCGCGCAATTTACCTTTATTTTTATTCAGTTCGTCGAGGCGGTCGAAAGCTTCTTCCAGCATCGGTTTGACGGGAGTAAAATCTTGGCGGACATGTTTCTGGGAGACGGAAAATATTTTTTGTTCAGCCTGATCCAGCACCTCGTCCACTTCGTTTTTCTCGTCATAAGCGTTGCCGATGATTTGCGAAGCGTTGTCGATTAACTTGCGCAATATCGCTTTTTTCTCCACGATCTTGGCGTAATGGACGACGTTGGCGGCGGTAGGGACGGAATTGGCAAGCGACGCCAGATAGCCGTGTCCGCCGATTCTTTCCAAATGGTCGGCTTCTTTGAGGCGGTTGGAGAGACTGAGAATGTCAATCGGTTCGTGCTTTTCGTAGAGATAAAGCATTGCTTCAAAAATCTTGTTGTGCGCGTCCTTGTAAAAATCTTCCGGCGTGATGAAGTCGGCGACTTTGATGATGGCGTTTTCGTCGATCATAAGAGATCCCAGTACGGACATTTCCGCTTCCACATTCTGTGGCGGCATTCGGTCGGCGCTGTTGAATTCGGTGTTTTTTTGCGTTTCCATATATGATTTTTTGGTTAAAATGCGTATGGGAGAAGTATAACATCGAAAGGCATCTCTTAAAAGAGCGGAGGTTGGGGATGAAATGTTGATAAAGTTATCTTGATTATGAGCTGTTGGAAAATATGTATGTGACGGGTTTTGCGGCTCGGGATAGCCGCGCAGGCTGAAGCCTGCTACTCCGCATAATATTCGCGTAGCCTTCTGTTATTTTATGCCGGTAAAAAAACAGGCTCTTGCGAGCCTATTTTATTGTGGTAATTTCGATGCCTCCCGGGGTATCGCTGATGCCATAGCCTTTTTCTCTAAGTTCGTCGCGCAAGCGGTCGGAGGCGGCGAAGTCTTTGGCGATGCGAGCCGTTTCTCTTTCTCTGATGAGATTTAATATGTCTTTTGGCGTCTCATTGCCGGTGGCGTTTTGGATTTTTACGCTGTAATTTTCGGGAGAGGTAATTTCCATTGTCAGCGTTTCGGTTTTGGTCGCGGAAATATCCGTCAGTCCGAATCCCAAGACTTCATCAAACTTCAGCAGCGTCGCTTTTTTGTCGGCATCGGCAAGGTCTTTATTTTTTATCATTTCCCAAACGATGGCGATGGCGCGCGGCGTGTCAAGATTGTCCTCAAGGGCGGCTTGAAATTTCTTCGTGTACTCACCGAGCACCTTTCCCGTTTTCAGAGAATCAACGGAGCCAACGAAAGCGAATAATTTATCCAGAGCATTTTCACTATCCTTCAAACTCTGTTCGGTGAAATTCATCTGCGTTTGGAAATGGGCGGTGAGACAGAGGTAGCGATAGGCGAGGGGATTGCTTGCCATGCCTTCCAAATCTTTAAGCGTGTAAAAATTGCCCTTGGATTTGCTCATCTTCTCGCCGTTCACCAGCAGGAAGCGGGCATGCACCCAATAGTTTACAAATTTCTTTCCGGTCGCGCCTTCGCTTTGAGCGATCTCGTTTTCGTGATGGGGAAAGATATTGTCCTCGCCGCCGGTATGAAAATCGAGCGTCTCGCCCAAGTTGGAAATACTCATTGCCGAGCATTCTATGTGCCAGCCGGGATAGCCGACGCTCCAGGGAGAATCCCATTTCATCAGGTGTTCTTCGCCCGCCTTGAGCCAAAGCGCAAGGTCGTAAGGATTTTTCTTGTCGGGATTGACCTCAAGGCGCGCGCCGATTTTGAGATTTTCCAGCGCGTTGCCGGAAAGCTTTCCATAGTCTGCGAATTTGTCGATGTCGTAATAAACCGAGCCGTTCGACTCGTAAGCGTATCCGTTTTCAAACAACCTCTGAATAAGCTCTATCATTTGCGGAATGTATTCCGTCGCGCGGGTGAACTTGCTTGCGGGGAGGATATGGAGTTTGTCTTCGTCTTTGTGAAAAGCTTCCTCGTAAAATCCGGCTATGTCGTAAGGACTTTTGTTTTCTCTCTTGGAGGCTTTTATCATTTTGTCCTCGCCGGCATCGATATCATCTTGCGTCAGGTGTCCGACGTCGGTGATATTTTTGATATGCTTTACATTGTATCCCGCGAACATCAAAGTGCGGCGCAGGAAGTCCGCCATCATAAAAGTGCGCAAATTGCCGATATGGACATAATCATAAACAGTCGGCCCGCAACTGTACATTGTGACCTCTTTGTCGTCAATCGGCTTGAATTCCTCGATTTGTTTGGTAAGGGTGTTGTATATGCGCAGCGCCATAATTTTTCGCTAAGAATTAACTTTCTGAATTATCGCATAATTTTGATTTTTGGTAAATAAAAACAGACTATCTTGCGTCTTTTGTTTTTTATAAAAAATGTTTGCAAGCGGAAATGATCTATATTTGTTTGTAATCCAATTCAGAGAGACTCCGCTTGCAGAATCCAGTATCATTGAAAAAAAGATTTTTGTAAAGGATTTCTGATTTTTGAGCAAAAAAAGAGCCTTGATGGGGGCTGAATGTTCTTCAAATAATTGAGTGGGGGAGAAAGAGGTCGAGAGAGGAAGAGCCAACTCTCTACTATTTCTCCCCGTAAAGTTCCATTCTCGGATATATTTTGGGAAATCTCGAGAAGTGAACCTTCAGCAAAAAGCTATTATGTTTCTCTTTGCTCTTGTGTTCTTTTTGTGCACTTCAATATAGCACATAAACAAAAAATGTAAATAGTCACGTAACATAGTCACGTAACAAATGAAAAAAGAAGGACGTTGCGGAGTAGCATGGCTTTAGCCTGCGCGGTTGTCCAACGCGGGAAAAAACGAATGCATGCGAATGTTCGGCTTGGGACAACCGCGCAGGCTAAAACCATGCTACTCCGTTTCATATAGTGTCTCTTGCCAACAAAAAAACCGGAACTTAATCCGGTTTGCTACGTGCGCACATTGCAAAAACAATTTCACAGCCATTTCTTGTACTTGAAAAAAAGAAAAGAGAAAAGGCTGACACCCGACATTACAAGAAGAATCATTTCAAACCCATATTCTTCTTCCATAAAAGGCATCCCCACGGTAGTGTTCATTCCGAAGATGCTGGCGATCAGGGTGAGCGGGAGAACCATAACGGAAAAGGCGGTCAGGATTTTCATGGTGTCGTTGAGGCGGTGAGAGAAGATGGACTCGTTGGTCTGCTCCAGCGCCTCGATCATTTCTTTGTGGTTTTCCAGCGTGTTCCAGACCTTGATATTCGAGCCGATGACTTCGGTAATTTCGCGCCGGTAGTCATTGGGGGAAATTTTGGGGGTGAAGTGGGATAAGCTTTCCAATACGGTGCGCTGCGGTTTCAGAGATTTGCGGAAGCCGATGATGTCGTGTTTGACGAAGGCGATTTCTTGCAGGAGTTTCCTTTCGTCGCCGGTGAACATTTTCGCCTCGATTCCGTCGATGTGGTCGTCGATGTGGTCAAGCATCGGCATGCGGGTGTCGATGAGCTTGTCCAATATGAGATAGAGCATACAGACCGCGTCTTTCTGCATATAATAATTTCTTACCTCCAAGTCTTTTTCGCATTTGTCGAAAACTTTTTTCAGTTCCGGCAGGTAGCTGTAGTGGCTGGTAATCAGGGTGTTGCGAAAAAGAATAATGTCGAGCTCGGTGGAAGATGTGGTGCGAGCTTCGGGATTGAAGATGGGGAAGTGGATAACGACAAAAAGATAGTTGCCGTAATCTTCCACTTTGGGGCGTTTGACAGTGGGGATGAAATCTTTGAGGACGTTCGGCGCGATGTGGTAGCGCTCTTTCAGAAAATGCACCGCGCTTTTGCTGGGGTTGATGATACTGACCCAAGTAATCTCGCCGTTTTTTATTTCCTTGATCATATTTATTTTTATGATTTTTATTTTGCGGGAACTTTATTTGATTATAGCTTTTTAAGTTGGAAATGACAAATGGAAATGATTGCGGACTGTAGGAAGGCTTTTGTCTTACGTGTTTAATTTGTCATCCCGAAATGAGGTACTCCGATTGAGAAATCTAGGAATAATACTATGCAAATATAATCTTACTATAAAAACAATACCAACAAAGTTTTTGTGCATTTCTCAGATCTCTCAGTCGAGCACTCCTTTGAGATGACAAATTAAGGAAACTTTCTTTATTTGTCATTCTGGAATTTCGGTACTCCGAAATATCCGGAATCCCGCAGCTATGCAAGACAAGCATTGTATTATATTTCCACTGGCTTGGTAACGGGATCCCGGATATTTGCTACGCAAATTCCGGGATGACAGTTTTTTAGAAAGCAATAGATAAGCGTCAGGAGGCGCAGGTGGGTCAGGTTCAGTCAGTCTTGACTTCATTTTTAAAACTTATATAATTGAGTTAGCACTCTAAAGGGGCAAGTGCCAATGAAGAATAAACATCTTTTTATGACCGATAGGCAAGAAATAATTTTGGGCGCGATCGTGCGGGAATACATTGAGAGCGCGCTGCCGGTGAGTTCCGCGCTGTTGGCGGAAAGGTACGACTTCGATTTGAGTTCGGCGACGCTGCGTGCGGAGATGCTTTCGCTGGAAGAGGAAGGCTATCTGTACCAGCCGCACACTTCGGCGGGCAGAATTCCTACCGACAGCGGCTTTCGTTATTTTGTGGACAAGCTGATGGAAGAACGTCCGCTCAGTCTGCGCGAGCAGAAGGCGCTGCAAGTGGAGGTCCTGAAGCTCAAGGCGCAAAATAAAATGCTGGCGCGGCAGACGGCGAAAATGCTTTCCGCGATGTCGGACAGTCTCGCTCTCAGCGGACTTATTGATTCCGAAGATTTCTACAAATCGGGGACGCAAAAGCTGCTTTCCAAACCGGAATTCAACAATTTGGACAGCGTTTGTAAAATGGCGGAAGTGCTTGACTATCTGGACGAGAACGTGGAAGATCTCTGGAAGAGCCTCAAGGGCGGCACCGGCTCGGAAATATTTATCGGCAAAGAAGGGCCAATCGGTTCCGCCGACGAATGCAGCATGGTGGTCTCGCGTTACAACTTGGAGAGCGGGGAAGAAGGGATTTTGGCGATTATCGGTCCCAAGCGAATGGAATATTCTAGGAACGTTTCGATCATCGATTATTTCAAAAAGCTTTTGGGAGGAAATCTGGCGGTCGTTGCGATTGTTATCGCGGCACAAAATATATTTTATGAAGTAAGATCTTAATCTATGAAAAATCCTAAAGATAAAAAGATAGAAGAAGAAACCGAGGAGATTAAAGACAGGAAGATTTCGGAGCTGGAAGCGCAAATTCAGTCCGCGGAAAAAGCGGCGGAAGAAAATTTGGCGGGCTGGCAGCGGGCAAAGGCGGACTTCGTAAATTACAAAAAAGACCAAGAAAAGATGTTCAGTGATTTTCGCCGCTATGCCAACGAGGATATGATTATCGCGCTCTTGCCGACAGTGGACAGTTTCGCGCTGGCTACCAAACATCTGCCGGAGGAGCTCAAGGATTCCGACTGGGCGAAAGGTGTCATTTGCATCAAGGGAATGTTCGAGAATTTTCTGAAAGAAACGGGGGTGAGCGAGATAAAGACGCTGGGAGAAAAATTTGATCCGAATATTTTTGAAGCGGTAGGCGAGGAGGAATCGGAATCGGAATCGGGCACGGTGATTGAAGAAGTGCAAAGGGGATACAAAATGGGCGATAAGGTGATACGGGCGGCGAAAGTGAAAGTGGCGAAATAATTATGGCGGATTTATTTACATTTAAATAATCAATTACAAACTAACATAAAATTATGTCAAAATTATACCAATGTGCAAAAGGATGCGGAAGCATTGAAGAAACCGACGAGGCGAAAGTTCCGGTTTGCTGCGGCGTGGATATGGTGGAAATCTCGGAAGATGAAATTGTCGGCTGCGGCGGTTGTTGCCATTGTTGCGGCGGTTGCGGAGCGGAAGACGACGAAGAAACAGAAGAGGTTTCGGAGAAAAAGTAGCAGTCGGTTTATGGTTAAGGTTAACGATTTGAATGGCGTTGAATTAATTTAATTCCATCTGCAACCCAAATGCTTTTTGTATTTGGACCACACCGGAAATGGTGTGAATGTTGCGCAAAAACGTTTTATCCCATATTTCACACCATCTCTGGTGTGATCCGGATTCAATAAGAAGAAATTTTGTATGTCAGGGGGACTGTCTATATATTTGGGTGTATGGTCGGAACTATCTATCGCGTGTGGCGCAAAATTTAAAAATAATTACAAAGCAATAATTAAAAAATAAGAAAGGAGAACGGTAATATGGCAAAAATATTAGGCATCGATCTCGGAACTACGAATTCCGCCATGGCTATTGTCGAGGCGGGGGAGCCGAGAGTTTTGGAAAACAAAGAGGGCAACAGGACAACCCCCTCTATTGTGGCGGTCAGCAAGTCCGGCGAGAGATTGGTGGGGGTCATTGCCAAAAGGCAGGCGGTTACCAATCCGCAAAATACGATTTATTCCGTGAAGAGGCTCATCGGCCGCAGTTTTGAGGACGAAGAAGTGAAACGCGACAAAGCTATGCTTCCTTACGAAATTATCAAGTCCGGCGAAGGAGTGAAGGTCAAGATGGGCGACAAAGAATACACGCCGCAGGAAGTCTCGGCGATGATTTTGCAGAAACTCAAGGCGGATGCGGAAGAGAAGTTGGGTGAGAAAATTACCGAGGCGGTCATTACCGTGCCGGCGTATTTCAACGACGCGCAACGCCAGGCGACCAAGGATGCGGGCAAGATCGCGGGCTTGGATGTCAAACGGATTATCAACGAACCGACCGCAGCCGCGCTGGCTTACGGATTCAACAAAAAGAAAGAGGAAAAGATAGTTGTTTACGATTTGGGAGGAGGGACTTTTGATGTGTCCGTGTTGGAAGTCGGGGACGATACGATTGAAGTGAAAGCGACCAACGGAGACACTCACCTCGGAGGGGACGACTTTGACCAGAGAATTATCAATTGGATAGTTGACGAATTCAGAAAAGATCAGGGCGTGGATTTGAGCAAAGACCAGATGGCGCTCCAGCGTCTCAAGGAGGCGGCGGAAAAAGCCAAGCATGAGCTTTCGTCTTCTTTGGAGACTGAAATCAACCAGCCGTTTATCACAGTGGATGCAGCCGGACCGAAACATCTCACGATGAAGTTGACGCGCGCCAAATTGGAAGAATTGGTGGACGATCTTATCACGCGCACAATGGAGCCTTGCAAGAAAGCTTTGGCGGATGCCAAATTTTCAAACAGCGATATCAATGAAGTCGTGCTGGTGGGAGGAATGACGCGTATGCCGGCCGTGCAGGAAGCGGTAAAGAAATTTTTCGGCAAGGAGCCGAATCGTGATATCAATCCGGACGAAGTGGTCGCTGTGGGCGCCGCCATTCAGGGTGGAGTGATGCAAGGAGATGTGAAAGACGTGCTGCTGCTCGACGTCATTCCTTTGTCTCTCGGTATTGAAACTATGGGAGGCGTGTCAACCAAGTTGATTACGAAGAATACAACCATCCCGACGCAGAAGGCGCAGATTTTTTCGACGGCAATCGACAATCAGCCGTCGGTGGAAATAAATATTTTGCAGGGCGAGCGGGAAATGTCCGCGGATAACAAGTCGCTGGGAAGATTCGTCTTGGAAGGTTTGCCGCCGGCACCGCGGGGCGTTCCGCAAGTCGAAGTTACTTTCGATGTCGACGCCAACGGTATTCTCAATGTGAAGGCCAAGGACAAGGCGACCGGCAAAGAACAGTCTATTCGCATCGAGGCATCGTCGGGACTTACCGATGCGGAAATCGAGAAGATGACCAAGGACGCCGAGCTGCACGCCGACGAAGACAAGAAGAAGAAAGAACAAATTGAAGTGAAAAACAATGCCGCAACTCTCGTCTATACTACCGAGAAACTCATCCGTGAATCGGGGGATAAAATGAAGGAGGAGGATAAGAAAAATCTGGAAGAAAAAATCGCGGCTCTCGACAAGGTGAAAGACGGCGAGGACTTTGAGGCGATCAAGAAGGCGAGCGATGAGCTTTCGACTGCCGCGCAGAAGGTCGGCATGGACATGTACCAACAAGCGCAACAAGCCGACGCGGCGACGGGCGCAACGGGCGCGGAAGATAAGAAAGACGGTCCGGTGGAAGGGGAGTATGAGGAAGTGAAGGACGATAAAGACGAAGACGAAGACGGAAACGAAAAGAAATAGCCGATTTGCAAAGACGCATCTTGTGTGATGCGTCTTTGTTGCGTAATAGATGGTGGAGCAGTAAGGTGGAATAGCAAGGTGGAGTAGCAGGCTTTAGCCTGCGCCGCTGTCCCAAGCCGCAAAAATATTCGCATACGCTTGTTCTTCTCGCATTGGATAACAGCGCAGGCTAAAGCCATGCTACTCCGTGTCATCTGTTCCGCCTTCACATTCCGCAACAAAAAACAGGCGGTAAAAAATCCGCTTGTTTTTTTGAATCGGCTGCTTTAGGAATTTATAAATTTGAAAATCGCATCAAACCATTTATTGTCAATTCCGGCGCGGACAAATCCCAAGACGAGAAGCAAAACCGTTATGAGCATAAACCGTTGGGCGACTTTTTGCGGCTCGGGACGCCCCGTATACGCCGGCTTTCTTATATCTGCCATATTTTTATGATTTTATTGTGTGTAACTTTACTTTTAATATACAGCAAAAATAGGGGTTTGACAAGGAGGGGATTATATGATAAGGTGTGGGTGTAATTTAGCTCTTGGAAATTTCATTCTATACCCCCCCTATTTTTGATTGGAAGAGCAAAGATAGGAAGATGGATATCGAAGAGATAAATTTAAAAGTAAAAGGAGTGTTACTAAATGTATCCTAGTGCTATGGTCCCAACTTTGGGAGAATTAAAATTTGCAAAAAGCCGGGAGTTGTGCGGTTGTCCAATTCCTAGTAACGCAGAGAAGACTAAAGGGCAGAAACCACTACTCGTGCAAGCTTGGATTGAAATGGAGGGCAGAAAAGCTGACCAAATTATTGCAGCTATGAAAGATTATTAAAAATTTACAGGAAATAGTTTGTTCAAACGGGCAACGCCTGTCATGTAAAAAAACGCATTACAAATTATTTCCTGTTAACATTTTTTTGAGAATTAAGTTTGACTTAAACCTAAACGCATTTCAGGGATGTGTTTTTTTGTTTGTTTGCGTTCCGATATTCGGACCATTTCTATCGATTTGTCCTTGAAAATGCCGTAGAATTTATTCTTATCCCGGATCTTACTCGGCATTTGGCATTCTCGATATTCGGACCACACCGGAAATGGTGTGAAATGCTACGCAAAAATGTTCTGTCCTGCGTTGTTCACACCATTTCTGGTGTGGTCCATAATTCAAAAATTCAAAATACATCGAATATGTCAGGGCTGTGACCGGAACCATACATTGCATATGACCCGTTTTTTGCGAGGCATTTACACCATCTCTACCCATTGCTTTCTAAAAGTTGTCATCCCGGAATTTGCGCAACAGAAATCCAGCTTTGTATCCGGACCACACCAGAAATGGTGTGAAATGCCACGCAAGAACGTTTTGTCCCGCGTGGTTCACATCATTTCTGATGTGAACCGAAATTCATAGTCCATACTTGTCTTGCATAGCTGCGGGATTTCGGATATTTCGTAGTACCGAAATTCCGGAATGACAAATAAAGATTGTTTTTACCTTTCAATTTGTCTAAAATAAGCCATTTAATACGCAGACAGGCCGAAACTGGACGGATTAGACACGAATTAGACGGCGATTAGACGATGATTGACACTTGCCTATTTTTTTGCTACAATAAACCCGTAATCTTACATTTCCTACTTGTAAGACTTTAACTGGAATATTATGAAGATGACAAACTTGAATAAGTCGTTTTACGGTATGGCCACCTTGGGAGAGAAGGGGCAGGTTGTGGTGCCGGCGGAGGCGCGCAAGACGATGAAATTGGAGAAAGGGGAGAAATTTTTGGTTTTCAGTATGGACGAAAATATTTTAATTTTTTCCAAAACGGCGGGGCTGGAGAAATTCGCTTCCCATTTGACGGATAAATTAAAAGATATCAATGCGGTTATAAAAAATAATAAAAATAAATAGCCTACAAATATGAGAAAGAGAACAATGGCAATTATCATCGTCGTGATTCTTTTGATTGCGGCGTATGTCGGATACAATATGACCAAAAAGAAGCCACTCAGCTATACCGGTGTCAAAGTGGAACAGGGGGACGTGGTGCAGACGGTTTCGGCGACAGGCGCGGTGGAGGCGGCGAGCAAGATAGACCTCGAATTTATGAGCGCTGAGAGGATCAAAGAAGTGAATGTCAAAGTGGGGGATACTGTGAAAGAAGGTGACATTCTGGCGAAACTGGACACGGCGAAATTGGATTCGCAGTTTTTGCAGTCTCAAGCGGCGCTGACTGTGGCGCAGGCCGATTTGCAGACAGTGCTTCAGGGTTCTACCAATGAGCAGGTGAAAGTGGCGGCGACGGCGGTAGAGAATGCCGAAATTGCGCTTACGAGTGCCAAGCAAAATCTGGCGGATACCTTTACTTCAACGCAGAAAGAAGTCGCCGGCGCGGAGTCTTCCGTGGCAAGCGCCAATGTTTCAATCAATAATGCCAATGCCGGTTTGGCTGACGTTAAGACTTCAAACGCAAACAGTCTTGGCAATGCCTATGAGGCTGCTTGGGATGGGGTGACATCCGCCTTGGCAAGCTGCGATGATGCGCTCAACACCAACGAGACGGTTTTGGAAAACGAAGACGCAAAAAATACTTTGGGGGTTCTGAATTCTCAGACTGTCGGTACCTCCAAAACGAGCGAAACGAATGCGGTTGCTTCATACAATGCCGCTTTGAATTTCAAAAACAGCGTCGTGTCCAATCGGACGGAGTCCAACGTTGATGCGGCGATCACCAAGACCCAAGATGCTTTGGAAAAAACACGCATCGCTCTTTCCGACACTTATGCGGTTTTGCAGGCGACCGTTATTTCTTCCCAGCTTACGCAGCCTAAGTTGGACGCGCTTAAAGCGGATATTTCCGGCGGCAGAACCGGTATTAACAATACGATTGCGGCTTTGACAGCCAAGAAACAGGCGATTGCGAGCCAGAAAGTCGCCAACCAAAACAGCGAGACAAACGCGGAGTCGGCGGTAAATTCCGCAAAGAGCGCTCTTTTGGTTGCAGAAAGTAATTTGTCTTCGGCCAAATCCACTGCCAGTTCGAGGATCAACAGTGCCCAGAACGCAGTCTATTCCAGTGAGGGCGACTTAAAACAGGCGAAGGACAGTTTGAGCCAGGTGAGCGCCAAGGCGGAGTCTTCCAAGATTTTGGCTGCGCAAGCTCAGGTGGAACAGGCGCGAGCCAGCGCGGATCTCATACAGAATCAGCTGAACGATATGGTGCTGACTGCGCCGCACGATGGAGTTGTGACGGCGTTAAACGGTAAAGTCGGGGAAATCGCCTCCATGTCCGAGCCGTTTGCTTCAATCATTGTGCCGGAGGGTTTTGAGATCAAGGCCAATATTTCAGAAGTTGAAATTTCCAAACTCAAAATCGGCGACACTGTGGACATCACTTTCGATGCGCTGGGGTCCGATGAAAAGTTTACCGGCGAAATCAGCAAGATTGATCCGGCGGAAACGGTGGTCTCCGGTGTTATCTATTACAAAGTCACAACTTTATTTACCGGTGATGGCAACGTGGTCAAGCCGGGTATGACTGCCAATCTGGACATTTTGACGGCGAAAAAAGAAGGCGTATTGAATATCCCGTTTCAAGCTCTCAAAGAAAAAGACGGATATAAATATGTGCAGACGGTAGTCAACAACGAGGTCAAAGAAATTCAGGTGGAAACCGGACTGAAAGGGGATTCTGAGTATGAGATTACAAAGGGACTGAATGAAGGACAGGAAGTTGTGACATTTCTGAATGAAGAGAACAAATAGTCGGTTCCTACGGACCGAGTCGGGAAGCTCTCTTTAGCAACAAAAATGTACAAGTTGGTTTGTCGTCGCCGGAGTACCGACTTTCTCGCAATGCCCCCATTAAAAAAACAATCAATATTTGTCATTTCGAAATGAGGTACTCCGATTGAGAAATCTAGGAATAATACTATGCAAATATAATCTTACTGTAAAAATAACATCAGCACAGCTTCGTGCATTTCCCA
>JBAXYM010000014.1:0-30355 GCA_041670805.1 Patescibacteria group bacterium
GTACTCCGATTGAGAAATCTAGGAATAATACTATGCAAATATAATCTTACTGTAAAAATAACATCAGCACAGCTTCGTGCATTTCCCAGATCTCTCAGTCGAGTACTCCTTCGAGATGACAAATTCAGTTTGATTCGATATAATTTTTTCCATTTTTATTTGTCGGACTTCCTCGCAAAGTATTTGTCATTTCGAAATGAGGTACTCCGATTGAGAAATCTGTGAATAATACTATGCAAATATAACCTTACTGTAAAAATAACATTGGCACAGCTTCGTGCATTTCTCAGATCTCTCAGTCGAGTACTCCCTCGAGGTGACAAAAAATAGGGTCAGTTAAGTTTCGGTATCGGGATTGTGCCACGTCGCCCGGAGTACCGGTTCCTCGCAATGCATGTTAAAAGGCACAAGCCCCGGCTTTTATATAAATTAGAAAAACAAACCATGTCAAGTCTTATAAAAGTTGAAAATGTCACGAAGTCGTTTGAGAACGGCGGGCTTGTGACGCAGATCGTCAAAGGGGTCTCTTTTGAAATTCAAGAGGGCGAGTTTGTGGCGATTATGGGTTCGAGTGGGTCGGGAAAATCGACGCTGATGAACATTCTCGGGCTTTTGGACAAGCCTACTTCCGGCAAGTATTTTTTTGACGGGCTGGATACGGGGGAACTTGACGATGACAAGCTGGCGGAATTTCGCAGCGAGCGGATAGGTTTTATTTTTCAGTCTTATAATCTTTTGGAAAGGACGACGGTGCTGGACAACGTGCTTTTGCCGGCGACTTATTTGGATAACGGCGATATGAAAGAGGCCGCTCGCAAGGCGAAGGTTCTTTTGGAAAAAGTGGGATTGGCGCATCGTCTTGATTACAGTCCCAACAAGCTTTCCGGAGGGGAACAGCAGCGGGTGGCGATCGTGCGCGCGCTCATTAACGATCCCAAACTCATTTTGGCAGACGAGCCGACGGGGAATTTGGACAGCAAGTCAGGGCGGGAGATTATGGAGATTTTGCAGGATCTTAATGAGGAAGGGGCAACGATTGTAATGGTAACGCACGAGCAGCAGACGGCGGAGTGCGCGCGCCGCGCCTTGCGCATCAAAGACGGGCTTATCTTTGAGGATGTGGCGATAGAAAATCGTCGTTTGGCGGCAAACGGGGATTATAACAAATAAATTTTTAGGCGTCATCGGAGCACCGATTTTGCGCAATGACAATATGTGTGCCTTACAAGTTATCAGTTGTTTATGAACACCAAATTTACCGTCAATTTTGCCTGGAAAAACATTGTCGCCAATAAGCGGCGGTCTTTTTTGACGATGCTGGGAATGATTATCGGCGTGGGGTCGGTGATTTCCATTATGGCGATTGGCGCGGGCGCGCAGAGCTATGTTTTTTCTCAGCTGGAAGTTTTCGGGGGCAATATGGTCGGGGTGACGCCGGGAGCGAGCGAGGAAGACGGTCCGCCGGCATCGGTTTTCGGCGTGGTGATCACGACGCTGACTTATGACGATGCCGAGGGAATTAAGAAAATCGAGCACGTGACGGCGGTGACGCCTTATGCCAATGGCAATATGAAAGTCAGCTATCGCGACAAAGCGAAGAACGTCGACTTCTCCGGCGTTACTTCGGATTTTATGGAAGTGGAGAATTCCAAAATCGCAGAGGGAAGATTTCTTGTGGAAGACGAGGACGGCACGGTGGAGAGAAATGCGGTTTTGGGGAGCGAAATTGCGAAAGACTTGTTTGAAGACGAGAATCCTTTGGGAAAGAAAATCAAAATCGGGCAGGAAAGTTTTACGGTGGTGGGAGTGCTGACCAAGAAAGGGTCGTCTTTGATTTCCAGTCAGGATCAGCAGATTTATGTTCCGGTGCGCACCGCGCAAAAAATCCTGCTCGGGATTGATTACATATCTCTTTTGCGCGCCAAGATAGACGATGAAAAAAATATCAATCAAGCGATGGGTGAGATGGAGTCCCTGTTGCGCAATTCACACAATCTCAAAGCGGGAATGGGCAACGACTTTGCGGTGCGCAGTATGAGCCAGGCGCTGGATATTATTGGCACGGTTACGGGGGCAATCAGTATTTTTCTGGGCGCGATTGCAGCCATCTCGCTTTTGGTGGGCGGTGTCGGGATCATGAATATTATGCTGGTGTCGGTCACGGAGCGGACGCGGGAAGTCGGACTTCGCAAGGCGTTAGGCGCGAAGCGCAAGGACATCGTCGCGCAGTTTCTGGTTGAGGCGGTGATGATAACTTTTGTCGGCGGCGTGATAGGAATTGTCGGAGGGACTATCTTTTCCTACGTCGTGGCGGCTGCCGCTACAGCCTACGGCTATCGCTGGGATTTGATTGTGTCTTTGAATTCGGTCCTGCTTGCGGTGGGCGTCTCGACGGCCATCGGACTTCTTTTTGGAATTTATCCCGCATATAAGGCAGCCGGACTGAACGCGATTGAATCGCTGAGGTATGAATAGAAATGATTTGCGATTTATTATCAGGACATTACGCGATTAAACCATATAAAATCACCTTTTTATAATTCCCGCATTGATACATTCCTTTTGTCATCTTTGTAAAGACCCCTTGTATACAGTTAAACAAAATAATCAAGGGATTCCTACCGGAATGACAAAATGTTGGTTCTATCGCGAAAAAGAAAGCATTAAAGATTGAGAAAATTTGAAATGCGTAAGTCTTAATTATTTTGAAATTTATATATAGTGAAACATGTCATTGCGAGGAGGTACTCCGACGCGGCAATCCCGTGGGAAAAATCGCAAGACCGTAGTTTTATGTCTTTGCTGTGCAGTCGAGGGATTGCCACGTCGCCGGAGTACCGGCTCCTCGCAATGACAAATAAAATTACGGGGCAAGCGAAGTGTGTGTTTATTTTTAAACAAAAAAAGAAATGGCAAATGCCATGCTCTTGTAACTTTTTCTTGAACTTCCTTTATTTTGTCTTTTTCGCATTTTCTCTCTTCTCTCTTCTTTTCTCTTTCCTTTGTTTCATTTCCGCTTTCGTCGCGTTTTCACCCCCTTGTCCTTTCTTAACCTTTTTACCCATACTATCTCACCATATATTTTATGTCAATAAATTCTCCCAAATTTATCAAAACCATCAAGCTGGCTCTTGCCGGGCTTACTTCCAATAAGACGCGGACGGGGCTTTCCGTGCTTGGGATTGTGATTGGCGTGGCGGCGGTGATTATGATCGTGTCGGTGGGGCAGGGGCTTAAGGCGCTTATTATGGATCAGCTTAATTCTTTCGGATCGGATGTGATGTCGGTGCAAATAAAAATTCCCGGTTCGGACGCTGCCAGCAGCTCGCGTTCAATGGTGCAGGGTGTGGTGATTACCACGCTCAAGGAGTCGGATGCCGAGGCGATTCGCGACAAAGACCGATTTCCTTATGTGGCGGCGGTCTCGGGTTATTCGTCGGGCATGGAGCTGGCGACATACGGCGGGGAGGAGAAACAAACTATGATTATTGCGTCAGATGCTTCTTACCGCGATATTGACGCTATGACGATAGTGGAGAAAGGGAGATTTTATACGCAGGAGGAAAACGAGAGCGCGGCGCAGGTGGTTGTAATCGGCTCGGAGATAGCCAAGAAGTTTTTCGGGGACAATGACCCGGTCGGGAAAGACATAAAAATAAAAAACAAGAATTTCAAGGTTATCGGGGTACTGAAAGAAAGAGGGGCAATAATGACTTTCAGTATGGACGAACTTCTGATGGTGCCGGTGCGGACTTCGCAGAAAATCTTGCAGGGAGTGGACCATATTCAGGAGATAGGAATTAAGTTGAAAGATAAAAAATATCTCGCGCAGGCCGAGTATGAAATCGCGAGCCTGATGCGCGAACGGCACAAAATAGATGATCCCAAGAATGACGATTTTGAAGTTTTTACGATGGACGAGGCGATGAAGACGGTCAACTCCATCACAACCGCCATTTCGATTCTGCTGGGGCTGCTGGCCGCCATCTCGCTTTTTGTCGGTGGCGTCGGTATTATGAATATTATGCTGGTCATTGTGGCGGAAAGAACCAGGGAGATCGGACTTCGCAAGGCGGTGGGCGCGCGCTACAAGGATATCATGAGCCAATTCGTGATGGAGGCGGTGGCGATTTCGCTTTTGGGCGGACTCATTGGGATTATAATCGGCGTTTCTTGCTCTTTTCTGATTTCAGGGGTCATTACCACTTATATGGGGATGGATTGGCCGTTTGTGATTTCTTGGGAAACCATTTTGATTTCTTTCTTGGTGGCGGCGATGTTCGGCGTGGTTTTCGGCTGGTATCCGGCAAAGGAAGCGGCGCAATTGAGTCCGATTGAAGCGTTGAGGAAGAATTAGAAGCCGGGTTTGGCCTGTGTTGTTATTTCAAGTTGTAAACACATTACAACGTTCATTTGTTCTTTCTGCATTGGACAGCGGCGCAGGCTGAAGCCATGCTACTCCGGGTAAAAAAACATTCATTCAGCTATTTTTGACAACCGCGCGGCCTTCTGGTAGTATTAAATCGTATTTAAGTAAGTAATTTAATTTTTTCGGTTGGTTGGACTTGACGGATGCGTTATATTGTAGAAAATGATAAAAATATGCCGATTTCTTTCTCAAAATTTAGGTATTTTTCACAAACTGACTTGATTTCAAAACAAAATTTTTTGAAGGCTCTCGGAAGAAGCGGGTCGGTTTTTTCTTGTGAAAAAACGTCTTAATCGGGTTCTTGCATATTTTTCGCAGACTTAAAAATCTTTTCTGACTGGATTTAGGAGAAAAAAATGGATATAAACATTTTAGGTTTTAGCCTTGTGGCTCTTGCGGGAGGGGCGATAGGTTATTTTGGCAGACAGTTTTTTGCCAAAAAGCAAGTGGAGAGCGCCGAGGCCAAGGTGGGCAAGATATTTTCCGATGCCAAGGACAAGGCGGCGGAAACGGTTTTGGAAGCGCAGAACAAGGCGGTGAAGATTTTGGAAGACGCCAAAGCGGATGAGAACGAGAGGGTGAGGCAAATCGCCCGCAACGAGGAACGGGTCGCCAACAAAGAAGACTCGTTGGACAAGAAATCTGCGGAAATAGAAAAGCAGAAAGAAGGCTTGCAGGAAAAGAGCAAGCAGATAATGGAGATCAAAGAAGAAGTCGAGAAAATCAAAGTGGAGCAAATGGAGAAGCTCCAAAAAATCGCGAATTTGGATCAGGAAAAGGCGAGGGCTATTATTATTGATCGTGTGGAGAAACTTCATCAGCAAGACATTCTCAAAAGGGTGAAGCATTTGGAAGCGGAGGGCATGGATGAACTCAACAAGAAAGCCAACAATATTATCGTGCAGGCGATTCAAAAATATTCCGGTACGCATACGGCGGAAACAACAACCTCGACCGTGGAGATTCCCAGCGACGAGATGAAGGGGAGAATTATCGGGCGAGAGGGGAGAAATATTCGGACGCTGGAACAGCTTACCGGAGTGGAGGTTATTATCGACGATACGCCGGAGACGATAATTATTTCCGGCTTTGACCCGATTCGCAGGCAAGTCGCCAAGCTTTCCTTGGAGAAGCTTATTTCCGACGGCAGAATTCATCCGGCGCGCATTGAAGAGGTGGTGGAAGAGACCAAAAAGGAGATAATCAATTCCGTCAAAGAAGCGGGAGAAGCGGCGGTGGCGGATTTGGGTGTGATAGGGTTCGACCCCAAGCTTGTTCAACTGATCGGTCGGCTCAAATATCGCACCAGCTACGGGCAGAATGTGCTTTTGCATTCGGTAGAGGTGGCGCGGCTGTCGGCGTCAATGGCCTCCGAGCTGAGGGCGGATGTAACCATTGCCAAGAAGGCAGGGCTTTTGCACGACATCGGCAAGGCGGTGGATCACGAGATTCAAGGGACGCACGTTGAAATCGGCATCAATATCCTCAAAAAATTCGGCATATCGGAAGATATTATCAATGCGATGAAGTCGCACCATGAAGATTTTCCTTACGAAAGCACCGAGGCGGTTATTATCAAAGTCGCGGATGCCATTTCGGCTTCCCGCCCGGGCGCGCGCAAAGATACTTTGGAAAATTATATCAAGCGTTTGGAGGAGCTGGAGAATATCGCCAACTCGTTTGATGAAGTCGAAAAGAGCTACGCAATCCAAGCGGGAAGGGAAGTGCGGGTGTTTGTTACTCCGGAGAAGATCGACGATATGGGCGCAATGAAATTATCGCGCAAGATCGCGGACCAAATCGAGGAAACACTGAACTATCCGGGAGAAATCAAAGTGCACGTTATTCGCGAGACAAGAGCGGTGGAATATGCGAGATAAAGTTGGAATTTTGAACGCTCGCGCTGTATATTGTTTGTCATTGCGAGGAGGTACTCCGACATGGCAATCCCTTTACGACATTTCGCCTAATGCGTATACGACGGTTTTTGTGTTTTTGAGTTCGGGATTCCGGACATTTCGGAGTACCGAAATTCCGGAATGAC
Organism: Patescibacteria group bacterium; assembly: GCA_041670805.1. Classification (GTDB taxonomy): domain Bacteria; phylum Patescibacteriota; class Minisyncoccia; order JAHIHE01; family JAGLIN01; genus STD2-77. The sequence goes on from JBAXYM010000014.1 coordinate 6,474, forward strand.
ACATAGGAGTGGAGACGAGGTACGGCATTTTGTTATAAGTTGTCAGTTATTTGTTATAAGTTATTTCTATGCGCATACTGTTTTTGGGAGATATGGTGGGAAAGCCGGCGAGGAAAGCCGTCTCGAAATTTATCGCGGAGAAAAAGTCCGAGATGGGGATAGACGTGGTTATTGCCAACAGTGACAATTTGGCGCACGGCAGGAGCATTACGCGCAAGACGGTGGAGGAAATGCTTGGCGCAGGGGTCGATATCATGACTTGCGGGGATCACGCGTGGGACAATACCCACGCCTTTGATATTCTGCAGGCGGGGGATCTCGACTTTGTTTGTCCTTGCAATCTGCCCGGCTTGGACTTTGGCCTGAGTGGGAAAGTTTTTGAAAAATGCGGGGTGAAAATTCTGGTGATGAATCTGCTGGGGCAGGTTTTTATCAACAAGGAGCCGACTTCGCCTTTTGTTGCGGCGGAAGAGATCTTGAAAGAGAATACCCCGGGGGAACAAGCTAAAATCATTATCTTGGATTTTCACGCGGAAACTACCAGCGAGAAAAAAGCGATGGGCAGGTTTCTTCGCGGCAGGGCGTCGGCGGTCTTGGGTACGCATACGCACGTGCAGACGGCGGATGAAGAAATCCTTGGCGGTCACACGGCTTATATTACCGACGCCGGGATGGTTGGAGTGGAGAATTCGATTTTGGGCTGCGAAGAAAAATCGGTGCTGGCACAGTTTACCGACGGCGCGCCTTTCAAATATAAATTGGCGGAAGACGGTGCGGTGATGATCCAGGGAGTGATTTTGGATATTGATGAAAAAAGCGGCAAGGCTGTAAAGATTGACAGGGTGCAAGAAAGGGTTTTGATATCCGATTAAAAAACTTGCCTTATTTTAGCCATTTGTTATAATGCTCTTAGAAATTTAAATTGCGTGTAAGATTTTCAAAATATAGCATTTAATTTGGTGCTTAATCAATTTAAGAAGAAGGGAGGTGTATCAATGACAAAAGATGAATTAATCGACAGCGTTGCTTCCAAAACTGACGCTTCCAAAAAAGACGTAGAGAGGATATTGAGCGCTATAATCGAAACCATCACTAATTCTTTGACCGATGGTGAAAAAGTAGCTTTGACAGGTTTCGGAACTTTCGACGTCAGCAAACGAGCCGCTCGCGTCGGTGTCAATCCGCAAAACCCGGGACAGAAGATTCAGATCCCCGCAATGACCGTTCCCAAGTTCAAGGCCGGAAAGAGCCTGAAGGACGCGGTAAAGTAAATGCTTTTAAATAAAAAATCTCAATTGACCCGAAAGGGAAGGTTGAGGTTTTTTGTTTGAGAAGGGATTTGGTTTGTGGGTCTTGCAGAGACGCGATTTATCGCGTCTAATCAATCGCAAAGACATTGCTATCGCATTCCGAGACGCGATAAATCGACGTCTCTACGGATGGTGGTCTGTGGCTTCTTTTTGGGGATAGGAGATTGTCTGACCCAAAAAAAAGAAGACCGAGGTTATTTGGTTTGCGGACCTTGTAGAGACGCGATTTATCGCGTCTGATACCGCGAATTAACCTAATCCGTTACATAATAATTTTACATTTATTCCCCCTCACCCCAACCCTCTCCCGACAGGAGAGGGAGAGGATTCAAATAACTTTATTAAGAGGATCGCGGTACGGATTAAGTTAATTTGTATAATCTTTGTAGAGACGCGATTTATCGCGTCTAATCAATCGCAAAGACATTGCTATCGCATTCCGAGACGCGATAAATCGACGTCTCTACGGATGGTGGTCTGTGGCTTATTCTGAGGAGAAGATTGCCCTTGACATATCTGGAAAGGTGCGCTATCATGCGATGTTATAATAGTACATTAAAAGAAACAGAAATAAAAAGTTTTTGCAACGGCTTGATTATAACTTTATAGTTTATTGAGTTATGGTTAAGTCGTTGCAAAAGTGGAATCTTTGCAAAGGCTAAGGAAAAATTGCTAAGGAGGAACAAAAGGACGCATAAAGAAAGCTTAAAAGAAATCTTAAAAGGAATATTAATCTTGATAGTTGCTTATCTTCTAGTGATACTAGCCCAGTATGCAGTATCCTTCATACCGGCAAAGTACCTCGGTGACACCTTGAGTTTTGTGCTCGGGGTAATTGTATCATGGCGTTTTTTTAGATTCGTCGAGATTCTTTGAAAGGAAAAAGAAGTTTAAACTGACACTTTTTCCTTTCCAAATTTTTTCAATCCCACAATTCACTTGTGGGTTTGGAAAAGTTTGTGTTAGTAATGATAGAGGCACTGTCCATTGACGGTGTTTTTTGTCGCGCAAATCATTTGAGTAGCGGACGATCATATCACCAAGCCAATCGAACGAAAAAGACTGTTCTTGCAGAATCAAAAGGACTTTTTGTTGCGGGAGCGGGTATTCACCCGCTTCTTGGGGTTCTATTTTTTGTATAAATATTATTTATTTTCAAAAATCTTTGTGCCATTTTATTTATGATTTGATCAAAAGAGATAGTGTCTTGAGACTTAAAAAATCAGGGAGCAGGTTTAAACCTGCTCCCGCCTGGCATTGTTTGACTAAACCGTATTTTTTTTCTAGAATGACTTAGTAACGATTGAGTAAATTATAAGGTCATCCTTTTATGAAAATAGCCATTGATGCGCGCAGTTTGGAAGGGGACAAGACCGGGGTGGGCAGATATTTGGAGAATGTGCTGAAGATTTGGCGAGGCAGAAAGGACTGCGACTTTATCTTGTATTTTAAGGACGAGGTTCCTGAGCGGGATTTTTTGAGCAGTGAAAATTTCGTTTTGAAAAAGCTTGAGAATCCGCTTGGCTTTTCCAGCAATTTTTTCTTTCAACATTGTTTGCTGCCATACAGCTTGAAAAAAGACAAGGCTGATTTTTTCTTTTCGCCTTTTTATCTGCGACCGCTTTTTTGCCCCGTTCCGTCCGCGATTGTGCTGCACGATATTTCCTACGAGGCGCATCCGGAGTGGTTTGATCGCAAGAGCCAATTCATTCTGAAAACGCTTTCAAAGATTTCGGCGCGGAGGGCCGACGTTATTTTTACCGTATCGGATTACAGCAAGGGCGAGATCATGAAATATTACAAAATCGCTTCCGACAAGATTGTTGTGACGCCGCTGGCGCCGGATGGCGGCTTTTACAGAGAGGAGGACGCGCGCAAGATTGGCGAGGTGAAAAATAAATACGGGCTGTCGAAATTTGTTTTGTGCGTAGGGACGATGTTTACGCGCAGGCACACGGAAGAAATCATTGAGGCGTTTGAAAAATTTTCCGAAAACAACGGCGAGTATCAGCTTTGTCTTGTCGGGAAGAATAGGACTTTCCCCTTTGTGGATATCGATGAGATGGCGAAAAATGTGAATGAAAAGTTCAAGAAGAAAAAAATTGTTTGCGTCGAGTCTGTCGCGGAAGATGAATTGATGACGCTTTACAGTTCCTGCGATGCGGTTGTTTACCTTTCCGATTACGAGGGTTTCGGACTGCCGGTGGTGGAGGCGCAATTTTTCCGAAAGCCGGTTATCACCAGCGGCAATACTTCGTTGCTTGAGGTGGGCGGCGAGGCGGTGGAATTTGTCGAGCGAAATGACGCAGTCGCAATTTTGAAAAGTTTCAGGCGCGTACTGGAAAATGAGGATTATTATAATGCTTTGGTTGCGAAGGGCGAAAAGAATATTCACAGATTCAGCTGGGAGAAATGCGCCGGTAAGACTTTGGAAGGTATAACGGATTGCTTTCGCCGCGAGGGATAATCGGTTTTATTTTTGCTGATGTCAGTTTCCGGTTTATTCTGCATCAATCAGGAGAATCCAGCTTTGTGTCCGGATCACACCAGAAATGGTGTGAATGCCGCGCAAAAACGTTCTGTCCTGCGTGGTTCACACCATCTCTGGTGTGATCCATAATACAAAATATGTTAAAAACTTTAATGGTAAATCCAATGAAAAATTTGTCCAATATTCTGTGGCTTTCGGAATTGTTCTTGGCGCTTCTGATTATGTTCGGCATCGCGGATTCGACGATGGCATACATTTCGCTTTTTGCGCTACTGTTTGGAATCTGGAAACTTTCCGACGTTGACGCACTGAGATTTTATATCTGTTCCATTCCGATCTTTGTGGCGCTGCCTGCCAACGCTCTTTCGGACGCGATGAGCGTGTGGCGGTTTGCGTTGCTTTTTTTCGTTTTGAAAATTGCGCTGGAGAGGTTTAAGGTGCGGGAGATATTTCGGAAGAAAGACTTGGATTTTGCCGGCAAAATTCAGAATATTATCGCCGAGTTCAAATCTTTTTTACGCGGAATAAAATCCGCCGGTTATTACGATGTATTATATCCGACGCTTCTCTTCGGGGTGGCGGGGGCGTTCTCTCTTCTTTTTGCGCAGAGCATCGGCGCGGGAATCAAGAAGATGATTTTCTTGTATAGCGTTTTTTTGTTTTTCGGAGTGGTGTGGTTCGTAATCAAAAACAAAGACGACGCGATGAAGGTCTTGCGCTCGCTTTTCCTTTCGGGAGCTTTTGTTCTTCTGGTTGGATATGTGCAGTTCATTTCCACTTTTTTCGTAAGGCTTTATGATTTTTGGGGTCTGTGGGGTTACGTCATTAATGCTTTTTACGGCGACAGGACGCGCAATCTTTTGAGCTACAGCAATACTTGGTTTTCTTATTACGGCGATGAAATTCCTCCTACTTTGCGGATGTTTTCAGTGATGCCGGACTCGCATTCTTTCTCGATACTGATGATTTTGTTTATGCCGCTGGCTTTGTATTTCGCGTATGCAGCCCGAAAGAAATCCGAAAAGCGAAAATATTATTTTGTTTTTTTGCTGATGATGCTGGCCGTGTGGTTTTCCGGTTCGCGCGGAGCTTGGGTGGGATGGTTAGGGGCTTTGGCGGCAGCCGCGTACTTTTATTTCTATCAAAAAGTTCCCGAGAAGCTGCAAATTTTGAAAATGAAAAATTATGCCGCGCATAAAAAACTTTACAAAATTATCGCTGTCTCGCTTCTGACTTTTGTAGCCTTATTCCCCATTTGCAATTTTTTCTTGAGCGAAAGCCAGGATTATCAGCTTAGGCTGGAGGGAAAAGCCGTGAGCGAAGAAAATCACAAACTTCTGTTGCGCAGGACACTTTCCATTTCCGATATGAACGAAACGTCAAACAAAGGGCGAAGGGAAATATGGTACGACTCCGCGATCTCGGTGATAAAACATCCCGTTACCGGCGTAGGTATCGGAAATTTTCCGCTGGCGCTCGGAGAAAAGGTCGCGAACACCAAGATCGGCGCTTCGGCGCACAATATTTACCTGGATGTGGCGGTGGAGATGGGAATATTCGGGTTCTTGGCTTTTGCCTATCTGGTATGGAAAATTTGCGAGAAGCTCTTTTATACGGCGCAGAAATTCCGCGAGAAGGAATTTCATTTGCTCACGTTGCTTTTCTTCGTCAGCTTTGTTTGGATTTTCACCTACGGATTTTTCGACGTTGTTATTTTTAACGACAAAGTGCTGAATTTCGCCGTTATAATTTTGGCGGTTCTGTATCGAATGGGGGATTTGGAGGAAAAGGGGACGCTCATGCCGCCGGGCGGAGGAATGGCGGAAAAATAAAATGCGTTTTAATTTACAGCTCTTAAAAGAAATAAAAAAGCGGTATGGAATATAAACTCAGCATCATCATTCCGGTCTATAATGAAAAGAATACCATCAATGCGATCATTGAGAGGCTTTTGAGCGTGCCGCAACTGAACACCGAGGCGGTGCAATTCATACTGTCCGATGACGGTTCCAACGACGGCACTGTTGATATATTGAAAGAGAGTTTTTGCCAAGAAGATTCCCGGTTCGTATTCATTTTCAATCCGGAAAATCGGGGCAAAGGTGCCGCTATCCGTTCCGGCCTTTGCCGGGCGGAGGGTGAATATGTCATCATTCAAGACGCCGATTTGGAATATGATCCGAACGATATCATAAAAATTTTGGAAAAAGCCGAGGGCGAAAATCTGAAAGCGGTTTATGGCTCCAGAAATATGAACAAGGGGAGCAACCGAGGCGCGGCGATTTTTTATTTCGGAGGAAAAGCGGTGACCGTGTTTACCAATTTGCTTTATCGGCAGAATCTTACCGATGAGCCGACTTGCTATAAATTGTTCAGGACGGATTTTTTGAAATCGTTGCCGCTGACTTGCCGGCGGTTTGAATTCTGTCCGGAGGTGACGGCGCTGACTGCCAGACAAAAAATAAAAATACCGGAAGTTCCCATCCAATATTTTCCCCGAGACAAATCCGCGGGAAAGAAAATCAATTGGCGCGACGGCTTGGAGGCGATCTGGACGCTGCTGCGCTTGCGGTTTGATTTCGGGAACAAATATTTTGTCGCTTTGCTGGTGGCTCTGTTTGCATTTTCTCTTTATCTGCTTACATGGGGTCAGTCGTTTGGAGGCTATGAAGGGGAAACGGTTCAGGCCGCGCAGTCGCTTTTGGGCGGTCAGTACCAAATCAAGCGCGCCGGTTTGGGGGCGGTCATTCTCTATTTGCCGTTTTCGTTTTTAACGTCAATTCTGCATATCGGCAATCTCAAATATCTTTCGCTGGTGCCGATTTTTTACTCGGCTCTTTCCTGCGGAATTCTCTATCTGATAATGGAGAAATTAAGCGTCAAACGCTATGCGGCGATCGGTGCCACGATGCTGATTGCTTCCGGTTCGATTATTTGGCCGTATGCCAATATCGGGATGGAATATCAGGCGATGTTTTGGATCTTGCTGCTCCTGCTCGGTTTGTTGCACTGGGAAAAAGACGTGGGCAGTCCCTGGCTGGTCGGAACGGCTTTTGCGTTTCTGGCGATCGCCAAGTCTTACGGTGTCGTCTTTGGTCTGCCGATTCTTTTATTTATATATGCGGTCTTGAAGGCGAAGGGGCAGCTGTCGCAATTGCGCAATGCAAAATTTTTAGGCAAACTGTTTCTTCCGGTCGTCGCCCTGTACTCTTTGACGCTGGTGTTGAATTACGCGGCTTCCGGATCGGTCTTCGGCGCTTATTCGCTGTCTCACGAATTTCAGATTTGGACTTGGTGGGAAGGCTTTTACGGAATTTTCTTTTCTTTTGGAAAAAGTATTTTTGTTTACACTCCGCTGTTCGTGATTGCGCTGGCGTGCTGGCCGGCGTTTTACAGGAAACACAAACCGACGTCGCTGTTTGTTTTGTCGTCTTTCGCTTTGCTCTTGTTGATTACCGCTCCGTTCAGTTATTGGACGGACGAAACTTGGGGCGTGAGAAAGTTGGTTTCCATAACGCCCTTGCTGCTTTTGCCTCTTGCACTGTTTTTGGAAAAATGGCGGGAACGGCGGCGCATCGTACAAATTTCAGCGGTGGCGCTGATTGTACTCTCTGTTTATGTTCAAGTGCTGGGGGCTTCGTATGACTACGGCAAGCATCTGTCATTTTTGAGGCAAAGTAATCTGGATTCATTGGCGACTATGCGCTTCATTCCGCAACTGTCCGACGTTTGTCTCAATCACGATTTTTTGATGTCGTATCTGGATGGCAAATACGGAGAGGGAGATTACGTTTTTCGATATACGGAAAGTAGCTGGCTTCGAGTATTGGGCGGTATGGAGGATGTGGATCTTTACAAAGTCACCGGCGACTTTAAGGAGATTAATCGACCGGATGTCGTTTGGCTGTCCGACGCCAGTGCCCGAAAAACGGCGATATTTTGGGGTGATTTGTGCTTGCTGTTTTGCGCAACGGCGGTTCTGTCAATCAATGGCGCGAACGATTATCTGCGCCGCGGAACGATAACAAAAGATAACGATTAATTATGGAAGAATTGGAAATACCGTTGAAAGAGTTTTTGCCGCCGGATTCGGCGAATGGCCGCGTGGCGGAAAAACTTCGCGTTCCATATGCCGACGGAATAATATCGGCGCTGGCGCCAAGATTGAAAAACAAAAAATCCGCCGTCCAATTTGTGAAATTTCTTGCCGTCGGAGGATTGAATACTGTCGTTGATTTGGGCGTGCTGAATTTTTTGGTTTTTGCGTTCGGCTCTTCCGTGGAAGGATATTCTTTTGCCTTGTTCAAATCAGTTTCTTTTGTCGCGGCGGTATCTTGCAGTTATATTTGCAACAGGCGTTTTGTTTTCGGCGCAGGCTCGCGGGAGAAACCCCGGTACGAAAGAAGAAAATTTTTTGCGGTAAGCGCGGTGGGTTTTATGATAAACGTGTCGATGGCATCGTTCGCGTTCCTTTCTCTGACAAGGGCATTCGGCGGGCATGCGTCTCTTTATTATATAACTACCGCCGCCGCTTTGTGCGGAAGCGCTGCCGGTCTTTTCTGGAACTTTTTCGGATACAAAAAATTGGTTTTCAAAAAGTAGAAGAGGTCGTTCCGGTTAGCTACCGCTGAAAAATAAATTTTCAAACGGAGTAATACGGTGGAGTAGCATGGCTTCAGCCTGCGCGGTTGTCCCAAGCGAATGGAACAATTGTATGCGATTGTTTTTAGGGTTCGTGTGTTCATGGGGGTCATACGAAAAATGGTTTTATAATAGATACCAACTTTGTATCCGGACCACACCAGAAATGGTGTGAAATGCCACGCAAAAACGTTCTGTCCTGCATGGTTCACACCATCTCTGGTGTGATCCGAATCTCATTCGGCATCTTCAGCATTTTGTATCCGGATCACATTAGAAATGATGTGGAATGTTACGTAAAAACGTTCTGTCCTGCATGGTTCACACCATTCCGGCGTGATCCAAATTTTTCCCTTTAAACAAGCGTTTAAATCCGGCTTTATCAGTGCGGAAAAAAGCTTTTTTGCGGATGGAGTATTACCTTTGATTTTTTGTTTTGATTGTAGTATCATTGTACTGTACTTAATAATCTAAAAAGTTTAAAATATGATCAATACTCAGGGCGAAAACGAATTCAATGTCAGGGAAATCAAGGAGGTTGAGACGAAGCCTTCGGAGATGAAAGAATTCAAGAAAAAAAGAAAAAAACGGAAGATTTTCAGGATGAGAAATATTTTCTTGGCGGTGATTTTGGTAGCGCTTCTGGGGGGAGGATATCTTTTTTACAAAACCAGCAATACTTTTGATAATATTACCGGAGAGAATAATTCGCTCATAAAGAGCATAATGAAGATGATTCCTATGGGGGAGAATTTCAATATTCTGCCGACCGAAGAAGGGACGTCTTCGCCTATTGATGAGGTTCGCAGCGGCAAGCTGGACAGACTTAACGTCCTGCTTTTGGGATTGCGCGGAGTGGACGATCCCAACGGCGGTCTTCTGACCGATACGATTATGGTGGCGAGCTTCAAGCCTAAGACCAACGAGGTGTCGCTCATTTCCGTACCGAGAGATCTTTATGTGTCGATACCCGGCGGCGATACCAAAGGGAAAATCAATGAGGTTTATTCTCACGGGCTTAAGAATGGGAATTGGCAAGGCGGACTGGCGTACAGCAAGCAGGAGATAGAAGAAGTGACCGGGCTGGACATTCACTATGTCGTGAGCGTGGATTTTACGGCCTTTAAAGAAATCATCAATACTTTGGGCGGGGTGACGATTTATCTGGACAAGCCTTTTGTCGAAAGCGTGCCCTTTGCAGAGGGATACATTTCGGTGCCGGCGGGAAAAAATACTCTCAGCGGAGAGAAGGCGCTTCTTTATTCTCGGGCAAGGTATAGCAGCAGCGATTTTGACCGGGCAAGAAGGCAGCAGCAAATTTTGGTGGCAATGAAAGACAAGGCGCTAAATTTGGGAATTCTTTCCAATCCGGTAAAATTGGTGTCGATTATGGATTCTCTGGGAAATCATGTGCGCACGGATGCCGAGCTGTGGGAAATCAAGGAACTGGCGGAAATGGGACGGAGTGCAAACACTTCGGACATCAAACGCAAGGTTTTTGATACCACGGAAGAGGGGATGCTTTATCAAAGCCATACCGCCGCCGGATCGTATATTCTTTTGCCGGTGGGGGGAAATTATGATAAAATCCGCGAAGCCTGCAAAAACATTTTTGATCCGGTAGAACAGACACAGCAGGAAGATAATAAAAAATAACATTTAAATTCAAATGCAAACAAATAAAAAAAGTCTGGTCCTGACGGCGGTTTTGCTCGTGATTTCTTTCGGGTTCGGGTTCAATTACGGGCGCAGCAGCCTTCCGTCGCAAAACGGCGCGAGCGATTTTTTGGGGCTGGTAAAGGGCGACAAAACGACAAGTGAAGAAAAAGTGGATTTCGGAGTTTTTTGGGAGGCGTGGGATCTGATAGAAAAAAATTATATTTTGGGTCCGCTGGATTACCGGAAAATGGTGTATGGGGCGGTGTCCGGCATGGTGAATTCACTGGGGGATCCTTACTCCACCTTTTTGACTCCCGAGGAAAACAGCGCTCTCGACGAGGATTTGAAAGGAGTTTTTGGCGGCATCGGTGCGGAAGTCGGTTATCGGGACAATGCGATTACTGTCATTGCTCCTCTCAAGGGCAGTCCCTCCGAGAAAGCCGGACTTTTGGCGGGTGACCTGATTGCGGAGGTTGACGGCAAGAGTACGGAGGGTCTGAATGTGGACGATGTGGTAAAAATGATTAGGGGAGACAAAGGCACTTCAGTCAAGGTGACCGTGGTGCGGGGCAAAGAAACACTTTCTTTCGATATTGTGCGCGATACGATTGTGGACAAAACCGTGAAATGGGAAATGAAAGAAGGGCAGGTTGCTTACATTGAGATTACGCAGTTCAAGCAGGACACAGCCAAAGAGTTGGATGCGCAAATCGGGGACATTCTGGCGCAGGATCCCAAAAGCATTGTGCTGGATCTTCGCAACAATCCGGGAGGATATTTGAATGTGGTGGTGGATGTTGCCGGCAGATTTATTGACGAAGGACAGACGGTTGTGATTGAGGAGTCGGGAAAAGGAGAGCCGAAGGTGTATAAGGCAAGCGGGGGCAAGAGGTTTAACAATTTGCCGATAGCGGTACTTGTTAATGAAGGAAGCGCCAGTGCGGCGGAAATATTGGCCGGTGCTCTGAAAGATAACAAATTGGGTACTCTGGTGGGAAAGAAGACTTTTGGCAAAGGGCTGGTGCAGGGAATCTCCGAATTGGGAGACGGCTCGGCGTTGAAGATCACGGTCGCCAAGTGGATGACTCCGAACGGCAACAATATTAACAAGGACGGCATCGCTCCGGATGTGGAGGTTGAATTCAGCGCGGATGACTTCAAGGCGGGCAAGGACCCTCAGTTGGACAAGGCACTGGAGATATTACGCAAGTAGGGGGGGCGGGCCGGTTTCGGTTTCGGTTTCGGTTCGTACGCAATGTGGTTTTATAACAGACACCGGAAATCCGGCTTTATATCCGGATCATACCAGAAATGGTGCGGAATGTTACGTAAAAACGTTCTGTCCTGCGTGGTTCACACCATCTCTGGTGTGATCCGAATTTCATTCAACATCTTCGGCATTTTGCATCCGGATCACATCAGAAATGATGTGTAATGTTACGTAAAAACGTTCTGTCCTGCGTGGTTCACGCCATCTCTGGCGTGATCCAAAATCCGAAAATCCAAAATCCATAATTCAAAATACGCCGGATATGCCAGAGGCGTCCATTGTTTAAAAGCATAGTTAGAATTCTCTATCGAGTATGACTCCGTGCTTTACACATAAAATAAAGAGCTTGCGTTGCGAAAAAGATTAATAAATGATATATATGTATATATGAATAAGATGTCGAACTTAATCGTTAGCTACAAAACTTATGTTTTGCAAACAACAAAAAGGATTTACTCTGATTGAACTTTTGGTGGTAATCTCTATTATCGGTGTTTTGTCGACTATTGCCATGACATCCCTCAATGGCGCGAAAGCTAAAGCGAGAGATGCGAGGAGAAAAACCGATATGAATCAAATATCATTGGCGATGGAGCAGTATTATTCCGTTCGTGGCACTTATGTGGTTGCCGGAACAGGTTGGGGGGGTACGGTGCGGGTTGGTTTAATAATCAGGATGGGACTTATTATGTAAAATCCATAGCTCACGGATTGGAGGAGAACGGATATTTTACTACGGCGCCGCGTGATCCCAAGCAAACTTCGGACAATCAACAGCCGCAATATATGTTATACCCCTGCGGCTCGGGTTTTTATGTATATTGCATATTGGAAAGTCCGAGCGCGCAAGATCAAGCGACTTATAATAACGCCGCCTGCAAGCCTGGATACGGTATGAATTATGCCGTGGGGCATAATAATTAATCGAAAAAACCGCCTCGCAAAAGGCGGCTTTTTTATTCTGTTCAAAACCCAATTTTTACATCAAATCCTTGATATCCTTGCCCTGCTTGATGGCGGTGCTGATGCACTTGGCGCAAACCTTGATCTTCTGTCCGTCGATGTTCTTGGTTTGGATATTGATTTTTTGGGTTCTTTTGGTTGCGATGTTAGAGTGGCTGCGTGACTGGCTGGAGGTTGTGCCTCTCCGGCAAACTTGACATGTTCTGCTCATATGAAATAATTAGATTATTATGTTTCAACATTTACGGTACGATACTTAAGTATCTTAGACTATATTATTAATTTTGGCAAGTATGAGTGAAATTATTCAGATTTTTGGTTTTCTGGTTCTGATCTTTTCGATTGTTATTCATGAATTTTCGCACGGCTGGATGGCCGATCAATTGGGGGACCCGACGGCGCGATATATGGGTCGGCTGACGCTGAATCCCATTCCGCACATCGATCCGATAGGCTCGGTGATTTTGCCGCTGCTTCTTGTTTTGTCCGGTTCTCCTTTTGTCGTCGGCTGGGCGAAGCCGGTGCCATACAACCCGTATAATCTTAAAGACCAAAAGAAAGGCCCGGCGCTGGTGGCGTTGGCTGGACCGCTCGCGAACCTCTCGGTCGCGCTCATCTTCGGGGCGCTGGCGAGAATACTTGCCGCGCAAGACGGCATAGCTTATGCCAATGCAATCGTGTTTTTTGATATGATAATTCTTTACAACGTCCTGCTGGCGATTTTCAACTTGGTGCCCCTGCCTCCGCTGGACGGTTCCAAAATTCTTGATTCTATCCTGCCGCCGTCGATGCATGAGATTATGCAGACCTTGGAAAAGAACTATATGCTGTTTATGATGCTTTTCATTCTCTTCGGCTTCCAACTGATTGAGCCGATTATTGTCTTTGTTTATGTCGTCATAGCCGGAAACGCACAGATGATGTAAGCGGGTTAGATTGATAAGTAGTCTGTATTGGCGATCATTAACCCATAAAAACATTTGGGATTTCTTCCTCACCCGAAAAAAGCGTTTTATAGTTCTGAGCCGTTTATTTTTCCAATACGTGTGGGAACAGCGTTTCTGTGCGGGAGCAGGTTTAAACCTGCTCCTTTTCGGTTCTTGTTGCACGTCATATTCGACCACTGTCCATAACTTGCTCCCAACTCCAAGAGGACTGTCCTTGCGGTATCAAAAGGACAGTCCTCGCCGATTGTTAGAAAGCGAGAACAGTCCTTGAAAATGCAGCAAGGACTGTCCTTTGATGTGTTCTTTTCGTCCTTGACACCAGCCATCTTTTCTGCTAATCTGATAGCAAGGAAAAAACTCGTTTTATAGCTATTCACGCACGGGTCTGCTAACCCCAGCGTGGTTTTGTTTCGTTAGTGTTTTTTAAGTAATCAAAAAAAGAATGTCAACCATACAACAGCTGGTTAGAAAACCAAGAAAGAGCGCGGTCAAGAAACCGAAGTCTCCGGCATTGCTCAGGAATTTTAATTACATCAAGAACAAACCGACCGTTGCAACTCGCGGCGGCAAAAAAGGAAATCCTTTCAAGAGAGGCGTTTGCGTTAAGGTTGGAACTATGACTCCCCGAAAGCCGAACTCGGCGTTGCGAAAGTTTGCCAGAGTTAAGCTTACCAACGGCATGGAAGTAACCGCTTATATTCCGGGAATCGGACATAACTTGCAGGAGCACTCCGTGGTTATGATCCGCGGCGGAAGAGTGAAAGATCTTGCAGGTGTGCGTTATCACATTGTTCGCGGCGTTTTGGATGCAGGCGGAGTGGAGAAGCGAATGCAGGAGCGAAGCAAGTATGGAGCCAAAAGACCTAAGAAGGCTTAAATCTTAATAGTTATCTAATCAAAATGGGAAGAAGAAAAAAAGTATATACCAGGCACTATGAGCCTGATTTCAAATACAGCAATGTACAGGTCGGACGCTTCATCAACTACATAATGCAAGACGGGAAGAAGACTGTCGCTTCCAAAATAGTTTATAAAGCCTTCGACATCATTCAGGACAAGACCAAGCAGGATCCGATTGAGATTTTCGAGTCGGCTGTCAACAAGGTCGCGCCTGTGTTGGAAATCAAATCCAAGCGTGTCGGTGGGGCGACCTACCAAGTCCCGATGGAAGTCCGTGGTAATCGCAGAATGTTACTCGCTTTCCGTTGGATGCTGACTGCCGCCAAGGCTCGCAAGGGCAGACCAATGGCGGAAAAGCTTGCGGCGGAAATCTTGGACATCCAGAACGGCACCGGCTCGGCTATCAAGAAAAGAGACGATGTGCAAAAGATGGCGGAATCAAACAGAGCATTTGCGCATTTCGCATAATGAAAAATTTAGAAAAAGGACCTCCGGGTCTTTTTTTGTTCACTATATGGAGCTTGAATGCTACAATAATATTTTTATGAAATGCAGGCAAAGATCTTGAGGTAAAAACGACATGCGAATCATATGTAATAGCAAGCGGACCACACTCTGAAATGCCTTTCTGTATCCGGATCACACCAGAAATGATGTGAAACATTACGCAAGAACGTTTTATCCCGCGTGGTTCACATTATTTCTGGTGTGGTCCAAAATCCGTAATTCAAAATATACCGGATATATTAGAACAGTTTAGTGTTTAGATATGTGCTTGGAATTATGTATTGTGCATGAGATGACAAATAGCAATCGTCAGAATAGAAAAGCACGGGACATAGCGCGAAATACAAAAATACAGAAAATACGAATATCGCTTTACACGACCGTAAAAAAGGTTTACACTCTTTATAGGAGTTGTGAAGTAGTCTTAAATAATTTTTGGACTATGGAAAATATTTATTTAAAATCTAATTCGGAACATTCGTCTTTTTTGTGTTTTTTCTAATTGCCTTTTGAAGGCAATTTTTTGTTTTACTGCGAAATTGGAGGGTATCGCAATCTTCAATCATTAAGATATGAAAGTTGGATATCAAAAAAATCTTTGCATTTGCAAAAAATGAGTTTATTTACGGAGGGCATCTATTTGCGTTTGCCGCATCCGGTGTCATTTTGTCTACCGGAATCATTGGTAAGTTTGAGGTCGATCCGGTATTTTTGATTCTCATTTATTTTATTTATTATCTGATTTATCTATATGATCATTCCAGCGGAGCGGACGCAGATGCAATGACTAATCCGATACGCGCCGAATATTTAAAAGGCAAGATAGAAAAAGAAAAATATGTTTTTGCTATTTCGTTTTTAGTGATAGCTGCCATTCTTTTTTACAAAAATAGTACTTTTATTACCGTTGCCAGTATTCTTACTTTGGCTTTGGGGATGTTGTATGGGAAATTCTTTAAAAATATAACTGTAAGATTGGTTGCCTTCAAAAATTTTTTTGTGGCAGCTTTTTGGGGCATAATTGTTTTGTATGCAGCTCTTTGCCACGGAGCAACTTTGGGTTATTCCATCTTCTCCTTCTCTATTTTTGTGTTTGTAAAAATGTTGGCGATTCAAGCCTTTTTTGATATAAGAGATACCGAGGGAGACAGATTAAAGAAACTATTAACATTCTCTGTCGTCTATGGTCCGGAAAAAACAATCAAAATCATTCGTTTCTTAGCCATACTCTCTTGTGCGATCATTCTCGGTGCAGTCTATGCCGGATATTGGAAAACAAGTTTTGTCTTGTTAATCCTTTCTTCCGTTTACAGCATGGTCTATATCGGCAAATATTATAATAAAAACAGCTACTGTTATTTATGGGCTGCCGGGGAATTGTTAGTCTGGACCTTTTTGATACTATTGGCTAATTTATAAAGGATGAATATTCTTTTCTTCCATTCTTTGCTGATTTTTGCCATTAATTTGACGGGGATATATCTTTGTCTTTTGGTATATTTTAGCGAACAAAGAAAACCGTTGAAGCGCACTTTTGTTTATATGATGCTCTCTATGTTCATGTGGGTGGACTTCGCGTATCTGGCTAGGGTTTATGGAACTAGCGACTATTTGCCGCTATTGTTTCTGAAAATAGCCTGGTTTATTACTCCTATTTTCTTTACCCTGTTGTATTTTTTCACGATGTATTTAATCGAAAAAGTAAAGGAATGTAAAAAATTAAATGCTGCAGTTATTTTTATCGGGTCATTGTTGGCCATCGTTTGCGGTTTAACAGATCTGGTAATTGGCGGGCTCCGGTATACGGATCAAGGCATTAACATTATATACGGAGTCGGGAAGGTGCCATTTTTTATAGCCGTTTTCTTTCTTACATGTGCTACGTTGTTTCCTCTCTTGTCTCAATTTAGAAGAATCTCGGACAAAGAAAAAACCAAATACCAATACTTTTTGATTGGTATGTTGATTTTTTATGTAGCGAATACGATTTTTAATATAATCCTTCCTGCTTTTTTGGGGATTGCGCGATTATATTATCTTGGCGATTATTCAACTATCTTTTTTCTGACATTAACTGCGTATGCGATTACCAAGAAGAGGCTGATGAACGTAAAGGTTTTTGTGCTGCAAATTTCAATATTTCTCATCTCTTTGATTTTAGTTTTTGATCTGATATTTTTGTCTTCTGATATATTCATAAGATTTGCTAAGGTTGTGGTTCTGGTTACTTTTTTGTATTCCAGCAGGGAGATAATGAAAAGCGTCAGAAAAGAGGATGAGGCAAAAAAGAAAATCGAGAAGGCCAATTTGGGTTTACGGGAAAGAAATCACGACCTTCGTGTATTGCTTGATGTCGGGAATACGGTCAGTCAGAATCTTGACTCGAGGAAAATCTCGCAAGATATTGTGGATAGCATTCCGCAAAATTTGAAATATTTGGGATACACTTTCGGGGTGATCGTTCTCTATAGTGAAGAGAAAGATTGCGCATATGTTTATGCAGTTACCGATTCCTCGCTGGCGCGCAAAATAGAAAGTTCCGCCAAAGTGCAGATCGGGAAATTTCGCGAGCAACTGTCTGCGAACAACGACCTTATCGTGCGTACGATAAAGAATAAAAAGATATATACCGGTGACAACATGGAGTATTTTTTCGGCGGGTTTATGGACGAGAAAAAGACCAGCGAGGTGCAGCGCATTCTTGAAGCCAAATCTTTTATTTCCATCCCCTTATTTTCTTCCGGGCAGGTGATGGGTGCCATCGTTTTGTCGAATGAAAAAAGCTTGAATAATATGACGGAGAGAGGCAAGGAAATCGTCGGTGTTTTTGCGTCCCATATCGGACCGTCTATCGAAAACGCGCAGCTTTATGAAAAGACCGACTCTCAGATGAAGGAACTTTCCAGACTGAATTTGGATCTGCAAAAAGCAAACGTCAAACTCAAGGAGCTTTTGGAAATGAAAAATGAATTTTTGCATATAACTTCTCATCAGCTCAGGACGCCGCTGACCGCTATCCGCGGAATGATTTCGATGTGGATTGACGGTGATTTTGATAAAATGTCCAAAGAGAAGAGAGTCGAAATGTTAAACAGGATCTATGCCAGCGCGGAACGCCTAAACAACATCACCAACGATATGCTGGACGCGCTGGAACTTGAGGGTGGGGTTGCGGAAATGAAATTCCAAAAAGCGTCGGTGGCGAAAATGATAAATGATACGGTAAATATGCTGAAGCCGGAATTTGATAAAAAGGGATTGTATCTGAGGGTTAATGAGATTCAGGGAAAGGTTCCGGAGGCGGAAGTCGACTTGAATTATATGGGGCAAGCTTTTGCTAACCTGATTGAAAACTCCTGCAAGTACACTCCGAAGGGCGGGGTGGAGATTGGCATAAAGACCGGAAATAAAAATATCAATATTACCATAAGCGATACCGGCATAGGGATAGGTCCCGAGGATAAAGAAAAGATTTTCGATAAATTCACCAGAGGCAAGAATGCCATGGAAGAGAATATTTCCGGAAGCGGTCTTGGACTTTTTGTGGTTAAAAAGATTTTGGATGAGCATAACGGTAAAATAGAAATGAAAAGCGCAGGGGTGGGGAAAGGGACGACCTTTGAGATCTCTTTACCTATAAAACAAGAAAAGAAATAAGGCCGCTTGGCGATACACTTTTTCCGTATTTATTTATTATGGATTTACATTATGAATTTCGAATCACACCAGAAATGGTGTGAACCACGCAGGATAAAATGTTTTTGTGCGGCATTCACACCATTTCTGGTGTGGTCCGGATGCAAAGCCGAAATTTCGCGACCATGCAAGACAAGTATTGTATTTCGTTTTTATAGGTCATACAACATATGGTTCTCGACTATATATTTAAACGGCAGACAGCTCTGATATATATCCGGTGTATTTTGCATTATGGATTTCGGATTTTGGATCACGCCAGAGATGGCGTGAACCACGCAGGACAAAACGTTCTTATGCAGTATTTCACACCATTTCTGGTGTGATCCGAATACAAAAACAACCGATGTCTGTTTTAAAAACATATATTGCGTGTAATCCTAACTCATTAAAACTCAGCTGTGGATAGCTGATTTTTTTTGATGCTTTTTTGCGGAAAAATCGTTTTTGCAAGGCAAAAAACGACAATTTTTGACTTTTGGGAGAAAGGGGTTGGCAAATGTATCGTTGTGGTGTATAATGGAGCTACGGGTAGTAAAAGTGGATAAAAGTGGGGAAAACTTTAATAAACTGTGTATAACTCAAACGAATGTTCATCGGTGAATACAATCACAATTTGGATGAAAAGGGGAGACTGGCTATACCGGTTAAGTTTCGCGAGGATCTCAAGGGCGGTGCCGTTGTGACAAAAGGTCTTGATGGCTGCTTGTTTATGTATCCGATGAATGAATGGAAAATCTTGGCGGACAAGCTCAGCCAGCTGCCAATTAGTCAGGCGAACACTCGGGCTTTTGCAAGACTTATGCTCGCCGGCGCGATGGATGTTTCTTTGGATAAGCAGGGAAGAATTATGATTCCTGATTATCTAAGGAAATATATCAATCTTTCCAAAAAAGTGATTATTAACGGGCTTTACAATCGCTTGGAAATCTGGGATGAAGACAGTTGGGAAGAGTACAAGAAAAAGACTGAAGCTGACAGCGGAGAAATTGCGGAGCAGCTGGGTGGGATCGGGATTTGATTGCAGTTCTAAAACACAGCTCTTGCTTTTGCGAGGATAAATTTTGCAGAGCGAGGAATTTCTTTTTAGCGGGATACATTTGTGTCATTCTGAACGCAACGATAGTGAAGCGAAGAATTTCTAATTTACGCGATGCGGAACGGGATCTTTCGAAGTAACCGCGGAGCGATGTTTAAAAATGTAAATTTAAATCAAAGATCATATATTCACATGTCTTATTCTCATATTCCGGTTTTATTGAATGAAGTTCTGACTTTCCTTGATCCGAAGCCGGGCGAGAATCTGATTGACGGCACGGTCGGGGGCGGGGGACACAGCAAGGCGATCTTGGAGAGGACCGGTCCCGACGGCAGACTGCTGGGCATAGATATGGATGCGGAGGCGATTGCAGCCAGCCGGATGAATCTCGACCGGTTCGCGGATCGGATAGTTTTGGAAAGGGGCAACTATTTGCATTTTAAAAAATTTAAGGAGGAAAATAACTTTGCGCCGCTTAATCTGTTTTTCTTGGATCTTGGCATCTCTTCCAAGCAATTGGATGACGAAATGCTGGGGATTTCTTTTCTCAGAAATTCGCCGCTGGATATGCGGCTGGGGGGAGAGGAAATTACGGGGGGTGTGAGCGCGGAGAAAATACTTAACACTTACAGCGAAGAAAGAATTTTCGATATTATCAAGAATTACGGCGAAGAAAGATATGCCAAGAATATCGCCAAGGAAATCGTCCGGGTCAGAAAAGAAAAAAGAATCGAAAGTACGAAGGAATTGGTGGACATCATAAGTTCGGCAGTGCCGGGAAAGTACAAGCACGGAAGAATTCATTTTGCGACCAGAACGTTTCAGGCGCTGCGCATTGCGGTCAATGCCGAGCTTGTCAATCTGGAAAAAGTATTGCCGCAGATTTTGGAAGAGATGGAAGTCGGTGGCAGAATCGGGATTATATCTTTCCATTCCCTTGAAGACCGAATCGTGAAAAGATTTTTTGCCGCCGAGTCTCGGGATTGCATTTGCGGACCGGACATTCCCGTTTGCGTTTGCACCCATAAAAAAAGACTGGAGGTTATTACAAAAAAGCCGGCGAGGGCGTCGCTGGAAGAAATGGAAAAAAATCCCCGAGCTCGAAGCGCCAGGCTCAGGGTCGCCAAGAAAATATTTTAAAAAAATTATTCAGAAATAAAAAGATGGCAAAATTAAGAAGTCGAAGCCCGCGGTTCGAGAAAAAGAAATTTGTATTTGCTCACGCAAAAAGAAAAACGGTTTCTCAGAAACTCAAAGAAAGCGAGTCTTTTTTGTCGGTTTTGTCGATATTTTGCCTGACTGTCATCGGCGTTTCTTACATTTTTCAAACCAATAGCATAGCGACTTCGGGGTACGAGGTGGAGGATTATCAAAACAAGCTGGAGGAACTTCGCAACGAGAATCAGAATATGAAAAATCAGGAGGCGGAACTTCGTTCCATCAAGAATCTGGAAGAGGAGAAAGGCAGGCTTTGCGAGGTGAACTCTTCGGAAATCAATTATGTGACTTACACGGATACGGCGGTTGCCATGAGGGAATAATAACTTTGAGGATTTACGGAATATGAAAGCGAAAAGAAAGGCGAAAAAATCAGGCGGCTCGGATTCGCGTGTGCAATTTTTGACCACTGCGATTTTTTTGTTATTCGCGGTAATTTTTTTGCGGTTGTGCCAAATACAAATTTTCAAGCACGGTTTTTACAGCGCAATGGCGCAGGGGCAGCACGAGCTTTATACCAAAATAGTTCCGCAGAGAGGGGAAATTTTTCTCAAGGACGATTCCGGTGGCGG
Source organism: Patescibacteria group bacterium (assembly GCA_041670805.1). Taxonomy (GTDB): domain Bacteria; phylum Patescibacteriota; class Minisyncoccia; order JAHIHE01; family JAGLIN01; genus STD2-77. Next base: position 27,687 of record JBAXYM010000014.1, read on the forward strand.
GATTTATGCGGTGGCGGTCAACAAAGAACTGAGCCTTGTTTACGCTGTGCCGAGAAGCATTAAAGAAGAAGATCGCGCGGACGTGGCTAAGAAACTTTCTGAAAAATTGGAGCTTGGTTATGACGAAGTTTTGGCGAAGATCAGCAAACCGGATGATGCCTACGAGGTTATGAAACACAAAGTGTCCGATGAAGTGGCGGCGGAAATCGAGAAGGACGGGTTGAGCGGAGTAGGCATTGCGCCGGAGAGTTTCCGCTATTATCCGGGCGGCGAATTGGCGGCGAATGTGGTGGGTTTTGTCGGGTACAGCGGGAACGAGAAAAAAGGGCAATACGGGATAGAAGGTTTTTGCGATGAAAAGCTGGAAGGTACGGCAGGTTTCTTGGCGCAGGAGGAAGACGCTTTCGGCAGCTGGATTTCTTTCGGGAACAAGAGCTTGGAATCGGCGGTAAACGGAAAAGATATCGTCTTGACACTGGACTACACTGTGCAATATATGGTGGAGCAGAAATTAAAAGAGGCGGTGGAGGAATACGGCGCCGAGGGAGGAACGATTATCATAATGAATCCGGCAACGGGCGCAGTCGTGGCGATGGCGGATTATCCGACTTACGATCTTAATAAGTATTCCGAGGCGAAAGATATGAGCGTCTATCTTAATTCCGCCGCGCAGGATGTTTACGAGCCGGGGTCGATAGAAAAAGTAATCACTATGGCGATAGGAATTGATACGGGCAAGGTCAGTCCTCATACGACTTATTTCGATACCGGAGTGGAGAAGATTGACGGGTGGAGTATTCATAATTCCGACATGAAGGCCAACGGGGTGCAGACGATGGTGGGAGTTTTGGAAAAGTCGCTCAATACCGGATCTATCTTTGTCGAAAGACAGGTCGGAAAAAAAGATTTTTATTCGTATTTGAAAAATTTCGGGCTGGATGCGCCGACGGGAATTGAGATAAAAGGGGAGGCAGGCGGCAATCTCGCGAATCTTGAGACTGATAAAGATATCAATTATGCCACAGCCTCTTTCGGGCAAGGCATCTCGGTGACGCCGATCGGAATACTTACGGCGATTTCCGCGCTTGCCAACGACGGTAAATTGATGAAGCCGTATATTATAGACAGCTACATCGATGCGGATGGAAACAGCACTGTGAAGACCGAGCCGCAGGTAGTGAGGCAGGTAGTCTCGGCGCGGACGGCCAATCTGGTTTCGGCGATGATGGTAAGCGTGGTGGACAACGGGCACGCCAAGGGGGCGCAAATTTCGGGCTACAAGATAGCGGGAAAAACCGGAACGGCGCAGATCCCGAACAAAAACAAAAAAGGGTATGAAGCGGGAAAGACCATTCACACTTTTGTCGGTTTCGGGCCGATACCCAATCCGAAATTTTCCATACTGGTGAAACTGGATGCACCGAAAGCGCTGTATGCCGAAAGCACCAGCGTGAAAGCTTTTCATTCGATAGCCGAGGAGCTTGTGCAATATTATCATCTCGCTCCGACGGAGGAGGTGAAAAAATAATGATTAGAAAAATAACGCCTGTAATCTATGCCAAAGCCGGTCGCGAAAATATTAAATCTGCTTTCGACGAGGATCGTCGAAAAATACAAACCGGTTATTATCGGAGTGTTTGACGACGGCGCGGACGGCGCTGTTTCGTTGATGATAAAAGAAGTTTTGGAAAAAAGATACGATGTCCGTTTGAGCTGCAAGATTTCCGATTTGGACACGGAGATTCCACTTGCTGTCATCGGGACAAATTGCGAAGTTTTGTCGGGGAATGCCAAATCGGGAAGCGCCAACGCTTTGGCAAGAGGCATCGGCATTGCTTTCAAGAAAGCCGACTCTTACCCGAATATAATCGTTTTGCGGATAGACGCGCATGACGCGGGCGATATGAAAAAGATGCTCGAAATCGTGCGGCCGGATACCTTTGTTTTTGCGGCGGGGGAAACTGGCGTGCAGAGTGAGGCGCAAACCAAAAAGTCAAAACGCAAGGCGCGCGAGAAGACGCTGCTTTTTCGCTCGCTCAGAAAAAACGATTGTGCGATCTTCAGTGCGGATGATGAAGATTTGAAAGAGCCGGCGGACAAGTCGCGATGTTTGAAAATGACTTTCGGCTTTAACGAGAGCGCGGAGGTGAAAGGAAAAAAGTTTCAAGGGGAGGAAGGAGAAGAACTGCCCGGGGACAAAAAGGGGACAAGTTTTAAAATCACTTATCAAGGCACAATAGTTCCTTTTCATTTTTCTTCCGAGGCGGGCGAGAGGCAAATCTATGCCGCCCTCGCCGCCGCCGCAACCGGGCTGCATTTGGGTTCCAATCTGGTGGAAATATCTGAGGCGCTGCGGAGGTGAGAGAGAGGGTTGCTCCACAATGGACGCGGAGTAGCAGGCTTTAGCCTGCGCGGTTGTCCAATGCGGGAAATGCAATGTTTGCGGGGGTTTTTGTCGGCGTGGGACAGCGACGCAGGCTAAAGCCATGCTACTCCGTTTGCCATGCTACTCCGCGTCCGTCTCCTGCTTATCGAAAAAAACCGACCATGCCCCTTGCTTTTTCCTTCTCTTATGCTAAGATAAATTTGTTTTACGCCGCCTTCGTCTAACGGTTAGGACATCAGGTTCTCATCCTGAAAACAGGAGTTCGATTCTCCTAGGCGGTACA
>JBAXYM010000015.1:0-26977 GCA_041670805.1 Patescibacteria group bacterium
GCAGAAAAATATCGTATATATCGGCACGGAGCAGGGCGGATTTTTGAAAAGTACGGACCGGGGTTACAATTGGTCAAAAATCAAATGGTTTGAAGCGGGAGTGAAAGATTTCGTAGTGGACTACACAAACAATAACGGAATTCTCGTTCTGACGCGCAAAGGGCTTTACAAAACTACTGACGGTGGCGCGGACGAGGAAAAGAGCTGGGAGAATATTACCGGATCGCTTAGCGGTGTTTTGGAAAACGGCTCGATTACAATCAGCAAGATCACTTCTCTTGCCATCGACAATCAAAATCCTCTGGTGATTTATATGACCTATGAAAATTTTATCTTTATCACGCGTGACGGAGGCATAACCTGGGACACGCTGGACACCATCACCCCCACGCTGACTTCCTCCAATACTATTCCCGTAATCAAGAAAATCGGGCTGATGAACAATACGATTTATTACAGTGCCGGCAACGCGCTTTATCGAAGCGATAATAAGGGGGCATCCTGGTCAAGTTTTGACATACCGGTCGAGGGTGATGTAAAATACACTGTCAGCGATCCCAAGGACCCGAATATCATTTATGTGGGCGCGCTTTACGAAAAATAATTTTATCAATCAATTTGCATAAAAATATGAACTTACAAGAAGACCTGGAAAAGAATATGAACTTTTTCAAAAGTGAAATCGCCAGCCTAAGCATCGGTCGCGCCACTCCGCATTTGGTGGAAGATGTCAGTGTTGACTATTACGGCACGCCGACTCCGCTCAAACAGGTGGCGACCATCGGAATTCCCGATGCGCGCACAATCACCATCGCGCCTTTTGACAGGTCGATACTCAAGGATATCGAGAAGGCGATTAATCTGGCGCAATTGGGACTGAATCCCGGCAACAATGGAGAGATGATTCGCATCGCGGTGCCGCAACCGACCGAAGAGCGAAGGAAAGATTTGGCAAAGCTTTTGAACAAGATTTTGGAGAATGCCCGCATCGGCGTCCGCAACGCGCGCGAGGAAGCGATGAAGGAAATCAAAAATGCGGAAAAAAACGGTGAAATCAGCGAGGATGATCGATTCACGCAGCAGGAAGAAATTCAGAAACTGGTCAACGAAGCCAATGCGAAACTTGAGGAAGAAGCAAAGAAAAAAGAGGCGGAGATTTTGACGGTATAGGTTTTTTTCTTTTCGAAACGAGGTGCTCCGGTTTTGTGTCCGGACCACACCAGAAATGGTGTGAAATATTACACAAGAACGTTCTGTCCCGCATGGTTCACACCATTTCTGGTGTGGTCCATAATCCATAATTCAAAATATATCAATATGGAATCGTTTTTATAGATCGGCTTCGGCGGAGGAAATGTTCCATTATCGTGCGGGATAGTCAGGGATCCTTTGGAGTATCTCGGGACACGTAAACAATAGAGTTAGTAATTCGATAATATGTAAATCATTTTTTATGACAATTTCTACCATAATAATTTTTCTGTTGGTTCTCGGCGTGATCGTTTTTATCCATGAGCTCGGACATTTTACGACTGCCAAACTTTTCGGCGTCAAAGTCGAAGAGTTCGGTTTGGGATTTCCGCCGAAGATTTACGGCAAGAAAAAAGGGGAGACGGAATATACTCTCAATTGGATTCCCCTTGGGGGGTTTGTCAAAATTGCCGGTGAGGACGGTGAGAATCGCGATGATCCGCGCTACTTCGGCGCTCAGCCGATTTGGAGGCGGGCGATTATTCTTGCGGCGGGAGTCACTATGAATTTTCTCTTGGCGATAGTTATTTTCAGTGCTATTTTTATGTCCGGTTTCCCGACCGATGTTACGGGCGTTGATAACAGCCAACTTCCTGCGGGGACGCAAAGCTATGTGCAGATAACCGGAATTACCGAAGGCAGTCCGGCCGCGCAGGCTGGCATCGCGGCGGGGGACAAGGTCTTAAAAGCGGGGGAGAACGAAGTACAGGACGTGGAAGATTTGCAGAACTACACAAAAGAAAATGCGGGCAAGAACGTGATGCTAACCCTTGACCGGCAGGGAAAAACGATGCAAAAAGAAGTTTTCTCCAGAGAGAACGGTAACGGGCAAGGGGCAATCGGCGTGTCGCTGGCAAGAGTCGCGGTCATTGCTTATTCTCCGCTGGAGGCGGTGAAAGCGGGCTTCATTCACACATACGAACTTACTAAATATATTTTTGTGTATTTGGTCCAGACAGTGAGAGAACTTGTTTTTACCGGAGGAACGACCGCCGATGTTTCCGGTCCTATCGGGATGGTCTCGATGACACAGCAAGCGGCGCAGATGGGATTTACCGTTCTCTTGAATTTTATGGCGCTTATCAGTGTCAATCTCGCCATCGTCAATATTCTGCCGCTACCGGCGCTGGACGGGGGACGGATTGCATTCTTGCTTATTGAAAAAATAAAAAGATCTCCGGTAAGCGCGGAAACGGAAGCCAAAATCCACAGTGCGGGGTTTGCATTTCTGATGCTTTTGATGGTGGTGGTCACGGTGCAGGACATCGGAAAATTGGGAGTATGGGGAAAAATTATGGGGATGTTCTAGTTTACTGCGTGTCATTGCGAGAAGGTACTCCGACGTGGCAATCCCGAAGTAAAATACATAAAACAGCATCTGATAGTTTTTCTTTATGTCTGTCCAGAATTTCGGTACCCCGAAATATCCGGAATTCTTGTATGCCTATATAAAGACGATAAAAAAGACCATTTGCTCATCGTCTTGATGGTTGGTCTTGTGCAATCCTTGCAAATGTAAAAATGTATTTTTATTCTTTTTTGAAAATCAAGTTTATCTTTTGGGGGTCGCTTTCCACCTCCTCCAAATACAGCATTACCCCTTCATACGTTGGTTTTCTTTCGTTTATACTTCTAATGCCCTCTTCTAATGTGGACAGCAGCGCGGGCATAAAGTCGTGCTGCAACTCAACAGCTAAAAGTCCTTTATTCTCTAAAAATTTTTTGCTATTAACTTTCGCTTGATTATACGCTTTTTCAAGCAAGGTCACGACTTCGTCTTCAACATCTCCTTCGCTTAGTAAAATAGAAGATGGTATTATTCTTTTTAGTCGTTCTTCCATCGTTTCTTTTGTCTTTTCCATTATCAGTCCTCCATTTGCTTCCAACGATAGCATATAACTATTAATTTGTCAATTATAACCAACATGAGACAATCTAAACTATTCGGAAAAACCATTTACGAAGTGCCCAAAGACGAGGTTAGCAAGAATGCCCAACTCCTCATTCGCGGCGGTTTCGTCGATAAACTGATGGCGGGCGTGTATTATTATTTGCCGTTGGGTCGGCGCGTGCTTGCCAAAATCGAGAACGTTATCCGCGAGGAAATGAACGCTATCGGTTCGCAGGAGATACTGATGAGCGCGCTGCAAAAAAAAGAAGACTGGATCAAGACCGGGCGCTGGGACATCGACGTGATGATGAAAATCGAAAGCAATCTCGACAAGGAGTTCGGTCTCGGCTGGTCGCATGAAGAAGCGGTCACGCCACTGGCGCAAAAATACGTGAAGTCGTACAAGGATTTCCCTTTTTCTCTTTATCAAATTCAGACAAAATTTCGCAGCGAAAAGCGTGCCAAATCGGGAATGCTGCGCGGGCGGGAATTTCTAATGAAAGATATGTATTCTTTCCATACCGGAGCGGAGGATCTTGACCGGTTTTATCTGGAAGCCAAAGATGCGTATTTCAGGGTGTTTGCGCGCGCCGGACTGCGCGACAAGACATATTTTACATATGCCTCGGGCGGGGACTTTTGCAAATATTCGCACGAGTTCCAGACTCTGACGGAAGCGGGGGAAGACAACATTTATATCTGTGACAAGTGCGGTATCGCCATCAATGAAGAAATCATCGAAGAACTGGAAGGCAAATGTCCGAAGTGTGGCAGCGATGAATTGCATATCGAGAAGGCGGTGGAGACGGGTAATATTTTCAAGTTGATGAACCGTTACAGTGACGCTTTTAATTTCAAATTTCAAGACAAAGACGGGCAGGAAAAAACCGTCCTGATGGGGTGCTATGGCATCGGCCTTAGCCGGCTGATGGGAGCGGTGGTCGAAGTGCTTTCCGATGAGCGTGGCATTGTCTGGCCCAAAGAGCTTGCGCCTTTCGCGGTGCATCTGGTGCCGCTGGGAAACGGCGACGAAGTGAAGGCGAAGGCGGAGGAAATTTATAAATCTTTACAGGAGCAAAAAATCGAAGTGTTGTTTGATGATCGCGAAGAGTCGGCGGGGGTCAAGCTCAAAGATTCGGACTTGATTGGAATTCCGCTGCGCGTCGTCGTGAGCGCCAAAACGCTGGAGAAGAATTCTTTCGAAGCCAAGAAACGCAACGAGGAAAATTGCGAGATTGTCGAATTGGATAATTTGCGAAAATATCTGGCGGAGAATTTGTAGTTGTACTGTTTTTGATTTTTTGCTTTCTAAAAAGCTGTCATCCCGGAATTTGCGCAGCAAATATCCGGGATCCCGTTTACCAAGCCGGTAAAAATGAAACACAATGCTTTTCTTGCATAGCTACGGGATTCCGGATATTTCGGATTACCGAAATTCCGGAATGACAAAAACACTTGCCATTCTCATTTCGCAATATCTTTGATTGATTTTTATATTTGAAGAGATCCCGCCTTGCAGGCGGGATTTTTTGCCAGTTTCTCTTTTTGTGTTATACTGAAACTTAAGAGATTTTTACTTGTAATTATCCTGATTTTATGTTCAATAAACTATTCGGCTATCTCAGCCATGATGTCGGAATCGACCTCGGAACCGCCAATACTTTGGTTTACGTCAAAGGCAAAGGAATAATCATTAACGAACCGTCCGTGGTGGCGGTCAACAAGAAAACCGGTAAGATTTTGGCTATCGGCAGGGAGGCAAAAAAGATGGTGGGGAAAACTCCCGGGCATATCGTTGCGACTCGTCCTTTGGTGGACGGGGTGGTTTCCGACTTTGAAGTTACCGAACAAATGCTCAAGTATTTTATCGACAAAGTCCATCAGCAATCTTTTACGATTTTTCCTCGACCGCGTGTCGTGGTCGGCGTACCATCGGGTGTTACCGAAGTGGAAAAGAAAGCGGTCATTGATGCGACCATCAGCGCCGGGGCGCGTGAGGCGTATCTTATCGAAGAGCCGATGGCGGCTGCAATCGGCGTGAGGCTTCCGGTGCAGGATGCGGCGGGAAATATGATTGTCGATATCGGAGGCGGGACCACCGAAGTCGCTGTTATTTCTTTGGGCGGCATCGTTGCCAGCCGAAGTCTGCGCACTGCCGGTGATGAACTTACCGAAAATATCATCCAATTCGCGCGCGACGAATTCAATCTGTTTCTCGGGGAAAAGACTGCCGAGGACATCAAGATTACTATCGGCTCGGCATATCCCCTGGATGAAAAACTGGAAATGGCTATGCGCGGACGCGATCTTGTTACCGGGCTGCCCAAGGAAGTTATTATCAATGACGAACAGGCGCGGCGTGCGCTTAGTCGCTCCGTAAAAATTCTTGTGGAAAACATTAAAGCGACTATTGAAGAAACGCCTCCCGAGCTGGTGGCGGATATTATGAGCAAAGGCATTATCCTTGTCGGAGGAGGTGGAATGCTCAAGGGGCTGGACAAATTGGTGAGCGAGCAGACCAAGATGCCGGTAAAAGTCGCCGACGATCCGCTGACAGCGGTGGCACGCGGCGCCGGAATCGTTTTGGAAAACATTGACGATCTGAGCGAAGTACTGGTTTCAATGAAAAACGAAAAGTCGCCGTTTTAATGCGAGGAATAGGTGAGCTTTCGATCTCAATACTTTTTTTATTTGTCATTCCGGAATTTCGGTACTCCGAAATATCCGGAATCCCGTAGCTATACAAGAAAAGCATTGTGTTTCATTTTTACCGGCTTGGTAACGGGATCCCGGATATTTGCTGCGCAAATTCCGGGATGACAGTTTTTAGAAAGCAGCAGATAAAGCACCAACTTTGCTCGGATCACACCAGAAATGGTGTGAAATGTTACGCAAGAACATTTTATCCCGCGTTGTTCACACCATTTCCGGTGTTGGTCCGTAATTTGCAAAGGTTTTCTTCTTTCGTATAAAAGTAGCTAAGAACAAAAATCAATATGCGAAAAAACGCGATAGATTCTAAAAATTTTATTCTCGTATTTCTGGCTTTGGGGCTGTTACTGCTTTTGAATAGTTGGGGAGCTTTGCAGGGCGTCAAAAATGCGGCTATGTCCGTATTGTCTCCGGCGCAGTCCGGTTTTGCATCGTCTTCGAATGTCTTCGGCGATTTTTTCAGTACTGTGCGGAAAATCGGCGAATTCAAAGATGAGAATAAAAAACTTCAAGAGGAAAACGGCTCGCTTCGTTACGAGCTTTCCCAGTTGAAAGAAGTGCAGAAGGAAAACGGGACTTTGAAAGAGCAGCTCAAATTCAAAGAAAATCTTTGTGCCGGCGGCGACTGCATCAATTTTCATATGGGAAAAATCATTGCGCAAAGCCCTTCCGACAATTACGGGCAGTCCATCATAATCAATTTGGGGTCGAAAGACGGCGCGAAAATAAATCAGGCGGTTACGTCCGCGGGCGGAGTGATGATCGGGAAAATCGCCGAAGTTTTTGACGATTATTCCAAAGTAGCACTGATCGTGTCGCCGGACAGCTCGGTTAATTGTCTGGCGCAGACTTCGCGCGCCAACGGACTGGTCAAGGGGGAATATGGAATGGGCGCCAGATTGGAAATGATCGGTCAGAGCGAAGAGCTTCTTGCGGGGGATGTTGTCATTACTTCCGGAAAAGAAGAAGGAATTCCGGAGGGATTGCTTTTGGGGAAAATCCAAAATATCGAAGAATCTCCCAATATGGTTTTCAAAAGCGCCAGTCTCGCACTTTATGCCGATTTCGGGCATATTGAAGAAATCTTTTTAGTGGAACAGAAATGAAAGACCGGATAAATTATTTCATTTTTTTGCCTTTGATTTTTTTCGCTTTCTTTCTGGAGACGGCTTTTTTTCCTTTTTTGTTGCAAAACCCTTTTCAGGCGCCTCTGGTTTTTATCGTCCTGCTCGCGTCGGTTTTCCTGTCTTCGTCTTCCGATTTTATTTACACCGCCTTTTTGTTCGGCTTTCTCTTCGACATTTATTTCGGAACGAATTTTGGAATTTTTACCGTAAGCGTGGTTTTGTCCGCCGTGTTCGCTTCCTTTTGCAAGGATAAATTTTTGAAAGAGGAAAGCTTTGGCAAAGTCGCGGGGCTGAGCGTCGCGGCGGCGCTTTTTTACAATTTGTTATACGTATGCCTGCTGTCTTTTGTCTTCGGCTCCGGAGAAAATTTCAGCCCGGCATTCATCTGGAAGAAAATATTTTTCGATTCGTTTTATGCGGTGATTCTGGTATATCCCGCGATGCGTTTTATCTCTAAGGGAAAAGAATGAGCGGATATTTTATAAAACAAAAGAGGGAAGAAGTGGATTTCGAGGAGATACTGCTGGACGAGAAACACAAAGACAGCGGCAAGATCGACAACTATTTCGACTCCAAAAAAATTCGGAATTTGGGGAAGATTTTTGCCGTTATCATTTTCGGGCTTTTTACGCAGCTTTTTTATTTGCAGTTCGTCCAGGGAAACTATTATTCTTCCATTTCCGATAAAAATTATATACGCACTGTCAAGACGCGGTCCGCGCGCGGAATTATTTATGATCGCAATATGTCGCAAATCGTTTTCAATGTTCCCGTCTTCGATTTGGTTATCGTGCCGGCGGATTTTTTCAAGGATCGGGACGAGGTTGAAAGCAAGAAAAAGAAACTTGCGGCGGCGATGGAGATTTCCGAAGCGGATTTTTCGCAGAAAATCAAAGACGCGGATCCGATGTCTTATGAGTCTTTCGTCGTTTTGGAGAAAATCGAAAAAGAAAAAATGCTTGTTCTCGACGAGAAGATCAAAAATATGGCGGGCGTGAAATTGGAGAGCAGCGCCATTCGCAATTATATCGACGGTCAATATTTTTCTTCCGTCATAGGCTATAGCGGCAGGATCAATGAAAAGGAATTGAAGGCGAATCCGGATTATCTTCTGACGGATGTTATCGGGAAAGAGGGGACGGAGCTTTCTTACGAGCAGGATTTGCGCGGCACGTACGGGACTACGGAAGTGGAAGTGGATTCGCTTGGAAAAGTGAACCGCACAATGCAAAAAGCGGAGCCGGCGGCGGGGAATAATCTGGTGCTCAATATCGATGCGGCGCTGCAAAAGCGTCTCTACAAAGACGTGGAGGAGATGGCCGTCAAAAAAGCGGGGAGTACGGGCGGGTCGGTGGTGGCAATCAATCCGCAAAACGGCGCCGTGCTGGCACTGGTTACTTATCCTTCCTATAACAACAACGCTTTTGAGGGTGGGATCAGTACGGAGGCGTATAACAAACTTTTGAATGATCCGGATATGCCGCTTTTCAATCGCGCCATCGCCGCCGCGTATCCCCCGGGATCGACTTTCAAGCCGATGATAGCCGCCGCCGCGCTTCAGGAAAATGTCATTTCCCCGACTCGGCAAATTCTTGATTCCGGATCGCTCAGAGTCGGCGCTTGGACTTTTGGAGACTGGGCGGTGCACGGTCAAGTGGATATGGTAAAAGCCATTGCCCAATCTTGTGATGTATATTTTTATACCGTCGGCGGAGGATATGGCGACATCAAAGGGCTGGGAGTGGATCGCATCAAAAAGTATGCGGAACTTTTCGGTATGGGCAAGCTGACCGGCATTGATATTCCCGGGGAGAAAGCCGGAACCATTCCCGACGCCGCGTGGAAGAAGACGGATCGCAACGAGCCGTGGTATATCGGCGATACTTACCATATATCAATCGGGCAAGGGGACGTGCTGACGACACCGCTGCAGATCGCCAACTATACCGCGGCGGTCGCCAATGGCGGCACTCTCTATAGACCGCAACTCGTCGATAAGATCGTTGACGGCAGCGGCAGTGTTGTGCGTGATATCGCGCCCGAGATTTTGCGACAAAATTTTATTGATCCCGCCAATATGGCTTGGGTGCAAAAAGGGATGCGCGAGAACGTGGTTTCCGGATCCGGCAAATCCCTTTCGACGCTTTCCGTGGAAGCGGCGGGCAAGACCGGAACGGCGCAATATGCCGGCAATACCAAGACCCACGCTTGGTATACGGTTTATGCGCCTTATCAAAATCCGGAAATCGTGATGGCAATTATGCTGGAAGGGGGAGGAGAAGGTCATGACGCATCCGCTCCCATCGCCAAAGATATTTTGCAGTGGTATTTCGGGGAAAGGCTGACGGGGGTGAGTTCGGAACAGGCGGCGGCGACCGTGACGAAGCAGTGATTTTTATAACCGTAAAAGGTTATAAGTTATCGGTTATAAGTTATTTATATGACTCACGAAGAAATTTGCGAAAGAATATTTGAACACGCTTGCCGTTGCCTGAAGATGAAGGGCTTTACTTTCAAGCCCAAGGTTGTTCGGGCGGGTGACGGATATGTGCAATCTTATAAATTGGGGTATACTAATCTTGCATCCAAGTTGGTGGTGATTGATATCTACACGCAGAAGCTCAAGAAGCCGAAAAAGTACAGCAGCATCCTTGCGGTGATGGCGCACGAATTGGCGCATCACCAGAAAAAGCCGTATCGCCAGCTTGACCTCCGGCGGAGAAAATGGATAAACCGCATTCACTATCCGGAGTTTTACCAACAGGTGAATAAGAATATCGATAAATTTAAGAAAGACAAAGTGCTGAAACAATTTTATGAGTAATGTCATACGCAATATATGGTTTTAACTGACACAGTCAACGTACATCTTCCTGTCAAGTTATCGTTCAAAGCTATTATATCAAACCTGCCAAATAATATTTCCCGCTATAAAACAATTATTTTTGTCATTCTTGTAAGAATCCCTTGTCCCTTTGGCAATATATCATAATATTTACTCTTTCAAGTAAATAGACAGCTTAAGGGATCCTTACAAGGATGACAAAATGTGGGTTTTATCGCAGGAGAAGGAGCTTTATATCTGAGTAAAGTTTGGATTGTTTACTAAAATATATAAAGCCTCAACCGAATATCGCATGACCCGATAATGTCATTCCACTAAATATATTTTTATGAAAAAAAATATTTCTCCCAAGCCAAAAGTATTCGTCGGCATCAGCGGCGGCGTTGATTCTGCGACTTCGGCGATGCTGCTCAAGAAGCAAGGCTATGAAGTTACCGGGGTACATATGCGGCTTTGGGAAGAAAAAGGAGCTGTAAAATCCCGAGCGGAGGAAGACGCGCGCCGGGTCGCCAAAGATCTGGGGATAAAATTCAAAGTCGCCGATCTCAGAAAAGAATTCAAACAGCGGGTGGTGGATTATTTTTTGGAAGAATACGAGAAAGGTCGTACGCCCAATCCGTGCGTAAGGTGTAATCGCGAAATCAAGTTCGGGCTTCTTTTTGAAAAATCGATGGAGATGGGCGCAGACTATTTTGCGACCGGACATTATGTTAGAATTAAGAAGGAATCCGTTGAGGGCAAAAACGGCAAGAAAAAATATATTTATAAACTGTCCAAGGCGAAAGATTCGCAAAAAGACCAATCCTATTTTCTCTACAATCTCAGTCAAGATATTCTTGGCAAAACGATTTTTCCTTTGGGGGATTTTACCAAAATCAAGACCAGAGAAATCGCCAAGGAGAATGAACTTTTTGTGTACGACAAATCCGAGAGCCAGGAAGTATGTTTTATTGCCGACAAATATTACGGCGAGTTTCTGAAAAGGATGAAAGTGAAAATGCAAGCGGGGGATATCGTTGACGAAGAGGGAAATATTTTGGGCGAGCATCGCGGACTTCCTCTCTATACGATTGGACAGCGACGAGACATTCGCATTGGCGGTACCGGACCTTACTTTGTGGTCGGGTTGGATTACAAAAAAAACAGGCTGATCGTTAGCCGTGATATCAATAGTGAAAAGTTATTTGTTAAAAAATTCACTGTGTGCGATGTCAACTGGGTGGTCAAGAAGCAAGAAACTTTTCCGCTGAAAGCAAAAGTCAAAACCCGTTATCGGATGGAGGCGGTAGCGGCGGAAGTTGTCAGAGATAAAAACAAAATCATTGTCAGACTCGGCAAGAAAAGCCGCGCTGTGATGCCCGGACAATCGGCGGTTTTTTATGTTCGCGGCCAAGTCTTGGGCGGCGGCGTGATTGATAAGATATCGGAGTAGGATCTATTATAATTTTTAACTTAACAAAGAAATGGAAATCTCACAGAAATCAAAAAAGATTCTAATCGGAGCGGGCGTTCTTGTCGCCCTTGCCGCCATAGGGGCGGACATGGCAGGTTCTCGAAAAAACGCGGAAGTAAAATCGCCGACGTCGATGCCCGAGGAAAACAAACCTTTGCCGGCCGACAACAACGAACAAATGCCGTCGCTTGGTGCCGACGATCATCAAACCGATACGACGACTCCCGCAAAGAAAGAGTCAACGCCCGAAGAGCGGGCGAACAGAACCGTTTCACCGTCAGACGCCGCGTCTTATTCGGAAGAAGATTTGCCTTTGGATTTCAGCGGTTCTTCGAATTAAAACAATTTGTAATTTGTGCCCCGTCTTTGTATTCGGACCACACCAGAAATGGTGTGAAATGTTCCGTAAGAACGTTCTGTCCTGCGTGGTTCACACCATCTCTGGTGTGATCCATAATGCATAGCCATAGTCACGGGATTCCGGATATTTCGGAGTACCGAAATTTCGGAATGACAAATAAAGAAAGCTTGACTAACCCTATTATTTGTCATCTCGAAGGAGTACTCGACTGAGAGATCTGGGAAATGCACGAAGCTGTGCCGATGTTATTTTTACAGTAAGATTATATTTGCATAGTATTATTCACAGATTTCTCAATCGTAGTACCTCATTTCGAAATGACAGATATTTGATTGTTTCTTTATAACACAGGAGCACCTTTTTGCAACGACAAGCTAAATGCGTAAGTCCTAAAACAGTTTAAGGAATACTTACGAGGATGACAAAGTGTGGGTTTTATTTTAGGGGAAGAAGCTTTGTTTGTCTGAGGAAAGTTCGGATTGTTTTACTAAAATACACATAACCTCAATTAAAGATATATGTTCAGAACCATATATCTTGTATGACCCAAAAATGTCTCTTTTTTATTTTTTTATTTCTCAAATAGTGATATAATAAAAATATCGAAATAATAACATATATCTATGATCAAAAAAATCGTGAAGAAGATCAGCAAGCCGAAGAAATACGAAGCGCTTACTGGCGGTGAGGCGACGGCGGAGGCGATGCGGCAGATAAATCCTGAGGTGGTGGCAATCTATCCCATTACGCCGCAGACTCCCATCGTTGATGCCTTCGCCTTATTCGTGGCGGATGAGAGGGTGAATACGGAGCTGATCAATGTCGAGTCCGAGCACAGCGCGCTTTCGGCCGTGGTGGGTGCGGCGGCGGCAGGCGGGCGGGCGATGACCGCGACTTCTTCGCAGGGTTTGGCGCTGATGGCCGAAGTCGTTTATATCACTTCCGGTTCGAGGTTGCCTGTTGTGATGGCGATTTCCAGCCGCGCGCTCTCCGCTCCGATCAATATTCATTGCGATCACACCGACTCGATGTTTCTGCGGGATTCCGGCTGGATTCAAATCTATTCCGAGAGCGCGCAGGAGGCTTATGACAACACTTTGATTGCTCTTAAGGTCGCCGAGAACAAAAAAGTCCAGCTGCCGGCGATGGTGATGCAGGACGGTTTTATTACTTCACACAATGTCGAGAACGTCTTGCTGATCGACGACAAAAAGGCGAAAGCTTTTGTCGGCAAATACGAAATGGAGCATCCTCTGCTGAATTTTGACAAGCCCATAACCGTCGGTCCGGTCGATCTCTTTGACTATTTCTTCGAGCACAAATATCAGCAAGCGGAGGCAATGGAGGAGGCGAAAAAGGCTTTCAAGCTTGCGGATCAAGAATTTTACAAGCTGACCGGAAGAAAGTATGGTCTTGTCGAAGAATACAAAACGCGCGATGCCGACTTTGTGGTGATTGCACTGTCTTCCACTTGCGGCACGGCAAAGATGGCGGTTGATAAAATGCGCAGGGAAGGAAAAAAAGTCGGATTGCTCAAGATAAGGGTGCTGCGACCGTTCCCGGACAAAGAAATCGCCCGTGTGCTGGAAGGCAAGAAGGCTGTGGGCGTTCTCGACAGGTCTATTTCTTTCGGCTCTTACAGCCCCGTCTGCGCCGAAGTCCGCTCCGCGCTTTACAACGCCAAGAAACGACCGAAATTGCAAAATTATATTTACGGCTTGGGCGGACGCAATATCGGAATCAGGGACATCGAAAAAGTTTTTGCCGAGCTGATAAAGGGGCAAGTCAATGACGGCATCAAATATATCGGGCTTAGAAAATAGGATTATAAAACAACAGGCGATTGAGGGTCTGTTGTTTTAAATTACGGAGTAGGTCGAATTTTCACACAGAAGTAAAAAAGTATATTCAGTGTGGGACAGCGGCGCAGACTAAAGCCGTGCTACTCCGTGTAGTCTTTTATTCCGATTTGCTTAAAAGCTTTTATCGTGATAAATTGTAAAAAGTTAATAAACTCTCATTCTGATATGAAAAAAGGAAACACTTATATCTTGTCTCTCGGAGGATCGCTGATTGTTCCGGAGGAAGTTGACCACAAGTTTTTGAAGAGTTTCGTGGAATTGATTACGGAAAGAACCAAGCAGGGTGACAAATTCATTATCGTTTGCGGCGGCGGCGGAGTCAATCGCAAATACAATCGGGCGGCGCAAAAAGTTCGTCCGATGTCCAACGAGGAATTGGATTGGCTGGGTATTCACGCCACGCGTTACAATGCGCAGCTGGTCAGAATTCTTTTCGGGAAACTGGCGTATGAGGAAATAATCATCAATCCTTATGAAAAAGTCGTGACACGCAAGCCGGTCATCGTTGGCGCCGGATATGAGCCGGGGTGGTCCAGCGATTATGACGCGGTCTATCTCGCCGATACTTATAAAATCAAGAATATTGCCAATCTTTCCAATATCGACTACGCCTACGACAAGGATCCGCGCGAATTCAAAGACGCTCAAAAAATCAAAGACATTAGCTGGAAAGACTTTCGCAAAATCGTCGGCGATAAATGGGAGCCGCGGATGAGCAAGCCTTTTGATCCCATCGCCAGCCGCGAGGCGGAGAAGCTGGGGTTGCAGGTCACAATTCTTAACGGCAAAAAGCTTAAGAACTTGGAGAAATATTTGAATGGAGAAAAATTTGCGGGGACGGTGATAAAGTAAATTTTAATCAGAAATCCGGTTTTGTATTCGGATCACACCAGAGATGGTGTGAAATGCTGCACAAAGACGTTCTGTCCTGCGTTGTTCACGTCATCTCTGGCGTGATCCATAATTCTGAGATACAAATAGGGTACATATCAAGGCTGTCTGCTGTTTAGGTGTCGGAATATCTCATTTCAAAATGACAAAAACTGCATGTTATTCCGAGTGCAGCTTTTTTGTCACCAAGACTAAGCCTTTCCAACCCTCTTTTTCGTGCTAAAATTATCGTATGAAAGAAATTAAATTAAACTCGGACAGCCCGGATGTAATCGTCTCGGCTTTGGAGAAGTCGCGGCAGATCTTGGCAAGCGGCGGCGTGATTGTTTTTCCTACGGACACGATTTACGGCTTGGGCGCGAATGCCCTTGATGAAGAGGCGATTGCGAAGATTTACAAAATAAAAAATCGGGATATCGGCAAACCCATTTCCGTTCTGGTCCGGGACATTTCGATGGCAAAAAAGATTGCCTGTATTGATTCCCGGGCGGAGGAGATTTTGGGAAAAATCTGGCCGGATTCCGTTACGATTATCCTTCGCAAGAAAGATGTGATTCCTTACGCGCTGACCGGCGGCGAAGAAAACGTAGCTATGCGGATTTCCAACAGCCCGTTCGTTAAAAGTCTATTTGAGAAAATAGATTTTCCCATCACCGCTACCAGCGCCAATGTCGCCGGAGAGCCAAACTTGTTTCAAGCGGATGAAATCAGGAAAAATTTTTCTCGCCAAGAGAATACCCCTGACCTTTTTGTAAATGCCGGAGATCTCAATGATCGCTTGCCTTCAACCATCGTCGATCTGACAAATATCAACAATCCGCGTCTGGTCCGAATGGGAACGGTGAGCAAGGAAAAACTGAGTACGTTTTTTAAGAAATTCCTGTAGAGACGCCGATTCATCGCGTCTCTAAATATGGGCAAAAGCGTTTTATTCGAAAAATCAGACGCGATAAATCAGCAAGAGACGCGATAAATCGGCGTCTCTACGTCACAGGTGACAAACGGAGATTTGCGGAATATAATGTAAACAGGTATTATTTATTATTAAAATTTTAAGACAAAACGCCATGGAAATCTTGCAGTCAATCGTGTTGGGAATTATTCAGGGATTGGGGGAATTTTTGCCTATTTCAAGTTCGGGGCATCTGGTGGTTCTGCCCAAGCTGTTCGGTTGGGGAGATCAGGGTTTGGCATTTGATGTGGCGCTGCATTTTGGCACGCTCTTGGCAATTCTTATTTATTTTTACAAGGATTGGAAGAAAATCTTTGCAGAATCGTATTTTTTCAAAGAGTCGGGGCGGATTATAATCGATCGCAAGCGGGAATTTTTTCAGATAGGCAAACTCAAAGAAGACAAATTGGTCATCATCGCCATTGCCACCATTCCCGGAATTTTGGCGGGTCTTTTTCTGGATGATTACGCGGCGACCATTTTCCGCAATCCTTTCTTGGTGGGCTTTGCCTTGCTCTTCGGCGCAATGCTTCTTTTTTACGCCGACAAGGCCGGCAAAAAGAAGCTGGGTATCAGAGATGTCACGCTCAAAATCGCATTTATTACCGGACTTTTTCAAATGCTGGCCATTGTGCCGGGGATGTCCCGCAGCGGTATGACCATTTCCGCCGCCCTGCTTTTGGGGCTCAACCGCACCGCCGCCGCGCGTTTTTCGTTCCTTTTGGCTACGCCGATTGTTTTGGGCGCGACAGCCAAAGAATTCCCAACTCTTATGGCGACCGGGTGGGATATCAATCTTATTGTCGGCGTCATTACGGCATTTGGCAGCGGCTATCTGGCAATCAAATATATGCTCAAATATCTTGAGAAACAGAGTTATAATATTTTTGTGATCTATCGAATGATTCTGGCATTGGTAATATTTTTGGTGTTCATGAAGTGAATCAGAGTAATAGGTGGAGTAGCACGGTTTTAGCCTGCGCCAAAATATCAAACGGAGTAGCATGGCTTTCAGCCTGCGCTGCTGTCCAATGCGGGAAAAACGAACGTATGCACCGCATTTTTGGCTTGGGACAACCGCGCAGGCTAAAGCCATGCTACTCCGCGCAGAGCTCTCCGTTTTCCCCTTGCTGGACGATTTGACAGACAACAAATACCGTGCTATGTTGGCAGGTTATATCGGACTTTTATGACGGCTTGAATTATAGCTTCAGTTTTTATGGAGCTACGATTCCAGTCGTTGCAGGTTCTGTAACGCTGAAACAAAAAAATTGTGTTGGGCAAAAAGTCTGACACAAGCAGGAGTAAAAAGCATGAAAGTTGCAGAAGTTTTTAGGAATGCCCATGATGAAAAAAATGAAGGGAATATTTTGGCGTATTATAGCGTTGGAGGAAAAAAAGAAGAAGTTTTAGTAATAATATACAACAAAGAGGAATGGCGTTTCTGCTTTAAAAAAATAGTTAATTGTGAGGTAAAAATATCAGATATACAAGAAGCTTATTGCCAGACAACGGGCTGGGAGTTGTGGGGGTGCGATGGAGTTAAAGAAGCAACCCAATCCCCTTTGAGCGATGAAATTGACAAAATTGTGAAGGATTTATGTACTCCAACAACTGATTAAGCAAAAGTAGAAAAACCCTAAAATTCCTCTTTCCTTTTTTCCAAGTCCACAAACCTTTGCGGTTTTGGAAAGGTCTTCAAACGGAAGCTTGAAGATGTTGAACGGACGAGGCAGGTTTAGATCCGCTTCTTCCTATAACACAACACATCAAACAAAATATCAAACGGAGTAGCAGGCTTTAGCCTGCGCCGCTGTCCAATGCGGAAAAAACGAACATATACACCGCATTTTTGGCTTGGGACAACCGCGCAGGCTAAAGCCGTGCTACTCCGCGTAGCTTTCTGTTTCTGCGCTTGACAAAAGATAAATTTATGATAATCTGGATTAGTCAAGTTCACTCATAAAAATATATTTTTATTATGACCGAGGACAGCTTTGAACAAGTAAAACGGCTGATGAAAATCGTCGGAGGAAAGGCGATTGTCGTGGAGGACGGGAAGCCGGCTTTCGTGATTGCAAGCGTCGATGAATATTCGTACCCGGATATCAAAGGCGCAGCTAAGTCGGAAACGGAGCTGATCGAGAAGATCAATAAAGATATTGCCATTTGGAAAAGCAGGCAGAAAGAGAAGGAACTAAAACAGATGGAAAAGGAGCTTTTTCGGAAGGATCGGGAAATAGAAATCGTTCCTGATAGCGGTAAATTTGACATTTGACATCGATATTTTTGATGTTATAATATGACTATTCCAGCCGAAAGAAAAGGCCCTTGCCAAATTTTTTTTATGTGCTAGAATGTTTAAGTGCTTATAAAATTTTTATATTTATCAATTTATTAATCTCAAGTGATGCGTCAGTGTCGCTTTAACTAAAGAAGGAGAATAAAAACATGGCAGAAGTATTTGATAGATCTAAGCCTCATGTCAATGTGGGAACTATCGGTCACGTCGATCACGGGAAAACTACTTTAACCGCTGCTCTTTTAGCTTGCTTGGCCGCCAAGGGTATGGCCGCCAGTAAGAAAGGCGTGGCTGAAATCGACGGCGCTCCGGAAGAAAGAGAGCGCGGTATTACCATTGCGACTTCGCACCAGGAATACGAATCGGAAATAAGACACTACGCACACGTAGACTGCCCGGGGCACGCCGATTACATCAAGAATATGATTACCGGTGCCGCTCAGATGGACGGAGCTATTTTGGTTGTGGCTGCCACTGACGGACCTATGCCGCAGACCAGAGAGCACATCTTGCTCGCTTACAACGTAGGTGTACCGCAAATTGTTGTTTTTATCAACAAAGTTGACCAGGTGGACGACCCGGAGCTTGTTGATCTTGTAGAAGAAGAAATCAGAGAGCTATTGTCAAAATACAAATTCGATGGTGCCAATGCCACTGTTGTGCGCGGTTCAGCCTTGAAGGCTTTGGAGTGCGCTTGTGGAAAGCCGGATTGTGAGAATTGCAAGCCGATTTACGATTTGGTTGCCGCTTTGGACTCAAGCATTCCCGAGCCGCAGCGCGCTATTGACAAACCTTTCCTTATGCCTATCGAAGACATCTTCTCTATCGAAGGTCGTGGAACTGTAGTTACCGGAAGAATCGAAAGAGGAATTGTCAACATCAACAACGAAGTTGAATTGGTCGGTATCAAGCCTACTCGCAAGGTGGTAGTTACTGGAATTGAAATGTTCAACAAACAATTGGACAAAGGACAGGCCGGGGACAACGCCGGAGTTCTGCTTCGAGGTATCAAGAAAGAGGAAGTTGAAAGAGGTCAGGTTTTGGCTGCTACGGGTTCAATTACTCCGCACAGCGAATTTGAAAGTGAAATTTATATTTTGACCAAAGAAGAGGGCGGACGACACACCCCGTTCTTCTCAGGATACAAGCCGCAGTTTTACATCAGAACTACCGATGTGACCGGTGACGTTGTTCTTCCTGAAGGAACTGAGATGGTTATGCCGGGCGATACCGTCAAGTTGGGTGTCAAATTGATTTCACAGGTTGCTATGGAAGAGGGAATGAGATTCGCTATTCGCGAGGGCGGACACACTGTAGGCGCCGGAGTTGTAACCAAGATCATAAAATAAGGAGTTAACTCTTCTTATTTTTGTTTACCGTTTTTTGTAATCAAAATAATTTAAGTTTTATATTTAAATCGCAATGGTAGAAAAGAAACAGGAAATAGCAGGCGATTCTAGCAAGCAAAAGATTAGAATCAAAATCAAGGCATATGATCACAAGGTTATCGATCAGAGTGCCAAGCAAATCGTTGAGACGGCGCTGCGCAATGGTGCCTCGGTGAGAGGTCCGGTTCCTCTTCCTACCAGCGTGAGCAAGTTTACAGTAAACAGGTCAACGTTCGTGCACAAGGACGCCAGGGAACAGTTTGAGATGAGAATTCACAAGAGGCTGGTTGATATTATCGACCTTAATCCGAAAATCATCGAAGCTCTTACCAATCTGAATCTGCCGGCCGGGGTGTTCGTGGAAATTAAAATGTAGTTTATTTTCGCTAGTTTAAGTACTTGTTATATCCTATTACTTTTGTCAAAAGTAATAAGTATACTGGATTAGCCAATAAAATCGGATATCACATCGATTAATTGGTTAATGATATCTGATTTTTTTGTTAAGCTTAAAAAATAGTATGAAGTTTATATTAGGAAAAAAAGTAGGAATGAGCCAGGTCTTTATTGAAGGAGAGAAAGAAACGAAAGTGGTTCCTGTCACTTTGGTGGAGGCCGATTCTTGCTATGTCACTCAGGTGAAGGAACAGGAAAAAGACGGTTATGAAGCCATTCAGGTAGCTTGCGAAGAAAGCAAGCGGGTAAACAAGCCGATGGCGGGACATTTGCAAGGCGTGGGAAAATTTCTTAAATATCTCCGCGAATTCAGAAACGATGACAAGAAAAACGCTGCCAACGTCGGGGACAAGGTGGAAGTAACGATTTTTGAAGCGGGAGATAAGGTGAAAGTTACTGGCATCGCGAAAGCGAAAGGCTATCAGGGGGCAATGAAGAGGCACGGTTTTGCCGGGGGCAAGGCCAGCCACGGACAGAAGCACAGCAACCGTCGCGTGGGAGCCATCGGAGCCACCTATCCGGAGAGAGTTATCAAAGGAAAGCGTATGGCCGGCAGAATGGGCGGAGGACAAATAACCCAGGTCGGACTTGAAATCGTGCGTGTCGATGCCGAGAAGAATCTTCTTCTTATCAAAGGGTGTGTTCCGGGTAATAACGGGACTTTGCTCAAGATCGTGTCAGAATAGGACTTTTGAAGTAATTTAAGAAAATTGTTCCAATATTATGAAAACCAAAGTATACAATCTCGAGGGAAAAGAAGCGGGAGAGATAGAACTTCCGGAAAGGATATTCAACGTTCCTGTCAATGAGGACCTTATCCATCAAGTGGTGGTTGCCCAGATGGCCAACGCCAGAGTCGTCATCGCCGACACGAAAGACCGGGGCGAGGTGAGCGGCGGAGGCAAGAAGCCGTGGAAACAAAAAGGCACCGGAAAAGCCAGGCACGGGTCTTCAAGATCGCCGATTTGGAAAGGCGGAGGCGTGACTTTCGGACCGACGACCGATCGCAATTACAGCAAGCGGATCAACAAGAAAATGAAAGTGAAAGCTCTCTTTATGGTTCTTTCGGAAAAGCTGCGCGAAGAAAAAATCTTGGTTTTGGACGAAACTAAGATGGCGAAACCTTCCACCAAAGAAATGATTAAATCTTTGGACAAACTGTCCCTTAAAACCAAAGTTTTGATGGCGTTGGGCAAAAAAGACGAAAATGTTTTGAAATCGGTTTGCAATATCTCAAATATTTCCGTGATCGCCAGCGACTCCGTCAATGTGGTGGATCTTCTCAAAAATGATATGTTTGTGGTCAACAAAGAAGGGCTTCGGAAGATTGAAGAAACTTATAAATATGAATTTTAATAGAAAGCTATGAGTATTTTGAATAAAATCATCAAGAAAGACGACAAAAAAGCGGAGAACGCTCAAGCCAAACCGAAGACCGTGAAGAGGGAGTCCAAGCCGAAAGTCGCAAAAGTTGCAAGAGTGAAGAGCGGTGTGACTCCGATTCATTATTTCGAGATCATCAAGCGTCCCTACATTTCCGAGAAGGCTTTCACAATCAACGCGATGGGGCAATACGTATTCTTGGTTTCAGATGCGGCAAACAAAACCGAGATCAAGAAAGCGATTGAGAGCGCTTACAAAGTGAAAGTGTCCGGTGTGAACATTACCTATGCCAAACCCAAACCAAAAAGATATAAAGGCTACCAATCCACTCGCAGCGGATTCAAAAAGGCTGTGGTGACATTGCAAAAAGGCAGCACTATAGACATTATGGAGGGGGTTAAGTAAAATAATAATTTTTGAATAATAGAGCAGTATGGCAATAAAAAAGTATAAACCAACGTCGCCGGGAAGAAGAGGAATGACTGTGAACGACTTCTCGATTTTGACCAAGAAAAAACCGGAAAAAAGTTTGCTCGCTCCTATGACCGCCAAAGAAGGTCGGGGCGGCGCGGGAACAATCACCACCCGACACCGGGGCGGGGCGGTAAAAAAGAGATACCGCGTTATTGATTTCAAAATGGAGAAGCGCGACATACCGGCAAAGGTTGCTTCCATCGAGTATGACCCGAACCGGTCAGCCTTTATCGCCCTTTTGGTTTTTGCCGACGGGGAGAAGCGTTATGTGGTTGCCACCGAAGGGCTAAAAGCCGGTGACAAAATTATTTTTTCCGAGAAAGCTCCGATTCGAAACGGCAACAGACTTCCGTTGCGAAAGATTCCCTTGGGAACTACCATTTGCAACTTCGAAATGTTTCCGGGCAAAGGCTCTCAGTGCGCCCGTTCAGCCGGATCTTCGGCAAAGCTCACTGCGGTTGATGCGGGAACGGCTCACATCAGTTTGCCTTCCGGCGTGGTCAAGATAATTTCCGAAGAATGCTACGCCACTGTCGGACAAGTCGGCAATATCCATTACAACAAAATCGTTATCGGCAAGGCCGGACGCGCCCGCCACATGGGGCAGAGACCGGAAGTTCGCGGAAGCGCGATGAATCCTTGCGACCACCCTCATGGTGGAGGAGAAGGCTGCCAGCCAATCGGGCTCAAACATCCGAAGACTCCATGGGGCAAGCCTGCCATGGGATACAAGACTGCTCGAAAGAAGAAGAAGAAATAGTTCATCGTCCTGAAGATCAAGATCGGAATTCAAATCTTAAATAAGCAATCGTATTTCGTTATTAAGTTGTCAGTTATAAGTCATTAGTTATTAAATATGTCAAGATCACTTAAAAAAGGCCCTTATGTAGACGCAAAACTTCTTAAGAAAGTCGGCGCTTTGAAGCAGGGGGACAAGACTGTTATCAAGACTTGGGCCCGGGCTTCCACCATTTCTCCGGAAATGGTAGGGTTCGTTTTCGGAGTCCATAATGGCAAAACGCATATCGAAGTGCTCGTCACCGAAGATATGGTCGGACACAAGCTCGGAGAATTCTCCGCGACCAAGAAATTTGTCCGCCATGGTGGAAAGATGCAAAAGGAGCAGGAGGCGAAAGCGGCTGCCAGTAAGTAGTTAAATAGAGATTAGTAAATTTAATATATGCAAGTTAGCGCAAAACTGAAAAATCTGAGGGTTTCACAAAGAAAAACCAGGCTGGTGGCTGATTTGGTCAGAGGCAAAAATATCGATATCGCCAAGGCCCAGCTTCAATTTTCCACAAAGAAAACTTCGGAAAATATCCTATGTCTTCTCAATTCCGCCGTGGCGAATGCGAAGAACAACTTCAATTTGGACGAAAATAATCTATATATCCGGAACATAATCGTGGAAGAAGGACCGACGCTCAAGAGGTTTATGCCGCGGGCGATGGGAAGGGCTTCCGCCATCAGGAAAAGAACTTGCAGCGTCATCATTACTTTGGATGAAACCAAAAACCGACCGGAAAAGCCGATAAAGAACGGGAGAAAGGTCAAGAAAGTAAAAGAAACCGTTGATATTGCGACAGAGGAAACCGATGGAACGTTCGAGGCAAAAGCGAAATAGATTTAAATAAATTTCTAAATTAAGTTTAAAAAATATGGGACACAAAGTTAATCCATTTGCACATAGATTGGGAGTAATCCGGGGATGGAAGTCCAACTGGTTCAACGTTGCGAACTATCGCGAATATCTCAAAAACGATATCGAGGTCAGGACTTATCTGGAGAAGAAATTGCAGAAAGCCGCGATTGAGAATATTGTTATCGAGCGGTCTTCCAACAGCATCACTTTCAGCATATCCACCGCCCGCCCCGGCGTAGTTATCGGACGCGGAGGCAACGGAGCCGAGGAACTTCGGGCCGATATCGCAAAGAGAGTGAAGCCGGAAAAGATTGACGTGAAAATCAACATAATCGAGATCAAGAATCCGGAAATGAGCGCTATGCTGGTTGCTCAGTCGGTAGCCGAGCAATTGGAGAAACGCGCGCCTTTCCGAAGAACAATCAAAATGGCAATCGAGAGGACGATGCAAAACAAGATGGCGCAGGGTGTCAAAGTCGCAGTTGCGGGGAGATTGGACGGCGCGGAAATGGCCCGGTCCGAATGGTTGAGCGAAGGCAAGATTCCATTGCAGACTTTGAGAGCCGACGTTGACTACGCAAAATACAACGCACACACCACTTTTGGGGTTATCGGCATCAAAGTTTGGATTTACAAAGGGGAAATATTTAATAGGAAGTAGCCGTAGTTTGTCATTTTGAACGGAACGGGGGGAAGTGAGAAATCCGGGAAACATACCATGCAGGATATAAAGTTTTTTATAATTATAACTTTAGTGGCACGTTGTAGATTTCCCGGATCTCTCAGATGATTACACCTTCGAGATGACAAAACAGGTCCTCCCCAAAAAACAACGTTCGATATTAAAAACCAATTTTAAGAGAATATTATGTTAATGCCCAAGAAAATCAAACACAGGAAGCAGCAAAAAGGCAGAATGCGCGGCAAGTCCCAAGTGGGAAATACCATAGCTTTCGGTTCCTTCGCTCTCAAAACCACGGAGGCGAGCTGGATCACCAGCCGACAAATCGAGGCTGCGAGGCGCGCTATGACTCGATATATCCAAAGAGGCGGGAAAATCTGGATCAGAATTTTTCCGGATAAACCGATTACGGCAAAAGCTGCGGAAGTTCCTATGGGTAGTGGTAAAGGAAGTCTGGATCATTTCTCGGCGGCGGTCAGACCGGGCAAGATACTTTTCGAGATGGACGGAGTAAAGGAAGACATTGCGAAAGAAGCGATGAGACTTGCCAGCCACAAACTGCCGGTCAAAACCGAGTTCATCAGCAAAGACCGATAAATTTACAATAACAAATTCTTAAATTTGCATATGAAAGTAAAAGAAATCAGGGAGAAAACGGACAACGAGCTTAAAAACTTGGTGCGGGAAAACAAAGAGAAGCTCAAAAAACTCAGGTTTTCTCTGGCGAACAGGCAGCTCAAGAACACGGAGGAAATCAGCGAGGCCAAAGTCACTATCGCTCGCGCCGAGACTGTTTTGAGAGAAAAAATCGCTCAGAAATAAATTAATTTTAGATAATTATGAACAAAGAAATCAACCAAGAAGTTCCCGTTGACAGCCGCAGAAAAAAAGTCGGCACTGTTGTCAGCGACAAAATGGACAAGACGGTTGTCGTTGAGATTGTTACTCTGAAGACTCATCCGCTGTACAAGAAAAAATACAAATCCAGCAAGAAATACAAGGCGCATGACGAAGAGAACAAATACAAAGTCGGCGACAAGGTAGCGATTACGGAATGCAAGCCGATGAGCAGGGACAAGAGATGGCTGGTCGTGGATGCCGCATAATCCTCTTTCGCCAAGGCCGCGGGAATGAGAACGGGTTTCGTTTTTTTCCGCAAGAGGGCGGCGGCGAGCAAGGGTTTTATAAGTTATAAATTACTTTTATGATTCAAAATGGAACTAATCTAATAGTCGCGGACAACACCGGCGCCAAAACGGCGCGATGCATCAAAGTTCTCGGCGGTTCTAAGAAAAGATACGCCTATATCGGAGAGGTCATCGTTGTGGCCATCAAATCGTCCGAGCCTCGCGGTCAGGTGAAAAAAGGCGAGGTTGCCAAAGGTGTAATCGTAAGACAGAAGAAAGCGTTGCGCAGAAAAGACGGCTCTTATATCAGGTTTGACGACAATGCAATCGTAATTGTCGACAAGGATAATATGACTCCCAAGGGGACTCGTATTTTCGGCCCGATTGCGAGGGAACTTCGGGAAAAGGGCTATATGAAGGCGATCTCTTTGGCTCCGGAAGTTCTGTAATTTTGCCAAATAATATACTTTATAAATAATATAGTTATGAAAATTAAGATTAACGACAAGGTGAAGATTATCGCCGGTAAGGACAGCGGAAAAAGCGGAAAGGTTATCAAATCCCTGCCTTCGCGCGACAAAGTTGTCGTGGAAGGGCTTAACACGGTTCACAAGCACACCAAACCGAATCGCTCCGGACAAAAAGGACAGCGGATTACCGTGGCAATGCCGATTGATGTTTCAAACACTATGCTTATCTGCCCGAATTGCGGCAAGGAGTCAAAGGTTGGGTATATGATTACGGAGAGCGGTGAGAAATTCCGCGTTTGCAAGAAGTGCAAGCAGCCCATCAACGACAAGATCAAAGATAATAAATAAAGCAATTAAGAAACTCTTATGTACAAGTCAAGATTAAAAGAGAAATACGCCAAGGAAATCGTTCCCGAGCTCAAGAAGGAACTGAACTACCCGAATGTGATGGCCGTGCCGAAAGTCAAAAAAGTGGTAGTCAATGTCGGCTTGGGGAATATTCTCAAGAACAGCAGCGACGATCTCAAAAATATCACTGAAGATTTTGAAAATATCGTAGGGCAAAAGCCGGTTATTACCAATGCGAAGAAAGCCATTTCCAGCTTCAAGATTCGCGAAGGAATGCCGGTGGGAATGATGGTAACACTGCGCGGCGATCGGATGTATGAATTCTTGGACAGACTGTCAAACGTGGTGCTGCCGCAGGTAAGAGATTTCCGCGGACTCAAAAAATCCGCTTTTGACGGCAAAGGCAATTACAGTATCGGTATGAAAGAGCACATTGTTTTCCCGGAGGTCACTCGGGATAACATCAAAACCATCTTCGGGATGGAAGTGAATATCGCCACCGACGCCAAGACCGACGAAGAGGCATACGCGCTTCTCAAGAAACTGGGGCTTCCAATCGTCGAGAAGATAGCTCAATAATATTAAATAAATCAAAAATAATTACTATGGCAAGAACAGCATTAATAGTAAAAGCAAACAAGAAACCGAAGTTTTCCACCCGCATCGTTCGCCGATGCTGGAAGTGCGGAAGAAATCACGGGTATCTCCGCAAGTTCGATCTCTGCCGAATCTGTTTCCGAGAGCTGGCGAGCAAAGGAGAATTGCCCGGAGTCAAGAAGAGCAGCTGGTAAATTTTGATTTGAAATTAAGTCTTTTACATATACGGTTTTTATAAATAATGTTAATTTTTTGATATGACTATGACAGATCCAATCGCGGATATGCTCACACGAATAAGGAATGCGCAAAGAGCTAACCACATCAAAGTACAAATGCCTTCTTCGAATTTCAAGTTGGCCATCGCAAAAATCCTCAAGAAAGAGGGCTATGTTGAAGACGTCATCCAATACAAGAAAGGCTTCAAGGTCACTTTGGAAATTGTGCTCAAGAAAAACGATGAGAAGTACGCAATTTCCGAGATCCAAAGAGTCAGCAGACCGGGGCAGCGGGTGTACGTCGGCAAGAGCAGGATTCCCAAAATCCTGAATGGATACGGTCTTGCAATCATCTCCACTTCCCAAGGGCTTATGACCAATGAAGATGCCAAAGAAAAAGGCTTGGGCGGAGAAATCGTTTTCAAGGTCTGGTAGACCTTCGGCCGTAATAAAATTTAACTCTAGATAATAAATATGAGTAAGATAGGAAAAAAAGCCATAGAGATTCCGAGCGGCGTTACGGTTACTCTGGGCAATAAGAATAA
>JBAXYM010000016.1:0-25812 GCA_041670805.1 Patescibacteria group bacterium
CTTAGTGGGTTATCTTTATATTTGGATCACACCAGAAATGGTGTGAACAATGCAGGACAGAACATTCTTGCGTAATATTTCACACCATTTCTGGTGTGATCCATAATCCACAATGCAGAATACAACGGATTACATTCGGAATCACACATTGCGTATGACCCGTTAAAGTTTTTCACAAAAAAATAAATTGCAGCTCTAGAAGGGGAAAAGCGCTGTCCCATATCTAAAAATTGCAATCTATGTTTGTAATTGATTTTATTTTCCTTCCACGTATTTGATGATCACGCGGCGCATCAGGTTTTCGCCCACGCTCTCCGTCACCAGATTTTTGCGATCCGCCAGTTCCAGATGGATAACCTTGCGCTCGTAAGGAGACATCGGACGCAGCGCCACCGAGTTCTTGCTGTAAACCACTTGATCCGCCATCGTCTCCGCCAATTTCACCAGCGTCTCTTTCTTCTGCTTTTTGTAATCGTTAACGTCAATATTGAATTTCACCTCGTCATCAAGGCTGGCGGCGTCTCCACCCTCAGCGAGCAATTTATGTTTAACAATAACTCCCACCAGATGCTGCAGGCATTGCAGATTTCCTCCATATTGTCCGATCAGCAGATTGGGATATTCCGTCTTCAGATTCAGCGTAAAAATCTCCCTGCCGTCCTTGATAGTCTCAATCCGCTCTTCGTCAATAGAAGCCTCCACCCCCATCACCTCCAAAAGATCAACCAAAGTTTGTCTTACCAATTCTTGAGTTTTGTTGTACATATTTTTGAATATACTTATAAGCTGTGAATTGTGCCGATTTGATTCGGCAAAGTTTTTGGCTCCCGACGCCTTCTCACGCAGATCAACTTCCGTTCTTTTTCCATCCCGCGCGCTATGCCTTTTCCGTTTCTCTTTTACGCTTTTTAATTATAAAGTATTGCTGGACAATTGCAAATAGGGTAGTCACCGACCAATACAGCGCCAGCCCGGAGGGGAGCGTCATGGCAAAAACGAAAGTAACCACCGGCATTGTATACATCATATTTTTGCTCAGAGACTGAGTAAAGTCCTGCATCTTTTCCTCCGGAGTCATTTCCTCGTCTTTCTTGGGCTCGGCTTTTTCTTTTTTCTCTTGCGCCGTCACACCCATCAAGCTTTTCGTCTGATAATACTGCAAAGCTCCGGCCAAAAAAGCCAAAAACACGCTTGAGGTCGCCAAATCAATAACGCCGCCGAAAGAAACCGTGTTGAGATGTCCAGGATTAGGCACAAAAGCATACAGCAAGTCCAAGCTCTTGTTGCGAAATCCGTTTATAAAGACCTGATATAGCGCAATGATAATAGGAAGTTGAATCAAAAGCGGCAAACAACCGGAAAAGGGGCTGATTTTGCGCCTTTGATAAACCGCCATCAGCTCCTGCGCCTGTTTTTCTTTGTTGTCTTTGTATTTTTTTTGAATCTCTTTGA
Organism: Patescibacteria group bacterium; assembly: GCA_041670805.1. Taxonomy (GTDB): domain Bacteria; phylum Patescibacteriota; class Minisyncoccia; order JAHIHE01; family JAGLIN01; genus STD2-77. The sequence goes on from JBAXYM010000016.1 coordinate 1,453, forward strand.
TCTCCGGCTGGATTTCTTGCAGATCTCGCTGACCCTTGATAGCCTTTCCGTTCACTTTGTAGAGAACCAGCCGCACCAAAATCGTCAGCAAAATAATTGCCACACCCACGTCTTGTCCCGCAATGTCATAAATAAAAACCAGCAGATTGAAAAGCGGACGATAGATAAGCTCGGTAAATATAAAAGATAGTATCATATTCTATATGTTATTTTTATTTATTTTAACAGATCCACTCCTCCCTTGGTAAAAGGATGGCATCGCAAAATCCGCTTGAGACCCAAGAAACCGCCTTTCCGCACTCCGTATTTTTCAATCGCTTGATAAGTATATTCGCTGCAAGAGGGGAAGAAACGGCAGCCCTGATAGGTTTTCAAAAAAGAAAAGAAACCATGATCGAAAGATAAGGTTTTTTGATAAAAACGTATCAGTTTTAATATAATATTCTTCGCCACAATGAAGATTCTTTTACTTTCTTATGAGTAATCCGGACTTTTTCAACAGGCTATCCACAGCCTTATCCACATCCTCAAAGCTCCTTTCCGAAACATCCGCCCTTGCCATCAGCGCTACGTCAAAGCCCGGTTTTATTTGCGCCCATCGCAAACGCACCGATTCCCGAAGCAGCCTTTTGATGCGATTGCGTTTCACCGCACTTTTTGAAATCTTGTTGCTCACGATAAAACCGAAGCGAGAACACGCGAAATCATTGGGGGCCACCTTGAGAGCCAAAAAATCCTGAGAGAAAAAGGACCCGCCTTTTCCAAAAACCCGATCGAAGTCCTTTTGTTTTCTGAGCCTGAATTCTTTATTGAGCATTATTTTTTCCTATAACAAAAGAAGCTCGGACCTAAACAGTCAGAGCCTTTCTGCCTTTACTCCTGCGAGCGGAAAGAACTCTTCTTCCCCCGACAGTCAACATCCTTGCAAAAAACCCATGTGTTCGCGCCCTTTTCTTCTTCTTCGGCTGATATGTTCTTTTCATAGTATTAAAACAAACTTCTAAATTAACAAACTAGGGTCAGTATAATATAGGACAAGAAATAAGTCAATAAGCGGAGGTTATCTGACCCGCCTGCACTTTCCGACGCCTATTTTTCTACTTTCTAACAAGTATCTCGGCTTTGTATTCGGACCACACCAGAAATGGTGTGAAATGCTACGCAAGAACGTTTTGTCCCGCGTGGTTCACATCATCTCTGATGTGATCCGAAATTCATAATCCATAATGCAAAATTCACTTGTAAAAAAGAAATATAACGTTTGTCTTGTATAGCTACGGGATTCCGGATATTTCGGAGTACCGAAATTCCGGAATGACAGATAAAGATTGATTTTACCTTTCAGTTTAGCTAAAAAAAGCGATTCAAAATGCGGGTGGGTCACAGTGTCCACTATAGCAGCAAGCGCAAGCGAGCAACCGATTGCCACATACTTGACAAGTCACATTTTGTGCTAATAATTTCTAGCAGTATGAATGACCGTATAAAACGACAAGATTACACAGCCCCCACACAGTCAGTCCACAAGTTATCCACAGCCTCTGCAAGAATAAGCCATTTCTTATAAAAATAGACTTGTGATATAATGCACTTATCCACTTTAAAAGGGTATTTTACCGCTCAAAAATATGACCAACGAACAACTCTGGCAAGCCACTATGGGTGAATTGGAGCTTTGCATCAGCAAGGCCAACTTCATCACTTGGTTTAAAAGCACCAATATTGCCAGTAAAAAAGACGGGCAAATTATTATCAGTGTTCCCAATGGTTTTACAAAAGAGTGGCTCAAGAATAAATATCACAAAGAAATTCTAAAGGCGATTCAAAATATATGCCCGGAAGTAAATACCGTTGAATACAAAATCGGGCAACAGCCTTCTGAAGACAATATCACGGTCAAAGAAGACGCCGCAGCGCCGCAAGAAAAAGAAGCTGCAGCGGCACCACGACCCAAAAACGCGGACGGATTTCTCAACTCCGCCTATAATTTCGACAATTTCGTAGTCGGACCCAACAACGAACTGGCTTATGCCGCCTGCGTGGCAGTCAGCAAGAAGCCGGGGCAAAGCTACAATCCGCTTTTCATTTACGGAGGAGTGGGACTGGGGAAAACCCACCTCCTGCAATCCATCGGCAACGAAGTCGTCAGAAATGATCCGAACAAAAAAATCAAATATGCCTCTTCGGAAAAATTCACCAACGAACTTATTGAGGCCATCTCCGGTAGAAATACCAAAAATTTTAAAAATATTTATCGCGATATCGACGTACTTATAATTGACGATATCCAGTTTTTGGCGGGTAAAGAAAAAACCCAGGAAGAATTCTTCCACACCTTCAATACTCTTTATGAGAACGGCAAGCAAATCGTACTCTCCAGCGACCGTCCGCCCAAGGCGATCCCGGCTTTGGAAGAAAGACTGCGCTCCCGCTTTGAGGGAGGCATGATAGCCGATGTCGGATTTCCGGACTATGAAATTCGTTTCGCCATTCTAAAAACCAAGGCGAAGGAAAAGAAATTCGACATACCGGAAGAATCGCTCAACTACATCGCGCTGCATATTCAAAAAAACATCCGCGAACTCCAAGGCGCGCTTAACCGCGTCGTAGCAGTATGCGAACTGGACGGCAGCTATCCGGATTTGAAGAAAACCACCGCCATTCTTTCCAATATCGTTTCCCAGCCAATCAAAAAAGCGACCACCCCTAAAGACATTATCAAGAATGTCGCCGAATTTTACGGCGTTACGCACGATGATCTGACTGACAAAAGCCGCAAGAAAGAATATGTGAAGCCACGCCAAATCGCAATGTATCTGATGCGCAAAGAAATCAAAAGCTCTTTCCCCTCCATCGGTTCGTGGCTGGGAGGGAGGGATCACACTACCGCGATGCACGCTTTTGACAAAATAACCCAGGAAGTTGAAAACGATAAAATAATCGAACAGGAAATCCATCTTATTATTGAAAGAATCTATAATGATTAATATAAAAACTACAAGTCATATGCAAAATATAGTTTTACAGCAGATACCAAAAATCTGTATCAATCCAAAATCAGAAATCCGTCTTTAGCGTTCGGACCACACCAGAAATGGTGTAAAATACTACACAAGAACGTTTTATCCTGTGTGGTTCACGCCATTTCTGGCGTGATCCGTAAGCCTAAACAAAAATTCTTTGAAGCACTTCGGGATAACGAATGCATTTGTTCACAAACTGTGGATATCTTATGGAAAAACTTTTCAAAAGCTATGAAAAATTATTTTACAAACTGTGGACAGAATCTTGATAAATATCCGATATCCGATACGGCATAAAAAATCCGAAAGATGCGCCCGTTTCTCTCACAGTTTCACTCAGGATATATACACATTTTACGCAAGCGATTTTCAGCTGAAACAAGAGGCACAAAACACTTTTCCACCAAAAATCTTCCTATTACTATAACTACTGTATTAATATATTTATAAATTAAATACAATAAATAATCATAACATATGAAAATCATTTGCACACAGGAAAATCTGAACAAAGCATTGAATGTCGTCGGTAAGGTTGTAAATAAAAACACCACTTTACCTATACTGAATAATGTCCTTTTAAAAACAGACAAGAAAGGTTTGAAGCTTTCTTCCACTAATTTGGAAATAGCGGTCAATTATTGGATAGGAGGAAAAACCGAAGAAGAGGGGGGAATCACAGTTCCAACCAAACTCTTTGCCAATTTCATTTCCAATCTTCCCAATGGTAATGTGGAAATTAAAACACGGGAGGATATGGTAAATATCAAATGCAATGGCTATAAGATAAATATCAAAGGCGTGGATGCGCGCGAATATCCGCTCTCTCCCAAAATTGATGCCGAACCGTTTCTCAAGATCAAAAGCGAGATTTTCAAGAAAGCCCTCTCTCAGGTTCTTCCGGCAATTTCCGTGAGTGAGTCGCGGATGGAAATTACCGGAGTGCTTTTGGATTTTTCCGATATTAAAAAGAATAAGATTGTTTTGGTTTCGACGGACAGCTATCGTCTGGCGGAAAAAACGCTCAAGATTTTGCCGGAAAATATAAGCAAAGAAGCTTTGGAGGTGTTGGGAGATATGCGCAGTGTAATTATCCCGCGCAACACCGTACAGGAACTTGTGCGCGACTTGGGCGAAGGAGATGAGATGCTGAACGTCGTTATCGCGGAGAATCAGATCGTTTTTGATTTCGGCAATGCCAATATTTTGTCTCGCCTTATTGAAGGACGTTATCCCGATTATCGGCAGATTGTTCCGGAAAAGTTTTTGGCGAACGCGATTATTAATGTAAAAGATATTTCCAACGCGGTGCGCATCTCCGGATTTTTCTCCGCTTCTTCCAATAACAGCGTGAAATTCCATTTGGGTACCGACAATAAAGTGGAAATAAGTTCGGAGGCGAGCGAGATCGGGAATAATAATGCCAAAATCGAAGCCAAGATTTCGGGAAAAGAGTTGGAGGTGGTGTATAACTATAAATATCTGATGGACGGGCTTGGCAGTATAACCGGGGACGAGGTGGTGCTGGATGCCAATGATGAAAATTCTCCTTCCGTGATCAAATCCGTTTTGGATGACAGTTTTATCTATATTATTATGCCGATTCGGGGATAAAATAGAAAAGGAGGCAATATGTTAAATTCTATCGGAGGAGATTTGCTGAATTCGCTCAACAAGGCGGGGATCTCGCGGCAGATTGAAGCGGTGCAGGTCTGCGATTTGTGGGAAAAGGTGATTTGCGGGATATTCGGCAAGCAAGTAATCGGGCAATCGCAGGCGTTGCATTTCAAAAACGGCACGCTAACCGTCGCGGTTTTGAGTCCGGTGCTGGCGCAGGAATTCAAATTCAAAGAAGAAGAAATCAAAAAGGAAATCAATGCGGGCAGGAAAGATAAAGTGAGAAAAATAAGATTCGAGATTTAAGTCTCGGATTTTTTTGACTGGGTAATTTTTTATGTTTGTAGAGACGCGATTTATCACGTCTTTTGTTTATGTAAAACGAATTATTTTACGAAGTCATGCGCGGAGTAGCATGGCTTTAGCCTGCGCTGCTGTCCCAAGCGGATGGAACGAACGTATGTGTTTGTTCCTTTTTTGCATTGGACAACCGCGCAGGCTAAAGCCGTGCTACTCCACCTGCTACTCCGCAACCATACACTACTCCATGATCTGCTACTTCTCCATATCTTGTGGCGGCTCTTGCGCAAGGAATATGTCTGTTGTAAAATTCAGGTATTAAGAATAATTTTATTTTTATGTTCCTTAAAAAAAGTTTTTGCTGTTACGGTTTCTTGTTGCTCCTCTTTTTTATTGGGAGTTTTTTTATGCTCGAAAAAATGATTTTTGCACAAACGGACAGTTTGCAAAACAAGATTTTGATTTCCGAAATAAAAACAGGCGGAGAGCAGGTCGGCGATGAATTTATTGAGCTGTATAATCCGAACGGATATGCCGTAAATCTGAAAGGGTGGTCGGTGAAGAAAAAGACGAAAGCGGGAACGGAGGAGTATAGTCTTTTATCCGATGCGGGGACGGCGGTTGATCCGGCTACGGGAGTGCGTGCCGATTCCGATGTCGGTTTGGAAATTCCGCCCGGAGGATATTTTTTGATTGCGCCGCGGTATGTGTGCGGAGCGGCTAAAGATACCAAATGCTATATGGGAGAAGCGGCGCCGGACAATTTTTATTCGGTGAAAGGAGAATCTCTTGCGGATGACAATTCCGTCGCGTTGTATAACGATGAAAAAATTTTAGCGGATAAAGTCGGTTGGGGTGCGGCGGCGGATTTTTTGGGAAGCGCCTTTGCCGGAAACATTTCGGCGGGGAAAAGTTTGGAGCGGAAAATCGTTGCGGGAACAATGCAGGATACGGGAGATAATTCTCGTGATTTTTCTTTGCAAGATACGCCCAGTCCGCGGAATTCCAAAAACCCATCGGCAACAACCGTAGGCGAGGAGAGCGGAAATAACGGATCAGGTGCTGATAATGCGGATGAAAATATTGAACAAGCGGAAACGGGAGATACGACAACGGAAGATACGGAAACGGAGAGCGCCGACGAAACCACTGAAACCGCGAATGAAAGTTCGTCAGGTTCTTCTTTGTCCAGTCAGACAAGCGATGACGCCTCAAACGCGGCAACGGCAGTGGAAAAGAAAATTGTCGTAAGCGAATTATTGATAAGTCCCGAGGGCGATGATGCCAAAACGGAATTTATAGAAATCCATAATGCCGGAGGAAATGAAGTGGATCTTGGCGGATGGAGTTTGGAAGATTAGGCGGGAAAGACGGGCAAATATATTTTTCCTGCCGGAACTAAAATTAAAGCTGGAGAGTACCGGGCGTTTTACAGTGACAAAACCAAACTCTCGCTTAACAATGCCGGAGACGGCGCGACTCTCAAAGACGCAGCGGGCAAATTGATTTTTAAGACTCCTCTTAGTAGCGCGGCGGAAGAGAATGTTTCTTTTGCCTTGGAAAAAGAGAAATGGCTTTGGACTTCTCTTCCGACTCCGGGCGGCAAGAATATTATCAAAGAGATTGAAGAAGATAAAAAAGAAGAGGTGAAAAAAGACGAGAAGGCGAAAAGCGTTGATGACGAAACCGCGGCGCCGGAGCCGGAGGAGGAAACCGCCGACGGCGATGATAACGGCGCCGATAAAAACTCGAGCAGTGATGAGGATCTTGATTTTGCCGACGGAGTAAATATCAATGAAATTTTTCCCGATCCCGCCGGCAGGGACAATAAAGAAAATAATTTTGAATGGGTGGAACTTTTTAATGAGAATGAGCGCGACGTGAATTTGAAAGGATGGTGCCTGGATGACGTTTTGGGAAAAGGCAGCAAGACTTTTTGTTTTTCAGGCGACAGGATTATTGCCGCCAAAGGTTATCTGATTATCGGCAGCGAAGAAACGAAAATAGCTTTCAATAATTCCGAGGAAGAAGTAAATTTGCTCTGGCCGGACAAGATGGTGGTCGATAGCGTGTCGTATCAAAAATCGAAGGAAGGATTCTCTTACAGCCTTGGCGCGGATGGCACTTGGACTTGGACGCAAGAGGCGACGCCGTCTTCCCCGAACACCAAGGCGAAAAGTACGGCGAAAAAAGCGACTGCGGCTTCTTCCAAATATTCTTTAACGAGTGTCGGCAGTGGCAAGGAGGAAGAAGACCGAGGAGAAGTTTTGGGTGATGCCGCCGTGGCGAAAGAGCAATACGCTGCCGTTTCCATCGCCGAGGTCAAGGCGCTTCCACTAGGAAGCTTGGTGCAATTATTCGGGCTGGTTTCCGTTCCCCATGGCGTTCTGGGTAAAGATATTCTGTATATTTGGGAAAAGGATTCCGGGGAGGGAATTCAAATATTCGGAACCGGCAACGATTTGTCTTCACTGCTTTTGGGCGATGAGGTAAAAATATATGGACGGCTTGCCGAGGTGGGCGGAGAAAAAAGATTGCTTGCGGCGGCGGTTGCGGCGGAAAAAATCAGCGGTGATAATTTGCTGGAATCTTTCACTCTGGATTTTGCAAATTTGGAAAGCGAGTTGGGAGGTTTGGCGGCGACGGAAGGTGAGGTTGGATCCATTATAGATGCCAACACTTTTCTTTTGAAAGCGGCGGGAGGAGAGGTGAAAATTTATGCCGAGCCGGAAACAGGCATCTCATTTGCGGATTTGAAGTCCGGAGACCGAATGGCGGTTACGGGGATATTCAGCCGCACTTCCTTGGGATATCGGGTCTTGCCGCGTTTCAAATCGGACGTCCGCTTTTTGAAAAAGGAAGATAGTGATATAATAGTAAAAAGCGACGAGACTGCGGCTAAAAATAATGATTTTGCCGCATATCTGAAATTTGCTTTGTTGGCAGTTGTCCTTGTAGTCGCTGTCAAAAAGAGCGCTTTTTATGCAGAGAATAGAAAGCGTGCTTAGAGACCGTTTCTGTATTGCTGAAAGGATACCTGCGCTGATCCGCCTGCACTTCCCGACACCTGTTTTTTACTTTCTAAAAACTGTCATCTCGGCCTTGTATTCGGACCACACCAGAAATGGTGTGAAATGCTACGCAAGAACATTCTGTTCTGCGTGGTTCACACCATTTCTGGTGTGGTCCAAAAATCCGAAATCCATAATGCAAAATACACTCATAAAAATGAAATACAATATTTGTCTTGCATAGCTACGGGATTCCGGATATTTCGGAGTACCGAAATTCCGGAATGACAGATAAAGATTGATTTTACCTTTTGATTTGGCTAGAATAAACAATTCAAAGTGCAGGTGAGCCAGGTATCTCCCTCCATAAAACAATCATTTTCTGACGTAAAAGAGAATCCTTTGCTTTCTTATTGAATAATCATGGCATCTGTTCTTGAGAAATAACCAGTTTTAGGGATCCTTACGAGGATGACAAAATGTAGGTTTTGTTTCAGGAGAAAAAGTCCCGTGTATTCAAGATGAAGCTCTAATTGTTTCTTGGAATATACGGACTTTCGGTCAAAGATACATAGTCGAGGTCTGTAATTGCGTGAACTATTAAACCGATAAGATAATTTTTATGGAACATTTATATTTGAACGGTTACATTAAAAGAGACAAACTTTGGCAGGCATTGCACTATGCCCAAATTCACGGTCACTTGAACGGGGTGGAAGAGAGAGAAATCAGGGCCTTTTTGCAAGGGTTTGAAGAGACTACAATGGAACGGCATATGGAATTTCAAGACAGAATCGACCATCGCGAGATGCAGAAGATTATAGAGATTATGAGCAGGGACCACACCGATATCGTGAACGAACGCGATTTGCGGACAATTGGAAATATTCTCTTGGATGAGAATTTTGAATTTTAATAACTAATTTTAAAAGAATGATAAAATCAGAGGTATTCAAATATAAAGGAGTGCGTTCCGCCAACCTTAAAAGCCTTTTGTCTCAAATGCGAGTGGATTCTGGGATAATTAGAATATTTTTTAAAAGTTACGAAGCAGAATTTAAAGGGGAAGACCCGTCAATTCTGGACTTTAAAAAATGGCTAGGCAGACAAAACGATAAAGCCGCACGTACGGTCAAAGACGCTCTGGGTGACTTTTAATAACTTAACTAAAAATATGAAAAACAAAATCTTTAAAAAGCTATGTGCTGTTGTTTTTGTTTTTTGCCTTTTGGCGGGAGTGGCGGTCGCGGCGGAGGACACTATAGTTCCCGTTCCGGGCGGGCAGGAGATCGGGACTGATTATATCAACGCCGGAGACAAAATTGCCGAGGGCAGAAATGTGAAAGGTGACGTGATTTTAGCCGGATCGGATGTGAGTTTTTCCGGAAACGCCGATGGAGATATCATACTTGCCGGCAGTGATGCGAGTGTCAAAGGAAACAGCGCGGGTGATGTCCGCATCGCGGGAGGTAAGATCATATTGGCGGGAAACGTGGGCAAGAATGTCACCGTCGTCGGCAGTAATGTGGTTATCGAAAAGGGCAGCGTTATCCAAGGCAATCTTTATGTTGCAGGAGGCAAAGTGGAGCTTCGCGGCGAGGTTAAGGGCAATGCCAAGGTTTCCAGCTCGCAATTGATTTTTTCAGGCAAGGTGGGAGGTAACGCCGATTTTCGCGCAAGCGATCTTTCTTTCGATAAAGACGCTTCTATCGCCGGAAACTTTACTTACGCCAGCAGTGCTGATATTGCCATTGCCGGCGAGGCGGTCAAGGGCAGCGTTACCAAAGTGCCGATGGAAAATCCTACCGACAATTATACGCAGAACGAAGCTGCCACTGCCGGTGTTGTAATTTGGCAATTTCTGAGCCTTTTGGTGATAATGCTGATATTGTCTAAATTTTTTGCCAAGCAGGTCAAGGCGCTCACGGTGCCCATCACCGAAAAGGAAATCTGGGGACGCATCGCTTCCGGTTTTATCTGGTTCGTTTTGAATCCGATTGTCATTCTGGTTGCCGTTCTTACTGTCATCGGTTTCCCTCTGGCGCTTTTGATCCTGTTCTTTTATGTGGTACTCATAATCTGCGCGCTGGCCATCACGCCCGTTATCTTGGGCAGGCTCGCCAATTCGAGACTCAAACTGTATGCCGAGAAAGAAAAAGGTTTATGGAAAGATTTCATTCTCGGTTATGCGGTGATGCAATTCGTCAGCCTCATTCCCGTTTTGGGCGACTTGGCGCTCGTTCTTCTTTTCCTCTTCGCTTTCGGAAGAGTGACGAAGTATGCGATTACGGCGGTTAAGGAAAATAAATAAAAATTTGAGGCCATATGCGATAATCTTATCTCCGAATAAGGGGGCGGATGGATTATGGATCACGCCAGAGATGGCGTGAACCACGCGGGACAAAACGTTCTTGCGTAATATTTCACACCATTTCTGGTGTGGTCCGAATACAAAGATAGATTTCTGATTAATACGGATTTTGGTGTCTGTTATGAAAACATATTTTGCGTATAATGCAGGGCGGAGTTTGTAGAGACGCGATTTATCGCGTCTTTTTTCTTTTTGCGTGGAAATAATAATTTTACAGGCGGAACGGCGGACTTTAATCTGCATCGCTCTTATGCCGATGGAAGAAATCCATAATAATGTTTTTTTGCGGCTTGGGATAACCGCGCAGGCTGAAGCCATGCTACTCCGCGTATCTTTCCGTATTTCACCGCTATATTTACGAATCTGTGCGGAACATTTTCAAATATTTCTCGGAGAGGTTGACCTTTCTGGAAACAAGTTGATATAATACATATAAGGATGAACCGGTAATGATTGCCGGACTAAATATTTATTTTCACAAATATGTGCGGACACAATAAATGGTCTCAGATCAAGCGGCAGAAAGGGGTCAATGATGCCAAGCGATCCAAGGTCTTTGCGAAATTGGGGAAAATGATTACGCTGGCGGCGAAGCACGGCGGCGAAGTCGAGATGAATCCGACACTGAAAATTGCGGTGGATAAGGCCAGGCAGGTTAATATGCCGGCGGATGTTATTAAGAAAGCGATTCAAAAAGGAACGGGCGAGCTGGCGGGCGGAACCATTGAAGAAATTTTATACGAAGCTTACGGTCCGGAAGGGACGCCGCTCATTATCGAAGCGACGACGGATAACAACAATCGCACGGTTTCGGAAGTGAAACATATCCTTTCCAAAAACAGCGGACGGCTGGGCGAGAGCGGGTCCGTCAAGTGGATGTTTGACCGTTTCGGCTATGTCGAAATCACCCGCACTCCGAAGATGGATGTGGAGGCGATGGAGATGATGGCGATCGAAGCCGGCGCCGAGGATGTTAACGTGCTGGAACCGGTTGTTGTGATTTACACGAAGCCCGAGGATCTTTATCTTGTGAAAAGCGAAATCGAGAAGCGGGGCTTTGCGGTTTTTGAGAGCGGTTTCGAGTGGAAAGCCAAGGAAAAAGTCAAAGCGAGCGATGAACTTGCCGGCAAGATCGAGACGCTGTTTGAAGCTTTGGACGAGCAGGAAGATGTCAACGAAGTCTATTCCAATCTGGAGGATTAACCGATGATTATCGGTCAAGGTCGAATGGATTTGAGAGGCAAGGAGCGGATGCCGGGCGAGCGATTGCCAAGAGTTATAAATAAGACTAATATATGATTATTCTGGGAATTGATCCCGGCACAGCCACGACCGGATACGGAATTTTGCAGAGCGAAAACGGCAAATTAAAAATGATAGATAATGGCTGTGTACTGACCGGCAAAGATTTGGAAATGCCGCAGCGGTTGGATATCTTGGGGCGGGAAATCAGAAAGATTATCGATAAATTTTCTCCCGAGATTATGGCGATTGAAGAACTTTTTTATTTTAAAAATAAGAAGACGGTCATCTCGGTGGGACAGGCGCGCGGGGTGGCGGTTTTTGTGGGGGAGAACGCCGGCGTGGAAGTCCATGAATATACTCCGCTCCAAGTGAAGCAGGCGGTGACCGGCTATGGCCGCGCCGAGAAAAAACAAGTGCAGCTGATGGTGAAGAGCATTTTGAAACTGAAGGACATTCCCAAGCCCGACGATGCCGCCGACGCGCTGGCGGTTGCGATATGTTGCGCTTCGTCGATCAATTTCGAGAGGAAGGTCCGGAAACAATCATAAACATAATTTTAATCTATGTCAGAGCTAGTGAGCTTCATTATGAGCCAGCATGTTGATATCAACACGGTGTTCCTTTTGCTGGCGCTCCCTTTTATCGCGACTCTTATCGCCGGCTTTCGTCAGATTATCGGCATCAAGTCTTTCGGTATTTATTCGCCGCTGGTGCTTACGTTCGCTTTCTGGGCGACCGATCTCAAATATGGGCTGGCGATTTTTTTGGTGATTTTCACCACCGGAACCATGGCGCGCTACATTCTCAAGAAAGTGCGGCTGCTTTATATGCCGCGAATGGCGATCGTGCTCACGCTCATCAGTATCGCCGTATTGGTGCTCATAACCGTTGGCGGACATTTTCGCCGCTACGGGCTTTCTTCCACTTCCATTTTGCCCATTCTGATTATGATCGTGCTCATCGAGAAATTCATTTCGGCGCAGGTGGAAAAAGGTTTTCGCACCGCCGCCTTTCTGTCCCTTGAGACGCTCTGCATCTCCATTGTAGGATACTTTGTGCTGTGCTGGGGAGCTTTTCAGGGATTTGTTCTGGATCATCCTTTCTATGTCGTCGGTCTTCTGATCGTCGATTTTCTCCTGGGCAAATGGTCTGGACTTCGCCTCAGCGAATATTTAAGATTTAGGAATGTCATAAAAAATGTTGACTCTGATTAAAAAAAGCCGCGGCATACTGGGAATGAACGCGCGCAATCTTTCCTATGTCGGCCCCAACAATTCCAAAAAGGCGATCGACCTTGCCAATAACAAACTGCGCAGCAAGGAGGTGCTGAAGGCGGCGGGGATTCCCGTGCCCGAAGTCTATGGCATCATTCGTAACCGCCAAGAGTTGGAAATTTTTAAGTGGGAAAATTTGCCCAAGAGTTTTGTTTTGAAGCCCAATCGCGGAATGGGCGGCGAGGGCATAAAGATTATTTACGGCAAAAAGAGCGACCGGTGGATTTTGAGCGAAGGACGGACGGTGGAAGCGGAGGATCTGCGCAGCCACATCTTCAATATCTTTGACGGATTCTATTCTCTCTTTGGCGGAGAAGACATCGCTTTTTTCGAGGAACGGATCAAGATCAGCAATTCCCTCAAGCCGTATTCTTTTCGGGGAATTCCGGATATCCGAGTCATTGTTTACAACAAAGTCCCGGTAATGGCGATGCTCCGGCTTTCCACCAAAGAATCCGGCGGCAAGGCCAATTTGCACCAAGGCGGAGTCGGTGTCGGCATTGACATCGCGACCGGCATCACTACGCAAGCCATTCAGCACGATCAGATAACCGAAAAAACTCCCGACACCAAACTCAAATTGAGCGGTATTCGCATCCCGTATTGGAAAACCATTTTGGAAATCGCCATCCAATGTCAGAAAGCTTCCGGTCTGGGATACGTCGGCGTCGACATCGCCATCGACAAAGAGAAAGGTCCGGTGGTGCTGGAAATCAACGCGCACGCGGGACTTTCCATCCAGATTGCCAACTTGGCGCCGCTCAAACACCGTCTGCAAAAAGTGCGGGGACTCAAAATAAAAAACGAAGCCCACGCCATCCGCGTGGCGCAGGATCTTTTCGGAGGAGAGATTGAGCAGGAGATCGAGGATATTTCCGGGAAACAAATTCTGGGTATAATCGAAAGCATCAAGATTCGCCGTCGTGTCGATCCGGAGCAAAAAGAGATTGACGAGACGACTCTTTCTAAAAAAGAAAAGGCGTTACTCCAAAAGGCCAAGACGAAGGAATGTATTGAACTGCGAGCCAAGGTCGATACCGGCGCCGGCTATTCTTCAATCGATAAAAGTCTGGCGCGCGAGCTCGGTTATGGCGATATTATTGATGAATTTGATACGGTCACTAAAGACATTCTTGAGCGCACCAATTCGCAGCAGGAAAGAAATGATCTTTTGCGTGACCAGTTTGTGAAATGGGGAGAAGGATTCAGTAAAGTGGTTATTCGATCAAGCCATGGCGTGTCCTATCGGCTCATTATCAAGATGGATATGATTTTGTCCGGCATTAAAATCAGTACTCCCGTTACGATTATAGAACGTGCGGATTTGAAATTCCCCGTGATTATCGGTCGCAAGAGCCTCGGTCATTTTCTGGTGGATCCGTCCAAAACTTCAAAAGACTCTTTATAATTTTTTTAACGAAATAACTATACTTTGTCATGGAAAATTTTGAATTTTTTACCCCGCTATCATCTGAATCTCCTGAGCAAAAGGCAAAATCTCCAGAAAGTCCCGTAAAAGATCTGAGCGAAGAAGCCTTAGAGGCCGAAGAAAGACTGAATCTGCCCGGCGGATTCCAAGCTGATATAAAAGTGCCTTCGGGCGCGGATGAAAATCAAATAAAAGAAGTGGATCATAGCGGTGCGGTTTTGGAAAAGGAACTTGATGCGGATAGGGAAAGGCTGATGGAGTATATCTCGGAGATAAATAGCATCGGTAAAGATTTTGATTCCGTTTACTCTTACTTTGATGATCCTTCCGGAAAATATTCTATGGATGAAGAAATCGGTAGGTGCCTGGCTGAACGTGAGGCCGGAAAGCCTTATGAGCCGAAATTCACCTTTCCGAAAATGGAAGAGATCGATTGGGAAGCATTGGAGAGCAAGGTTGATGCCCTAGAAAAAGTCAAGGATGAAATATCTTCGGAAAAAAACGAGGATGTGCGAGAAGTCGCAAAAGAAATCATCTCTAACTATCAAGCCAAAATGAGAATTCTTTTGGCTCTCCGAAAAGATGATAAGGAAGAAACGGAAGAAGATGAGGAGGAAAAAGCTGCCCAGAAAGAAGCTTTTGACCAGAGTGTAATCGCGTATGGAGATATAGACGATAGGTTAATTGCCCGGGCTCAAGAGATATACGAAAGCAGGCTTAATCGAGATCCGGATAAAAAGAGCGACTTGCAGAATAAGTTGGAGGGGATGGAATTTAATGCTAGTGACCTGCAGGATTATTTTAACATTGCCCTGAGAGAGCTCGGAGATGATAATCCTTTCGAGGTCGTCATCGACAAAGGCGTGAAGGTTTGCACTGTTGATTTTAATAAAAAGAAGATATCAATTCCTCCTGATCGGGAGGTGAACGGTAAACGTCTTCTGGAATTGATTGCTCATGAAATAGGAATACACGCTATGACCAATAAACGAAACGATGAGCTATTCGGCGGTTTAGGAATGGGAAGCGAATGGGAAACGGTGCAGGAGGGTTTTGCCAAGTTGAACGAAGAAGCGGTCAAGAAGGAAGTTTTTGGGGCTGACTATGAAGGGAGCGGAACTTCTCCTTATTACATACTAGCGATGTCCAAGGCGAGAGAGTCTTTGCAGAAAGGTGAAGACGTCGATATTTTAGCCGTCTACGATTATATATTCAATCTCAAGAAAAAAAGTATCGAAATTGACGAGGTTAGCCTTATTCGTTATGCCAAAAAAAAGAAAATTCCTCTGGAAACTGCGGCGGATCATATGGCAGACAAAGATACCAAGGCTATCTTAAGGCGGGTTTTTCGCGGCCTTTATCCATATTACTTTTAAAGATAAGGCGTATCTGGCAGGGGAGGAGATGGCGCGCGAAATGAGATCAAACCATATGGACGGCTATGCATATGAATCCAAGGCTGATACGTGCATCTTGCCCGGGCTTATTAGACTGGGATTTTTCTCGGATATAATAAAAACTCAAGAAGCCAGAAGACTGAAAGATGTTGCTTTGCGCGTATGGGAAAAAGTGCTGAAGGAAATGATGAAAATCGACGCTAATCAGCTTACTATCACTTAAAATGAACCAGATCCGAGTTCCTGAGAGTATAACAATGATCTCATCGATGCTGATTGCTGAAGAAGCCTTGAAGCGTGGCATCAAATTGAAGCACATCAATACTTATCAGGAGGAGAATGCATTTATGGAACTTAGACTTAAAAAACATTACGAATATATTCAAGGGAGTAAGAGCTCGCAGACTTCCGTCACCGCGGATCGCATAGTTGAGAACAAGGCGCTGACCAAAGATTTTTTGCGCGCAAATAGGGTTTGCTCTGCAGAGGGAAAATTATTTCTTTGCAAAGATACGGAAGCTATACGAAAATTTTGTGAAGAGATCGGATATCCGGTTGTCGTAAAAAAATATAACGGTACGCACGGCAATTTGGTTTTTGTGGGAGTGGAAAATTTTAGAGAGGTGGAAGCCGTTTTAAAATTACATTTTTGCAGGGAAAAATATGCGCTCGTCGAAAAAGAATTCAAAGGGAGAGAATTCAGATTTTTGGCTACCAGGAGCAAGGTTTTGGCGGTGGCATTTCGTGAGCCGGCGAATGTGGTGGGTGATGGCGAGAGTACCATCAAGGAATTGGTTCGGCAAAAGAATCAAGATCCCGGAAGAGGGCTCAACTATAGCAAGCCCCTTATAACCATTAAGATGGACGATCTCGTCAAAGCGAAACTGAGAAGCCAAAAGCTTGATATTGATTCGGTCATCTCGAAAGGCAAGAAGATTTATCTGAGAAATAATTCCAATCTGTCGACCGGAGGAGACAGCATCGATGTTACCGATGAAGTTCATTCGCAATTCAAAAGAATCGCCGTGAAAGCTGTCAACGCGGTTCCCGAGCTTTCTTATGCGGGAGTCGATATTATGGTGAAAGGTGATATATCCCAAAAGCCGGATCAAGGCAGCTATGTCGTTTTGGAAATGAATTCTTCTCCGGGCATATTCATGCATCATTTTCCTTTTGTCGGAGAACCGCGGAATGTTGCCGGTGGTATTATTGATCTTTTGTTTCCTGAAACGAAAAAGTAGGATTACCTTTTTGACTGACGGCATATAATAATACCGAGTTAACTTAATCTGTTACATAATTGATTTTACATTTATTCCCCCTCACCCCGACCCTCTCCCGATAGGAGAGGGAGGAAAACCAAATACTTTATAAGCGATTGTGGTACGGATTAGGTTAATTCGGTATAAAACCACTTTTCTATAATTCCCGCATTGATACATTCCTTTTGTCATCTTTGTAAAGATCTCTTGTATACAGTTAAACAAAATAATCAGGGGATTCTTACCGGACAAAAGGTTGGTTCTATTGCGAAAAAGAAAGTATTGAAGATTGAGAAAATTTGAAAGGCGTAAGTCTTAAGGTTGCTCCAATTGTGCGTCTAAACAGTAGACATCTTTGATAAGTCCGGTATATTTTGAATTATGGATTACGGATCACACCAGAAATGGTGTGAACCACGCGGGACAAAACGTTCCTGTGTAGCATTTCACACCATTTCTGGTGTGGTCCGGATACAAAGCCGGTGTTTGCTATAAAACTATATATTGCAGATGACCTCTCGGCTGGCGCTGTTTTTATTTACCTCAAAATGAGTTATACTGAAGTAAGTTAACTTGTCTGCCTATGAAAAAATCTCTTAAAATCCTTTTTGTTACCACCGATTTGGATCCATTTTGCAAGGTTGGGGGGCTGGGGGATGTTTCGAGAGATCTCCCCAAGGCTCTTCGTGAAATGGGTTATGACGTGCGCATAATGATGCCGCGGCACGGTATTATCGATGAGAAGAAAAACAATATTCGCCTGCTGCGGGACGGGCTTAGTGTGGATTTGCCGGGAGAGGAAATTCCTTTTAGAATCAAACAAGCTTGCCTCCTGAGTGAAGTGCCTGTGTATTTTATCGACAAGCATAAATATTTCGGTTCGCGCCGATCGCTTTACAGCTACAAAGACGACAATTTGAGATTCCTATTTTTTTGCAAGGCGGCGCTGGCTTCGGTAAAATATCTTGAAGAAGGCTGGATGCCCGATATTATTCATTGCAATGACTGGCATACGGGGCTTATTCCCTATCTTTTGAAAACCGAGTATGCTTTCGACTCGCGGATGAAAAAAATCCGCACGCTTCTTACGATTCACAATCTGACTTTTCAGATGGCGCGCGGCTGGTGGACGATTGCCAAGAAAGATGTTGATGACGGCAAGACGGAAATCGAAGATTTTGTCCGGCGCAAGGACGTGGACTACGTCAATTTCATGAAGCGCGGGATAATTTATTCCGATATCGTCAGTACGGTCAGCGAGAATTATGCGGCGGAGATATTGCAGGAGAAATTCGGGCAGGGGCTTCATGGGGAACTTTTGGCAAAAAATCAGAACAGGAAATTTTTCGGCATCGTGAACGGAATAGACTATCGCGCCTATAATCCCGAAACCGATCCGGGGCTAGTCGCAAAATATAATGCCGAGAATTTTGATGATAAATACAAGAACAAAACTTTTTTGCAAAAGAAATACGGGCTGAAGGTTGATAAAGATATTCCGCTCTTGGGGATGGTGACGCGCATCACCGAGCAAAAAGGGTTCGACCTGCTGATGGAAATCGTCGAGCCGCTCCTCCGGCTCAATCTCCAGATCATCATCGTGGGCGACGGCGACAAGCGCTACAAGAATTTTTTCGCCAAGGTCGGTCGCAAATATCCGCGCAAGATGGTGGCATATATGCGATTCAAAAGGGAAGATGTCACGCAGATTTATGCCGCTTCCGACATGTTCCTGATGCCGTCGCGTTTTGAGCCGTGCGGTTTGGGGCAGCTCATTTCCTTGCGCTACGGTTCGGTGCCGATCGTGCGGGAGACTGGTGGACTGTCCGACACGATCAAGAATTACAATCCGAAGACGGGAAAGGGCAACGGTTTCACTTTCAAGACTTACGACTCCTTCGCTTTTTTCGCCGCTATCGTACGGGCGGTGGAGACTTTTCGTTATGCGGATATCTGGCGCAAAATCGTAATCAACGGTATGGAAGAATCTTTTTCCTGGGAAGTGCCGGCGCAAAAATATCTGGCGCTCTATCGCAAAGCCTTAAAAAATAAAGAGTAATTTTATGCCAAAATACGGACCTCATCTGCCGGGAATCGAAAAGAAAGTCCGCGACAAAATCTCGGAGCTCAAGCTTGTTCCGAAATATATTTTCGATGCCAAGAAGCATCAGGAGAGATTTTATACCGCGAGTTGCCGAGACAAAAAAGGCGACAAAGTGATTTTCAAAATGCGCACGGAGGATTATCGGGAGACCAAAGAAGCATTTCGTCGCGAGATAGAAATCAACCGGCTTTTTCTGCAATTTTATAAGCGCAGCCGTAAACTGTCGGTGCCCAAATTCATTGATGGCGACAGCGAGCACGTGCCCGAGTGGATGGTTTATGAGTTTATCGAGGGACGCGAGGCGGGGGATTTTTATAACGGGCTGCTGAAAAGCAATATAAAAAATTTTCCACTGGAAAGTCTGATTGCGGGGATGAAAAATATGCAAAAGATGTCGGCTTTTGCCGCGGGGGAAATAAAGCTGCGGGCGCAGGAATACGAAGATTTCAAAAAGGCTTACGAGGTATCCAGCAACGCGCTTGCGCCTTTCTTCGATAAAGCGCAAATCGCGCAGGGGGCGGAAATTTTGCGGACGCACGGGGACCTGCTGGACGCAAAAAGCGTCGCGATAACCCACGGGGATTTTCATCCCGGCAATTTGATCATTACCCCGGGAGGAAAAATCGCCGTTATTGACTGGTATTATGTCCATCTGAATAATATGGCTTTCGATATCGCTTTTCTCTATTTGGAAATCGCGGATAAGAAATTTCGGAAAAAAGTTTTGGAAAAATTTATGGCGGAGATGGTGGATGATGATGAGGAATTTTGGCGGCTTTTCCGCCTCGACGTCCTACGTCTCGTGCCGCAGAAAATAAATGTTTTGCGCGATGCGCTATATACGGTGGAGCCGAAGAAAGAAGACTATTACGGGAAGCTCACTCCTCAGGGAATTGCCAAACTGGAAACGAATCTGGAGGCTTGGCGGCAAGCGCTGGCGGGAGAGAATTTTTTGTAGGAAATCTTTTACCGCATAGCGTCGGGATTGCCGCGTCGGGGTACCGCCTCGTAATTCCCGTTAAAAGAAACAATCAATATTTGTCATTTCGAAATGAGGTACTCCGATTGAGAAATCTAGGAACAAATACTATGCAAATATAATCTTATTGTAAAAACAATACCAACAAAGTTTTCGTGCATTTCTTAAGATCTCTCAGTCGAGTACTCCTTTGAGATGACAAATGAAGTCAATCTTCAATACTTTCTTTTTCGCGATAGAACTAATATTTTGTCATTCTGGTAAGAATCTCCTGATTATTTATTTAACTGTATACAAGGGATCTTTACAAAGATGACAAAAGGAATGTATCAATGCGGGAATTATAAAAAAGTGATTTTATACAGTCCAAACCCGTAAGTCCTAATATCATAACTCCATAAGAAAATGAAAATAGGAATCGCTTGCACCAATGCTCTTCCCGTGCCGGTGCCTCAAAATGAGATTTATGCCAATCAGGAGATCGCCGGGTGGATCGCCGATGAGCTTGCCGCGTGCGGGCACGATGTGACGCTTTTCGCGCCTGTCGGATCGGAAACAAAAGCGCAACTGGTGACTTTCGACATGCTGCCGTTCTCCGATCCGCAGATGTATAAGCGGTTCAATTCCGACCGGTCTTTTTCCGACTACGAACATCTTTTTATGGCAAAGATTTACAAGTACGCGGAAGATAACGATTTTGATATTTTGCATATGCATCTTCGTCCTTTGAGCGTTGCGCCATTCGCCGCGATGAGCCGCGTGCCGACGCTGCAGACGATTCACGATCCGCTGACTTTTCCGTATTTCAAAATGCTGGAACTCTACAACGAATTCGAAAATCTGCAATTTTCGTCCATCAGTTTTGCCCAAAGGAAGGCCTTGCCGGGTATTGAGATCTTTGCCAATGTGTATAACGGCATTGATCTCAAGAAATGGAAATTCAATCCGGCAGGCGGAGAGAAGCTTTGCTGGTCGGGGCGCGTTATCCGCGAGAAGGCGCCGCATCGGGCGATGAAAATTGCGCGGGCGATGGACCTGAAACTGCAGATGGCGGGGTTTGTTTACGAAGGCGACAGACATAATGAAAAGAGTTATTGGAATACGCAAGTGAAGCCTCTTCTCGGCGAGGACATAATGCTGGATTATTTTTCTCCGGAAAAACTCCCCGATTTTTACGGCAGTTCCAAAGTATTCGTCAATACGCTGGATTGGGAGGAACCGTTCGGACTGGTGATGATCGAGGCGATGGCGTGCGGCACGCCGGTTATCGCTTTTAACCGCGGCTCGGTCGCGGAGGTGGTGAAAGACGGCGTGACGGGTTTCGTGGTGGAGACCGAGGAGGAAATGATGGAAGCGATAAAAAATATCGGTTCTATCAAACGCAAGGATTGCCGCCGGCACGTGGAAGAAAATTTTTCCATTGAAAAGATGGCGAAGAATTATCTGGCGGTCTATGAGAATCTGGTGAATTCGTAACCGTGCATTATTTCGGAATTTGCGGAGTAATGATGCCTGGAGCAAAGGCGCATGTTATCTTCTTTGTATTTGTCATCTCGAAGGAGTACTCGACTGAGAGATCTAAGAAATGCACGAAAACTTTGTTGGTATTGTTTTTTTACAGTAAGATTATATTTGTATAGTATTATTCCCGGATTTCTCAATCGGATTACCTCATTTCGAAATGACAACCGATATATATCGTTCTTAAATGAAGTGATATTGCTGTGAAGGATCCCGAAGTCTATGCAAGACGGAATGGAATCCTTTTGGAGCATTTCGGGGACAAATGGAGGATTTTAAATTTTTAAATATGATACAATGAGGATTGCGCAATTGGTTTCGCTGCAGGAAAGCGTGCCGCCACGGGGGAAAAACGGTTTGGAATACATGGTTCATTATCTGACGGAAGAACTGGTTAGCCGCGGTCACGAGGTTACGCTTTTTGCGACTGCGGATTCCGTGACAAGCGCGCGGCTAGTCGATGTCCTTCCTTATCCGATGTCGCGCGGCAATCTGTTCGGACTTTCTTCCACTCATTATGCCTTGACAGTAATGGCGAAGGCTGCCGAGATGGCATGCGAGTTTGACATTATCCATTCCCATTTGGGCGCGCCGGCTTATTATTTTGCCAATCTGATTGACACTCCGATTATCGAGACCGTGCACAGCGCGCATCGGGACGCCGCTTGTCTCAAGCAGGAAAAGCCGCTGCAAAAATATTGCGCCGACCGAAAGGACAGATTTTACAATATCCATCACGCTTTCGTGAGCCGCAGTCAGAAAGAACGCTTTGCGCCGAAGAAAAATTTCTCCGTAATTCACAACGGCATTGATTTGCAGGACTTCACTTTCAATTCCGAGCTCGGGGAATATTTCGCCTATTTGGGTTATATCACAGAAGAGAAGGGACCACACCTGGCAATCCAAGCGGCAAGGCAAGCCGGGGTGAAACTAAAGTTAGCCGGCAACTATTACGGATGCGAAAAATATTTCCAAAAAGAGATAGAACCTTATCTTGAAAAAGGCAGGATTGAATATGTGGGCGTGCTGGATCCGCAGGCGCGGAACAAATTTTTGGGAAATGCCAAGGCGCTGCTTTTTCCGATTCAATGGGAGGAACCGTTCGGGCTGGTGATGATTGAGGCGATGGCATGCGGCACGCCGGTTATCGGATTTGATCGCGCGGCGGTTGCGGAAGTGGTGAAGGACGGCAAGACGGGATTTGTCACGGACAATGTGCAGGCAATGGCGCAATCCATAAAAGACGTCGGGCTGCTTTCTCGCGCGGACTGTCGTCGGAGCGTGGAGAAAGATTTTTCCGTCAAGAAGATGGCGGACGGTTATGAAAAAATCTATCAAAAGATTATCGACAAAAAACGAAATTAGAACCGGCGTTTGCTTTGCGACCATTGAAAAAATAAGTTTACGTTTATGTTGAATTGGATAAATTTTCTCCATCTCTATCAGCCTCCTCGGCAAAATGAATACATCTTCCATAAGGTGGCGCGCGAAAGCTATTTTGAGATAGCCAAGTTTTTTGATCGATATGACGGACTTAATTTGACGATGAATATCAGCGGCTCGCTTTTGGAACAGCTGGTTGAATATCAATACGACAAACTGCTGGAAGATTTCCGCCGCGCTTTTGCAAGCGGCGAGATGGAGCTTGCGGGCAGCGCGATGTATCATCCCATTTTGCCTCTTTTGCCGGAGAGCGAAATTGAAAGGCAGATTCTTTTGGATGAGAATATAAAAAAACAAATTTTCGGGAGCGAATATTCCCGGCAAGGTTTTTATCTGCCCGAGATGGCTTATTCAAAAAAGACGGCTGAAGTTTTGGATAAGATGGGTTTCAAGTGGATTATCTTGGACGAAATTTCTTACAGCGGCAAGCTCGGCAGTTTCGACAAGGAAAAGGTTTATAAGATCAAAGGCTTGAATATAAAAGTGATTTTTCGTGACAGAGATATTTCCAACCGGTTCGTGCCGGAAAAAATCAAAGAGATCTCCGACGGGGCAGGCGGGAATGATTTAAATATCATAACCGCGACCGACGGGGAACTTTACGGGCATCGCCATCGGGATTTTTACGAAAAAACCAGAGCGGCTTTTGAGGACGGCAATATAAAATCTTTGAAAGTCTCGGATTTCATAAAAGCGTTTGGCGAAGAAGATCCGGAAGAAGTTGAGCCTGTCGTCTCAAACTGGGAATCTACAGAAGACGAACTTGCAAATAACATTCCATTTTCGTATTGGGATCTTCCGGAAAATGAAATCCAGAAAAAGCTCCGGAGCTTTGCCGATTTTGTTATTGAAGAATTGGCGGGTTATAAGAATGATGAAAAATATGATATTGCCAGAGAGCTTTTGGATATGGCGCTTTCCAGCTGTCATCTCTGGGCGGCTTCCGGCAAAAAGTCCGCTGTCTGGGAAGACGTGATTTGGAATCCGGACATTATCGAAAGCGGAAATTTACTGCTTGTGCAATCCGTTCGTTCCATTGTTCGGATGAATACGCAAAAAAGGATGGAGGCGGAAAACAGATATTTGGAGATAGAAAGGCTGATTTGGAGCGAGCACTGGAATAAATTTTATAGACCGTGATTTTTGAGGTATAATGGAAGCAACGACGTTTATCAAAGCATATCTTATAATTAAGTTTTGCATCAATCCCATCTGTCAAATTTGTCATTCCGGAATTTTGGTACTCCGAAATATCCGGAATCCCGTAGCCATGCAAGACAAGTATCGTATTCCATTTTTTTGGGTCATGCATAATCCGGTGTATTTTGAATTATGAATTATGAATTTCGGATCACACCAGAAATGGTGTGAACCACGCAGGACA
>JBAXYM010000017.1:0-25662 GCA_041670805.1 Patescibacteria group bacterium
GGATGGATCATTCTCCCATTTAAAAGATATGCTCAGGATTCACAGAGGATTGAAAAAGAACAGGAAACTGAAATTGATTGATGAATTATTATCAAAATAGCATTACATATTTACCATTATCTCGAAACAATCAATATTTGTCATTTCGAAATGAGGTACTCCGATTGAGAAATCTAGGAACAATACTATACAAATGTAATCTTACTGTAAAAACAATACCAACAAAGTCTTCGTGCATTTCCCAGATCTCTCAGTCGAGTACTCCTTCGAAATAGAGCTGGTCAAGCTCCGGTATCGGGATTGCCGCGTCGCCCGGAGTACCGGCTCCTCGCAATGACAAACAGTATTAATCGCGTAAGTCCTAAAATTGTAACAATTAAGACAAAGATATGGCGGATCAGAGGTTGGAGGAACTTTTGGCGAGGCGCGACGAGGCGGAGTTCGGCTCGTTGGATTGGGAAAAATTGGACGAAGATCGAGCGGAGTACTTGGAGAGTATCAAGCCGTCCACGCGCGAGCGGACCATATATTTCGAGGAGAATGACTTGGAGAATATCGCCGGCGTTTTCACGCGAGAGACGGAGATTTTTGATTTGCCTTTTGCTGTGGGGCGGCGGAGTCTTTTGGAGTATCATCCGACACGAAGGCATCCGATTCCGTATATCCTGGTCAGGTTTGAGAATAAATATTTTTTTACTTTGCGCGAGACGGGCGGGGGAGAGCTGCGGCTTATCGGCAAGAAAGGGCTGATCGGTGGGCATATCGACGAGGGCGATATCGTTCTCGATGACTTGGTGGCGACTTGCCAAAATGCGCTTTTTCGGGAGGCAAAAGAAGAAGCCGGCATCGACGAGAGCATAATAAACGCGGTTGAGTTGAAAGGAATTATTAAAAGCGATCTCGGAGTGGATATCGATCATCTGGGACTGGTCTATGAGGTTGAGCTTGCGACGGATGCGATCAAATCGGAAGAGGGTGAATTGATCGGGATGTGGATTGAGAAAGAAGAGCTGTTGGAGCACTATGAAAGCTTCGAGAATTGGTCGAAGATTGTGTATGATAATTTGTTGAAAGAATAGAAAGAACAGACTTTGATTCGCACCGTCGCTTCAGACGAGAGCGCAAAACATTTAGCGTGTTTGTCTGCGTGGGACAGCGGCGCAGGCTAAAGCCATGCTACTCCGTCACAAGATACGTTGTCCCAATAAAAGCATACAAATAAATTTTCATATGACTACGCTCAAGACTCCAATTGAAAAACTGCCGCAGATCGGACCTCGCTACGTTTTGTATCTGCACAAGCTCGGGATTAGGAATGCCGGAGATTTGCTTTTTCATTTTCCTTTTCGCTATGATGACTTTTCGGATTTCAGAATGATTAGAGACGTCGAGCTGGGGCAGGTGATCAGCGTCAAGGGCGAGATTTTGGAAATCCGCAATGTGCGGGCGCGGCGGAAAAATATGACGCTTACCGAAGCGGCGATTGAGGACGATTCGGGAGTGATTCGAGCGGTCTGGTTCAATCAGCCGTTTCTCACGAATAATTTAAAGGCGGGGATGAACGTGAGTTTGAGCGGCAAGGTCGCCTATGCCAAGGAGGGGTATCAGCTTTCCAGTCCCGCTTACGAAGTGCTGGGCAAGAGCGATTTGCATACGGGCAGGCTGGTGCCGGTCTATCACGAGACGGAGGGGGTCTCTTCCAAATGGTTGCGCGCGCACATCAAACCGCTGCTTCCGCTCGCGGACAGCGTGGCGGAATTTTTGCCGGCGGAAATTTTGGACAGGCGGGATTTGTTCGCCTTGAGCGAGGCGATACGGCAAATACATTTTCCCGAGGGTGCGGCGGCGGCGGAGCTTGCCAAGCGGCGGCTCGCTTTTGACGAACTTTTTTTGGTGCAGCTGTATATGCAAAGACAGCGGCAGAAATGGCAGGGGCAGAAAGCGATTACGATTGCGTATGACGCAAGAACTGAAAAAGAGATAAAAGATTTTCTGGCAAGGCTTCCTTTCAAATTGACGGACGGACAAAAAATCGCGGTCTGGAAAATTATCAAAGATTTGGGAAAGGATAGCCCGATGAATCGGCTTTTGGAAGGGGATGTCGGGTCGGGAAAAACGCTGGTGGCGCTTTTGGCGGTGCTGGTGACGGTGCGGTCCGGATATCAGGCGCTTATTATGGCGCCGACGGAAATTTTGGCGCGGCAGCATTATGCGGAGAGCTTGCGGAGATTTAATCCGGACATGAATACAGACGCAAGTGCGAGTAAGGAAACGATTGTTTCTCCTCACCCCGACCATCTTCCGATAGGAGAGGAGAAAACGCGGGATGTAAATTCTTTTTTTGAAAAAGATAACCTTCCGAATATCAAAATCGCGCCCTTGACCGGGAGCGAGAGCAAGTTTTTTGGCGGTGAGGAAGAAAAACTTTTGAGCAAGGAGAAAATTCTGGAAATCATAAAAAGTGGCAAGGCGGATTTGGTGATCGGCACGCACGCGCTCATTCAAGAAAAAGTTTTTTTCAAGAATCTGGCGCTTTCGGTGGTGGACGAACAGCATCGATTCGGCATTGAGCAGAGGGCGCAGACTCAAAATGAAATTTCCGACATCGAAGACGGACTTAGGACTACGGTGCCGCATCTGCTTTCGATGACGGCCACGCCGATACCGCGCACGCTGGCCCTCACCGTCTATGGCGACTTGGATCTTTCCGTTCTGAATGAAATGCCCAAAGGCCGGCAGAAAATTATTACCAAGTTGGTGGCGCCAGGCAATCGCGCGGATGCGTACGATTTTATTCGGGGTGAAATCGAATCCGGACGGCAGGCTTTCGTCATCTGTCCGCTCATTGAGGAGTCGGATGTGTTGGAAGTGAAATCCGCGACGGAGGAATTTGAGAAATTGCAAAAAGAAATCTATCCCGATTTTTCCATCGGTCTTTTGCACGGCAAGATGAAATCGAAAGAAAAGGAGGCAGTGATGAAAAAGTTTTCGGAGAATGAAATAAATATTCTGGTCTCAACGTCCGTGGTGGAGGTGGGCATCGATATCCCCAACGCGACGGTGATGCTTATCGAGGGCGCGGACCGGTTCGGCTTGGCGCAGCTCCATCAATTCCGCGGTCGGGTCGGGCGGGGGGAATTTCAGTCCCATTGCTTTCTTTTCACCGATTCCACTTCGGGCAAGGCGCATCGTAGGTTGAAAGCTCTGATTGAGTGCGAGAGTGGGTTTGAACTGGCGCAGAAAGATTTGGAATTGCGCGGTCCGGGCGAATTGGTGGGAGTCCGCCAATCGGGGCTGCCGGATCTCGCAATGGCATCGCTTGCCGACTCCGAGCTTATTCAGGTGACGCGCGAGGAAGCAAAAAATATTTTGGCAAAAGATTCAAACTTGCAAAAATATCCGAAACTTCTGGAGAGAATCAAGGTTTTCGAAAAGGACGTGCATTTGGAATAGAGCGCGGATAAAATTATTATGGTTTGTTCGGATCACACCGGAAATGGCGTGAAATGCCGCACAAACACATTTTATCCTGCGTGGTTCACGCCATTTCCGGCGTGATCCATAAATTTATAAATCCTAAATCCATAATTCAAAATACGGCGGATATAATCGTGTTCCGCTTTGGTTGGCTTGGCGTAAGGTTGGAATCCCCTCATCGGTTGCGTCCTCATTTTGCAACCAATAGTTGATTTATTTTTTGAAATGGTGTAGACTGCAAAGAGTAAAAGCCGCAGATAAGGGCGGTATTTAAAGGGATAACTAAAATTAAATATAAAAATCTATGAAGATCATTCTTGTCAAGGATGTGCAAAATCTTGGGCATACGGGAGACGTAAAAGAAGTGAGCGGAGGATATGCCAAGAATTTTCTCATCCCCGGAGGTTATGCAAAAGTAGCTACCGAAAGCATTATAAAAAAGGCCGATGAAATGAGAGCGCAAAGAGACAAAGAGGCGCAGGTCGGATTTGAAAAGGCGAAAGAGACGGTAGCTCGGATGCAAGGGCAGTCCGTCATTGTAAAAGCCAAAGCCGATCCGTCCAAAAAACTTTACGCTGCGGTAAAAGCAGAGGAAATAGTCGAGGCTCTCAAGGCGAAAGGGTTTGAAGTCGACAAGAGCAAAGTGGTAATCGGCGAACCTATTAAAGAGTTGGGGGATTTTGAAGTCATTCTGAACTTGGAACATGGACTTGAGGCGAACATAGGGGTCACTGTCGAAGCGGAATAACAAAACTGGGGATTTTATCCCCATTTTTTTATTGGTATATGCCTTGCGTTGTCCGAAGCACCGGCTTCTCGCAACGACGAATGATATCAGGCGCGCAAATTCCGTAAGCATAAAAAGCTATCATTTAAAAAATATTTTCACTAAACCAATTAAATAAAGAACCATCATGGCAAAGACAAAGTTCATCTTCGTGACAGGCGGAGTAATGTCGGGCATTGGCAAAGGTGTGGCGACTTCTTCCATTGGCAAGATTTTGCAGAGCAAAGGCTACAGTGTGACTGCAATCAAGATTGATCCTTATATCAATGTAGACGCGGGAACAATGACGCCGACCGAGCATGGAGAAGTTTTTGTTACCGACGATGGGCTGGAAACCGATCAGGATTTGGGCAATTACGAACGCTTTTTGGATACGAATATTTTGGCGGGAAACTATATGACTACCGGACGGGTTTATCTTTCGGTCATCAATCGCGAGAGGAATCTGGAATACAACGGCAAGAACGTGGAAGTGGTGCCGGACATTCCGCTGGAGGTTATCTCGCGCATCAAGAAGGCGGCCAAGGTCACCAAGGCGGATTTTGTATTGATTGAGATCGGCGGGACGGTCGGGGAATACCAGAATGTACTTTTTCTGGAGGCGGCGCGGATGCTCAAAACGGAAAATCCGAGAGACGTGCTGGTTTTTTTGGTAAGTTATCTGCCAGTGCCGCGTATGATCGGGGAAATGAAAACCAAGCCGACGCAATACGCCGCGCGCTCGCTCAACGCGGTGGGAATAATTCCCGATTTTATCTTGTGCCGCAGCGAAGTGCCGGTGGACGAAGTGCGAAAAAACAAGATTGCGCTTTTTTGCAACGTGCCCAAGGATCATGTAATAGCTTCGCCGGACGTTGATTTCATTTATGAGATTCCGGTCAATTACGATAATGAAAAATTGGGAGAAAAGATTCTGTCCGCTTTGAAAATGAAAGTGAAGGTCAAGGATATGAAAGAGTGGCGGAAGGAAGTGGAGAAAGTCCGCAATATCGACAAGAAAATAAAAATCGGCATCGTGGGCAAATATTTCAATTCGGGAAGTTTCGTGCTGGCGGATTCGTATATCTCGGTTATCGAGTCGGTAAAGATCGCGGCGTGGGCGAACGGTTACAAGCCGGAGATTGAGTGGATCAATTCGGAAGAATTCGAGCAGGATCCCAAGAGCCTTGCGCGGCTTAAGCGGATGGACGGAGTGATTATTCCCGGCGGCTTCGGTTCGCGCGGCATTGAGGGGAAAATCAGCGCGGTCAAATTCTTGCGCGAAAACAAAATCCCTTTGCTCGGCATTTGCTACGGCATGCAGATTATCTGCATTGAATACGCGCGCAACATTTGCGGTCTGGAAGGCGCCAACACCACCGAGATAAATCAGAAAACCAAATATCCGGTAATCGACATCATGCCGGAGCAGAAGAAAAATCTCAAGGAGAAAAATTTCGGCGCGACGATGCGCTTGGGCGCTTATCCGGCACAGCTCAATACCGGCACGGCGGCTTATGGCGCATACAAGACCGAAGCGATTTCCGAACGCCATCGCCACCGCTGGGAGGTAAATCCCGAGTATACCGAGGTGTTGGAAAAAAACGGACTTGTTTTTTCCGGCAAATCTCCCAATGGCAAACTGATGGAGATCGCGGAACTGCCAAAGGGCAAGCACCCGTTTCTCTTGGGCACGCAATTCCACCCCGAATTCAAATCCCGCTTTATGAAACCGCACCCCATTTTCAACGCGTTTATGAAAGCCGCAGTCAAGGAGAAAAAGGATTAGAGAGACAAATAAACGGAGTAGCACGCGGCGGAGTATCTCGCGGAGTAGCATGGCTTCAGCCTGCGCCGCTGTCCAATGCGGGAAAAACCCGCGTATACGTTCGTTCCATCCGGCTTGGGACAACCGCGCAGGCTAAAGCCATGCTACTCCGCCTGCTGCTCCGTGTCTCTTTCGGTTTATCAAAAGATTTGTCGTATTTTATTTTTATATAAGTTGTATTTTGCATTATGGATCACACCAGAAATGGTGTGAACCACGCAGGATAGAACGTTTTTGTGTAGCATTCACACCATCTCTGGTGTGGTCCGAGAATCCAAAACGCAAAAAACAGTTTTTCTACCGACACACTAAAAAAACAAACTCTTTTCGAGTTTGTTTTTTGAAATTGCAAAACCAAAACTTATTTCGTTGCTTTCTTCTCCGGGTGGGTTGCGATTCTGTCTTTGACTACGCTGACGAACTGCACTCTTTTCTTGCGGCCGTCGAAATTGGTGATTTGCTTTTCGGTAAATTTGACGAAGCCGTCTGAAATCGAGAAAATCGTTCGGTCGGTACCTTCTTTGACGCCAGCGCCCGGTCGGAATTTATTGCCGATCTGCTTGATGATGATGCCGCCGTCTTTGACGAACTGATTACCGAAAACTTTGACACCGAGATACTTCGGCTTGCTATCTTTTAGGTTGGACGCCGTTCCACCGGCTTTCTTATGTGACATGGTATTTGTGCTTAACTATTTATTTGAGTTCTTTTTTAAAATCACGATTTCGCGGGCGACTATTTGCCCGGGTCGGGAATAAATGATGGTATTCCTCTTGGTGATCCGAATATCCGCGTTTTCAAATTGCTTATCCAGCGGACACACTCTAGAATAACCTAATTTTTCGAAGCTGTCAATGAATTCTCCAAAAACGTATTCTTTGGGTTTGAGCTGGTAAGCGGGGAGGGTAACCACGATTCGACCCTTATTTTTGAGGACCGGCTGGACATTTTGCAGAAAGCTGGTGTAGAGCTTTTTCAGCGTGTTGTAGTTGTCTTTGATCTCGGTGTTGTTGGGGATTTTCTTATAAACCGGCCCCAAGGTTGATTCTGTGACAATGGCATCTACGGAGTCGGACTTGAGCTTTTTGATCGCTTCGTTGTAGCTCGCTTGGAAAACTTTGTATTCGAGGTAGGTCAGGACGTATTGCTTGGAAAGCCATTCGAGGTTTTTCTTGCATCTCTCGATCTGTTGGTCGTTGGCGTCGGAGCCGATGACGCGGTAGTCGTTCAGAAGGGCTTCTTGGAGAATCGTGCCGGTGCCGCAGAAAGGGTCAAAGATGAGCTGTCCCTCTTTGACTTTGGCGAGATTGATCATAATTTGCGCCAGTTTGGGCGGCATCATTCCGATTTTGGCGTCGCGCCCCGGCTTTTCGTAATCACGTGCGCCGTAGCTTTCGATGTCCTGCACGATAACGGTTCGACCGAGAATTATTTTCTTGCCGTCAAAGATAATGTCGAATTCGATTCCTTTGTGCGTGTAAGTGAGCTTGTTGTTGAAAACGGTGGCGGTGGAAAGCGCGCTCTCGCGAGGCAGGGGATAGACGACGCGGATGGAAAAATCTTTGAGTTCTTCCCTTTTGATTTTGGAGAAAGCGTCCTGAAAGAATTCCTGCGCATCTTCTTCTTTATTTTTTTCCGTTTGTTTGGTAAAATAGACACTGTAACCGACACTTTTCTTTCCCGGTTTTTCCTCCAGAGATTTTTTGATGTAAGACACGATTTTTTCCTGCACTTCATTTTCCGTGCAGTTTTCCAGAACTTCGGCGATTTTGAGAGTTCCGCCCATCTGCACAAAAAGATTGCGCACGTCCAGCGGTTCTTTTACGCTCAGAATGAGAAACTTGGGATCAAGGAGCGTGACTTGATAATCGATTTTATATTTCTCCAGCATCGCTTGTATTTCGGCAAGCGAGATGGAAGGCGTTCGTCCCAAGAAAAAGATATATTGCATAGTATTTTTGAAAGTTGGTTTATAAATTATTATATCAGATTAATTTGTTCTGTGACAGAAATTTCGTTTCAAGCTTCCGGCGTTTTTCTTGCCGGAATAAAGTCGGAGCGAGGAGTATTGAAAATTTTTAAATCTAAAAAATAAAAATATGTCGACGGACGAGATTATCGACAAGAATAAAGGAAAGATTAAGATGTTACTTGTCTTCGCTTTGACTTTTTCTTTGGGTTTTGCCTGCGGTTTTTATTACATTGACGCGGAAAAGAGTGAGGCGGCGGTCACGATTCGGGATAAAAGCGCAGACTGTTCCGCTCTTTTTGAAAGAAGTCCGAATGTTGCCGTCGCAACCGGTGCCACTACCGATTCCGTTTTAACCGGAGAAATGGCGCAACAAACGGCAGGCGCGGTACTTTCCGCTTCCGATACCAAAGCCGTTTCCGGTTCGCTCGCGGCGGAGAAGCGGTTTGTGGGAAGTAAAAACAGCACCCTTTATCATACTCCTGATTGCCAATATGTCAAACGGGTAAAAGCGGAGAATTTGGTGACGTTCGGTTCGGCGGCGGAGGCGGAAGCGGCGGGAAAAAAACCGCACAGCTGCGTGGGCGGGTGAATTTTCGGGGAGGCGGTAATCAAAATTCCGGCTTTATGTTCGGACCACACCGGAAATGGTGTTAGGGACTTACGCGATTGATGCTGTTTGTCATTGCGAGGAGCCGGTACTCCGGGCGACGCGGTAATTTTATTTGTCATCTCGAAGGAGTTCTCGACTGAGAGATCTGAGAAATGCACGAAGCTGTGCCGACTAAAAGCTGTCATCCCGAAATTTGCGCAGCAAATATCCGGGATCCCGTTACCAAGCCGGTAAAAATGAAATAAAATGCTTGTCTTGCATAGCTACGGGATTCCGGATATTTCGGAGTACCGAAATTCCAGAATGACAGATAAAAATTGCTTTTACCTTTCGACAGATCCTATTGCACATGAACCAACAATTGTGTACATTTGTTTTTTTCGCGTGGGACAGCGGCGCAGGCTAAAGCCATGCTACTCCGAATAGCGCTACTCCGAACGGTATGTTTTGGGGAAAAGTATCGTCGATTTTTTCTTACAAAATCTCATCCGGATCCACGTCGATTATCCATTCTTTTTTTACGCAACGGAGGAGCGCGTCGCGGACTTGCGGATCAAGTCCGTTTTTGTGTTTGACGATGATATGGTAGCGGTATTTTCCAAACTCGCGGAAACTCTGGGCGGGAAAGGGCGGCATAATTTCGAAAGTGTCGCGCCAGTTGCGGTTGAAAATTTCTTTTTGCAGGATTTCATATTGCCATTTGGCCTCGCTCGCGCATATGCGGCTGTCCGCATTTTTGTAGACGAGCTTGATCAGCTTCCCCAACGGAGGATAAGGAAAAGAGGACAGGCTTTCGCTCCGGCTTTTTAATTCTTCCTTGTAAAAAGTTGCGGCGGTCTTATTTTTGATTTCGTCAAAATATTTATGGTCGATTTTGCGGCTTTGGATTATGACGGTTTTGCTTTCGGCCAGGCGATAAATTTTATTCAAAAATTGGCGTGATTTTTCGCGCGAGCGGAAGCCGGGGGAGCTGAAAATAATTTCCGGGAAAATAACGGCGACGACGGAGAGATTTTGCATCGGAAAATTTTTCCAGATCATTTGCGTTCCGATCAGGATATCGATTTTGCCCTTTTGAAAATCCGCGAAAACCTTCCGATTCTGCTTGCTGTCTTTGGAAGTGCCGCTGTCCAGCTGGACGATGCGGATGTTTTTGCCCTCGAAAAGCGCCGAGACTTCCGCGAATATGCGCTCGCTGCCGCCGCCAAAAGCGTTAATGTTCTGACCTTGGCAATGGGGGCATTGTCGCAGCGGTTCGTGGAGCTCTTTGCAGCGCGGGCAATAGAGCTTGTTTTTGTAGCCGATGAGCGGACCTTGGCAGATCTCACACTCGGCGATATAGCCGCAGTCTTTGCACTGGTGAATGGTTTTTTCACCGAGGCGGGGGATGAAAATTAACACTTGCTTTTTGGCGTAGATATTTGCCAAGAGCGCCTCCTGCAATTTTTCGGAGATGAAGGTGCTGTTGCCTTTTTTTCTCTCGGTGTCCATGTCGACGCGCGGCGGAAAAATTTGCGGTTTTCGGGAAATGTCGAGGAGCCGAAAATCATTTTGCGCGCGGCAGTAACTTTCGAGAGAAGGTGTCGGCGAGGAGAGGATGATTTTTGCGCCATGAATTTCCGCAAGGCGGACGGCGGTGTCGACGCCGTGGTAGCGCGGATTTTGGTCCCATTGCTTGAAACTGGAATTGTGTTCCTCGTCCGCGATGACGAGGTTCAGCTTTGTAAAAGGCGCAAAGACCGCTTGGCGCGTTCCGATTACGATTTTTGCCTGACCGTTTTTCACTTTTTGCCACTCGGCGAAATATTGGTTTTTGGTAATATCGCCCGAGAGGATGGCTACGCGCTCCTCGCCGAAACGGTCGATGTAAAATTGCGCGACGCCGTAGATGTCAAAAGATTCCGGCAGCAGAAGCAGGGTTTGCGATTTCTCGCTTTGTTTTTCGACAAGACTTCGATACAAATCGTGCCGCTCCGACTCAAGGCTGTGCAGAAGCAAGAGCCGGTCTGAATTTTTCAGCTCTTTTCGGATTGATGCAACTGTTTCTTTGCCGATGGCGTTTATTTCCGGCGAGAGGTTGAGTTTGATTTTTGTGCGCGCTTCCTGTTTGGTGATTTCGGGAAATATGATTTTTATCACGAGAGCAAGCGGAGCGAAATAATATTCACTGACGAAACGGGCGATTGCCAGCTGTCTTTCCGAAAGTCCGAGTTCCGGCAGAATTTCTTTGATGTCTCTGAGCTTGAATTTGACTTCGTTATCATTGGAGAAAGAGGCGACCACGCCCAAAAGCTCCTTTTTGCGGAAAGGGATTTTTACGGTGTCGCCAATGCGGATTTTATTTCGCAATTCTTCCGGGACGCGGTAACTCCAAAACTGCGCCAAGTCTCGGGGGAGATTGGCGGCAGGAATAACTTCGGCGATGTTCTTTTCTTGCGGCATAGTCTTCTGAAATTGGAAATAATGTGTAAGCCTCTTACTTCCATTCTATATGATTGCCGGAGGATAGTAAAATTTATGTTAAAGGGATAAAGACAGTCCTTACAGAATCAAAAGGACTGTTCCTTGCAGAATAACAAGGAAGGATAACGCATATTCGTGTCATTCTGGAATTTCGGTACTCCGAAATATCCGGAATCCCGTAGCTATACGAGACAAGCATTGTCTTTCATTTTTACCGGCTTAGCAACGGGATCCCGGATATTTGCTGCGCAAATTCCGGGATGACACAAAATACGGCTTGCAAAAAAGTGAAAGTGTAATAAGTTTGAGCCAGAAGTAACCAACAGGGAAATGCAGGCGGGGTAGATTGGGATTGATTGGGGTATTGACATTTCGGTATTTTTGAGGTAAGTTGTTTCTGGTCTGGAATCCCTAAAATGATGGTCATTCCCAGACCAGGGGGTTTTAATATAGTGGCGGCTAAATTGATGCAGAGAGCAGATCACAACATCATGCCGCCACTTCCTTATCTTTCTTTACAATAAGAATGAGCAGGTTGAATCCTGTTTTTTTGTATACGAGAAATTAGAGAATCATCTCCGCCAGATTTGTTTTGTTGCAATGATTATTTTATGATTACGAACAAATGTTCTGCTTGGCGAAGGGATTCTTACGGAAGACGAGGGGTTACGGCAGGAATTAGTGTCTGAGCGGCTTAACGGCGAGCCTTAAGTTAGTATTTCTCCATGCATGTTAGGATAAAAACATTCGTAGAGTGAAAAAAGTGAAAGATTGACATTTTTTCACTTTAGCACTAACATTGTCCTGGTTTGAGTAATCTTCAGTCCTAATATTTTAATCTTTGGCCGGATTGAAAAAATCGAAGATTACTCGCCTTTTTTATTGACTAAATCTCTTTTTTCTTGTAACCTACAAAAGCGGTTCGCGGGGCGTAGCGTAACGGCTATCGCGCCTGGTTTGGGACCAGGAGACTCCGAGTTCGAATCTCGGCGCCCCGACAGAAATAAAAGCAGTCCCTGGTGACTGTTTTTTGTTGGTCTTTTGCGTTATTGTGGTACCATGAAGGCAGAAGAAATTTATGGTTTATATTATGGAAACAATAAAATGCAGAAATAACTATGGAGAGACGGTGGAGCTGCCACTTGAAAAATTCAAGCCGCGTCCGTCGGTGTACGCTGTTTTCAAGAAAGAAGATCGTGTTTTGGTGTGCGGAACCAAAAGCACCGGGAAATTGTGGCTGCCCGGCGGGGGTATCGAACCGGGTGAATCGCATGAGGAGGCTTTGCGCCGGGAGGTGATGGAAGAAGCGGGGATAGGGGGCTTTGCAATCAGAAGATTGATTGCCGACTTCAGGCACTATGGTTATTACGCGCCAGAGGATGATGCTTTCGATGGACATCTATATTTTTATGAGTGCGAAACGGAGCAGGAGACTGTCAGAACGAACGATGAGATCGAAGACGGCGAGGCGATAGACTTCGAGTGGATGCCGATGGCGCGGATCAAGGAAATAGGTTTCTGTGATGTGGATGCGGAGATTAGAGATATTTTGGATTCCTTGGATGAAAAACAACGGGCGTAAAAAAGCAGAGGGGTTTTTCTTTGAACGGACGGTAGTATTTTTTAAACAAACCTGTCTAACCGGTCATTATGTCCGAAATTGGGAAATAGATAGCATAAGTCCGGCAAGCTAGTCAATCTGAAGCAACCTCGTTGAAGATTGCTTTCTATGATGACGTGTATGATTATGCCCTTATTTACTAATTCAAAAATAGTAGTATAATACTTATGTTCTTTCGGGGCGTAGCGTAACGGCTATCGCGCTTGGTTCGGGATCAAGAGATTCCGGGTTCGAATCCCGGCGTCCCGACAGTGGATAAAAAGGCGGCTTTTGAGGTCGCCTTTTGCTTTGGGCAAGTTAAAGAGAGACCAAGCCGGAAATCCGGCTTTGCATTCGGATCACATCAGAAATAATGTGAAATACTACGCAAAAACGTTCTGTCTTGCATGGTTCACACCATTCCTGGTGTGGTCCATGTAAATTCATGATTCAAAATACATTGGATATATATCTATTATTTATACCGAATTAAATTAATCTGTTACATAACAATTTTACATTTACTCCCCCTCACCCCGACCCTCCCCCGATAGGAGAGGGAGAAAATCCAAAATACTTTATAAATGGATTGTGGTACGGATTAAGTTAATTTGGTATAAGACTCCTGAAAATATAATCCGAAATATACATAACATTGTTTTTTTCTAAAACCGTAGTATAATACTAATGTTTCGGGGCGTAGCGCAGCTGGCTAGCGCGCAGGGCTGGGGGTCCTGAGGTCGCAGGTTCGAATCCTGTCGCCCCGACAAATGGAGTTTTTAGAGAAAAGGAGGCAGTGCGCCGCTTTTTTGGGTTCATACGCAAAATATGTTTTTACAACAGACACCAAAAACTTCGTTAATCAGGAATCCGGCTTTGCATTCGGATCACATCAGAAATGATGTGAAATGCTACGTAAAAACGTTCTGTCCTGCGTGGTGCACGCCATCTCTGGCGTGATCCGAAAATCCGGGATCCAAAATACAATTCAAAATCCGAAATGTCTTTTGCATTTGCATTTGTATTTGCATCCGGACCACACCGGAAACGGTGTGAAATATCACACAAGAACGTTCTCTCTCACGTTGTTCACACCATTCCTAGCGTGATCCGAAATCCGGAATCCAAAATACAATACAGCGGATATATCAGCGGAATAAAATTTATGTGAAATTTCCGGGTCAACTAATTGAAGAAGATTATGGGAGTTTTGAGATTTATTTTTAATAACCTTGACCACTTCAAAACAAGATTTTTTTTCGTGTTCGCATCCGGCATACTGGACGGTTTTGCCACCTTTATGATCCCCGTCCTCTTAGCTGAATTTACCAAGAGCGATTTTACGCAGTCGCGCTTCAAGAGCCTGGTTTTTCTTCTGGTTCTTTTTTATTTGGCGTCCCTGATATTTGAATGGATTGAAAGGAGGTATGGGGAATCCATGGGTCCGCAGTTCGGCAATTACATTCGCCTCAAATATTTCAAGGCGCTGGAAAAAATGCCCTTGAAAGATTTGACCGCCCATCATTCCGGCTATATTCTTTCGCTCGTCAATAAGATTGCCGACGGCATGGCGCCTGCCTTGAACAGCATCTCTTGGACTTTTTCCAAAAGCATTGCCAACATAACTCTTTTTTTCTATTTTACCGCCCGAGAATCCGTGGCAATGGCTATTTTCAACGTTGCGGTCTTGAGCCTTTTTGTTTATGTCAGCGTGTTCCTTTCAAAAAAGATGGTGCCGATCGCGGAGGATCTGAACCGAAAAAGAGCTTCGCTGATAGAGTCATATGCCGATTTCGCTTCCAATATTTTTACCATCAAAAAATTGGGAGTCGCTGATTTTGCGGAAGAAAGATTGTTGCAGAAAACCGGAGAAAACTATCAACAAATCCAAAAGCTGCAAGATGTTCACTCCAATCGATGGTTCTTGCTGCATTCTTTGTTCGGCGTTACTTTTTTATCTACCATCGGATTTATTC
This sequence comes from Patescibacteria group bacterium, assembly GCA_041670805.1. Lineage (GTDB taxonomy): Bacteria > Patescibacteriota > Minisyncoccia > JAHIHE01 > JAGLIN01 > STD2-77. The sequence goes on from JBAXYM010000017.1 coordinate 14,693, forward strand.
TGTTTCAGGTTTCTCAGGGTAAGATATCTGCGTCAGCCCTGATTCTTTTTATTGCGGCTTACACGGCGATTAAAGGCAACGTCGAACGCTTGTCGGAGAGTTTCAAGGATCTAATGGAGATGAAAGCTTATATGGTCAGTCTGGACGACGTTATTTCTTTCAAAAAGGTTGCCGATGAAGGCGGCGAAGAAAAGGCTGCTTGGCAAGAAATCAAATTTCGGAATGTTTTTTTTCAGTATCCGAACACGGATAAAAAAATCAGCGTTCCGGAATTCCGCATTAAAAAAGGCGAGAAAATTTGCATCGTCGGTAAGTCGGGCGAGGGCAAAACGACTTTCCTGAATCTTTTCGGTAACTTTTTGAGTCCGGACGAAGGAGAACGCACGGTGGACGAATTGCCGTACGAAAAAATGAATGCCGGTTTTTTTACAAAAAATATTGCCGCAGTCTCACAGGAAACGGAGCTCTTCAACCTGTCTTTGAGAGATAACGTCGCCCTCGGCAAAAATATTGAGGACGAGACTATTGTGAATATTTTCGATAAGCTGGATCTTTTGCCTTGGATGGAAGATTTGGAAAAGGGGCTGGACACTATCGTCGGAGAAAAGGGGACAAGGCTTTCTGCCGGACAGAAACAGAGGGTAAATCTGGCAAGAGGAATTTTGTTCGGTCGCGAAATTCTTTTGCTGGATGAACCGACTTCCCATCTGGACGGTGCCACGGAGAAAAAGGTGACGGATTTTCTCTCGTGCCACCTTACCGACAAGACGGCCATCATCGTGACTCATAGGAAAGATTTGGAAACAATTTGCAGCAGGCGCTATATTGTCAGGGGGCATTCTTTGGTTGAGGAATCGGATTGATACACGCGTGGCAAAATCAGGAAATACGTATTTTCACAAGCCGGCTTCTACGGAAGATGCTTTTTGCGGGGGTAAGTTTAAGCCTGCTTATTCCTGACCCATCTGCACTGTGAATCGCTTACTTTAGCCAAATTGAAAGATAAAAGATTTTTATTTGTCATTCCGGAATTTCGGTACTCCGAAATATCCGGAATCCCCGTGGCTATGCAAGGCAAGTATTGTATTTTATTTTTGCGAATGTATTTTGCATTATGCATTATGGATCATACTAGAGATGGTGTGAACCACGCAGGATAAAACGTTCTTGTGCAGCATTTCACACCATTTCTGGTGTGATCCGGATACAAAAAACAATTTATCAAACGGGGTAACATGGCTTTAGCCTGCGCTGCTGTCCAATGCGGGAAAAATGAACGTATACAATCGTTCCATTCGCTTGGGACAACCACGCAGGCTAAAGCCATGCTACTCCCCGCGAGTTGCTCCGTGCGTACGCCGCTTATCAAGTGTTCCATGGTACTAACCGTACAAAAAGTCAAGTCAGTCTGGTGTCGTCTATTTTTTTGTGCTATAATAAAACTAATCTGATGCCAATAACTTTCTTTTTAAGCATAAATTTAAAAAATTAAAATCAAAAATGGAAAGAGAACAAAAAGTTTCGTTGGGGGTCAAAGTTCTGGGTCTGCTGTGTGCAGGTTTGTTTTTTGTGCTTGGCGGTACGAGTGCCGGTGCGGCTACGAGTGCAATTACATATGTCAATAAATACACCGAAGACTTTAGCACTACCACATACAAGGATTCCGACAATACCACTTTAAATTGGAACACAAGCGAAAAAGACCTGTTTCTTCCTTGGGATTCCACAAAGAAGGTAACTTCAGGAACTGCCGTTTCCAAAAAGATCAATCTATCTTCGGATCTTGTAACAGGGGCGAGATTGACCGACTTGAGCAATTTTGAAAGCAAGTACAAGGTCAGCTACAACCTTTCAAATGACGGAGGAAAAACATGGTTAGCCGTCTCTTCCGGTCAGGATATAAGTTTCGTCTCTATCGGCAATGATTTGAGGTGGAAAATCGTCCTTGCAAACACGGACTTGGTCAATCCCAACTCTCCGACTGTGGACGGTTTGACTGTTTCATATACTACTACCAATGCTTCCTTAAACATTGTTCGGGCAGGCAAGACAATCACCGCTCAAAAAGGCGATAAAGGCGTAGAGCTGGAATCTCTTGATTTTGTCAGCAAAGGCTCACAGTCGATTACTCTCCATAACTTGGTTTTTCGCGCTACGTCCGGCACGGCTTCTGCCACCAAGGCATTGGATGCCGTTTATCTGTATAGAGGAAGCACCCAAATTGCAAAAGCCGTCTTGAATAGTGAGAATGATTTCAAGTTTGACTCCTCTTTTATCATTTCTGCAAACAGCTCTCTTCCTCTTACTCTGAAAGGCGATATCTCAAGTGCCACCGGTTTAAGCTCGATGAGCCTTAATTTGCATAGCTATAACGTAGCCTATGGCAATACAAACAATAACGTTAAGTCATATTTCTCCGGAACTTCTTCCGTGGTGAAAATAGCGGATGGGACTATTAGCCAGGGACAGCTCAGTCTCGCGTTGGCAGGCAAGACCGTTAATGCCGCAAAGGGGGACAAGGGCGTGGTGTTGGAAAGCGTTAACTTGAAAAATACTCTCGAAAGGGAAGTGGCTATCAAGATCACTACTTTTGATCTGTTGGAAAAAGATGCAACCATTGTAGGGGGCGGCAATAATCTCCTTGCCTCTTATCTTTATTTGGATGATAAGCTGATTGCTACCGGAGACATGAGCGATAAAACCAAGATTGTTTTTAACAAGGCGATTAGCGTTCCCGCTCTTAAATCTTCAACTCTTGTTTTGAAAGTTGATATTTCGAAGACGGCATATGTTTCTTCCGTCACCTCCAAGATGAATTTTGAAAACAGTTTCTCTTCCGGCTCCGGGCTTGCAACTTTCACGCCTACCGCCGTAACGGGCAATGCTTCCGTAGTGAAAATAGCGACTGGAACTTCTCCTATTGGCGAGTACGCTCTTACCGTCGCTAATGGTACCGGCTCCGGCTCTTACGCTTCCGTCACCAAGGTGGCTATTGCCGCCAGTGCAGCGCCTGCCGGCAAGAAATTTGACAAATGGACGGGAGACACCGCGGATACGGGAATCGATGTCAATGCTTCCAGCACCACAGTTACCATGCCGAGTAAGGCTGTAACATTAACCGCTACCTACAAGGATGTTTCCTCAACGATGAGATGGTGTTTTTGGAGTTCGAATATAGATCCTGACGTGTATCAGCCGGTCTGGGATGAAGTGACGGTGGTATTATATATACCCTGGGTTGCGCATAGTGACGGATCAATCGTACCGGAAAATCTGGAACGTTTTTTGAAGGTCCGCGATCTGGCACATCAGCACAACAAGAAATTTATGGTGTCGATAGGAAAACCGCGCGAGGACGACAGGAGCACGATTGACAACATTATCGCCAATCACAAAACGGAATTTGCCGATAATGTTTTGAATATACTTCAAACATATGGGGTGGATGGCGTCGATATCGATTTTGAGTATCCTTCTCCCGATAAAAATCTTGCGACAAATACTCCCAACACTCCTCTGGTTGAAGCTTTCTTCAAGACGCTTCATGCCAAGATAAAGGGTGCCAACCCCGACTATATCATCTCGGCAGATACGAACAAGCTTTCGAAATACGCCGTATATGCCAACAGCAATCTTAGCCAGTATCTGGATTACGTTATGCACATGGGGTATCATTATTACGGTGATGGTTCTACCGGAGGCAATTCTCCTTTTGATGATCCGGAAAGACTTGATGTCAAGGATGCGATCGAAGATCTTCTGAAATATTATCCTTCACAAAAGATAATTCTTGGACTTTCCCTTTATGCATATGAATCGCAGACCGATTCGGATCAGCCCTATGCCAAAGTAACGGAAAAAACTTACAAACAGAGGAGTCTAAAGATAGCTACGGACAAGGCTGCAAAATATGGAAGGCTATGGGATGCGAGTTCTCATACGCCATGGTACAGGTATAAAGTGGAAGACAAGTGGTATCAAGGCTGGTACGATGACGAAGAATCGTACAGACTTAAGTATGATTATGCGAAAAGTGTAAATCTTGGGGGGGTAGGTTTATTCGCTCTGGGTTGGGAAGCGGATTATCCTGAAGTTTGGAAGGAAATATTCTCGGGCGACACCCTTTCCTCCCAACCCACGGATCAGTCCAATATCAAGGACGGCGCTATGATTCGCGTCAAAGGAGGCATTGATGTCTATATTGTAAAGTATAACAACGGCAAGAAGTTCAAACGTCTGATCCTAAATCCTTCCGTATTCAAAAGCTATGGGCATTTGAAATGGAAAGACATTATTGAAGTGGATCAAGCCACTTTGGATTCTTATACGACTTCCGATATCGTATATGTCGCCGGAGATAAAAGGATTTGGAAACTGGAACCGGCCGGAGACAACGGAAAAAAGAGTGACTGCACTTCTTCTACCGGATCGTACGACATGGATGGCGCGTATGAGATAAATCCGACTGACAGAGATTCATACAAAAGCTAAGAATCTGTCTCATTAAAAAATCATCTTCAAAAAACAAAAACATCCTGTGACTTGGCAGGGTGTTTTTCGTGTCGGGAGTAGATAAACTCAAGAGTCGTTTTTACCCAATTCTATAAAGACCGCCGTATTTTGTCGGAGAAAAATATTGTGCTACAATATTAAGGTAACCAAGCTAAAGATAATTATGATAAAAGTCAAAAAGCTTTATACCGCCGCGCTGGTTCTTTTGACGTTGACTACGCTGTGCGTTATTCTTTTTACCAACAAAAGCGCGAGCGATGACGGGGACAAGGCGAACGGGGCAGGCAATGTGCAGAATGAAAATGCCGCTGTTGGGAAATAATATTGAAGGCGACGGAGGAATTATTCCGGGTTATGCGCAGAGTATGGTTTTATAACAGACACCAACAGTCAGTATTAATCATATCCGGCTTTGTGTTTGGATCACACCGGAAACGGTGTGAACAACGCGGGACAGAACGTTCTTACCGTGGCATTTCACACCATTCCTGGTGTGGTCCGGATGTAAAAATGCATTTCTGAATTTCGGATTTCGGATCGCATCAGAAATGATGTGAACCATGCGGGATAAAACGTTTTTGCGTAATATTCCACACGATTTCCAGTGCGATTCGTATTCAAAATATGAAAGGACGGTTATTCAATTGATATTTTTAAAAAATAAATATATTTACATTTATGCGTGAGATACCGAAGGCATATTCGCCGCAAGAAGTGGAGGATGGGATTTACGAGGAATGGGAGGAATCGGGTTTTTTTAATCCCGATAATTTGCCGTGCGCGCAAGACGGGAAGTCACCGGAGAAATTTGTGATTTCCATGCCGCCGCCAAACGCGACGGGGATTTTGCATTTGGGACACGCCTCAATGCTGGCATATCAGGACTTGATGATTCGTTTTAATCGTTTGCAGGGGAAACAGGCGCTTTGGCTGCCGGGTACCGATCATGCCTCTATTGCGACGCAGACTAAAGTGGAAAAAATCATTGCCAAGGAGGGGCTGACCAAATATGACTTGGACAGGGAGAAATTTTTGGAACGCGTGTATGTGTATGTCGAAAATTCCCGGGATACTATCCGCAATCAGGTGCGCAAAATGGGATCGTCGTGCGACTGGTCGCGCGAGCGTTACACACTGGATGACGGGCTGTCGGAGGTGGTGCGGCAAGTCTTTGCCATGATGTATGAGGACGGGCTTATTTATCGCGGCAATCGAATCGTGAATTGGTGTCCGCGGTGCGAGTCGACGCTGGCCGATGACGAAGTGGAGCATGAAGAGGCGCAGGGGAAATTTTATTATTTCAAATATCAAAAAGATTTTCCGATCACGATTGCGACCACGCGGCCGGAGACCAAGCTGGGCGACGTGGCGGTGGCGGTCAATCCGAAAGACGGAAGATACAAAGAATTTATCGGCAAGGTTTACAAAATAAATCTGGGTAACGGTGAGCACGAGATAAAAATAATCGCCGACTGGACCGTCGATATGGCTTTCGGCACGGGCGCGCTGGGGGTGACGCCGGCACACAGTATGGCTGACTGGCAAATGGCGGCGGAAAACGATTTGCCGAATATCAAAGTAATCGGCGAGGACGGCAAAATGACGGCGGAGGCGGGCAAGGATTACGAGGGGCTGACGACGCTGGAGGCGCGGGAAAAGATAGTCCGATATTTTCGCGAGCAGGGACTGATGGAGAAAGAAGATGAGGTGCCGCAGAATTTGAGTGTCTGCTATCGGTGCGGCACGGCAATCGAGCCTCTGCCTTCGTTGCAATGGTTCATCGACGTCAATAAAAAGATTACCAAAGACGGCAACAAATATTTTCAAGACAAATCTCTCAAGGAGGCGATGCTTCAAGTTGTGCGGGAAGGGGAGATCAAAATTATTCCGGAAAGATTTGAGAAGACGTATTTCAACTGGGTGGAGAATTTGCGCGACTGGTGCATTTCCCGCCAGCTTTGGTTCGGGCATCGGATTCCGGTTTCGTATTGCGAGGACTGCGGCGAGGTCATTCTGCAGAAGGACGAGGCGAAGGTCTGTCCCCAATGCCAAGGCAACAATTTGCGGCGAGAATCCGATACTTTCGACACCTGGTTTTCTTCCGGCATGTGGACTTTTTCAACTCTGATGAACAAAGACTTTGAAAAGTACGCGAATTTCGACGAATGGGTGGAAAACAGCCCCGATCTTTTGAAGTTTCATCCGACGAGCGTGATGGAAACCGGATACGACATTATTTTCTTTTGGGTGGCGCGGATGATTTTGATGACGACTTACGCCGTGGGCGAAGTTCCTTTTGAGAATGTCTATATGCACGGAATGCTGCGCGACAAGGAAGGGCGCAAGATGAGCAAGTCGCTGGGAAACGGGATTGATCCGCTTGAGATGATTGGGAAATACGGTGCGGACGCGCTGCGGCTCAGCCTTATCATCGGCTCGACGCCGGGGAATGACTTGAAAGTTTACGAAGAGAAAATCGAGACTTACAGAAATTTCGTGAATAAAGTTTGGAATGTGTCGCGGTATATTTTGATGAGTGTTGGCGAAGTTAGGCGCATCAAAAACAGACCGGAAGCCAAGACGCTGGCGGATGAATGGATACTGGGGGAAACCGATTGGCTCATTGTCAACGTTAGAGACAATCTGGAAAATTTCAGGTTTAGCGCCGCCGGAGAAGATATCTATGAGTTTACTTGGAGTAAATTGGCGGATTGGTATTTGGAAATTGCCAAGGTGGAGGGGGAGAAGGATGAAATACTCCTCTATATGTTGGAAAGGCTGCTTGTCCTGTTGCATCCGTTTGCGCCATTTGTGACGGAAGAAATCTGGAAGAGCTTTGAGACAGACGAGATGTTGATAGTTAAAAAATGGCCGGAGGCTGTCGCTTCGCAAAAGGAAAGTACGAAGGATAATTTTAATGCCATAAAGGACATTATAACCGGCATCCGCAATATTCGCGCGGAATATAAGATTGAACCCAAAAAGAAAGTAAAAGCGGTAATCGTCTCGGCGGAAAAAAGAGATCTGATCACGGCGCAATCCGAGATTATAAAATATTTGGGTCGGGTTGAGGATTTGGAAGTTACGAATGCGTTTGTTCGCAAGGAAGGTATGGCGGCGGCGGTTTTGTCGGGAGCGGAAATCTATGTTTCGCTGGAAGGCATCGTTGACCCGGAGAAGGAAAAACGGAATCTGCTCAAAGAAAAAGAAAATCTTATCGTCTTTGTGTCCAATCTTCGAAAGAAATTGGGAAATGAGACTTTTGTCGCCAAAGCTCCCGCTAATATTATTGAGGCGGAGAAAGGAAAACTGAGCGAAAGCATTGAGAAGCTGGAGAAGGTCGAGGAGAAATTGAGACTGATGTAGAGTTATGTGGAATATTTGGTTCCGATCATATATCTAAACATCAGACAGCCCTGACACGTCCGTTGTATTTTGCATTGTGGATTTTGGATCACATCAGAAATGATGTGAACCACGCGGGAGAGAACGTTCTAGCGCAGCATTCACACCATTTCTGGTGTGGTCCGAATACAAGAGGCATTTCTGAATTCCCGAAAATGAATTTTCTAAGTCTTGTCGTAGTTTTTAAAAATGATATAATAAACTTGGAATTTATTAAATTGACGAGATCGTCGATGCAAGAGCGATACGGAGCGGTGGAATTTTTTATAAAAATTACGAAAAGCTGATTTTTGTATCAGTTTTTTCAGATAGACTTAATAAAATAAAAAGAAAAATATGATGACACAAAAAAGATCTTTTCTCGACAAGATTGTTAATGCGGAGAAAGAGGACCCTTTCGGCGTTGTGGCGCAAATGGATCTACAAGGACGAGAGTCCGTTTCTGTTAAAGATGAAGATAATCTTTTGAGTAGAGAAGGAGACAGGATGAATCATCCGGGCGGCGAAACAGAAGAGGATGGGCAGCTCGCCATTGATGTGTATCAGGATGACGATTATGTCGTAATCAAATCAATTGTCGGCGGGGTCCGACCGGAAGATTTGGATTTGTCGGTTACTAACGATATGGTCACCATCCGAGGTTCTCGGGAAAGATCCGAGGAAGTCTCAGGCGACAATTATTATTATCAGGAATGTTTCTGGGGAAGTTTTTCGCGGTCGGTGATTTTGCCTTGCGATATAAAGATTGACAGTGTCGAAGCTTCTATGAAGAACGGCGTACTTACGGTCAAGATGCCAAAAGTGGAAAAGAATTCTGCAACCAAAATTCAAGTTCGAGGCGAATAATAAAATAAGCAAATCAAAATGTTATCATTTTTGAGTAAAAATTCCGCTTCATTCTTTGGAATAGATTTGGGAACGACGGGGATCAGAATTGTCGAGCTTGCCTCGGTGGGCGGTCAGGTGGTTTTGCGTAATTACGTTTCGCTGGAGGCGGGAAGAAGAATCAATCCCGACGGGACGTCCTCGAGAAAGGATATTCAATCTTTGGACAAGGATACAATTGACAGTATGAAAACCATCTTGAACACGGCGGAAGTGGCGCATCACAAAGTCGCGATGTCCGTGCCGGCATCTTCGACATTCACCTCTATCATATCTCTTCCGCGAATGCCTGAAAATCAGCTTGAGGCCGCCGTCAATTACGAAGCTCCCAAATATATTCCGATTCCGATGGAGGAGGTGGTGTTTGGATGGAGCGTAATCTCAAATGATCGCAAGCAGCAGAATGCAAAAGAAAAAGGACTTGCGAGTGACGGTGGAGACCGGTATGTCGGTGAAGATAAAACTCGCGTGCTCTTGATTGCCATCCCGAAAGAGATTTCGACAAAATATCTGGAAATTGCCAATTCTTTCAGTTTGGATCTGGTGTCGTTGGAAACGGAATCTTTCTCTCTCGCCAGATCTCTAGTGGGAAATCGCGAGGGGGCGTATATTATCATCGATATCGGGTACAAAATGACCGGCATTACTATAGTGGATGACGGTTCGGTGACGGAAAGTCACAGCGTTTCTTCGGTGGGAGGAGCGGAACTGACCAGCGTTGTCAGCAACAGTTTTGGAATAAACGAAGAAAGGGCGAACATTCTCAAAAAAGAGGCGGGGCTGAATTCTCCTTCGGAACAAAAGTTGGCTGAGATTCTTATGCCCATCTTGGGTATTATCGTTTCCGAGGCCAAGAAGAATGAGCAGGCGTATCTGCGCACCAATGGCAAAAAAATCAGCGGCATAATTTTGACCGGGGGATCGGCGCAGATGCCGGGTCTGCGGGAATATTTTGCCAAAGAGATGAATCTGCCGGTGGAAATGGGAGATCCCTTTCGGAATATTTCTTATGACGGTATTTTGGAGGATAAGTTGCGGGTGATTTCTTCGTCTTATGCCGTGGCGGTCGGTTTGGCGTTATATAATTTTGAGAAGAAGAAGTGATTAAAGCGTATTGAGGGTCATACATAAAATATGGTTTCATAACAGATACCAAAAATCCATATCAGTCAGAAATGCCAACTTTGTATTCGGATCACACCAGAGATGGTGTGAAATATTACATAAGAACGTTCTATTCCGTTGTTCACACCATCTCTGGTGTGATCCCATAATTCAAGTCAATAACGATACAAACATCGGAGATCCGGTTATTGCAAACTTCATTTTTCTATCAAAGAATCGTTATGGATATCCAAGAATTAGACAGGGCTCACGAGTATCTGCTTTCGTGTGCCGCGGACAGGAAAGATGGCATTGATGTTGCTTACGAAGAAGCCAAAAAGAGTTCCTCGAGCATCTTCAGTGTTTTGCTTTCCAGGAAAATATTCAAAGAAGAGGAAATCACAAAGATTAAGGCGGATTTTCTGAATGTTCCTTACATCTCGCTCAAGGAACAAGTGATAGACGACGCTGTTTTTGCGACCGTTCCGGAAAAAGCCATTGCTTTCTATAAGTTATTGCCGTTTGAGTTCGACGGCAACTTGCTCAAGGTCGGCATGATAAATCCCAATGATCTTGATGCGTTGGACGCGCTCAAGTTTATCTCAATTCGACGTGGCATAAATACTCAAATATACCTCATTTCTCAAGGCAGTTTTGATGCCATTATCAAGCAGCACAAGAATCTTGGCGATGAACTCAAGGACGCTCTGAAAAATGTTGATGAAAGAATCGAGAATGTGAAAAAAGAAGACGAAGATTCCGCGCAGGTCGAAAGCGATCGGATTACCGAAGAGGCGCCGATTACCAAAGTGGTCGATATTATAGTTTCGCACGCGGTTGAAGGAAAAGCGAGCGATATTCACATCGAATCCTCTGAAAAGGATTTGCGCGTGCGCTACCGGCTGGATGGACAATTGCATGACAGTCTTATTCTGCCCAAAAATTTGGCGGCGGCGGTAGTTTCCAGAATAAAAATTCTTTCCAATCTGAAAATAGATGAAACAAGGAAGCCTCAAGACGGCAGATTTCGTTTCTACCTTTCTGAGAAGGGGCAAACTTCCAGA
>JBAXYM010000018.1:0-25312 GCA_041670805.1 Patescibacteria group bacterium
AATTCATAATGCACAATTCCGAAATGCATCTTTGCATCCGGATCGCACCAGAGATGGTGTGGAATGCTACGCAAAAACGTTTTATCCCGCGTGGTTCACATCATTTCTGATGTGGTCCAAAATGCACAATGGCAAGGACTGTCCTTTTGATTCTGTAAGGACAGTCCTTACTTTTTTATAGTTTCTTTTCCTTCAAAAAAGCTCTGAAAGCGTCTTTTACCTCCGGGTGTTTGAGCGCGTAATCGACCGTCGCCTCCAGAAATCCCAGCTTGCTGCCGCAATCATAACGCTTCCCCTCAAACTCGTAGCCGTAAATAGCTTTTTTACCCAACATACGAATCAGAGCGTCGGCAAGGCGGATTTCCCCGTCTTTGGTAGGAACGACCTTTTCCAATTCGTCGAAAACCGCGGGAGTAATGACATATTTTCCCACAATAATGAGATTGGACGGCGCCTCTTCCATCTTCGGCTTTTCCACCATCTGCTTGATCTCATAGACGCGACCGTTCACCTTGGTGCCGCCCACCACTCCGAAGCTGGAGACTTCTTCCTTTGGGACCTCCAACAGTGCCAGCACCGGACTGTTGTATTTGTAGAAAACGTCCATCAATTGACCGATACAAGGCTTTTCGGAATCAACGATATCGTCCCCGAAAAGCACCGCACAAGGCTCATTGCCGACAAGATGCCGGGCGCGAAGCAGAGCGTCGCCGTCTCCCAGCGGCTTGGGCTGGCGAACAAAACTGAATTTCGCCATATTGGAAATATTGTAAATCGCTTTCAGCCGATCGGTCTTGTTTTTCTCCACCAGCGTGTGCTCCAACTCGAAAGAGCAGTCAAAATGGTCTTCAATCGCGCGCTTGCCGCGACCGGTTACGAAAATTATTTCCTCAATACCCGCCGCGACCGCCTCCTCCACCAGATATTGAATGATAGGTTTGTCCACGATGGGCAGCATTTCCTTGGGCTGCGCCTTGGTTGCCGGCAAAAACCTGGTTCCGAATCCCGCTACCGGAATGATAGCCTTTTTAATCTTCATCATTGTGTTTTTATATTTTAGTTACTGAAAAATAAGACGCTTTTACACCGCATATCTCAATTATAATATCAGCGTAAAGTTTGCACAAGAGGGGGGGGGGAGTGATGAGTGAAGTATCTCACGGAGTAGCATGGCTTTAGCCTGCGCTGCTGTCCAATGCGGAAAAATACGAACGAATGCGTCGGCTTTCATCGGCTTGGGGCAACCGCGCAGGCTAAAGCCATGCTACTCCACCCATTTTCCCCGCCCATTTCCAAACAAAAAAACGTCGAACGACGTTTTTCTTTATATCTCAATTTATAACCCACAACACCCTATACTCCGTATTTCACTTTTTTCAAACCGAATTTCTTGAAATATTTGACGGAGCTTTGCACGTGGATGCGGGCATATTTGTTGAAAGCCGACTTCCAGATGCTGCCTTTTTTGCTGGATTGAATGTGGTGGTGATACATCGTCACTTTGGGATAATACACAACTTGCAGCCCGTTTTCCCAAAATCTCCGCGCCCAGTCCACGTCCTCGAAATACATAAAGTATCTCTCGTCGAATCCGCCCACTTTCTCCAAATCCTTGCTTCTGACCATCATCGCCGATCCCATCAGCCAGTCCACGGGAATCGGTTCAGTCACATCCTTGGCAAAAACGTCTTTCATTAGAAACTCATCCAGATTTTTCTCGCCCACGGCGGTTTTGCCCAAAAAAGTCCGGCGATAAATCACCGTCATCGGCGTATAGAAACGAAAAGCCGACTGCTGCCAGGTATTATTGATATTCCACAGCTTCGGACCGAGCATTCCGACCTCCGGATGCCCTTCCATATAGCCGATCATGCTCTTGATCACGCCCTTTTCGTCAATTACAATATCGGCATTGATGATGAAATAGTACTCGCCTTTGGCTCTTTTCAGTGCAAGGTTGATGGATTTGCCGAAACCGATGTTTTCTGCGGCAGGAATAAAAATCACGCCGGGAAATTCGGAAGCCATCATTTCCGTGGTCTGCTCGATAGTGGCGCTGTCAGTCACGATCAGCTCCCATTCAAGACCGGACTCTTTCATGTCCTCCTTGACCGAATTCAGACAGTTGCGGAGAATTTCCGGAGTTCTGTAATGATTAACGATGATTGAAAGTTTCATTAGTATAGGTTAGATGCTTTATTATGTTTCAAAAAAATATAAAAGGTGTCGCGAAGTGGTCTTGGAGTAGCATGGCTTTAGCCTGCGCGGTTGTCCCAAGCCAAAAATGCAGCGTATATATTCGTTTTTTCCGCATTGGACAGCGGTGCAGGCTAAAGCCTGCTACTCCGTTGTGGAAAGACGTTTTGCTTTCAAAGTTATTCAAACCACTTCACCATCTCCGCATCGGTGATTTTCGTCCTTTCCTTTACCAGTTGCCTTTTTTTGATAAAGACCGGCACGAGGCGGCGAAAATCTTTGATAAGCCGAAAAGTAAATCTTTCAAAAATCGCCATATACCCCCAGGCTCCCACTTCCTTGATTATAAAAGGAAAGAAGTGTTTTGTAAAGAGCAGTGAAGGGGAATCGTCCTTGATCTGCATCAAACGCTGGTGCAAAAACGAATAATATTTCGCGCGCGGATTGATTTTGCGGCGTTCTTGGATAATCTTGATAAAGCTCTTCGCCATGCTGTCGCCGGAGCCTCGTCCGTGATAAGCGACCGCCGTCGGGGTGTAGATCGCATTCCAGCCGGCAAGCCGCAATCGCCAAGCCAAATCCACGTCTTCCTTGTACATAAAGAAATCTTCGTCGAAATATTCATATTCGTTGGCTTTCTTTTTGTCCGGTCTGTCCCAAATCGGCAGTTTGATACTCTCAAGCGCCGTTTTGCGATAAGTGGGTACCGCGCCGTCAGCGCCGAAAACTTCTGTCTGCTTTTCAAATTGTCCCCGATCCGCGCTGCCCTGCCCGATGCAGATAATGCGCCGGTTCTTTAGTATTCGCAAGCCTACGGTGTCGATGCGGTTTAGGCTTGAATCTCCCGTGTCCTTGAAAAGTTCGCCCTTGTTGAAGTCGTAGCGCAACAGTTTGCCTTGTATCGCACCCACTCTCTCGTCTCCAAAAACCTTGAGTGCCTCTTCAACAAAATTCGGCATCAAAATTGCATCGGAATTCAAAAGCAGGAAAAATTCCCCCTTGCCGATACGAAACGCCTGGTTGTGCGGTCGGCCAAAACCGGAATTTTCTTCGCTTTTGATATAAACTATCGCCGGGCTGATCCCGCTCTCGCCGTTTGCGTCCGAAATGCGTTTCCTCTGCGCCTCCCACTCCGGCAGCCGAGCTTCGATTTCCTCGCGCGTCCCGTCGGTGGAAAGATTGTCCGTAATGATAATTTCCAAATTGGGATAAGTCTGCTTAACGGCGGACTCAATCGCCTGAAAGATAAACTTTCTGTCATTATAATTGATAACGCTGATGGTTACCGGTGGAAAGTTTTTCATATTGACTTGATGAATAATTGAATGATTAAACGATGCATTTTTGCTTTCTAATTTCCATATAAATATACAACGGAAAACAAGATCCTGCAAGATTTTTGATTTTTGACTTCTGCCGTTATATCTGCTATTTTTACCGAGGAGGGAAACATGAAATTATTACCGGGAAAACCGGCTCCGGGAGAGTCGTTATTCCTGTATTTTATCCTTGCCTCAATGATTGCCGCTCTTCTACTGGGATAATATAAGAGGAGCGACTTCATTTTTTTGTCCGATTTTTCGAGACTCGATTTTCTATTCGAGTTTTTTATTTGACCTGCGCGGTTTGATTTGTTAACCTAAGTATGAAGAAAAATCACTTTAACTAAAAAAATGGCGGAAAACAAATGGCTGGAAAATATCAGCGCGGAAGAATTCCGAAATCTCCATCCGGACTCCATCGTGCAAAGCGAAGACGGCAAGATGTTAGTTGTCAAAAAAAACCTGTATTGGGAGATTCTCTGTCTCGCCAGCGTCAAACCTGAGAACCCGCCAAGCAGATATTTATGCATCACCTATAACGAAATCTACCTCGGCAAGATTTTCGGCCACGCCGTAAATTCATATACGAATTTCATCACGGGAAATGAAACAGCGGCAAAACATTTTCACAAAAATTTCAAAGAGATTTTCTGCGTCGAGTCGCTGACATCCTCTCTGCTCGTCACGCTCAAAAACCCGGAAACGGAAGAGACGGCGGAATTGAAACTGAATGGCAAGCTGGTTGAGTTTGACGGAAGAAGATGGCTGAGAGAAATCATCGTCCCCGAAGGAATCGCGCACAAACTGCATAATCCGAACGAGGGCACTGTCGCCGTTGCCGTCACGACTTCCGGTCAGCACGCGCCAGACGATGTAATCGCTTATGAAATGTAGAAAAATAAAGATTTGCCGTTCCGAAAGATAAAAACAATTTTTATTTGTCATTCCGAAATTTCAGTACTCCGAAATATCCGGAATCCCGTAGCTATGCAAGACAAGCATTGTATTTTATTTTCACCGGCTTAGTAACGGGATCCCGGATATTTGCTGCGCAAATTCCGGGATGACACAACTTTTAGAAAGCAATACCTGTTAAAAGAAACAATCAATATCTGTCATTTCGAAATGAGGTACTCCGATTGAGAAATCCGGGAACAATACTATACAAATATAATTCTATTATAAAAACAATGCCAACAAAGTCTTCGTGCATTTCCCAGATCTCTCAGTCGAGTACTCCTTCGAGATGACAAATGGGGTCAATCTTTAGCACTTTCTTTTTCGCGATAGAACCGACATTTTGTAAGAATCCCTTGATTGCTTGTTTAACTGTATACAAGGGATCTTTACAAAGATGACAAAAAGAATGTATCAATGCGGGAATTATATAAAATCACTTTTATATAATTTGAATCTGTAAGTCCTGTCTATTATATATAAAAAAATAATCTCACTCTTATGAGCATTATTCCCAAAATAAATCCCAAAGAGTTACGCACGCCAAGTGTTCGCGCTCTCTTTCTCGTGTGGCTCTTTTTCAGTATCACCACCATTCTCGCTTTCTATTTCCAAATCCGCGCCCTGTACGACATCGACGTACCGACACACATCGGCGCCGGATTGGTTATTTCCGCATTCATTTATACCACGGTTAAAGTAAAAAACGGACGGCAGGCGTTGGCGCTGGCAATGGCGCCTTTCATCCTGTGGGAGCTTATAGAGATCGGCATCTGCAGCCAAACAGGAGACGGATTTCTCTTTCGACTTTTCAGTGAGACTTTCAACAACCGCGTCCAAGATGTCATAATGGACACGCTGGGATTTTTTGTCTTTATGATTACAACAGGAAGAAGATTTTAATATCATACCAGCAAACTGTTGCAAAAGAATTGATATGTTTATCGCTTTGCCGGAGCGAGTTCTTCTTGGCTCATCTTTGTTTTGTCCGGTCCCAAAAGCTTCTTCTCCTGCGATAAAACCCACATTTTGTCATCCTCATAAGGATCCCCTAAATTTTCTATGACTTAAAATAAGAGTTATCGTAACATTAGTAAGAAAGCAAGGGATTCTTACCAGAATGACAAAAATGATTGTTTTATAGCGGGAAATATTATTCGGTAGGTTTGATATAGAAGTTTCAAGATTTATACATTCAAGAAAATGAACTGGGATTAATTTGGTATTAAACGGAGTAGCATGGCTTTAGCCTGCGCCGCTGTCCCACGCGAAAAGAACAAACATATTTCAAAAAATAATTTGAACCCTCCGATGTGCAGGATCCACAAAACAAATACCGCAATGGCAGTTTAATTCTAAAATTAAACCATTGCGGTATTTTAGTCACAATGAAAATGGAACATTTTTAAGTAACATCCACACCATTTCTGGTGTGATCCGGATACAAATGCAAAAATACATTTTCGGATTCCGTATTTCCATTTTTCCAAAACCACTTACCACTTGATCACGGAATTTTCTCCGAGAATCACCTGCTTCCCTTTGGGCAAATTATCTTCGCCGGAAGTAATGGAAACATTGTTTCCGATCACGCTGTTCACAATCTTCTTGTCGGTGTAAATATTCACGCTGCTCATCACCAGTGAATGCTCGATCTCGGTATTGTTGATTTCATCGGCATTACCGATTGAAGTATAAGGTCCGACATAAGAATCTTTGATCAGGCAGCCCTCGCCGATCACCAATGGTCCGCGCAAAAGCGACTTGCCCGTAATACGGCTGTTGCGGCCGATAATGACTCTGCCGTCGACTTTGGACTGACCGAGCACTTCGCCTTCAATCCTGCTTTCGCCATTTGCAAAAACGAAATTCTCCAGCACAAATTTGTTGCCCTCCAACAAATCCTCGGGATTGCCGCGATCCTTCCACCACTTGGTTATTTCTTCATATCCCAATTTGAGATCGCTATTGATATAATAATTATGAATGTCCGAAATTTCGTACTGTCCGCGATCCGAAAGCTTGATTTCGTCCATCGCCCTGAAAGCGTTGTTGTCATAAATATAGATGCCCGCCACCGCAAATTCGCTGCGCGGACGCATCGGGCGTTCCTCTACGCGCACGATTTCGCCGTTGACTATTTCCGGCACGCCGAACCTCTGTGGCTTGTCAATTTTGGCAAGCATCAGCATCGCGTTCATTTCTTCGTCAAAAAACCGGTTAATGGTTGCAACCAAATCGCATTTTGCAATATTGTCGCCGAGATAAACAATAAAAGGATCTTCGCCGACATATTCTCGCGCCGACATCACCGCGCTGCCCAGTCCTGTCAGTTCCGTCTGCACGATATACTCGATTTTGATTCCCCAGCGGCTGCCGTCGCCCACGACTTTGCGCAAATCCGCATCATGTTCGCCGACAACAACTCCGATTTCTTTGAAGCCGGCGGCGACCAGATTTTCAATCGGATAAAAAATCATCGGTCTGCCTCCCAACGGAATGAGATGTTTGTTCGTATTGCAGGAAAACGAACGCTGCTTGTTGCTCTTGGCTGCCGGAATAATCGCCTTGATTTTCTGCGTAATTCGCTCCGATCGCTCACTCTGCATTACGCTCTCCATTCTTTCTTCCGCTTCGGATTTGCCGTCGAATTTCATCAGCGCCGCCTTCACCTTCTCAAAAGCCTCCATCGCTCCCGGCACATCTTCCACCGCCGTGCGATCATAATCCTTCGGATCATAATCCAAAGAACCCGTGCCGGCAACCACGGTCTCCGCATCCGTCAACGGAAAATATACATGGTATACTCCCGGGTCAATCATAATCTGCGCCGCTGCGCCCGCGTCGATGGTATATTCCGGAATGCCGAGTTCCAATCCCAATTTATCGTAGCCCAAAATCACCGCGTAGCTTTGCCCGTAAGTCGGAGAATCTTTTTTGAAATCGTAAAAATACCAAAGCGCCGTCCCGCTCAAAGTGAAAAAATTTTCCTTGAGATCGAAATGATAATGTCCGCCGCGCGGAATATATTTGTGCGTGGCAATCGAAGCGTGGATGTGCTTGATGCCTTCCGCGTACAAAGGATTGTCGGTTCCACCCGGCGCCATATCGCAGTAGCTCCCCCGCGGATCGCTGACGACTTTATTAAGATAGAGATTCAGCCCCTTAATCGGAGTCGCGATGTGCTTGATTTCCATAAGCCGTAAAATTAGTTGAAAATATTTATGTCATTGCAAGGAGGTACTCCGACGCGCAATGACAAAGCGTTATATAAAATTCAAAAAGTCCTGATCCTTGTCCTTGATGTTCTCCACCCAATCGATGTTGTGCTGATACCATTCAACCGTCTTCGGCATCGCCTCTTCAAAAGTGTGCGTCGGCACCCAGCCCAATTCGTCTTTGATCTTGTTGGCGCGAATGGAATAGCGGCGATCATTTCCCGGACGATCCGGCACGTGATTGAGCAGCGAATGCGGCTTGCCGGTAAGCTCCAAAATTATCTTGGCAATCTCGATAGTCGCGATCTCGTTGTCGGCGCTGATGTTGTAAACGTCACCCAGTTTTCCTTTGTGCAAAAGGAGATCAATCGCCTCGCAGTGGTCGCGGACATAAATCCAATCGCGCACGTGCAGCCCGTCGCCATGGATAGGCAACGACTGATTTTTCATCGCCTTGGCAATAAAACGCGGAATCATCTTCTCCGGATGCTGATACGGACCGTAATTGTTGGAGCAGTGCGTCACAATCACCGGCACATTGTAAGTGCGGCTATACGCCCTGCACATCATATCCCCTCCCGCCTTCGCCGCAGCGTAAGGCACGTTCGGCTCGAAAGGAGAATCTTCCGTAAAATATCTGTCCTCATCCAAACCGACTGTCCCATAGACCTCGTCAGTTGAGATCTGCACGAATTTCGGAATTTTGTAATTGCGCACGAGTTCCAAAAGCGTGTGCGTTCCCACCACGTTGGAATGAATGAAGTCCGCCGCCTTGCCGTGCACCGATCTCCCCACCGCGGTCTCAGCCGCAAAATTGACGATGGCGTCAATCCCCGTCTCCGCGATTTTCGACAACGCTTCATAATCCGCAATGTCCCCTTTCACAAAAGTGTAGTTCGGATTTTTCTCCGCCGCACGCAAGTTGTCGATGTTGGCGGCATAAGTCAGCACGTCGTAATTGATGATCTCATAGTGCGGATATTTTTCCAGCATATGATAAATGAAATTCGAGCCGATAAAGCCCGCGCCGCCGCCCACCAAAATCCGCTTCTTTTTCATAAATCCGCGACTGGTAAAAATATTCTCAATCTCGCGCCTTTCGATTCCCAGAATCATCGCAACCTCGTCAAGTGAAATTTTGTGATCTCTGTAGAGTTTTGAAAGAAGCTCAATTTTTTTATCTAAAGCGCCGGAAATATTTTTTCGAAGCTCCATTTCCTCGCGCGCATTCTCGTTTTGAGAAGGGTTCTGCATATAATTATATTTTAGAAAATAAAAAGCCAAAGACTTAAGCCGGTTATTGCGTCATTCTTATGAATCTATGGACCACACCGGAAATGGTGTGAACCATGCAAGACAGGACCGTTCTTGTGTAGCATTCACACCATTTCCGGTGTAATCCGAATGCTAAAGATGTTATCTGTGGTAAAACAATATTTTACATACGACCCAAAAACTCCGGCAAAGGCTACATCCGAAATAAAAAACCATTTTTGCTTTCACACTGAACTCCCTTCCGCCTTTTTCTTGCTCCTTACAATGTAAGCGAAAAATTCTAATTTGTCAAGGGGAAAAGCCCTATATTAAGCCAAAATTTGACATATTTTTCAAAAATTGCATAACAGGATTATCCCTAACCCGCCTGCACTTCCTGACGCTTATCTATCGCTTTCTAAAAAGCTGTCATCCCGCGGAATTTGCACAGCAGGAAATCCGAAATCCAGAATCCAGAATGCTTTTTTGCATCCGGACCACACCAGAAATGGTGTGAAATGCTACATAAGAACGTTTTGTCCCGCGTGGTTCACATCATTTCTGATGTGATCCGAAAATCCAGAATCCAGAATGCTTTTTTGCATCCGGACCACACCAGAAATGGTGTGAAATGCTACATAAGAACGTTTTGTCCCGCGTGGTTCACATCATTTCTGATGTGATCCGAAAATTCGAAATCCGACATTCCGGAACGACAAATAAAGATTGTTTTTATCTTTTGATTTGGATAAAAGAAGCAATTCAAAGTGCGAGTGAATCAGGGATTATTCACATTGACAAAAGTGCCTTTCGGCTAACAACAAATGACTTTTGATGTCGTCAGCCTTACAGGTCAGGCATTAGACAAGACGTTGCATCACAACAAAAGTTACACACCGAACGTATCAAAAGGACGGTCCTTCCGAGAGATTATCTCCATATTGATTTTAGACGCACGCAGGAAAAACTCATTTATATAGATTTTAGTGACACAAAGACTGTCCTTACCGAACTTTTCTGAAGATAAAACCTTTTATACATCTGCTCCTTCCCTACTTGAATGAAAAATATTGTCAAAAACTTTCCAGATAAATTCAGCTGATTTTGCAACGACGAAACCGCTAAAGTCCAAAAAAAGGCTTCACACCGTTTTTTTCAATAACTCTTTTTCTTTGTCCCTCATCAACTTCCCCAAATTCAGCTCCATCGCCTCGCCGATTTTTCCGATCACCAGATCCGCGCCGGCTGCTTTGAGAATTTCCGGGCTTACCGTCTGCGCTACGCCGATGGTGTAGATATTGCAGGTGTCCGCAATTTTCATATCGCCTGCACCGTCTCCGAAATAGACCGCTTGCTCGGCAAAGTCTTTGACCGAAAGATTTTCTTTTTCCGCCAGCATCTCGATGTGCTTCGGGCTTTTTTTGTAAACGTCAAAACCGAGAATAAAATCGACGTAAGGAAAAATTCCCAATTCGTAGATGCGCTTGATCATCGCGCCCGTGCCGGAGCCGGAAGTTATGAAGATTTTGTATTTCTTCGCTTTAAAAGATTGCAGCAGCTCCTCCACCTGCGGATAGAGGAAATATTTTTCCTCGGCCACCAGCGAACAGAATTCATTCATCATTTCCGGCACCACGCCCTTGGGCTGTTTGTGCATATCCAAGACGGCGGCAAACTGTTCGTCCCACGGCGTGCCGGTGGCGGCAACGGAATATTTGGCAATCTCCGGCGAATCGATCCCCGCGCGGCGTTTCAGAATATCGCAGAACACCCGCGTATAAGTCGGCATCGCATCCACCAGCGTGCCATTTAAATCCGTTACGATGTATTTTATTTTTTTAACCATATCTCTACTATTAAACCTGCTAAATAATATTTCCCGCCATCAAAGACATCTTTTTGTCCGGTAAGAATTCTTATTTCTCTTACCAATATGTTGTAATAACAGGACTTACGCGTTTAAACTATATAAAATCACTTTTTTATAATTCCCGCATTGATACATTCCTTTTGTCATCTTTGTAAAGATCCCTTGTATACAGTTAAACAAGTAATCAAGGGATTCTTACGAGGATGACAAAAGGTTGGTTCTATCGCGAAAAAGAAAGTATTGAAGATTGACCCTATTTGTCATCTCGAAGGAGTACTCGACTGAGAGATCTGGGAAATGCACAAAGACTTTGTTGGTATTATTTTTACAGTAAGATTATATTTGCATAGCATTGTTCCCAGATTTCTCAATCGGAGTACCTCATTTCGAAATGACAAATATTGATTGTTTCTTTCAACGGGGATTGCTTTCTAAAAAGCTGTCATCCCGGAATTTGCGCAGCAAATATCCGGGATCCCGTTACTAAGCCGGTGAAAATGAAATACAACGCTTGCTTTGCATAGCTACGGGATTCCGGATATTTCGGGGTACCGAAATTCCGGAATGACAGATAAAAATTGTTCTTATCTTTTGATTTGACTATTAATGAAACAATTCAAAGCGCAGGTGGGTCGGGGTACCGAACTAAATCCACATTTTCGCCTCTCTGATATTTTCGAACACTACATCCGCGCCGGCTTCGATAAGATATGTACGCGAAAAGGTATGCGCCACTCCCACCGCTTCCATTTTGCAGAATCTGGCAAGCTTTATATCTCCCGGTCCGTCTCCCAAGAAAAAAGAATTCTTGGCAAAGTCCTCTAAAGACACTTGTGAAGCTTTGGCAAAGTCCTCTATATGCCTTGGCCCCTTGTCTATCTCGGACGAGCCGTACACCATGGAAAAATATTTAAGCAGCCCCAGCTTTTCCAGCCTCTCTTTCGTTCTCTTTGTCTGTGAGCCGGTAGAGACAAATAGCTTGTAGCCTTTTTGATAAGTATCTTCAATAGCCTCGCGTGCGCCCTCGATAATCGGAAAGTCGCGTGAATTAAGCATATCAAAAAAATTCTGCAAATTTTCCCGAACCTTGTCTGCCGACTTATGGTGATTTTTCAGATATTGGACAAAAATATCTTCCGTCGGCAACATTCCCACGTAACGCAAGGAATATGTCTGAAAATCCTCACCCGAAAGACCGTATTCTTTTTGCATAATCTCGGAATATCCTTCGAAAAATGCCGGCATAGTATCTACAATGGTCCCGTCAAAATCGAAGACTCCGAATTTCTTATCACGCATAAACGTTTACTTTTACTGTGGTTTAAGCACCCTTCAATTCACCTTGTAGAACTCATTGTAGCACAAAAATAGCGTCGAGGCAACCGGAGTAGTATGGGCTTTTAGCCTGCGCCGCTACCCCACGCGCATAAAACCCCATATACATTCGTTATTTCCGCATTGGACAACCGGCGCAGGCTGAAGCCATACTACTCCGCCCGTCACGCCGCACACAAAAAAACGGCATTACTGCCGTTTTCGTCGTGAAAAATCTTGTGTTCTTTAGTCCAGCGAAGAAGCCGTTCTGTATGATCTTTCGTCAAAGCCGTTGATGAGATAGATTGAGTCTTGGTCCATTTCGTTCCAGACACAGCCATCTTCTTCCACCATACGTTTGATTCCTGTATCGCCTGACGGATAAAGTCTGTACACCATTCCGGTTTCTTCCGATTGCACCAAGGTAGATGTTATGTAAACGTCCAAAACGTCCTGACTGACAGTCATCACATCATCCCAGTGCAAGTGCCGGTAGTTTACAAACACGTCCGGGTTGAGTACCAATCTTTTGTACATTTTCCCGTTGTTGTATTTGACAATGTAGACATCCACTCCGCCTTCCACTCTAATAGTAGCTCCCTCGGGAATATATTTCCTCATATCGCTGCTTGAGTCCCAGCTGTCATAAGAATACACATCACCATCCGGGTTCCAATAAGCGTAATAATGTCCGTATTTTACGCAATCGCAAGTCTCGCAATCAGAATCGTCACAAGCCAACACTTGTAAATTTGTCGCCAGTAGCGAGGCGAATAAAGCCATTGAGAGCAACACCTTTTTCACATTTTTCATGTTTATAAAATAAATAATTAACTAATTCCAAAGCCGGCCTCTGCCGCCACGAACTGCGGACAATCGGCCGCATACCGGACAATTTAACTTAACTGGGAATGTTAGCACATAAAGAATAATCCGTCAAGAGACCCGCGGTAGATGTCATCCGTCTTTTAAAACCGCGCAATAAATCCCTCCAAACCCTCGTACTAAAAAACGTTCGTTTCCTGCTTGTCGTTAAAGTCCTTTGTCTGACCATTCTTGTACAAATTGTTTGTTTTGTCAAGAGTCAGTCGCGGAGCCACTCGCGGAGTAGCATGGCTTCAGCCTGCGCGGTTGTCCCAAGCAAATGGAACAAAATTGTATACGTTCGTTTTTCCCGCATTGGACAGCGGCGCAGGCTAAAGCCATGCTACTCCGTAAAGAAAGTTGAATCTATTTTTTTGACTAGAAACGCATAGGATTATAAAATTAGACTAAGGTAATCCGTAATTTGAAAACATATGATAAACCCCAATCGTTTTACCACCAAGTCGCAGCAGGCGATTGCCGTCGCCCAAAAAATTGCGGCGGACTTCGGGCAAAAGCAGGTCGATGCTTCCCATCTGCTTCTTTCGCTTATCAAGCAAGAAGGCGGAATAGTCCTTCCGGTTATGAATAAGCTCAACGTGCAAGTCGGTTTTCTCGAGGCCGAACTTGTCGAAATAATCAAGCAGCTTCCCCGCGGCGAGAATGCCGGGCAGCCGAACGCCGTTTTTCTCACTGTCTATCTGGGGCAAATTTTGGAAAATGCCGAAAAGGAGGCGAACAAACTCAAGGACGATTTCATCTCGACCGAACACATTCTGCTCGCGATGAGCGCGCTGACCGGCGACATTAAAAATCTACTGGAAAAATTCGGCGTGACTTACGAGAATATTTTGAAAGTGCTGGTGGACGTGCGCGGCTCGCAGCGCGTCACCGACCAAGAACCGGAAAGCAAGTTTCAGGCATTGGAAAAATATGCACAAAACCTCACAAAGCTGGCGCGCGAAGAAAAAATCGATCCGGTCATTGGGCGCGATGAGGAAATCCGCCGCGTGATGCAAGTGCTTTCGCGCCGCACCAAAAACAATCCGGTCTTAATCGGCGAGGCGGGCACGGGCAAGACCGCCATCGTCGAAGGTCTTGCGCAAAGGATTGTCGCGCAGGACGTGCCGGAAAGTTTGAGAGACAAGCAAATTATTTCGCTGGATCTCGGTATGCTGGTTGCGGGCACGAAATTTCGCGGAGAATTCGAGGAACGGCTGAAGGCTATCATCAAAGAAGTTGAAAATTCGCAGGGTCGCATCATCCTCTTCATCGACGAGCTGCACACTCTCGTCGGCGCGGGCGCAACGGAAGGTTCGATGGACGCTTCCAATATGCTCAAACCGGCACTGGCGCGCGGCAAATTGCACGCCATCGGCGCGACTACGCTCAAAGAATATCAGAAATATATTGAGAAAGACGCGGCGCTGGAAAGAAGATTTCAGCCGGTGTTCGTGCAAGAGCCGTCTATCGAGGACACGGTTTCGATACTGCGCGGAATCAAAGAAAAATACGAGGTGCATCACGGAGTCCGCATCAAAGACAGCGCGTTGGTGAGCGCCGCCAACCTTTCGAGCCGTTATGTCTCGGATCGCTTTTTGCCGGACAAGGCGGTTGATCTTATCGACGAGGCCGCCTCGGCGCTGCGGATGGAAATCGACAGTATGCCGTCGGAACTCGACATCACGAAGCGCGAACTCCGCCGCTTGGAAATAGAAAAGAAAGCGCTCAAAAAAGAAAAGGATTCCGCCTCCAAAATCCGTCTGAACGATCTGGAAAAAACCGCCGCCGATCTCAACGAGAAAAGCCGCGACTTGGAAGTGCAGTGGAAAAATGAAAAGGAAATAATCTCCAAAATCCGCGAGTCGAAGAAAAAGATTGACGAGCTCAAGCAGGAGGCGGAGATCGCCGATCGCCGCGCGGATTTGCAGAAAGTGGCGGAAATTCGCTACGGCAAAATTCCCGAGCTTGAAAAAGAAATCAAACAGCAGCAGGAAAAGCTCAAAAAAATTCAAGGCAGCCGCCCCATCCTCAAAGAAGAAGTGGACGAGGAAGATATCGCCAAAGTGGTCTCGCGCTGGACGGGCATTCCCATCAAAAAAATGATTCAAGAGGAAGCGCAAAAGCTCGCCTCAATGGAAAAAGAATTGAGCAAGCGCGTCATCGGACAGGAGCAGGCGATCAAGGCGGTGTCCAACGCGGTGCGCCGCAGCCGCGCCGGCATCGCCGAAGAAAACAAGCCCATCGGGTCCTTTATCTTCATGGGTCCGACCGGAGTGGGAAAAACCGAGCTGGCGAAGGCGCTCGCGGAATTTATGTTCGGCGACGAAAAGGCAATGATCCGCATCGATATGAGTGAGTACGGTGAGAAGCACTCGGTGTCCCGAATGATCGGCTCGCCGCCCGGATACGTCGGATTTGAAGAAGGCGGACAGCTCACCGAAATCGTGCGCAAGCGTCCTTATTCCGTCATCCTCTTCGACGAAATCGAAAAGGCGCATCAGGAAGTCTTCAACATTTTCCTCCAGATCCTCGACAACGGACGGCTCACGGATTCCAAAGGCCGCGTCGTCAATTTCAAAAACACCATTATCGTTATGACGAGCAACATCGGCAACGACGTTATCCGCGAATATTCCACCTTGGGGTTTGTCGATAAAAGCGCAAAAACGGAAAAAGAAGAAGACCTTTTCGACGAAAAAATTCAGAACGAACTTCGCCGTCACTTCAAGCCGGAATTCATCAACCGCCTCGACGAAATCATCACTTTCCATCCGCTCACCAGAGATGAAATCGGACAAATCGTAGAGCTCCAACTCGATATCGTCAAAAAGCGGCTTAAAAAACAAGACATAAATATTGCAATCACGGATAATGCCAAAGTGCTTCTCGCAAAAAAAGGCTACGACCCCAACTTCGGCGCGCGCCCTCTCAAACGCATCATCCAAAGCGAGATCCTCGACGAACTGGCAATGCGAATCATTGAAGGCAAAACAAAGCCCGGCAAGACAATCACTATCAACGCCGAGAAAGATAAGATCGTGTTTGGGAAATAGATTTGTTTTTTAATTCGAGACAGCATCGCGAAGTAGCATGGCTTTAGCCTGCGCCGCTGTCCGATGCAATTTAAACGAACGTAATATACTCGTTCTTTCGGCTTGGGACAACCGCGCAGGCTAAAGCCATGCTACTCCGTTTGGCAATCCGTTTGGTAATTTGCTCTTTAATTGGACATTTAGTTCCAAGCTGCCTCCGTTTCCGCTTTTTCCGAAAATGCTCTATTATTAGTAGAGTTAACATTTAGCAAATCTTATGCGAATAAAACGAACAAATCTGCGGCAGGCATTTAAATTCATCATCCCCGGAATTCTCTTTTATTTGGTGCTCGATATGTTTTTCAAGAGTTTCGGCTTCAGCGCCAGCGCCGTCATCCTGCTTTTTCTGGTAAGCGCCACGAGCGCGTTTTGGATTACGAATTATCAGTACCTTCCCGTCATCCTTACCGTGCTGCTGGCGATGGGAAGCGTCTCGTTTCTCCTTACTATCGGACAGGGAATGCTCCAAGAATATTTTATCTTTTTCGCCTCTTTTCTCTTCGTCGTCGCCCTGATGGGAATTTATCGTTTTTTCACTCCGGAAGAAGAACGCCCCAAGGAAGAAAAGTCCAAGCTTCTGGACACCGGCTTCAACCTCAACCAGAGCATCGTGCTCTTCTCCCTCTTCTTCCTGTCCAGCGGCATCTACGGCATTTACACCATTACCAACATCCGCCCCTGGCAAATAACGCTCATCATGTTTGCGGGCATCTATCTCTCCGCCTATTATCTCATCCGCATCAATTTCCTCAAAAGCCGGGAGCTGGAGCTGCACCTCGATTACTACAAAAATCGTTCTTTCAATTTCTATTCTTTTTTATTGGCGCTGGTTGTGATAGAATTGGTATGGGTGATGATTTTCCTCCCTATCAATCCTCTGACTTTCGGGGCAATCGTCCTGACCGTATTTTTCTCTTATTGGGACATCGTCAGAAATTATCTCCGCAACGAACTCACGCGCAATAAATTTCTCGGCTCCCTGCTTTTCGCAACCGCCGCGATTTCAGTGATACTTTTTACAAGCAAACTTTATATAAATTAAACAAAAAAAATGGAAGACACAACAATTCGTTCTCTGCGGGATCGGCAAAAAGAAAAACTTAACATTTCCCAAAGCCCCGTAGAAGAAAAACCGGAAGCACCTGCAAACAAAGAGGCTTCCTCGCCGGTAAAAAAGAAAAAACGTTTCGCCAAAAAACTGTCCAGGCTGATTGTATTTATCGCGGTCGTTTTTTTCGTCGGCGGACTGGGCGGAGTATGGCTGGACCGGATTCTTCTTCCCAATTTGCTGATAAAATATCCCGCCCTCAACCAATACTCCTATCTCAAAAAAGTGAATGAGCGCACGACCGTCGTACGCGAGACGGAAGAAGTGAAAATCACGCAAGAAACGGGAACCGCGGACGCGATTGAAAAAGTTCTTCCGTCAGTTGCGGAAATTCTCGTCAAAGACGCCGGCGGACAATTTGTCAAAATCGGCACCGGCATCATTCTGACAAGCGACGGCTATCTCATCACGCCGCTCAAAAATATTTATACCGGACAAAATCTCAACACGGAAATCCAAGTCAAACTGAAAGATGGAAGAACCGACATGGCAAAAATAATTTCCCAAGATGCCGATCATAGCCTGGCGATGCTGAAAATGGAAGAGAATAATCTTTCCGTGATTCCTTACGCGGATTCCAACAGCCTGCGGCTCGGAGAAAAACTGATCATCGTGGACGACGCCATTGTCACCGACATCATTTCAAAAGTTGTCGAGGATTACAAAATGCCCGGCTCCACCGATTCCGGTTTTCAGAAACGCATTCAAATCGTCCAAGACCTCGGACAAAACTTTTCCGGCGCGGCGGTCATTAATCTCGAAGGTAAGCTGGTAGGGATAGAGCAGGAAGCGAATATCATCATCCCTATCGACGAAATCAAAAACTACATTGCCCAAGGAACCGCCAAGCAATAAGTTTTTCGGAAAAGACGGCGAACACGAGTTTGCTGTTTTTTTATTGTCCGGATTTATAGCGCGTTTAACAATCCTCCGTCTATTTTGCCAGACCGCCCGATATAATATAAAATAAAAATATTAAACCACATCTAAACTTTTTCATAATGCTCAAGAAATTCATCAACCAAGAATCCGCCTCCATTACCTCCGCCGCTTTCATCATCGCCGTCGCCACCCTCACCAGCAAAGTGCTGGGGGTCGTGCGCGACAGTATTTTTGCCAACCGTTTCCCCGTCGGCGATATGGATATTTACTACGCCGCTTTTCGCATTCCCGATTTTATTTATAACATCGTCATCTTGGGAGCGCTCTCGGCGGGCTTCATTCCCATCTTCGCCCGGCTCATCTCCCAAAACAAAAAAGAGGAAGCCTTCAAAGCCGCCAACAATATTCTCAACATTCTCTTTATTTCTATCTCCGGACTGACGCTGTTTGCCGTCGTCCTGACGCCGCAAATCATCGACCTGATTACCGGCTTCGACCGGGAAAAAACGCAAAAGACCATCGAGCTGACCCGCATTATGTTTTTAAGCCCCATCTTTCTGTTGTTGAGCAGCATCCTGAGCGGTATCCTGCAATCCTACAAGCGCTTTCTGGTTTTTTCTCTTTCCACTGTTGTTTACAATCTCGGCATTATCGCGGGGGCGCTGATACTCTCGCCGATAATGGGCTTGCAGGGCTTGGCTTGGGGCGTGGTGCTCGGCGCTTTTTTCCAGTTCGCTATCCAACTTCCCAGCGTCAAAACGCTCGGCTTCCGCTATCGCCTTTTCATCAACACCCGAAGCGAAGAAGTGCGCACCATCGTCAAAATTACCGTCCCCCGTACCTGCACCATTATTCTCTCGCAAATCAATCTCTTGGTCATCACCGTCATTGCCACCAATCTTGCCGAAGGCAGCCTGACCTTCTTCAATTATGCCAACAACCTGCAAAGTTTTCCGCTAGGCATCTTCGCCGTCTCTTTCGCCATCGCCTGCTTCCCCGCCCTCTCCTCTTTCAGCGACAGGGAGCACCGCGAAAAATTCACTGAAGTTCTGCTCTCGACCGCGAAACAGATACTGTACTTCATCATTCCTCTCAGCATTTTTCTAGTCATTTTCCGCGCCCAAATCGTCCGTGTCATCTACGGTCACGGCCCTCACTTCGGCTGGAATGAAACCGTGGCGACCATCGACGCGCTCCAAATTTTTTGCGTCAGCCTTTTCGCCCAATCGCTCATCCCGCTTTTCTCCCGCGCCTTTTGGGCCGTGCACGATTCCAAAACGCCTTTTTATGTCACCCTTTTCAGCGCCGTCGTCAATATCATCCTCGCCTTGGGTCTTTCGCCGCGCTACGGTCTGAACGGACTGATCGGGGCTTTCACAATCAGCAGCATTTTAAACGCCCTCGTCCTTTTCATTCTGCTCGACAAAAAATATCTCAGCGCGGTGCCGAAAAGTTTTTACATCGCCGTGGCGCAAATATCTTTTTCCGGCATATTCGCGGGGCTCGTCGGCTACAAAATGCTCTACGCCGTCGAACCTTTTCTCGACACGCACACCTTCTTCGGCATCGCCGTCCAAGGCATGCTCTCCGGCACGGCAATGCTCGCCGTCTATTTCGCCTGGGGCTGGATTTTCAAAATTGACGAATTCATCAAATTCAAAAACTCCTTCCGCAAAAAAGTTTTCAAGACCAAAATCAAAACCACGGAACTTATTGCGGAGGAATAAAACAGATTTGCCAAACGGAGTAGCAGCCGGCTTATCAAAAAATTTATCAAACACAATTCGACATTATTTGCCAAAACCCCCGTTTTATAATAGATTATATCTATATCGCTTTAATTTAAGCAGTTTTTTATTTGAGCAAACAGCGACCGTTTTTTCGCCCAATCCACCCACGTTTTAAATCGCTTATTTTAGCCAAATCAAAAGGTAGAAATTGATCTTTATCTGTCATTTTTATCTGTCATTCCGGAATTTCGGTACTCCGAAATATCCGGAATCCCATAGCTATGCAAAGCAAGCGTTGTATTCCATTTTCACCGGCTTAAGTAAGGAATCATCCCGGATATTTGCTGCGCAAATTCCGGGATGACAGCTTTTTAGAAAGCAATTCCTGTTAAAAGAAACACTCAATATTTGTCATTTCGAAATGAGGTACTCCGATTGAGAAATCCGGGAATAATACCATGCAAGTATAATCTTACTGTAACAGGACTTACGCGTTTGAACCATATAAAATCACTTTTCTATAATTCCCGCATTAATACATTCCTTTTGTCATCTTTGTAAAGATCTCTTGTATACAGTTAAATAAAATAATCAAGGGATTCTTACAAGAATGACAAAAGGTTGGTTCTATCGTGAAAAAGAAAGTATTGAAGATTAAGAAAATTTGAAATGCGTAAGTCCTATGTAAAAACAATACCAACAAAGTTTTCGTGCATTTCTCTGATCTCTCAGTCGAGTACCCCTTCAAGACGACAAATAAAGTCAGTCAAGCTCCGGTATCGGGATTGTCACGTCGCCCGGAGTACCGGTTCCTCGCAATGACAAAACAGTATCAATAGCGTAAGTCCTAATCTAATCAAAAACTTTTCAATTATAAAATGAATCAAGATAACATCCGCAACTTTTGCATCATCGCTCACATCGACCACGGAAAATCTACGCTTGCGGATCGGCTTATTGAAATGACTCACACCGTCGAAGACCGCAAGATGAAAGCACAGTTGCTCGACCAAATGGATTTGGAGCGCGAACGCGGCATCACCATCAAATTGCAGCCGGTCAAAATGGAATACGTTTACAAAGAAAAAAATTATAAACTGAATCTCATCGACACTCCCGGGCACGTCGACTTTACTTATGAAGTTTCGCGATCCCTCGCCGCCGTCGAAGGCGCGATTTTACTGGTGGACGCGACGCAAGGCATTCAGGCGCAAACCATTGCCAATTTGTATCTGGCAATGGAGCAAGAGCTGGTCATCATTCCCGCCATCAACAAGATCGATATGCCCAGCGCCATGGTGCCGGAAGTCGAGCAGGAAATTATGGATCTTATCGGCTGCGAGCGCGACGAGATTCTGAAAATCAGCGCCAAGACCGGAGAGAACGTGGACAAAGTTCTGGCGCGCGTCATTGAAGAAATCCCCTGCCCCCAAGGCGACACCGAGGCGCCGGCACGCGCGCTCATTTTCGATTCCTATTTTGACAGCTACAAGGGCGTAGTCGCGCAGGTTCGCATCGTAGACGGCGAAATCAAAATGAGCGAAGAAATTTCCTTCCTCGGCAGCAAAACGGAATCGGAAATATTGGAAATCGGCATTATCACGCCGGAACTCCGAAAAACGGACTCCCTCAAAACCGGCGAAATCGGCTACATCGCCACCGGACTCAAAGAAGTCGGCAAATGCCGCGTGGGTGACACCATCACCAATTTACACAATGTCTTTGAAGAAGAAAATCGCGGCAAGGTGAAGCCTCTGCCCGGATACAAAGAAGTCCGCCCGGTGGTTTTCGCCTCTGTCTATCCCATCGACGGCGCCGACTATCCCAATTTGCGCGACGCGCTGGACAAGCTCAGGCTGAGCGACGCCTCTCTCTCTTTCGAGCCGGAAAGCTCCACCGCTCTCGGTCGGGGATTTTGTTGCGGCTTCCTCGGAATGCTCCATTTGGAAATTGTGAGCGAGAGACTGACGCGCGAATACGATATGAATCTCGTGGTCACCACTCCCAGTGTGTCCTATCAAATAATCAGAAAAACCGGCGAAGAAGAGCTGATTTTTTCACCGGCGGGACTGCCCGACCCCAACTACATCCAAGAGATAAAAGAACCTTGGGCAAAACTGGAAATCGTGCTCCCCGAAAGCAAAATCGGCTCCGTAATGGCACTGGCGGAAAGTTCCCGCGCCACTTACAAAAGCACCTCGTATCTTTCCAAGGACCGCGTTATTCTCACCTACGAAGCGCCTCTCCTCAATATCATTGTTGACTTTTACGACAATTTGAAAAGCATTTCCAGCGGCTACGCTTCGATGAGTTACGACCCCGTCGGCTTTCGCGTTGGCGACCTCATCAAGCTGGATATTTTGATTGCGGACGAGCGAGTGGAAGCCTTCAGCCGCATCGTCCCGCGAGACGAAGCCCACACCGAGGGCAAGAAAATTGTGGAAAAACTCAAAAAAGTAATCCCGCGCCAAAATTTTTCCATAGCCATCCAAGCCGCCATCTCTGGAAAAATCGTCGCGCGCGAAACGATTCAGCCTTTCCGCAAAGACGTAACCGCCAAACTCTACGGAGGCGACGTCTCGCGCAAGAACAAACTTCTCGACAAGCAGAAAAAAGGCAAGAAGAAAATGAAAGCCATTGGCAAAGTAGACATTCCACAGGAAGCATTTCTCTCCGTGCTTAAAAAAAATTAGGATCATATGCGATACATATATTTATGTGCCAAAGAACGCGCGTCAACCTCAAAAAATTCATTTGCAAGAAGCCGTTTATCGTTATAGAATGGAGTTATCATAACAAATTAACCATAATCAAGAAAAATGAGTAAAAAGAATAAGAGCAAGAATAGACCTCAAGCAAGCGGCGAAACGGTAAAAGCCGCCGCCGCCACACCTGTTGAAAAGGAAATAGCCGCAAAAAAGCCGGAAGAAAACGGCAAGGAAGACGACCTCAAAAGAGAATTCAGAAATCTCGCCTTAGTCATTATCCTTGTCCTGGCGCTTCTGATTGCCCTTTACTACTATGACCAAAAAACCCAAATCCTCGACCAAGTAACTAAAAAACTTTTCAATCTTTTTTAATCCTGCGTGATGCCAAAGAAAAATCGACAATTTGGTAACTGGGGCGAAAAGTTAGCGGAAAATTTCTTGCGCGCGAAAGGCTATGAAATTCTGGAAAAAAATTTCCAAAAAAGGTGCGGAGAAATCGATCTCATCTGCCGAAAAGACGACACTTTGCATTTTGTCGAAGTAAAAACCCGAACGGAGGCGAGCATACGCAAATTCGGATCTCCCGAAGAGGCGGTCACAAAAACAAAACAGCAAAAAATCATTCAAACGGCGCTGACTTTCCTTGCCGAAAAAAACTGTGCAGGAAATATAAACTGGCAAACGGACGTAATATCTATTGTGTACTGCGGCAAAGACAAAAAGGCGAGAATAAATTTCATAGAAAACGCTTTTGGCGAAAGCTGATCCGTTTTTTGACTAAATCGCCTCGTGTGTTAGAATGAGACATAATTTACCATTAATTAATCATACAATATGGAAGAAGAAAAAAAGGACAATATTGCCGCCGAGCAAAAGTCCGTTGAGAACGCAAAAGAAACCAAGGAAGAAGTCTCCGCCGCATCGGAAACGGCAGTGAGTGAAACCGAAACCGGGTCGAGCAAGAAAAAATCCAAGCCTGTCAACAAGAAATTCCTTGCCATCCTGATCATAATCGTAATTGCGGTTGTGGCATATTCCGGATACAAGAACGGCAAGTTTGACAAAATGCTGGGCATTGAGCCGAAAATGACTGTCGCTGAAGCCGAAAAATTGATCAACGAAAATATCATAAGCGAAGGATACACGGCCACCGTCACGGAACTCACGGAAGACAAAGTACACAACCTCTGGAAACTGAAACTCAATGTAGGCGATCAGGAAGTTACGGCTTATATGACCAAAGATAGAAGTATTTTCTTGGCAAATCCGATTGTCATCGCCGAAGTCCAACAGCAAAAAGCCGCCGCAGCGGAGCAAGCCAAAACCGAACAAGCAACGGCGCTGGCAAGCCTTACCAAAACCGACAAACCGACAGTGGAACTTTTCGTAATGAGCCATTGCCCATACGGAACGCAAGCGGAAAAAGGCATTATCCCCGCCGTCGAAGCTTTGGGCGACAAGATCAATTTCCAATTGAAATTCTGCGACTACTCAATGCACGACGAGAAAGAATTAAAGGAAGAAATGAATCAATATTGCATAATGCAAAACCAGGGAGACAAACTCATTTCCTATCTCAAATGTTTCTTGGCCGACGGT
This sequence comes from Patescibacteria group bacterium, assembly GCA_041670805.1. GTDB lineage: Bacteria > Patescibacteriota > Minisyncoccia > JAHIHE01 > JAGLIN01 > STD2-77. The sequence goes on from JBAXYM010000018.1 coordinate 24,118, forward strand.
GACGGCGCAAAATGTCTGGCACAAACCGGAATTGACACCGCCAGCCTCAATTCTTGCGTCGCCGCCACTGACAGCAAATACAAGATTATGGCTAACTACGCCGACAAGACCACCTGGAGAAACGGACAATATCCGACATTCCCGATTTATCAGGCAGACGTCGACAAATATCAGGTCAGCGGCTCGCCCACTCTGGTCGTCAACGGCAAACAAGTCTCCAGCAGCCGCGACTCTGCCAGCTACTTGAAAACCATCTGCGCCGGATTCACAACCGCTCCCGCAGAATGCAACCAGAATACCCTCAGCTCCACTCCTCAATCTTCAGGATTCGGTTACGCCGAAGGATCAGATTCCACTGCCAGCTGCGGATAATAAAAAAGTTTTGCAACAAAAAAACAGCCTCGACTAAAGGGCTGTTTTTTCTTTGCAAACTTAAACAGAGTGTTTAGCAAAGTGGCATGGCGGAGTATCGGGCGGAGTAGCATGGCTTCAGCCTGCGCCGCTGTCCCACGCAAAAATAACAAACAAAATAGAGAGGACTGTCCTTACAGTATCAAAAGGACAGTCCTCTCTATTTTTTCATATCAATATTCAAAATACACTAAGTATGTCAGGACTGCCTGCTGTTTAAATATATATAGGACTTACGCGATTAATACTGTTTGTCATTGCAAGGAGTCGGTACTCCGGGCGACGCCGCAATCCCGATACCGGAGCTTGACTAACTTTATTTGTCATCTTGAAGGAGTACTCGACTGAGAGATCTGAGAAATGCGCGAAGACTTTGTTGGTATTGTTTTTACAGTAAGATTATATTTGCATAGTATTGTTCCTAGATTTCTCAATCGGAGTACCTCATTTCGAAATGACAAATATTGATTGTTTCCTTTAACAGGAATTGCTTTCTAAAAAGCTGTCATCCCGGAATTTGCGCAGCAAATATCCGGGATCCCGTTACTAAGCCGGTGAAAATGACATACAATGCTTGTCTTGCATAGTTACGGGATTCCGGATATTTCGGAGTACCGAAATTCCGGAACGACAAATAAAGAAAGCTTGACTAACCCTATTTTTTGTCATCTCGAAGGAGTACTCGACTGAGAGATCTGGGAAATGCACGAAGCTGTGCTGATGTTATTTTTACAGTAAGATTATATTTGCATAGTATTATTCCTAGATTTCTCAATCGGAGTAC
>JBAXYM010000019.1:0-24905 GCA_041670805.1 Patescibacteria group bacterium
ATTTTTACAATTTCCACAATCATCGCTTTACTTTAATTTATAATCATTATCCACCACCACGCCATCGCGAACGTAGACGATGCGGTCGGCATATTTGGCCACCTCCGGCGTATGTGTCACCATGATAATCGTCTTGCCTTTCTTTTTAAGCTCCATGAAAATCTGCATAATCTCCGCACCCGATTTGGAATCCAGCGCGCCCGTCGGTTCGTCCGCCAGCATAATTTCCGGCTCATTCATAAGCGCGCGCGCAATTGCCACCCGCTGCTGCTGCCCCCCGGAAAGTTCGGTCGGCTTGTGCCCTATCCGATCCCCCAGCCCGACACTCTCAAGAACCGCCCGCGCCCGATCTTCTCTTCCCGCTTTTCCCGCGCCCGCATAAATGGCGGGCAAGCACACATTCTGCAACGCCGTCATCCGTGAAAGCAGATTAAACTGCTGGAACACAAAACCGATTTTCTTATTGCGAATGAAAGCCAGCGTGTAGTCGTCTTTGACCTCGCCGATATCCTCGCCGTTGAAAAAATATTTTCCGTCAGTAAGGGGATGCAGGCAGCCGATAATATTAAGCAGCGTCGTCTTGCCTCCCCCCGACTCCCCCATAATCGCGACAAACTCGCCTTCTTCAATAGACACATCCAGCCCGCGCAAAACCGGTATCTCTTCGCCGTTGGCCAGATAATAAGATTTCTTGGCGTTCTCCATTCGTATGATAATATTCTTATCCATAGTATTTTTTAGTAAACGACTTTATCTCCTTCCGCCAGTCCTTCCACGATCTCGACCGTTTGCCCGTCGGTAAATCCGGTGACAACTTCCTTATATGTCCCGTCCGACATCTTCACGCTGGACGCGCCGTTGACATTGGTAACCGCCGCCACCGGTAAGGTTAGCACATCTTTCACTTCATCGGAAACGAATTTGACGAACGCCGTCATACCTTCCATGACCGCCGTCTGCCCGACATTATCCAAAACCACTCGCACCTCGTATGTGACAACACCGCTGTTGCTCGCCCCGGCCGTCATTGAGATATAGGTCACTTCTCCTTCCATTTCCAAGCCGTCGACGGCATCAAAAGTGACATAAGCCTTCTGCCCCTTGCTAATGCTGCCGATGTCGCTTTCTTCCACGCTGACTTTGACGAACAGCGTGTCTTTGTTGATAATAGTCACAAAACTCTCCGAACTGTTTTCCGAGATAAGGCTTCCTTCTTTGCCGTTGATCGCCCCCACCTGTCCGTCAATCGGAGCGATAAGCGTCGCGTCGTCAATCTTGTCCTGTACTTGTTTGAGATTGTTCTTGGACTGATTAACCTGCGTCACCAGTTTCTGCAACTCCGCAGTAGTGAGCGGCGAAAGCAAATCATTATAATTCATTTTAGCCTGATCCAAAGCAATCTCTTTATTGCGAATCGCGGTTTGCGCATCCACTACGCTGGATTCGCTCTTGCTGATATCGACCTCATTCTGTCTTTTGACATCCTCCAGACCGGTAACCGCTTTGTTGTAAACTTTCTGCAAATTATTCAAAGTATCGTTCTCGGACGTCTCCTTATCGGCAACCGTTTCTTTCGCGCTCTTGATGGTCTTCAAGTCCTTATCGAAAGTGGAAACGCTGCCGGTGGCACTTGTTAAAAGCGAAGAGGCGCTGCTTTTTTTGCTATCAAGCTCATTCTGCGTGAGATCGGCAGACGTAATAGTGGCATCAAGCACTTTTTGCAAATTGACAAAAAGCTCCTTGGCATCATCGGCCGTAATCTCGGCCTGCGCCGCCAGCTTGTCCAAACCGTCATAATCCGTCTTGCTGGTGGAAGAAAGCATGGCATCCAGTTTCTGCTTGTCATACTTGGTGGTATTATAACTGCTCTTCGCGGCATTAAGGCTGGAAGTATCAAGCACTCCCAAAACATTTTCAAAATCGTCATTGAGACTCGTGTCGTCAACGCCCAAAATCTTATCCGCGCTGTAAAGGTTACTTTTCAGCGAAATGGAAAAATTTTCTATATCCGAACGAAGAGAAGAATAAGCATCACCCACTGCATCGTCACTATCGCGATCATAGGTATCAATATCCTCCTTGGCATCGTTAATTGCGTCTTCGCCATCCTTGACTTTTTCCGCAGCATCAATCTTGGTCTGCTCCAAATTGGTGTTAGCCTGTTCCAGACCGGTCTTGGACTGGGCCAAATTGGATTCCGCCTGCTCTATTTGATATTGTGAATTTTTTATATCTTTCTCGCTTGCCCCCGCTTTGCCGTCCGCCAGCGCCAGTACCGCCGATTTGTAAGAATCCTGAGCGTTTTGCAGCTCATATTGCATGGAATCGGTACTGATGGAAGCGATCTTGTCCCCCTTCTTTACGGTATCGCCTTCTTTGACGTAGATCTTTTCCACCGTCTCTCCCGTAGTGGAAAAGGAGAGTTCCACACCGTCCTCCGCAACCACCGTGCCATCGGTCTCAACTGCCATTTGGATATCGCCCTTGGTTGCTGTCGCCGTTTTCTGCTGCTTCATCATTTGATTAGCGGCACTATTTTTTTTAGTATAATAACTGTAACCGTAATATGCGCCTGCCAAGAGTATCAGGATAATAACAACCGTCTTCGTTCTCCCGCTGAAGCCTCCGCCCTTTGCTTTTTTACTTTGCTTTATAATTGACTCTGCCATATTTTTACTTAGTTGAATTATCCATGTCCACTTTGCCGACGATGTTCACATAATCCGCAGTGTGCAAGGTTGAGCTTTCTTCCGCAACCGCACCATCCGCGTTTACCTCCGTCTGCGTTTCTTCTGGCTTGAGCCAGAGAATGACCACCGTGTCCGAAGTCAAATCCCGAATCGTCGTCATCTCTTGCGTAGTCTGCCCGTCCACAGAACTTGACTGTACCAAAATCGGTATGCCGACCGGAACCGTGACGGTTTCCGTGCCAATGCTGGTTTTTTTCAATTCTTCCAGCTTATCTTCGCGCGTGCTGGAAGTGCTGCTGCTACCGCCCCCCGGTCCGACGCCAGGCATTCCTCCGCCGCCAGGCATCTTGCCTCCACCGCCGGCTCCCGGCATCACGCTGGAAGAAGTCCCGAGACTGATTGCGTTTTCATCGGTCGTCGCTTGCTCATCCGCACCGCTGCCGCTTTTCTTTGCGCCCGGCATCGTCGAAGGATCAAACTTCATAATCGTAATCTGATTCCCTTTAATCGAGGTCACCATGCCGTAAATGTCCGCATCCCGCTCCGGCTCGCTCGCCAAGCCGGATTCCGCTCCCGTAAGAGCCGTGTCCTGACCGCGCCCGTCAGAATTTTGAGAAGACGAAAAACAGAGATAAACCGCTCCTGCGGCTATTAAAATCACCGCCGCAATCACCATTTTTTTCTTATGTTTGGCGCTTAATTGCCTGATTTTATCGATCGCCATGTAAATAAATCTTATATTTTAAAAGTCGGCACGCCCCCAACCTGCTTACTAATACGCCTCGTTTTATTTTTTCTTTCTTTTGAAGTAAAAGAGGGCAAATGTCAAAAAACAGAAATTGGTCGGCTTCGGCTCATTCTTTAATAGCTCATCTTTATTTTGTCAATCCCAAAAGCTTCTTCTGTGATAAAACCCATATTTTGTCATCCTCGTAAGGATCCCTTAAACTTTCCACAATAAGACTTACGCGTTTGAACCATATAAAATCACTTTTTTATAATTCCCGCATTGATACATTCCTTTTGTCATCTTTGTAAAGATCTCTTGTATACAAGTTAAACGGTAACCAAGGGATTCTTACCAGAATGACAAAATGTATGTTCTATCGTGAAAAAGAAAGTATTGAAGATTGACCCCATTTGTCATCTCGAAGGAGTACTCGACTGAGAGATCTGGGAAATGCACGAAAACTTTGTTGATATTATTTTTTACAGTAAGATTATATTTGCATAGTATTATTCCCGGATTTCTCAATCGGAGTACCTCATTTCGAAATGACAGATATTGATTGTTTCCTTTAACAGGTATTGCTTTCTAAAAAGCTGTCATCCCGGAATTTGCGCAGCAAATATCCGGGATCCCGTTACTAAACACCGAATTAACTTAATACGTACCACAATCCTTTTATAAAGTATTTGGAGTTTCTCCCTCTCCTATCGGGAGAGGGTCGGGGTGAGGGGGAATAAATGTAAAATCATTATGTAACGGATTAAGTTAATTTAGTATTATACATTCAAAAGAATGAGCCAGCTCCGGTCTGAAAACCGGCTTCGGCGAGATTGGCTTGAATTATATAATGCATATGACCCGCAAAAGGCATTCTGTAAAATCACATATAACGAGTTAAATTAAATTCCATCTAATCCACCTTCTCGCATTGTCCCGCCCTCCATGCCGGAGCGGAAAAGAGCAGAGCCGAAAAATTTCCTTCCCAAAAATATCTCTCACCTTTTTCTATCACGATTACATCTCCCGCCGCAAATTTCATCTCATTTCCCTCGGCATTAACTTCTCCCGCACCTTTCAAAATATAAGCTACTTCTTTACACTCCGCATTTACAACCCGACCGCTGTCCGGATATCTCCCTCGAATTTCCGCCGCCGCCCCGCCCAAATCCGCGCACCCCAAATCATACTCAAGCACATCGCAATTTTCATTGTTTTTAAAAAGTTTTCTTTCCGTTTTATGAACTATTTTCATATTATTTCTTTACAATCAAATCTTTAACCTCCTTCGGCAAAATATATTTTTCTTTCATCTCCGTTATATGAACCCATTCGGCTTCAAAACTCCCCTCATAGCCGGTGCCCTCCTGAAACTCCGGCCCCTGACCTGTGCCGGTTTCGCCGCTTATGATTTTACAAAAATAAATGTGCTGCTCCTGTTCCTCTCCGTCCATCATAAAATAAGTCTTGGTAAAAAATTCCCCGACTTCCACCTGCACACCCAACTCCTCCTCGCATTCGCGGATCAGCGCCGCCTCCAAGCTGGCATCATCTTCTTCAACTCCGCCGCCCGGAAAAACCCAATATTCCTTTTCCTTCGTAACGCGATGAATAAAAAGATATCTGTCCTCCTCGCAAATTATTGCCCGCACTCTCTTTTGCATTTTGATGTTTTATCTTGAAAATGCGAGACGCGATGAATCGACGTCTCTACAAAAAAACAACATTCCTCAATCCCAACTCGCAAATCCTTCTCCCGATACCGGAACCGGCTTGCCCGAATATTTCGGTTTGGATTGCAAAGCCACATCAAGCCAGGCCTTCACCACCGCAAACCTCTCCCGAAAATCCCTGGCATCCTGCCCGCCGTAAGCGCGCAAATCCGCACCGACACCTACGGCATCCGCGTCCAAACCGTCCGCAATATATAAAGCGCGCGGCAGATGGTACTTCTGTGTCACGATAATCATCGACTTCACTTGAAACACATCCCGCGCCCGATAGACGCTGTCATAAGTATCAAACCCGGCGTGATCCAAAAAGATATCCGCTCCGGGCACGCCTTGCTGCAAAATATAATCTTTGGCGGCATTCACCTCGTCGTATCCTTTTGTGCCGTGATCCCCGCTCACCAAAATCTTCTCAACCTTTCCCGTCTTATATAGTCCGACAGCCGTGTCAATCCGGTCGCGAAACATATCGCTCAATCTGCCGTCACTATATACCTTCGCTCCCAGCACCAGCACAACTTCTTTTTGCGGCACGTCCTTGGCGCTATAGATGGAATCTTCACCGGACCTCTGCACCGAATAATCCAGCGCAACGACAAAGAGAACACACGCTGCGAAAATTACGGAAAAAGCAAACAAACATTTCTTCAAAAAATTTTTATCAATTTTCATAAAACCACACTTTGAATATTTAGCGCTTATTTTCATCTCACCTCGGTAATATTTTCATCCTACCCTCTTTTCTCCTAAAAATCAACAAAATCCCCATTTTACTTTCGCTTGTAGAGACGTCGATTCATCGCGTCTCTGGATGTGGATTTATCGCGTCTCTTTTGTCGATTCATCGCGTCTCCAAATACGAAACGGAATGATAAAAAACCAGACGCAAAATATTGCATCTTTATAGGAGATAGAAACAGAAGAAACAAGATGAACGATGCAGGAGACGCGATAAATCGACGTCTCTACAAAGGGGGTGCAAAAAGACGCATGCAACGCGTCTCTATGAAATTTATTTTGTCTTTTTCGGTTTCCAATAATACCGCCTGTGCCAAAGCAGGTGGAATATGGAAACGACCGCCATCACAATTCCCAATTCAACATGCAACCATAAGATGGTTGTGTAATAAGGGATGCGAATGCCGCTGTCGATGAGGAACGACATCAACATTCCGAACATTCCCGATACGAGGAAGCCTATCAACAAGACAATGTTCCAAAATTTCCGATGCTGCAAAAGCGTAATATTCTTCTTTGTGACAAGCATCAGACTTATATAATACGCGCCGAGAGTGCAAGCGAGTATTGCGAAAAAATTATATTCCCCCGACATATTTTTTGTTTCTAAGAAATTATGATAGCCGCGCCGTCGCAATTATTGGCCGCCAATTGCAGACTCTCCGAACCCAAATTTTCCGTCGAGATAACAATCGCCACGCGATTTTCCACATCAAGCGCAAAATGCTCCGGATCAATGCGCACACACTTTCCGCACCCGCGGCATTTATTAGCCGAGACCGCAAGATTGGTTTGCGCCACGTCCGAAGTCGCGATCTTGTCATCGCTCCCGCCATTGGAAACGGAATCATTCTCCGTTTTTCCCTTATTGCCAAAAATTACCGAACCGGAAACAATCAGCGCAATAGCACCAAGCGAGGTAAGAATGGGCTTTAATAATTTGCCGTCTTTTTTCATATTTTTGCAATTACCGTTTAGCGTCTATATTTATTACTACGCAAAAAAGGAAATATTTTTTCAAGCACATTTAAAAGGACAGTCCTTGCCGCATCAAAAGGACTGTCCTTGTTTGTCTTTAAAACCTTCCCCTATATGGTTTCCAAATCCAGCACTTCATCAAATCTTATCTCCTCCACAAATTCCTGCATATGACTCACCAATATCATCGCGCCTTCGTAGTCGTTGAGCGCCTCGGCGATAACGGGAATGTGGCGGAAGTTGATGTGATTGGTCGGCTCGTCCATCACCAGAAGCCCCGGCTTCATCAGTACCAGACGCGCGAAAGACAAAAGTCCTTTCTGCCCCTCGGACAAATAAGAAACTTTGTGCGCCATCAAGTTGCCGGTGATGAGAAATCCCGCCGCAGTTGACCGCATATACTGCTCGTCATTACTGTTGCCCATCGCCTCTTTGAGCGAATCAAAAACGGTCTGGTCGAAATCAAGCGTGGAAAAATCCTGCGAATAATATCCCACCTTCACCCCCTCGGCAATCTTCGCGCCTTCCGTCTCGGCGTTGACGATGGATTTCAAAAGCGTGCTCTTGCCCATTCCGTTCGGACCGGTAACCAGCAGCCTTGAATGTTTGTGCATAATTTTTTCCACCGGACGCACTTGCGGCTCTCCCTCCTTCATCACTTTCACCGAACCGATAGTCACGATGTCCCCGCTAATCTCTTCCTGTGCCGGAATCGTAAAATTGCGAATAGTCTTGTCGTCGCGCCGCACCTCCACCATATTTTCCTCCAGCTCCTCGGTCTCCTCCTTCATCTTGGAAGCCAGCTTGCGCATCTTGCCTCCTTTGTGCGCGAAAAAGTTCACCTTCTCCTTGCGGTCCTGAATCTGCTTTTCCAATTGCGCGTTTTTCTTCTGTTCCTTCTCGATGCGAGAATTGATTTCCTCCACCACCGAGTAATAATCCCCGACATAATTTTCAACCTTCTTGGTAAAACTGTCGAGATACAGCACCCCCTCCGTGAAGCAATTCAAAAAACCGGCATCGTGCGAAATCACTATCAAGGTTTTATCATAGCCGATCAGAAAATTGATCAGATGATCGATTCCTTTTTCGTCCAAATTATTGGTCGGCTCGTCCAGCAGCAAGATGTCCGGATTTTGAATGAGCGCGAAAGCCAGCAGCAGGCGCGCTTGCTGTCCGCCGGAAAGTTCGCCCACCTTGCGATCCGTCGGCACTTCCAAATTAACCGCCCGCATCACTTTGCTCGCCAGACTGAGCAGATTGGGCTGCGGCTCCGGAAAAGCCTTGGCGAAATATTCCGCCACCGTCAAATCCAAATCCTCGCGCGCCACCACCTGCAGCGCCGTCGCAATCGTCAGATCCTTGTTAATCGATATCTGTCCCTTGGTCGGCTTAAGCTCCCCGCGGATCAGACCGAAAAGACTGCTCTTGCCCGCCCCGTTCTGCCCCATCAGCGTAATTTTCGCCCCCTTATGCACGCAAAAACTCGCCTCCTCCAGAAGCGGCTTTTTGTGCACGTACTCAAATGTAACTTCATCAAATCTCAAGATTACTTCCTCTGCCATATTTTTCGTCTTATTAAACTAAAAAAAACAGCCCTCCACTTAAACGAGTTGTATAAAACGAACTCTTCACCTAAACTCAGAATAATATAAATCGAACGATAAGTCAATAAAAAACGGGGTGCGAAAAGGACAGTCCTTACAGAACCAAAGGGACTGTCCTCACCGTTTTTTCGAAATGTAATGCGAAGTGAAAGCTTATGCCCGGAGTAGCAGGCTTTAGCCTGCGCGACTGTCCCAAGTCCACTAAAATACTCGCACATGCTTGTTCTCTCTGCAGGGGGTACGAAGAGGACAGTCCTTACCGCATCAAAAGGACTGTCCTCGCCGTTTAATGAAATAACACGCAAAGTTTACAAAAAGATAAAAACGCAAAAAGTAGATTTATCCCGCCTGCACTTTTCCGTCACCCACCAACTCTTTCTTCCGCAAACCTTTGAAGTACGTCTTGTAAAAAATCCTCTTCACGATTTCCACCAAGACCAGATAAACCACCACATAGCTGGCGATGATCGCCATAATTTTAAGCGGCAGCCTTTCCAGCTCCAGCAGCTTTCCGAAATAGGTGAACTGCACCAGCCATACTCCCAGCACGGCCAATAACGTCGTAACCAGCAGTGGCTTGCTCGGACTGCTTTGCAGAAACGGAACTTTCTTTGTTCGGATTATATAAATAACCAGCGTCTGCGTGGCGAAAGACTCAATGAGCCAGCCGGTTTGAAATTGATGCTCGTCAAGATGATAGACGAAGAAAAGCAAATAGAAAGTCAAGAAATCGAAGGCCGAGCTCACCAGTCCGAACACTATCATATATTTTCTGATGAATTTCAGATCCCAATGAGCCGGACGTTTGAGATCGTCCCCGTCCACCTCGTCGGTAGGCAAAGAAAACTGGGCCGCATCGTAAACGAAATTATTGAAAAGTATCTGCCCCGGCAACATCGGCAAAAAGGGCAGAAAAGTGACTGCGCCCATCATCGAAAACATATTGCCGAAATTGGATGAAAGCCCCATCAGGACATACTTGAGTGTATTGTGAAAAGTCTTCCTGCCCTCAATGATTCCGTCCTTGAGCGACTCCAAACTTTTCTTCAACAAAATAATGTCAGCCGTATCTTTGGCAATATCCACCGCGTTGTCGACGGAAATCCCCACATCGGCGGCTTTGAGCGCCGGCGCATCGTTGATCCCGTCCCCCAAATATCCGACCGACTTGCCCGCCTTTTTGAGAATCAATATTATTCTTTCTTTTTGCGCCGGATCAAGCCGCGCAAAAATATTCGCCCGCATCGCTGCTTCCGTCAGTTGTGCATCGTCCATTTGGGAAATCTGCGCGCCGGTAACGGTTCCTGTAATCTCAAGCCCGATGTCCCGGCAAATTTTCTGCGCCAGAAGTTCATTGTCCCCCGTCAGAATTTTAACTTCTATCCCAAGCGCATTGATTTCGTCCAGCGTCTTTTTCACGTCCGCTTTTGGCGGATCCAAAAATGCCAAAAAGCCCGCAAAAATCATTTCCGTCTCATATTCCTTCTCGTAAATTTTTGTGCCGTCGGAAATTATCTCTTTGTAGCACACTCCCAAAACCCTGAAACCGTCCGCGCTCAAATCTCTGAATTTTTTATCGACAATTTCCGCCCGCCCGCCGTCTTCACTGACCGTGCCGTCCAACTCATATGACTTACTGATCTTTATAATTTCTTCCGGCGCGCCCTTGCAGATGAGAATTCTCTTCCCGTCTTTTTCCACGACCATCGAACTTCGTTTGCGCATAAAGTCATACGGAATCTCGTCAACTTTTTTCCAGCCCGAAATATCCGCGCCCTTGAATTCATTGATCGCGCCGTCCAGCGGATTCTGCACTCCGGTATGGAAATGGCTGCTCAAGTTTCCCAGCCGCAACACTTCCTCGGAATCCCTGCCTTCATAATTGACATATTTCACCAGAGCGATTTTGTCCTTGGTGAGAGTGCCTGTCTTGTCGGTACACAAAATATCCAGGCTGCCGAAATTCTCGATTGATGCCAGATGTTTGACGATGACCTGCTTCTTTGCCATTCGCTGCGACCCCTTGCTGAGACACACCGTAATTATCGCCGGCAGCATATCCGGAGTGACCCCGATGGTGATGGCAAGCGCAAAAGTGAATGCCTGAACAAGCACATTGCTCGTAAGGTTGGCATAATTTTTGATGAGATAAATCGCAAAAACAAAACAGACCATATAGAATATCAGCTTGGTGACAAACATTCCGAAACTCATCATGTTGTTTTCGAAATCCGTCTTGGGCTCGGTGCCGCTGAGCGCCGCCGCAATTTTTCCAAACTCGGTGTCCGCCCCCGTCTGCACAACCTCGACCGTAGCAAAGCCGCTCACAACGCTTGTGCCCATAAAAACTATGTCCCTGTCCTCCGCGCTTATTTTTTCCTTCGCCACGCCGAGACTTTGCGCCGACAATCCGTTCTCCGCATTCCCCGCCATTTTTTCCGAGGGAATGGACTCTCCGGTAAGAGACGACTGGTTCACGAAAAAATCATCGCTCTCAAGAATCCGACAATCCGCCGGGACCACATTTCCCGCCGACAAAAATACCACATCCCCCAAAACGACGTTTTTGAAATCAATCTCTTTCTTCTTGCCGTCGCGCACCACCGTCACCCTGGTCGCAACCCGCGACGCCAGTTTCTCCACGCTTTGCTGCGACTTATAAGTATTGAGAAAATCCAGCCCCGCAGAAAGAAGCACCATCAACACCACAATCACCGCGCTGGAAATAGCCCCCATAAAAAAGGAAACGGCCGAAACGGCGATCATCAAAAGAAAGATGGGATTCTTCAGCTTGCTGAGAAAAATAAGAAAAGGCCCGATTTTCTTTTTCTTAAAAACCGCATTCTCACCGAATTCTCTGAGTCTCCTCTCGGCCTCCGCCGCCGTCAGCCCTTTCCGAGCCAAGCTTTTTGCATCCTTCATGTTTCGAATTAGCGTTAAAGAAAAATAATGATTTTACTTTTACATTAAGCATGTCCCTTTTTAAAAGTTTTGGCTTATCTTAGCGGAACCACTTTGGCTAAGATAAGCCAAACCCATTTATTGAGGGACAAGGTTATTATAACGCAAATGAGGAAATGTTGAAAGAAAAACTGTTAGGATGGCTTTTGTGTAAAGCGAAGCTGAAAGGTGGAGTAACAGGTGAAATGGCAAGCGGAGTAGCATGGCTTTAGCCTGCGCGGTTGTCCCAAGCGAATGGAACGAATGTATGCATTTGTTCTTTTTTGCATTGGACAGCGGCGCAGGCTAAAGCCATGCTACTCCGTTTGGTAAATTGTTTTTTTGCATCCAGGTCACACCGGAGATGGTGTGAAATGCTACGCAAGAACGTTTTGTCCTGCATTGTTCACACCATTTTCGGTGTTGTGATCCGAAATCCATAATGCAAAATACAACGAGCTATGTCAGAGATACCTGCTGATAAAAAGAACAAGAATTATCTTGTTCCTTCAATTCCCAGCCCAGGCCATATAAGAAATTTATTCAGTGAACTTGAAGGTATCAATCATCTTATAATATATGCCTATATATTTGGCACCGTCTTTTTCCTCTAAATGATCCGGATATTGTATGTTTATTTCTTTTGAATCCTTTTCCAAGGCTAATGTTGTATAACTAATATCCGGATACTGAGTATCTTGCCCGCCGTCTACTCCCATATAAAGGATTGCTTTATTTCCATTAACCGTAACAGATGTTTTCTCAAAATACCATTCGGGAGCATAAGAAGGACCTGACTTTTGCGTACTAATCCAAACATCCCCCTCTCCCGGTTCGCCCGGATTAAATTTCGGAGTTTCAGGAGCAAGAAAATTAACCCCGGAATCCCCTTGTGCAATTATTGACCAATCGGAAGGATATTTAATTTCATATCCGTAATCGGGATCTGTATATATCTTCCAGTTCGATGTGTCAATTCTGTCCAATTCTGCTTGTGCAGGTTTGGAAGTCGGAGATACATTTTTTATCGGAGTCAGCTTTTCCGGTTCTTGCTGATCTGACATAGAAGTTTTATCAGCTGTTACGGATTGATCCGATGTAGGAGCCGCACTGGTTGCGGACTGGTTGGTTTTTATCCGTGGAGCAACCTCTGGTGATTTTTTTAACGAAGAAAAATACAGTATCGCGCCTACTGCGACGACAGCTAACACAACAACACTCGAAATCATCTTTTTGGATGACAGCTTGTTACTAATCATAATTTGATTTAATGACTTAATGACTTTTTCATATTAACAGAAAAATATATATTTCGCAAAATTATCCGCTCCTCGCAATAACAAGTCAAACACACAATCAATATGGCGGATAGTTCATTTTTTTGCTATTCTGAATAAGTAGTCCGCTTCCTGAATCTTGCGCGCGACAAGAATGTTTTACTTCCTTTTATAATTGTCTAAGCACACATATGCCCTCAGACAAAAAAGAACTCCCCGGTATATCCGCGATTTTATTTTATCCGGTGATTTTCGTGCTGGTTATTTTTTGCATTGAATATTTCGGTACGATCAAAAACGATTTTATGCTGTTCGAGAGGATGCAGCCATTATGGCTTTTCGCGGCGCTTATCTCGCAAATCGGAACCTATTATCTGAATTCGCGCGCCTATCAGCTTTTATTGCTGGCGTATATGGACAATACGATTTTTTCTTTGAAAGAACTTTTTCAGATCAGCATCACGATGTTATTTTTCAATTCTACAGTTCCCAGCGTAGGACTTAGCGGCGATACTTTCTTTTCAAAGCTGTTGTCCAAAAGAGGCATATCCGCAACACGGTCATTGGCTTTCATATTGTTTGGGCTGTTAATAGTTTATCTGTCGAGAATCGTCACCATCGAACTGATAATTTTCGCCGGACTTTTCTACCACTTCCCGCATTCTTTCAACGCCCTGCTGATTACCGGCATAATCATATATACGCTGTTGAGTCTGCTCATGGTTGTTGCGGAAAGAAAAAAAGTATTTTTGTATATTATCGATAAATTAAAACGAATCAATTTCATCGGAAGAAAGCTGGAGAAGTACGAAGAAATTCTGCGGTCGGAATACGGTTATAACGAAAATCCGTTAAAAATACTTATTTCGAAAAGAGGCATCGTCTCGCGAGCGATAGCCTGCAATGTAGGAATCTCCGCCTGCGACATATTTACCATTTACGCGATTTTCTCCGGGATCGGCGCCTCTGTCGACATGATAACCGTCATACTTGGATATATCCTGACGCAAATCATAACCTTGGTGCCGACATCCCCCGGATCTCTGTTGGTGTACGAAGGAAGTATGACGTATTTTTTTGTGCTGATGGGGGTTTCTTGGGAGACATCAATCACGGCGGTATTATTATACAGATGCCTCTCCTTCTGGCTGCCGATTCCCGTCGGTTTTTTCCTCCAGAAAAAACTGCAAGAGGACATTTAAATTTTCTCTGCCAAACGCGAACGGCATCCCGGAGTATCCTGGAGTAGCTGGCTTTAGCCTGCGCGGTTGCCCCAAGCGGATGGAACGAACGTATACGCGAGTTTTTACGGGCATTGGACAGCGGCGCAGGCTGAAGCCATGCTACTCCGTTTTGGTAAATTGTTTTTTTGTATCCGGATCACACCAGAAATGGTGTGAACCACGCGGGGTAAAACGTTTTTTGCGTAGCATTCACACCATTTCTGGTGTGGTCCATAATGCAAAATACAACTTATACATAAAATAGAGAACGTGGTAAATTTTTTGATAAGCTTGAAGAAGCGCGTCTTGACCATAAACAAAAGACGCGATAAATCGCGTCTCTACAAAAAGATAAAAGGTTATCCTGCCGATATTGCATGTGTTTGTTCTTTCCGCATTGGGCAGTGGCGCAGGCTGAAGCCATGCTACTCCGCGTATTACTCCGCAAAACACTCCGTTTGATAATCCGTCCGGCGCGCTGTTCTTTAATTCAATATTTCCGTGGTGCTTTTCTTTTTGCGTTTTCTGATGCGGATGAATCCATAAGCGGAAATGATAATTGCGCCGCCGACTATCGTTGCAAATTTCCAAGCGTTTTTCTGGCTGTCGCTCAGTTCTTCGATTGGTCGGTCGGAAATATTCTTGGCACGAACTGAGGACAAATTGGCGGAACTGGAAATACTGTCGACAAGATTTGTGAAAAATATTTCGTTATCGGAAATCGGATCCATAAATACCGGCGAGACGAAGTCGCTGTCACCGATTACGACCACCTGCCCGCCACCGTTCTGCGCCGTCGAGATTGCCGCCAAAGTTTTTTTGCCGCCGCTAAGGAAAGAAAGATTGGCATCGGGAGCAATGGAAATATTTTCCGAGACAGCCTCGCCCTTGTCACTGGAGGTGATGAGACTCTTCACATCGTAGCCATCCTTGCCTTCCGTCTTGAGGGAAGAAGCCCAAAGGAAAGTCAGCGCCTCGATTTTGGACAGCGCCGGATGGTCGCTGAAATTTTCCCTGATTGCCCTTACCCAATAAGGATACGCCTTGGTCATATAATAGCCTTGCGTCTGATAAGATATGGGCGAATTCATCTGGTCGTAAACCAGGTCGTTATTTATCTCAATGCCGTACTTCTTGGTAAAATCATTTATATTGGTCTCGATATTTTTTGTAACAAAGCCTTGCGCCGTGTCGATATTGATTTTTTCCGACAGCACCACGACCTTGCCGCCCTTGGCAACGAATTCATCCAAGACCGCCATTTCCGCCTCGCTCAAATTGCTCGTAGGTCCGGCAATAATCAAGGTTTTGAATTCGATTGGTTTTTTCTCCGCGGTGCCGGTTGCGGAGGCTTCCGTTGCCGGAGCCGCCGCGGCCGCATAAAACCCTTTCTTTCCTTCCTCAGTGAAAATATTCACATTCTCAATGGTATAAGATTTTGCAAGATCATCTGTGGTCATGGTTTTTTCGCCGTGCCCTTGCAAAAAAGCGACCGTCTCTTTGTTTTCTTTGGAAACGGAATAAACGGCGGAGACCAAATCATATTCGAAACTTTCCAGCGCCGTTACGCTCGGCAAAGCCTCCATCTTCGCGCTGTCCCCCTCGCCGGAAGAAACGATTGCGCCGAAGAAAAAATTCTTGACCTCAACTTTATCCTTCTCCACTACTTGGCTCCGCAGCTGCGGAATCCCCTTGGCTGCCAGATCCTGCACGGTGGCAGTCTCGTTATCCGGCGCCTCATATTTTATCGTGAGTTTGCCCTTGGAAAGGTCTTCATACTGATTCAGAACGTCCTGAATTTGAGTCTTGAAAAGCACGGAGTCCGACGGCAAGTCTTTGGAAATATAGAAAGTAACCGTCACCGGCTTTTCCAGCTTGCCCAAAATATTATTGGAGGCATCCGAGGCGGTATAGATTTTGTCCTGCGTCAAATCGAGATAGAGAGAACTCTGTGATACCAAGTAATTCACTGCCAACAGAAAAATCAGAAAAATCGCAGCAGAGCCTTGAGGAGATTTCAAAATATTCCGCGGTGATTTCGACAGTTTTTTGATTTTCGGAAATTTAAGTTTCATAAGATTTTAAATATTATATTAACAGAAATCATTTCATACCCGATCAAACGGCTTTTTTATTTTCAAAAAACTATTTCCACTTCCTCTCTTTGACCGCTTGCGTGTTTAAGAATATGAAAAATATCACGACGGAAATGTAATAGACCAAATCTTTGAGCGAAACGACGCCGCGCAAAATGGAATTGAAGTGCGTCGCTAAGCTGATGTTTTTTCCGATGGAGGCAACGACGGACGGCATGGTATCCAGTATGAAAGAACTGCCCGCGATATAAAAAATAAATATCACCACCAGCGCCGAAAGAAATGCCGTGATTTGATTTTTGGTGATTGAAGACACCCAAAGCCCGATGGCAATGTAAGCCGCGCCCAAAAAAAGCGTTCCCAGATAGCCGGCGGAAATCAGTCCCCAGTCGGGATTGCTCACGGTTCCCAGCATTAGCGGAATGAAAAAGGTGAATAAGAGCAGCAGAGCCAAAAAGACGAAAGCCGCCAAAAATTTTCCCAAGACCGCTTGAATATTTTCCAGCGGCAAAGTAAGCAGCACTTCCGCCGTGCCGCTTCTTTTCTCTTCCGCCCAGGACGACATCGTGACCGCCGGTAAAATGAAAATCAAGACGGCCGGCATCAGCGCGAAAAATCCGCGCATCGTAGCTTGACCGGAAATAAAAAATCCCTGCATAAAAAGATAGCCGCTGGCTACCAGAAAAACGCTGGAAACCAGATAGCCCAAAGGGGAATTGAAATAGGAATTGAGTTCCTTTTTTGCGAGCGTAATAGTTCTATTCATTTCCTTGATTCGTTAATTTGATAAATATATCCTCCAAGCTGGTTTCCTGCCTCTCAAGCGCCAAAAGTCCCGCGCCGCTTTCCACCACCGTTTTTGCAACCTCGGCGCGAATGTCGACATCTCCCCGGACTTCGATATCAATCTTCCCGCCCTCGGACTTGACCGCAACAACACTGTCCAGGCTTTGCAATTTTTCTTTCAGCGACGAAGGCTCGTTTTTGATTTCTATCTTTATGAGCGCGCTTCCTTTGCCCTCGTTTTCCAAATCCTCCGGATTACCGTCCGCCGCAATTTTTCCCCGATTGATGATAATGACACGGGAGCAAGTCGAGCTTACCTCGGAAAGAATATGGCTCGACAAAATAACCGTCCGGTCCTTGCCGATTTCCTTGATGAGATCGCGGATTTCAATTCGTTGTTTCGGATCCAGCCCGGTGGTCGGCTCGTCAAGAATAATTATTTTGGGATTATGAATAAGCGCCTGCGCAATGCCGACTCTTTGCCGATAGCCCTTGGAGAGCGTGCTTATTTCCGCGTTCTTTTTTTCACCAAGCGCGCATCTTTTGATCACGTCCTCCACTTTGCCTGCGATTTCTTCTTCGCCTATGCCCTGCATCTTGCCGATAAATTCCAAGTATTCGCAAACCAGCATATCTTCATAAAGAGGAGCCTGCTCCGGCAGATACCCGATTTTGCTTTTTATTTTCTGCTCCAAAAGAGGCTGGCTGACATTCATCCCCTCGATTTCCACCTCGCCCGCGTCGGGTTTCAAAAAGGATACCAGAATGCGAAGCAGCGTCGTCTTTCCCGCGCCATTCGGCCCCAAAAGTCCGACCACTTCCCCTTCTTTGAGTTCAAAAGACACGTCGCTCAGCGCGGTGAAATCTCCATACTTTTTCGTCAGATGTTCAACTTTAATCATTGTTTTTATATTACTTCTAAAAATATCGCTCTTCTGAAAACTTTTATTTTCCATATCGCTTCCCAAGGGATTTCGAAATATCCTGTTTTATCCCGCACCGGTTTGAGATTCTTCACTCCGCTTGGTGAGACGATTCATGTCCTTGCTCATATTCTCCAAAACTTGAATGTAATAATTAAGAAAGAAACTGTGGAGACTGTGCCACTTTTTTTCACGATACATCGGCTCCACCCCCATCCGCCTCAGAGTCTGGAAAAAATTTTCGTCCTCTTCGTGTTTCACCATCAGCTCCAGCGCAAAGACAAGCTGTCTAAAACCAAAAAGATTATAATCATCCCCAATCTCATGAGAATCAAGAAATGATATAAGCCGGGCAAGAAGCGTTTCCTCTTTGTCCTCGGCAACATCCATCGGCAATTCCAGAAATTCTTTTTTGTCGAAACTATGGCTTTTTATGTCCGGACTCACGTCACCCACAACTTCAAGCAGATCCCCGCACATGCTGAAAAATATTTCTCGATCATCCGCAGAATGAGACAAATATATCAAAAGCTCATTCCCCGGAAAAACCGCGAAACCGAATTCCTCGCTTGCAAGCGTTTTATTATTTATCTGCGCCCTCAGAATGCCTATTTTGGTCACAGCATTCGCATTGCTGTATATGACATTTTCCGAAGCATCCGACGGAAAAGAACCCGCCTTTTTGCCAAGCTTCTCCAGTATCGCCACGGCATCGGCATCGCCATTTTCCAAAATAAGCTTTTTTAATTTTCTGGCGTTGTTCGTATCGCAAAAAACAATTTCCCTGGCAATGCCTTTTTCCATATTGGCATTCTGAATTTCAGTGAAATAATTGTCAATAAAAAATCCCAGCTGTTCCTCTTGTCTGATTTCCAAAAGATAGATCAGAGCCACCGCTTGTTCTACCGGATTGGAATTCTTGCTAAAGACAAGCTCGCGCAATTTTCCCTCGTATTGAAAAAGAAGATTCTCCCTGAAAAGATAGCCCAAAACGCACCCCAGCCCTATTCCGTTCAAATTAAAATCCGCGCGAAATTCCGGATCGGTGCAAGAATCAAGATACATCGCCGCCATTCGATCGCCAACGTCGCTGGAATAATTTCTCTCCGCCATAAAAAACAACACCATCGGAATGTGGTCTCTCCGGATATCATAATTCCCCAAAAGCTCATCCAATGCCTCCCCCAAATTCGAATAGTCCAAAAGAGACATGCTCCACAAGAAATAGCAACCGACAGAAGAATTCTTGTATTTCTTGTATCCATCCAAGATAGGATAGACGAAGACGCCATCCCCCGATTCGCCCATAAACTCCAAAACGTCACAAACCTCCTGCTCGGTTTTAGCGCTGTATAAGTCTGAGATAAGCCTGGAACTCTCCTCTAAATGCATCCTTTTATCGTTAAAAGCCAATTATACTCTTCATAAAAACAAAAAAACGCGAAAGAAACAAGGGGTTCCTCCAACTTTCTCCCTGCCCGTTTTTATTACATTTCCAAAACCTATTTTATTTTGGCATCAAGGCGATGTTCATATTCCTCATTATCTTACATTTTTATAAAAAAATCAAAAAAATCGGGAGCATTTATCCCCATGCGCTTTTTTTGGGCTCATACGCATATATTTTTTATCATTGCAAGAAGCCTGCACTCCGGCAACGCGGCAATCCCGAGCCTATGCGGCAGAAACTTAAAATTGCAGTTCTGTGATTATTCTCACGAGATTGCTTCGTCGGAGTACCTTCTCATCGCAACGAGCCGAGTGTGCAAACTCCAAATTAGCAAAGCACCAGATAAAAAGCCCTTGCCTATTTCGTTTTTAAGATGTCTCTAATCTCTGCCAAAAGTTTTTCTTCACCGCTGGGCGCAACGACTTCTTGCGGCTTTTCCTGCTCGGCTTTCTTCATAATCCGATTGGAAAATTTTACAACCATAAAGACCGCAAAGGCTATAAGCAAAAAGTCCACGACGTTCTGCAAAAAAACACCGTAATTGATAGCCACCTCCGCGCTGGAAGCGGTGGCATTTTCAAGCACAAATTTCAAATTGCGAAAATCCACCCTGCCCAAAAGAAGTCCGATGGGCGGCATCAAAACATCACTCACAAAAGAAGAAACGATTTTGCCAAACGCGCCCCCGATAACGACGGCCACCGCCAAATCGAGAACATTGCCTTTGACAGCAAACTGCTTGAATTCTTCAATGATTTTCATATTTTTAAATTATGAATTAATATTTTTAGGACTTACGCGATTAGCTTATTGTTGCAAGAAGGCAATCCCGTTAAAAGAAACAATCAATATTTGTCATTTCGAAATGAGGTACTCCGATTGAGAAATCCGGGAATAATACTGTGCAAATATAATCTTACTGTAAAAAATAGTACCAACAAAGTCTCGTGCATTTCTCAGATCTCTCAGTCGAGTACTCCTTCGAGATGACAAACAGTATTAATCGCGTAAATCCTAAATGTAATTGACGAGGTCTTTTGCTTTCACTAAATCAAGCAATAAGAATAAACCGAAGATATCTGTCGTTCCGGAATTTTGATACTCCAAAATATCCGGAACCCCATATCTATGTAAGGCAAGCATTGTATTTCATTTTTACGAGTGTATTTTGCATTATGGATTTCGGATTTCGGATCACACCAGAAATGGTGTGAACCACGCAGGACAAAACGTTTTTGCGTAATATTCACACCATTTCTGGTGTGATCCGGATGCAAAAATACAAGGCCGGTTTTCTGCTATACAAATTCCGGAATGACAGCTTTTAGAAAGCGATAGGTAAACATCGGGAAGTGCAGGCGGACCAGGATCCTTACGAGGATGACAAAATGTGGGTTTTATCGCAGGAGAAGGAGTTTCGTTTGTCCGAATAAAGTTCGGGATTGTTTATTAAAATATACAGAACCTCAAATGAATTACCTCGCAACAAGTCGACGGAGAATTCTTTTGATTAAAGACATATGATCGGCACTATATATTGCGCATGATAAACTATGCTGACTATATCAGATTGAATCAAACATGCATAACTCAAATTTACAACATTAACGATAATATGGTAACCGTGCTTTACCGCCATCAAAATTCATCACCCCTTCCCCACCTGTTTATTCCTTGCCAGCATAAAACCCGAGTCGTTCTCGAAGCGCGAAGAAGATATCTGCACGCTAAAGTCGTGTTCGCGAAGTATTTTTTCAATCTCCCGATGACTGCGTCCGCCATAATCGTGATATTCCAAAATAATGTTATAAATTTTGGAAAAGTCCTCGTCCGACATATTTTCAAAAACCTCATACTCCCCCGCCTCGATATCTATTTTCATAAGACCGACAGCGGCGATATTATACGTCTTGAAAAAATCCGCGGGAGAAATCGCCGGCACACTTTCGCGTTTCGAATCCGCCGCCGCATTTTCATCGCCCGCGCCTGCAAGGTGATGATTGATGCTGTCCGGTGCAAGGACGAGTTCCCGCTTTTCCGTCTTGCCGGCGAGCGCAATTTTATGCACTTTTACATTTTCCAGTTTATTGGCAAAAATATTTTTCAAGAGCAAGGCAAAATTGACTTTCTCCGGCTCCAACGCATAGATTTTTACCGTCGGATTGAGCGCGGAAGCATACAAAGAAAATATGCCAATATGCGCGCCCACATCCAAAACGGGCAAATCGCTCTTGGCGATTATTTCTTCCACCGCCTTGTAATCCCGCCAGTCAAAAATTTCCGCCACCACGCTCTCGTCGGCATCCGGCCGCAGATAAATCGTAAAATTCCTGTTCCGAAATTCTATTTTATCCAAAAGTATTTTTGTCTGTTTTTCTTTTTTCATAATAAATTTTATTCAAAATAACAATATCGCAAGATGTCGGATTTCAGCCTGCACAGATACGGTATTTTATTCTTGAGTTATACCAAGTTAACTTGATCCATACCGCAAACCATTCATAAAGTATTTGGATTTTCTCCCTCTCCTATCGGGAGAGGGTCGGAGTGAGGGGGGATAAATGTAAAATCATTATGTAGCGGATTAAGTTGATTCGGTATCATTTCCGCCCCGCCATTACTTCCTTGATTGCCGCATAGGAATCTTTCGGGGAATAATCTTCCGCCACGACTCCGCTTCGATTGCCTGCGTCATCGCGCAGCTGCCCCAATATGACACCGGAAAAACCGTTGGAGTTGGCGGAATGCAAAGCGTAAAGCAAAAAATCTTTTTGCTTCCGCACATCGCCGCCCGAATCGTTCTCCACGTTGCCCATCCAAATTTCTCCCTCCCAATGATATTTCTTCCTCATGGACAACAGAGCTTCCGTCCCTTCTTTCAGTGCCGTCGCACTCCCGACTTTCATAGAAAAAATATTGATGGCGGCATCATTGTTTTCCAGCGCTCTTTCGGCAAATGCCGCATCCCCCGACTTCCTTTTATCGGAAAGTATCATTCCTTCCAAAACAACTTTGGTGGGAAAAGAAACCTGTTTGATCGAAACCCCCGTCTCCTTCGCAAAATCCAGCCACTCCTCCGGCGTCCTTTGGGAATCCACCTGCCGGCCGATACCGGAAGGACAATCCGGCAAAATCAAGAAAAAGTCCGGCTTGTATCTCTCCATTAAAGAAACTGCATCCGTCTCGTACCCCTTTTTGAAATCCTCCCAGTTCGCCTTGCCTCCGCCCTCGCCCGTCCCCAGCCAGGAATCCCTACCCAGATACGCCAGATAAATTTTCATCTTTTTTGAACGCGCATAAGAAACAACTTCATCCAATTTTTTTATTTCCTCGGCGCTCGCCAAAGTTTTTTGCTCGACATCAAAGCGCGTCAAGCCGGCCCCCATGTCATAAGCGAGATCTATTTCTTTCTCGGCGCTGCCGATATCAATAACAAAATTTCTCTCTCCCGCCGTCGCAGAAGCGGCATTAATCGTGCTCCCAAAAACAACACTCTTCGAGAACGACACCAGACTTGGATCCATCTCGGGTATCCGTAACTCATTGAATTTTCCGTAGACAAGATAGGTTGCGATAAAAAACAGCAAAATAATCAGGAGCGCGGCATTTTCTTTGAGCAATTCTTTCATATTTTAAATTCCAGCAAATAGATCGGATTGATTTAACCGGTAGACATCTCTGATATACTCTGTGTATTATGAATTATGGATCCACCGGAAATAGCGTGAATCACGCACAGGACAAAACGTTTCCATGTAGCATTTCACACCATTTCCGGTGTGGTCCGGATACAAAGCCGGGTTTCTGATTGATACGGATTTTTGGTGTCTGTTGTAAAAACGTATTTTGCGTATAGTTCGATTCTATCTCTCACCACCAATAATACCAAATTAACCGATTATACGCCATAACCTTCGCCTGTAGTTCTTCAGCTTCTTGTATTTGTGTGTGGCAATGATTTTACCGGTGGAATTGGGATTGTTTTCTTCCTTTATCGGTAGGTTCTCTATACTATTGTCACCCCAATCGATTGATACGGTATGGGTATCAAGCCAGCCGGGATCGATAAGATTGCCTTCTATTATGATGAACTTATCCATAGTATCGGCTATTTCAAATCTTGAGATTGATACTGTGGGGTTGATGTTGGTAATGGTTACTTCTGCACTGCTTGTGTTGGTCAGCCCTTCGTTGTCTGTTATCTTTAAGGTAATCTTTCCTTGGAAGTCATCGCCATAGGTGTGAGAGAATCTATTACCATCCTGCCAACTTTTCGGAAATTGAGAGGAGAATCAAGAAATATATTATGCACAGAGGAATGGCTATTGGTGTTATGATTGCGAATGAGATGATGGAGAGAGGAGATTTCTTTACTTTTTTGGTAATAGAGAGCATGCCGGATAAATTGGAGAAAGAGAATAAAACGGAGCATGCCATAAAAAAGAAAATTTCATAGATACCTGCCATTTCGTCATGAACATACGCACCTGTCAACACAAAAGATAGGGTTCCCAGCAATAGCATCCATAATTCCAAAACAAGCATCATCCTGAAAGACTTTGCCTCCAAACACTGTCCGACAATCTCGCTCGCGCTATCGGTTCTTACCAGTTTCATTTTTGGAAGGTTAACTTCTTTAAGTAATCTGAGAAAAATTCTCAAAAAAATACCTGCCATATAGATAATAGCAAAAGAAAGATAAAGAACCGAGCCTTCTTTGTATGGCCATAAGTCGAAAAATATAGTCCCTAAGAAAATTATTAGACCCGCAATAAGAAATGGCAATACAATTGGCCGTTTTGACTCAAAAATTGGTTCAGCTGCCAGTATTGGTAAAATAATAACAGCCAAAGATAAAGTCGCTCGTATACTTTCATTCAAAGTTGTCGCTTCTGTCGTAACCAGAAAAAATACTATAGCTGTAATAGCAAAAAACATCTTACCCGTCATAGAATTAATATCAAACAATCCGCGAGATACTTTATTGTCTGTTTTCTTCTCCATAAAATTATCTTAAATTAATTATCCTTATCTCCAAATCTCAAACCTTCAGGAGCTTATCGATCCAATTCTTTATCAGTTTAAGGGTTTTGGAAGTACGGCTGCCGGCGTCATAAACCATTGCTTTTGCCAGGAAGGTATCGGATTGGGACAGCGCGTTTTATGGATAATTTTTAAAAGGACTGGGGATTAACATTACAGCTTTCCTTTTTAGTTTAAGCAAGAAGCTAAGATACGAAAAGGCAATACAAAGAAAAGAGGGTGATTATGCATATCGGAATAAATACGGTCATCAAGGCAAAAAGAATTACCACAAAAGTACTTTTCTTCATTTTTCGCGTGAAATACAGCATGCTTTTGAACACCACTAAGAAAAATATGCCAATGAGAATCGGCCAAACGTAAAGAGCAAGTAGCGCTGCCGTTGAATCCTTGCCATACGCGACTTGTCTGACCATAATGGCCCCATACAATACAAAACCGGCCATCAGAAAAAACAACACGACAAAAAACTCTGACTTCAAACAAAGCCTAATCAGTTCGCCTATATTGTCAATTCTAATTTTATTATTCTTATTATTTGCTTCTTGAATATTGCCCTCTTCTTTTTCCATTCTTTCCATAAAATTATCTTAAATTAATTATCTCCTTATCTCCAAATCTCAAACCTTCAGTAGCTTATCAATCCAACTCTTTATCAGTTTAAGGGTTTTGGAGGTACGGCTGCCGGCGTCATAGA
>JBAXYM010000020.1:0-24374 GCA_041670805.1 Patescibacteria group bacterium
CATGCCCCTTGCTTTTTCCTTCTCTTATGCTAAGATAAATTTGTTTTACGCCGCCTTCGTCTAACGGTTAGGACATCAGGTTCTCATCCTGAAAACAGGAGTTCGATTCTCCTAGGCGGTACACAAATTAAAAATGCAAGTTTTTAAACCTGCATTTTTTGACGCTCTTTGAAGAATAGGTGCACTGCCATGTTTAGGATACGAGCGAAGATATCCGCAATGCGCGGTATCTCTGCGCCATATAACATTCCCAATCGAATATCGCAGAGTTGTTATTGATGAAAACACAGATCGGATTATGGAAATGGGAATCGGATAAGGATCACGCCTATCTGCTGGTGCAAAGCGTTCCAATCTATACCGTAGCAAAAGATCGTAACTGTAATAAAAAGTATGACAGCCGGAGAAGTATTTGGATTACATCCTGAGGTAAAGAAAATACTCCAAGGAGGAAAATTTTGGACGGATGGATACTTTTGCCGACACGGTAGGCAAGTATGGCAATGAAAGTATGATTGCAAAAAGAGCGTACGATGATTATCGACTTAAACCATTCCGGTGGATACCCCGTTCGTTTGTGGCGGGGTAGTTTATTCTCGGGATGTTATTTTATGGTAAACTCAACTTTATTGCTTTCTTTGTCCCAAGGTGCCGTATAAATCTTGTACATTCCGGGAGATAAAATAAGATATTGTTTGCAATCCCATCCAGTGTATGAATTATCTTCTTGGCAGAGCGAAGAAGCCAGAGTAGTTTTTAACAGTTTTGAAGTTGAGTCAGACTCGCCATACAAAACGCCCTTTACGCCCTGGCTATTTTCGATCCAGGCATTCTTGTCTCCTTCAAAACCGGAAAAATTGCAACCATGGATTTCGAGTTTTGTGCCAACGGGACCGGAGTAAGCGGATAGAGAAGTAATAACAGGAGATCCTCCTTCTTCATCAACGCAGGTTTGCGGCAAAGATTGGGAAAGCGCTTCCTGTTCCTGATCAGTTTGTTTATTTTCCCGACTTTCCTGCCGGGTGTTATTGGTCTTTTGGTTGGTATTATTCTGTGTCGATTGATTAATCTGATTCTGTAGTGACGTTATTTTTTCCTGAAGTTCGGCTTTGGTTGATTGTAATTCTGATTGCTGCCATACATAAACTCCGCTACCTACAATAAGGGCTGTAGCCGATATGGCAATAATCGTTAAAACAAAAATGTAACTTTTTGGTTTTTGGACCGGTTCCAAATTGTTTTGTTCGTTCATAGTGGTTTATTAATTTAATAGTTGCACTTAATTAATAAAAATTATAGAATAAAAAATAAAAAATGTAAAATAAATGAAAAATAAAAACCGGTATTCGGGTCTATTCTAATGCTAAATTTTCTTGGCGGTGCAATCGGGTTAATTCCTCCTAGCCTACAATCAGCATCTAAACTTCGATTCCGGAGTGTACAAACAGAATAAAATGGGCAAAATCCGTTTTATTCATGCGAGATATCTTTATTAGGCGTATAAATTTACTGAGAGAGCAGGAAATACTCAAGGTGCTACGCAAAGTTGTTTTTATTTTACGTATCTGTCGTCTGAATTTTAAAGTGATAGATCTTTATAGTTCGTCAGAAAATATTTTGGTTTATTTGTTTGACCCCGTAGCCTTAAAATGCTATTCTTAACCTAGAGTATTATATTTATATTATGCAAGATTCATCCGTTGAGGAGATAAAATCCAAATTGAATATTGAGGAGGTCGTCGGGCAGTATTTGCAGCTTTCGCGGGCGGGGAGGAACCTGAAGGCTTGCTGTCCTTTTCATAACGAGAAGACCCCTTCTTTTATTGTGAGTCCGGAGAGGCAATCCTGGCACTGTTTCGGGTGCGGCGAGGGCGGGGATATTTTTTCTTTTGTGATGAAGATGGAAGGAGTGGAATTTGTGGATGCGTTGAAGACTTTGGCGGATAAGGCGGGGGTGCAGCTCAAAAAAATGGATTACAAGGACAAGGGCGAGAAGAGCAATATTTTGGAAGTTATCGAGGCGGCGAAGAAATTTTATCGGGGGTGCCTCAAAATAAAAGGCGGAGTGAAGGCGTATGAATATTTGAGGGGGCGCGGAATTAGCGAGGAAATGATCGAGAAATTCGAGCTGGGGTTTGCGCCGGACTCTTGGAGTTTGCTTAGTGAATATTTGGCGAAAAAGGGTTTTAAGGAAAAAGATATTTTTGCCGCGGGGATGACGGTCAAAAAAGACAAGGGGGGATTTTACGATCGGTTTCGCGGGCGGATAATGTTTCCCATTAATAATGTTGCCGGGCAGACGGCGGGATTCAGTTCGCGGATTATGCCCGGGGGCGATGAGTCTTCTGCTAAATATATTAACACTCCCGAGACTTTGGTGTATAATAAGGGGAGAATTTTGTACGGGCTGGATAAGTCCAAGATATTTATTCGGCAGAAGGATCAGTGTGTGATGGTCGAGGGCAACGTCGACGTGATCGCTTCGTTTCAAGCAGGCGTGAATAACGTGGTAGCGACATCGGGGACGGCTCTGACTGTCGATCAGCTGCGGATTATCAGGCGTTATACCAATAACATCGTCTTTTCTTTTGATATGGACAGCGCGGGGGTGAAGGCGGCGGCGCGCGGAATCGAGATGGCGCTGGCGGAGGGAATGAACGTAAGCGTGATTCGTGTGCCGGAGGGAAAGGACCCGGCGGATTGCGTGAAGAGCGATCCGAAGATTTGGCAAGCAGCCGCAGCCGATCCGATTAAGGTGATGGATTTTTATTTTGAAAGCGTGGAGGCGAAGTATGACAAAGGAGATGTGGAAGGCAAGAAGAAAATCGCGCAAGAGCTCCTGAGTGTGATTGCCAAAATTTCCAACAAGATTGAACAGAGTTTTTATTTGCAGAGGTTGTCGGGCGACATTGGAATCGAAGAGAAAATTTTGGCGGAGATATTGAAAGACGCGAGAAGGGGGCAGGGGACGGTCAGAAACGGCGAGGCTCATCAGGGTAAAAAAACTCCGGCGGTAAAACGGGACCGGGAGTACAAGCTGGAGGAAAATCTTCTGGGTTTTATCGCTCTTGATCTTGGCAGGTTCGGCGAAAGATTCACGGGGCTGGGGGAAATTTTTGAGAATAAGGATTTTGCAGATATATATAAAGAGATTGAAAATTGCTATCAAAGCAGAAAGGCTCTCCGAAAAGAAGATTTGGAACAAATAAAACAAAAATTGGCGGATAAGGATTCTTATCTCACCGGTTCTCAAAATCTCTCTTCGGTGCTGGACACTGCTATTTTTAGCGTAGAGTCTTATTCGGACGAGGAAGAATTTGACGTTGTTTCAGAGGCTGAGAAATGCATTCTTAATTTGCGCGAAATTATCTTGAGGGGAAAAATGAAGAAGATTGAGATGGAGATAAGAGCGGCAGAAAAAAGCGACAATGCAGAGCTTCTTGAGAAACTGTCAAAGGAACAGATGCGTCTGATAGGCGAGATTAAAAAGACGGATTTTTAATTCAATGCCCAATCGATCCAACTCTGCATTTTTATAAATGCGCGTTTTTGTCCTGTTCTTCTCCCGATAATAAGGTGGAAGAGAAAGGCCGGAGGCTTGCAGGGTAGGCGGCGGCGGTTTCGGTTGATTGGCGAAAAGGATTGGAATTTTAATTTTTATAAAAAGAATATGAGCGCGGCAACAAAAAATAAAAAAAATCAAAAAGTTGCGAAGGCTGTTTGGAAAGATGTGAAGAAGAAGATCCAAGCGCCGAAGAAGGCGGCTAAAACGGGCAAGGCGGAAAAGAAAGCTGGAAAAGTTAACAAAGAAAAAAATATGAAAGTGAAAAAAACGGAAAAGGCGGTCAAGGCGGCAATCGTGAAGAAAAAAGCGCCGGCAAAATCGGGTGTGGCCAAAGCGGCGAAGAAGCCGATGGTAAAGTCAGCGGTCAAAGCGGCAGTGAAGAAAACAAAACCGGTTGCGACTTCCGGCAAGCAGGCGAAGAAGGCTGGAGGCGAGGCGAAATCCAAGGCAAAAGAAGAGAAGAAAAAAATCGAGAAGCCTGTCGAGGTGCAAGAGGAAGAGACGGATATTGATGTGGCTGGTGCCGATGATAAGAAATTCGCCGAACTCATCAGCCGAGGGAAGTCGAAGGGTTTTGTGACGGAGCAGGAGATTATCCATATCTTTCCCGATATCGAGGAAGATATCGAGGGACTGGAAGAGCTTTATGATGAATTGGAAAAGCACAATATCAAAGTGGAGGATTCGGTGGACATTATCGACTTGGCGGAAGAGGGCGAGGACGAAAGCAAGAAAACCAAAAAAGAAGTGGAGGCGGAGATAAAGAATTTATCTCTGGATAATATTTCCAACGACTCGGTGCAAATGTATTTGCGCGAGATCGGACGCGTGCCGCTTTTGACCGGCGAGGAAGAAGTGATGCTTGCCAAACGGAAGGAGAAAGGCGACGTGGCGGCAAAGCAGCAACTGGCGGAAGCGAACTTGCGTCTGGTGGTTAGCATTGCCAAAAAATATGTGGGCAGGAGTTCCAATCTGAGTTTGTTGGATCTGATTCAGGAGGGGAACATCGGGCTTTTTCGCGCGGTGGAAAAATTCGATTACAAAAAAGGTTATAAATTTTCCACTTATGCGACTTGGTGGATTCGTCAGGCGATTACGCGCGCCATTGCGGATCAGTCGCGTACCATTCGCATTCCGGTGCATATGGTCGAAACGATAAACAAATTTTCGCAGGTGGTAAGGAGGCTGGTGCAGGATCTGGGGCGCGAACCGCTGCCGGAGGAGATCGCTTCGGAGATGGAAATTGAAGTGGAGAAAGTGCGGCATATTATGAAAATTTCGCAAGATACGATTTCGCTGGAAACTTCTATCGGCGAGGATGATGACGAGAGCACGCTGCGGGATTTCATTGAAGATACCGAGACCGTTCTGCCGTCGCAGATGGCGGGCAGGCAATTGCTCAAAGAATATGTGCGGGAAATTCTGGTGGAGCTTTCGCCGCGCGAGCAGAAGATTCTCAAAATGCGGTTCGGGCTGGAAGACGGCGTGACGCACACACTGGAAGAAATCGGGCAGGAATTCGGGGTGACTCGTGAACGCATTCGCCAAATTGAAGCCAAGGCACTGGAGCGCATCCGCAAGCACAAGAGCGCGAAAAAGCTGATGGATTATTAGAGCTTGAGAGGTTAATTTTTGACCACAGGAGCGGGTATTTACCCGCTCCTTTTGGTTTTATTTCAGCAGGAGCTTGTGATTTTTTTCAAAAATCCTTATATGTCGATTCAGGTGGAATATTTTTTATGTATAGAGACTTTTTGAAATTTCAAATCTAAAGAGGAGCAGGTGAATACCTGCTCCCGCAACATCCTCCGCAACATCCTCCGCAATACCCCCCTGCAACACCCTCCGCGAAACACCCTTTTGCTATATATGCCGAATATAGGATTTTCCGCTTGACGGAAATAAAAAAAACGCTATACTTAAATCTGTAGTCTTTATCTGCTACATTTTTGTTTTATTCCGCGATAGCTCAGTGGTAGAGCAGTTGGCTGTTAACCAATTGGTCGGGGGTCCGAATCCCTCTCGCGGAGCAAATGCCACAAAGTACGCATGAAAATGCGTGCTTTATTTTTTTGTCTTAGAACAGGAGAAACTTTCTGTCGTATTTTATAGTCGGCTTGTATTTTTTGACAATAATCATATCCCAATACATAATATCTTAGATACCTGTTAAACAAAATTATTATTAGGACAAAACATGAAAAATAAATTTATAATAACTTTTGCCGGTCCGATGGGGAGTTCGAAGACGCCGATTGCTTATTATTTGAGTTGTAAACTAAACCTGCCCGTTTTTAATAATGACGGTATTCGGCATGAGGTTATTGCAGACACGGGATCTCTTGATGTCGAAGAGTGGCAGAGGCGCATTGAGGAAAGAGCGAAGGATATTCTCGGGAGGGGGATTTCTTTTATTTACGATGCGAGCATGGATAGAGAGTGGAGCGTCGTGAAAAAGAATATCGAGCCGCTGGGGTATCAAACTTTTGTTATTAGCATGGACTTGAGTAGGGAATTTCTGACGGCTCTTTATGGTAGGGGAGTCAGTTATAACGAAGGGTATTCGGAATATCTGGACAGGATTGATGAAACAATGGCAGACCACAAATCTTTTTTGGAAAACTACGCGGACGAAGTGAATCTAAGCATCAATGATAAAAATTTTGCGGACAGGCTGGAAGTGAGTTATGAAGAGGTTGGGAAGTGGTTGAGGGAATAATGGTTGACGATACAGACATCGAAGAACCGTGTTAATTTGTGAGAGTTTTGTACATTCATATATTAATACTGAATTAACTTAATCCGTTACATAATGATTTTACATTTATTCCCCCTCACTCCAACCTTCTCCCGATAGGAGAGGGAGAAAATCCAAATACTTTGCAAGCGGATTATGGTACAGATTAGGTTAATTTGGTATCAGAAACGGATTGCGCCGGAAATGGCGTGAATGCTACGCAAGAACTTTCTATTGTATCAGAACTTACGCGTTTAGCTTGTTGTTGCGAGAAGACACTCCTGTTAAAAGAAACAATCAATATTTGTCATTTCGAAATGAGGTACTCTGATTGAGAAATCTGTGAATAATACTATGCAAATATAATTTTACTGTAAAAAATAGTACCAACAAAGTTTTCGTGCATTTCCCAGATCTCTCAGTCGAGTACTCCTTCGAGATGACAAATAGAATTAGTCAAGCTCCGGTATCGGGATTGCCGCGTCGTTCGGAGTACCGGCTCCTCGCAATGACAAACAGTATCAATCGCGTAAGTCCTATGTATATTTCACACCATTTTTGGTGTGGTCCGAAATGCAGATTGAGAAATAAAATTTGAAAGAAAACCTGATTGTTATTGTAGTAAAATAATGAAAGGTCGAAGGTTTTCTTTGGGTTTTAACGGTGATTACGGGGAGCCGTTATTTAATCGGGTGATTTCATTTTAATCTCAATTCTATGGAAATCAAAGACAAGAAATTAGTGAGCGTTTTGGTGGGAATTATTATCATTTTGCTTATAGCCGTAGGGGCGCTTTATTTTTCGACTCCGAAAGGCGGCCCGCAGGGAGGGAATCCGCCGACAGGAATGAACGGCGCGTCAACCACTCAACAAGGAGGGACGAAAAACAATGTCGGTACCGGCACGAAGAGTTCTACCGGTACATCAAAGAATAGTACAGGTACCGGCACGAAAAACTCAGTCAATACTGATACTACCGCCAATGAGAATGCCGCTACTGACTCTACTGTTGCCGACTAAATGCTGAAAGCATTTTGCGAGAAAACATAAGTGTTGAGGATAGAGTAAAAAAGAGACGTTGGGTGCGTTTCTTTTTTATGGTTGAAAAAGTAAAATGATTTAAGTTTATTCCGGTTTGATATGTATCCGGTGTATTTTGAATTATGGATTATGGATCACGCCAGAGATGGCGTGAACCATGCGGGATAGAACGTTTTTGTGTCGCATTTCACACCATTTCTGGTGTGATCCGGACACAAGGATGATCGGCAGGAAATGCAGGCGGGGCGGAAAAGATATATAACGCAGAGAATAAGCAAAGTCATATTGGATTTATTCGTGTATTGCCATTGATTCCGCTTTTATTTTTTTGCCGTTCGGTAAATTGGTTGAGAGTAGAAGCGCAAGAATAATAAAAGCTATTCCGCAAAGAAGAGTCTCGCGGGTGGATTCGACGGTGGCAGTGTGACTGATGGAAATGATTTCATTGCGGACTGTTTGCGGCAATGAGCCTGCGCTTGCCAATGCTGCGTCGCCGCCAAATTCGATATTGGAGGATTGTTTTGCCACCGTTTCGGACAGCGCCGGTTTCATATCATCGGGAATGACGCGACTTTGATTTACGCCGCTGACGAGACTGGAGGAGAGAGAGGAGATGAGGATTGCGCCCATTACCGCAGAGCCGAGAGCTTGTCCCAAAAGTCTGATGGTGTTGGTCGTTCCCGAGGCTTCACCTGACTCCTGCACGGAGACGGCGGAGAGGGTGAGATTGCTGGCCTGTGCCATCATAAATCCCATGCCTATTCCGAAGAAAAGGAAGCCGGGCGCGAGAGCCCATTGATCTACGCCAACGCGTAAGCTCAGATACATAAGTGTGAAACCTATTATGTCCGAGACGATGCCGGCCTGAATGATGCGCTTGGGGGCGATGCGTTTGGTGAGATATGCCGATAGCGGTGCGGCGACGATAGTGGCTGCGCTCATCGGTATCATGGCAATTCCCGTTTCGATCGGGTCCAGTCCCAGCACCGATTGCAAATATATCGGAACGGAGAAAATAAGTCCCGCCTGCCCCAAAGAGATGATGGAAGATACGCCTGATCCGGTCATAAAAGTTTTATTCTTGAAAAGCTTGGTGGAGATGAGCGGTGTCTTATTGAGTCGTTCCATTCGTTTTTCCCAACGGAAGAAAAGCGCCACGATTACGATACCCGAAACTACAAAAACGGGAGTCGGAGAAAGCCCGCCCAAGTCAAGGGTACGACCGAAGAGCGAAAATATTTCTTTGGATTTCCACCAGCCGTAAGTCGAGGATTCGATAAAGCCGAAAACCAAGGAGAGCATACCGAGTGCCGAGAGTGCCACGCCCATCAGGTCGATTGTCGGTTTTTCTTCTTCGTCGCGATATTCTTTGATAAAAACGCTCGCGGCAATTACCAAAAATATCGCCACAATCACGTTGAAGCGAAAAGCCCAGCGCCAACTGTAATAAGTGGTAAAATATCCGCCAACAACCGGTCCCAGCGTTGCCGCCCCGGCCGCAATTCCGCCCCAGATGCCGAATGCGACCTGCAAATCGCGCCCTCTGTATGTGGAACGCAGGAGTGAAAGCGTTGCCGGCAACATTAGGCATGCTCCGATGCCTTCAATCACAGCCTCGCCCAGAATCATAAAGCCGACGCTGTTTGCGATTGAAGTCATAAAAGAGCCGATGCCGAAAAGCACTGCGCCGGTAATGAACATTTTCTTGCGCCCGAAAAGGTCGCCCAACCGCCCGCCGGTAATGGTGAAGGCCGCAAGTATCAGAGAGTAAGTGGTAATGACCCACTGGAAGCTTTTGATGTCGGTGTGAAAATCGCCGATGATGGCGCGCATCGATACGTTCAAAATCGTAGTATCGAGAATGATAATCCCCAGCGCCATCGCCATTACCAAGAGGGGAATCCATCTTTTGAATCCTTGCTTCGGTTTAGGTTTTGTCGTCGGGTAGCCTTTTATTTCGGCATGTTGTATGTTTTCCATTTTTGTAATAATTATTGGCGTAAATTCTTGGCAATTTTTCGATTAAGCCTGAGATAGGTTTCCATCTCCGCGTCGCTTAGGGGACTGAACAGCCCTTTCATTTTTTCCATTCCCTTTTCTTTCGTATAGGCGATTTTTTTCTTGCCCTCGGCGGAAAGGGTGAGCAGGGCGACCCTACGGTCTTCCGTATCCTCTTTTCTTTTTAAAAAACCGTTTTTTACCAAAGCATCGATTAACTGAGTGGCGGCGCTGGAAGTCACGTGCATCTTCTCTGCGATTTCTTTGACGCTGCTTTCATTGCTTTTGGCGATGAAATGCAGGACAAAGCCTTGTGCGGGAGTGATGGGACTGTCTTTGGGAAAGACAAATCCTTCCGCCAACTGATGTTTAATGATACGAAAAGTTTCAAAGATTTCTTCGATTGATTCCGTTCTTTTTGACATATGTTATCGGGTTATTATGTTAACAGATTATTATATTAGCAGCTAATATAAATTTGGTCAAGGGGGAAATTCTTTTTTGCAGTAACGGGTGGTTTGCCTATGGTACGGTGGGATGTTTTTTGGTAGAGACGTCGATTTATCGCGTCTCTGAACGCGGGATTTGACGTTTTGACATGATAAATTAGACGCGATAAATCGCGTCTCTACACGGAATGCCGGACAAAACGGTTTCTATCGAAAAACCAGACGCGATAAATCAATACGCGGGATTGAATATTTTTGCCTGAAGGATTAGACGCGATGAATCGCGTCTCTGCGAAGGGGCAGGTGGTATGATTTATGGTATAATATGTCAAGAAGATAGTTCTATGTAATTTGTAAAACGGATTTATGATAGACGGTGATCATAAATTTAAAAATAAACATCGCATCGCTTCAGCGCGGTTGCGCGAATTTGATTATTCTACGGATGGATATTATTTTGTAACGATTTGTTCCAAAAATCATCGACATTATTTTGGTGAAATTGTGGATGGCAAGATGCAATTGTCGGAGGCGGGAAAGCTTGCGGGGAAATATTGGGCAGAGATTCCCGATCATTTTACGTTTGCGAAACCGGATGAATTCGTCGTGATGCCCAACCATATTCATGGGATAATAATTATCGATTATTCGAATTGTAGAGACGCCGATTTATCGCGTCTTCGAATGCCGGATAAAAAGATTTTGTCCAAAGAATCAGAAGCGATGAATCGGCGTCTCTACGGAATGCCGGATAAAACGGTTTCTATTGAAAAATCAGACGCGATAAATCGCGTCTCTACGGAATGCAAGGCAAATTGTATTACAGGGGGTGCGACAGGGGAGAGAAATCTGATGATGTCCGATTCATTGGCAAAGATTATTCGGTGGTATAAGGGCAGGTGTTCTTTTGAAATTAATAAAATCTTCAAGGGGAGGGACTTCGCTTGGCAACCGCGATTTTATGACCATGTTATCAGGAGGGATGAATCGCTGTTAAGGATTCGGGAATATATTTGCAATAATCCGGCAAATTGGGATAAGGACGAATATTTTGGGTAGAGACGCCATTTATCGCGTCTGGTTTATCGCATCAAAACGTTAAATCCTGCGTTCAGAGACGCGATAAATCGGCGTCTCTACAGAGAGAGGATGGTGAACTAAAGTGGAAGAATTTCGACCGCTGGCGGAAATACTGAAGAAATGAAAGCGGAAGGAGGATAAGGTCAATAACTCTATATCGAATAGATATGGTTTTGAAGGAGTACTCGACTGAGAGATCTGAGAAATGCACAAGGCTCTGCCGATATTATTTTTACAGTAAAATTTATTTGCATAACATTATTCCCGGATTTCTCAATCGGAGCATCTTCGGAACGGAGTGACAGCGCATTGAAGAATTATGGACCTACGCAGGACGGAACGGGATTCTTCGGAGTACCTCAGAATGACACGGTGGGATAATTTGTAGAAAATTTATTAACGGAGCTATCAAATAATCTGTAAAATCTGTTGAATCTATGAAAAAATTATGTTATTATTAAGGCAAGAAAATAATCGTTAGTCCTTATGCTTTATCAGATGAAATTACAACCGGTGCCATTTGGCAAAATGAAGAGCGGAGAGAAGATTCTTGAGCTTCGGCTTTATGACGAGAAACGGCGGCAGGTCAAGGTCGGAGATGAAATTGAATTCCGCAGTATGGAGAATCCGCAGGAAAAAGTAAAGACCAAGGTGATCGGACTATTGGTTTATGAAAAATTTTTTGACTTGATCCGGGATTTGCCGGCGGCGTATCTGGGGCACAAAGAGTCGGAAAAGGATTATCTCAAGCGGAGCATGTATGAAATTTATACTCCGGAAGATGAAGAAAAATATGGTGTGTTGGGGATAAGGATAAAATTGATTGACTAGAAAAAGCGTTTTTGGGTCATAACAATATATGGTTCCGGCTATACAATTTAGGTGGTAAATAGTCTCTGATATGCCCGATGTATTTCGCATTATGGATTACACACCATAAATGGTGTGAACAATACAGGACGGAATGTTCTTGCGCAGTATTTCGCACCATCTCCGGTGTGATCCGGACACAAAGCCGGTTTTTTAATTCGGACGGAAGGAACTGAGATAGAGGCTTTTTGTTAGCCGTCTCACCCGCACCTTGAATCGCTTCTTTAAATAGCCAAATCAAAAGATAAAAATCAATTCTGACATACCCGATGTATTTTGCATTATGGATTGTGGATTATGGGATCACACCAGAGACGGTGTGAACAATGCAGGACAGAACGTTCTTGCACGGCATTTCACACCATTTCCGGTGTGGTCCGGACACAAAGCCGGAAGAAAGAATTGCGTATGCGCGGGGGTTTGAAGAAATATTTTGGGCGGTAATAAAATCAGTTGGGATAAAAGCAAATTATGAAACAAAAAGAGGCCTTGGAAATACTTAAGACAGGGGAGAATGTTTTTTTGACCGGGCCGGCGGGGTCGGGCAAGACTTTTTTGCTGACGGAATATATAAAATATTTGCGTGAGAATGAAGTGGCGGTGGCGGTTACGGCTTCGACCGGTATTGCGGCGACGCATCTGGGCGGGCGCACCGTTCACTCTTGGTGCGGAATGGGGATTGAAGAGGATCTTTTGCCGGACAAAATCAACGCGCTCAAGAAAAAGAATTATCTGGCGCGCAGCGTGGCGCTTACCAAAGTGCTGATCATTGATGAAATCTCGATGCTTAGCGCCAAGCAATTGGATCTTGTAAATCGGATCTGCCAAGCTTTCAAAGAAGACATGCGTCCTTTTGGCGGAATGCAGGCGGTTTTTTGCGGAGATTTTTTTCAGCTGCCTCCGGTGGGGCGAAGCGGCAAGGACGCGCGTTTTGTTACCGAGTCGCAAATTTGGAACGAGATGGATTTGAAAATTTGCTATCTTGAGGAGCAGCATCGGCAGTCGGACAAGAAGTTTTTGCAAGTGCTGCGGGAAATACGGGAAGGGGAAGTGACGGAAGCGACGCGAAAAATTTTGGAAAAAAGGCTTGGCAAAGAGGTGAAATCCGCGATTCGTCCGACGAAGCTGCACACGCACAATATTGACGTGGAAAATTATAATTTGCACGAGCTTGATAAAATCAAAGGCGAAGAGCGTATTTTTGAGATGGAAGGAGAGGGGCTGGGGAAGCTGGTGGAGAATTTGAAAAAAGGCTACTGCTTGGCGCCGCAGCTTTTGGGGATCAAGGTCGGAGCGACGGTGATGTTTGTTAAAAACAATTTCGGCAAAGGTTTTGTTAACGGTACTTTGGGCAAGGTGACGGATTTTGGCAGTGAGAGCGGTTTTCCCGTGGTGGAGACTTTTGACGGGAGCATAATCGAGGCCAGCCCCGAGCAATGGACGATTGAAGACGGCAAGGAGGTCGTCGCTTCGGTGCGGCAAGTGCCGCTGCGGCTGGCATGGGCGATTACGGTGCACAAGAGCCAGGGGATGAGTTTGGATGCGGCGGAGATGGATTTGCGCAAGACTTTCGAATACGGCATGGGGTATGTGGCGCTTTCGCGAGTGCGTTCGCTTGCGGGAATGTGTCTGACGGGGTTCAACGAGATGACGCTGAAAACCAGAGAGGAGGCGATTATCTTGGATAAAGAGCTGCAGGCGCGTTCAGATAAGGACTTGAAAGAATTCATCCGTGCGAACAAGAAAGAAGTCAAAAAGATGCAGGAGGATTTTGTGGGCAAAATCACCGGGGCGAGATTCGCTGGCGGGCTTTTTGATTAAGAATATCTGATAGGGTTGAATATTGAATAATTGTTTTTTGTAGAGACGCCGATTCATCGCGTCTCAATTATCACACAAAAAGGTTTTATCCCACATTCAGAGACGCGATGAATCGGCGTCTCTACAGGATGCCATTTCCTTTATTTCTTCGAATTTATCAGTATTCCTGCCAGGCGAATGTCGTCGTAAGAATATTTGCCTTCGAGATAGTCGAAGATCGGTCTTAACCTTTCGTCGCCGCACGCTGTAAAAGCGCCGCGGATTTTTTCTAATTTATCCGGAGGAAAATCTATATAGCCCAGGTCCGGCGCTTTTCCCTCTTCCGCCAATTGAGCAATGTGATTTATGATAGTTCCGACTTTGAAATTTTGCCTCCTCGCGATTTCTTCGAGAGGGATTTTTTGCGAAACGAGTTCTTGAGTTATCTTTGCGGTTTTGGATAAAGGATTCTTTATGATTCTGACCGCCGGCCTGTCGGGAATTTCAAGAGGGGTCAGACTATTTTTCGCGGTAAAATCCACAATTACGCGCAAGAACGGTGCGCTCAAATCTTCCAGCTTTTTGGCGCCTACGCCGG
The DNA here is from genome assembly GCA_041670805.1 of Patescibacteria group bacterium. Classification (GTDB taxonomy): domain Bacteria; phylum Patescibacteriota; class Minisyncoccia; order JAHIHE01; family JAGLIN01; genus STD2-77. Next base: position 14,139 of record JBAXYM010000020.1, read on the forward strand.
TGATGCGGGAAAATGTCTGCTTATCTTGGGGAAAATAATATGCCATTTCTTGCAGACTGGAATCGCCGAAGATGACGAAGGGTGGAACGTTGGCCTTTTCTGCCAAGTCTTTCCGCAGTTTGCGCAGAAGCTCAAACATCTCAGCGTTGTAGTCGAGCGGTCCGGTTGCCGCCTCTTTTATAATGTCGGTTTGCGGTTTCGGAATTTCCAGCGTTTCGTTACTCTTTAAAAATTCAACGCCTTTGCGCGTAATGCAAAGTGTCGGATATTTGCCCTCGCTTTTTCGCAGATATTCCAAACCGACCAGGTGATTGATTATTTGACCAAGCTCATTTTCGGAAAAATCTTCGACAATGCCAAAGACGGAAAGTTTGTCGTGTCCGTTAGCCGCGATTTTCTGATTTCTTTTGCCACGCAGCACGTCGACGACATAGCCTTTGCCAAATCGATTTTCGGTTCGTACGACGGCGGAAAGGATTTTCTTGGCGATGACGGTCGCGTCAAACATCACTTTCTCCGTGAGGCAAATGTCGCAGCCGCTGCAATTTTCTTTTTCCAGTTCTTCTCCGAAATAGCGGAGTATATATTTTTTCCGGCAAGTGGTAAGCTCGCCGTATTGCAGCATTTCTCCCAGTTTGGCTTCGGCACGGGCTTTCAAAATCGGGTCATAAATTTGGTCTATGAAAAATTCGTGCTTGCGCGTGTCGGCCTGGGTGTAAAACATTACGCATTCGCTCGGCAGTCCGTCTCGACCGGCGCGGCCGATTTCCTGATAATAACCCTCAAGAGTTTTGGGATAGGTATAATGCACGACCAGTCGCACGTCCGGCTTGTCGATTCCCATGCCAAAAGCGATGGTGGCGACGATGATATTTACTTTGTCCTTGATGAAAAGATCCTGAGCGTTTTTTCTGTCCTCGCGTGAAAGCCCTGCGTGATATGCGCAGGCGTTGAAACCGTTGCCGATGAGTTTTTCCGTGATCGTCTCCGTCTCTTTGCGCGAAAAGCAATAAATAATGGAAGAGTCGTTCCTATATTTATCCAAAATATCCAGCAACTTGAGGAAGGCGTTCTTTTTTTCCACGACGCGAAGGTGCAGATTTTCCCGATCAAAACTTGAGATGAAAAGTTTGGCATCCTGAAGTTCGAGCTGGTCGATAATGTCTTTGCGGACTTTGTCGGTGGCGGTGGCGGTGAGTGCGATGAGCGGCACGCTGGGGAAAAGTTTGCGCAGCGAGCGGAGATTGCGATATTCCGGGCGGAAATCGTGCCCCCATTCGGATATGCAATGCGCTTCGTCGATGGCAATTAAGCTTACATTTAGAGACGTTATCCATTTATGGAAACCGGCAAGGGCGAATCTTTCCGGCGCGATATAGAGGATTTTGATTTCGCCGCTTTTTGCCCGTTCGCAGATGCTTTGTATCTCCGAAGCCGACAAACTGGAATTGATAAATTCCGCGCGGATGCCGCAAGACTGGAGCGCGTCCACCTGATCTTTCATCAGCGCGATCAGCGGCGAGACTACGAGCGTGATGCCTCCGAATTTGAGCGCCGGCAGCTGGTAGCAGAGGGACTTGCCCCCGCCGGTCGGCATCAGCACGAAAGTGTCGTTTTTTTGGAGAACGTTTTCGATGATCTCCGCCTGCAATGGGCGAAAATCATCATAGCCGAAATATTGTTTTAGAAGGTCTTTCATAATATTTGAAACAGTTTTGAGTGTGAAATTTTATGTTTGTATGATAGCATATTTTATAAGATTAATATACTTCCGAATTAATCAGATAAGATCTCAAGTTCTCGCTTGTTAAGGTTGTTGGTTGTGGTATAATATAATAAAATGGTCGACATAAAAACAATTAAATAAATTTATCTTAAAAAAATGAAAAAGAAAATTCTGGTATTGTTTCTGGCAATTTTTTTGATACCGGCAAGTATGGCTAATGCTGCACACTATCTAACCGGAGTATCGTCTGTGGATTCCGGGGAGATAAGATGGGGAGGGTCAACGGTGTATTCTACGCAGTGGTATGCAGCAATTTATACGTGGAATGCATTGAATAAAATTAACCTTGCTCCAGATAACTTTTATACATATGAAGATTTAACAGTGTCTGACGTAAATAGGGGGGATGGTGAGTGGAAAAATATTCCAGGAAGATATACTCACTATTATTATTATACGGATTCCATAAAACTGAATCAATACTATTTAAATAACTATTCGGTTTTTCAGAGACAGATGGCCGCTACACATGAACTTGGGCATGCACTTGGACTAAATGACCACGGGCTTTCCGGAAATGTCATGTATAGATCTGTAACTTCCAGAACGGCATTAGGGACTCAAGATGTTTCTGATTATCGATATTTATGGGGATACTAAGAAAAAGTTTGTTTTAATTAGCAGGACTCCCTAAAAATTTGCTTTGGGGTTTCCGGAAAAGAAGAGATCGAGAAACGTATTTTTTGCTCAAAAATATATTTTGCCGGATACTTCGCAACTTTGCTACATGCAAAATTTATTAATATAAAATTCAAAAATGGTTAAAAAACACAATTTAATATCCATTATTATCGGCAGTATAGCGGTAGTCTTCTCTATCGGGGTTGGAATGCATTTTAATGTGATTAAACTACCAGTTACCAATGTGGTTACTTCTCAATGGGGGCAAGAGCTGGATAGTTATGAGGGGACTATGAGCGCAGTGAGCAATGTCTTTGTAGGCAAGGTCGTAAAGCAAGTGGGGACTCGAGCAAGATTTGAAGAACCTGAAACGCAATTTGAAGTAGAAGTCCTTTACAATATAAAAGGAGATTTGCAAGGAAAGGCCATTGTCAGCCAGTCGGGCGGTTACAAAAACGGGGTTTTGTATCGAACATCTGACGATATAACTGTCGCTACCGACAAACCGGTCAAAGAGCAAGACAATGGATTGATGAAAGAAGGCGAGACCTATTTGTTTGTTACTCGATATAGCGAAATGGGAAATTGGTATTCTATTTACACCCATTCAAAAGGGACTAAGCTATTGAGTAGAGACGGAAATTTGAATGCGGGGGCGCTTAAAAAGTTGTACGAGAAGGACGAAAGATTTATCAGCCTGAAAGAGGCATATGAAAAAGTAAAAACGATGAATGCGGACGTAAAAAGTGAAAATGTGGCAAACGAAGATCGGTAGCTCCAAAAAACAAATAAATAATTTTTTATCGGCCCAGTCGTTTCGACCGGGCTTTTGGGGTTTTGAAATGAAAAGCGGTGATATATGATTTTTAAAATGGCTTAGGTTGTACTTCTATACTTATAGGACTTGCGCGTTTAGCTTGTCGTTGCGAGAAGATACTCCTGTTAAAAGAAATAATCAAATATTTGTCATTTCGAAATGAGGTACTCCGATTGAGAAATCTGGGAATAATACCATGCAAATATAATTCTATTGAAAAAACAATACCGACAAAGTTTTCGTGCATTTCTCAGGTCTCTCAGTCGAGTACTCCTTCGGGATGACAAATAGAGTTAGTCAAGCTCCAGTATCGGGATTGCCGCGTCGCCCGGAGTACCGGCTCCGCGCAATGGCAAACAGTATTAGTCGCGTAAGCCCTAAGTTGTTTTGACTTTGTTTTTGAGTATGAGATAATTAGCGCAGTGGGCGATTATTATTTTGAAAACGTATGTATTATCTTTATATATTGCGGTGCGCGGATGATACGCTTTATACCGGAATCACGGTGGATTTGAAGCGGAGAGTTGAGGAGCATAACGGCTCAAAATTGGGTGCAAAATATACAAAGGCGCGTCGGCCGGTGGAATTGATTTATTCAAGAAAGTTTCGCACGCGGTCCTCGGCGTCAAAAGAAGAATTCAGAATCAAGACGTTGAATCGGGAGGAGAAGCTGGAGATCATAAAAGAGAAGGACGGCGTTGATAAAAAGTGCGGGTAATCAATCTTTTACAAATATGAGTCATAAAGTAAATCGCAAAATTTATTTCATTGCCATCCCTCTGATTCTTTTGGGAATATATTTTCTCAATAATGGAGACGGCGGGAGGTCGTTCGTTTCGGCTCCCGGCGTGGAGGAAAAAAGTACCGATACCAAGGTGGATGATTCCGCCGTAGATGGAAGCAAAGAAAATGTCCAGCAAGAAGATGCGGCTTCGACGCAAAAAGAAGTTCGTGAGCCGGAAGAAACGTCCCTGCCGCGAACGGCGGCAGTTGCGGACGTTCCTTTTATTTCGCAAGCGCCTTTCGGAGATTGGGCGGATCCGAAGCAGCAGCACGGCTGCGAGGAGGCGTCTCTTTTGATGGCGCACTCTTGGATGCAAGGCGAGAAGTTGACGAAAGAAATCGCACTGACGGAAATTTTTGCGATGTCGGAATTTGAAGAGAAGAATTACGGCGGAGTTTATGATCTTTCTTTGGAGGACACTTTGAAATTTTGGCGCGAATATTACGGTTATAAAAAATCTTTTACGAAATATGACATCAGCGCCGCGGATATCAAGCAAGAAATTGCGAAGGGAAATCCGGTGGTCGTGCCGATGGACGGAACGAAGCTCAAGAATCCGCAGTATACCGCGCCGGGACCGCAGAGGCACGAGATGGTCGTGATTGGTTATGATGATGACACGGAGGAATTTATCACCAACGATCCCGGGACTCGATTCGGTGAAGGCTATAAATACGACTATGAAATTTTTATGGACTCGATTCGCGATTATAAGACCGGATTTGACGAGCCGATTGACAAGGCAGTGAAGGCGATGCTGGTGATTGAAAAAGAGTAGGCGATAATCATAATGGGGGTATATGTAAAATACAATTTTATAGCAGACACCAAAGGCTCGTATTAATCCAAGATCCGAAATGCTTTTTGCATCCGGACCACACCAGAAATGGTGTGAAATGCAACGCAAAAACGTTTTGTCCCGCGTGGTTCACGCCATTTCTGGCGTGATCCGAAATTCATAATCCGAAATCCAACCTTATAATTTCTTCGTTTTGGTTTTTGTGTGGTATAATCAAGACAAGGGTTAAGCCAATAACGAAAAAATATGAAAAAAAGTGACAAAGCACTGGTCGTTTCATCGGTTCTTCTCGCGCTGATGGGGGCGACGGTATATTATTACTGGGACAAAGTGGATGAAAATACCGATGGCGGCAACAATGTGCCGCAAGTCGCCGTGGTGAATAATTTCGACGAATGTTTGTCTGCAGGGTATACGACCGAAGAATCTTATCCAAGACAGTGCCGGACTCCGGACGGGAGAACTTTTGTGGAAGATATTGGCAACGAGCTGGAAAAAACGGATCTCGTGCGCATTGCCACGCCGCGACCCAACGATACAATCCAAAGCCCGGTAAAAATTACGGGCGAGGCGCGCGGCCTCTGGTTCAACGAAGCGTCTTTTCCGATCAGAGTTTATGATGCCGCCGGCAAAGAGCTGGGGACGGCGATTGCCGAAGCCAAGTCGGACTGGATGACGGAAGAATTTGTGCCCTTTGAGGCAACGCTGAATTTTGAGGCGCCGACTACGGCGAAGGGGACTCTGGTTTTGCAAAAAGATAATCCGTCCGGATTGCCGGAAAATGACGACGAGCTGATCGTGCCGGTGGCTTTCGGCGAGGCGAAACAAACGCAGCAAGTGTCGCTCTATTATTATAATGAATCCAAAGACAAGGATGCGACGGGCAATATTAAGTGCTCCAAGGACGGATTGACGGAGGTAAAACGGATTATAGCCAAAAACGATTTTGTCGTCGAAGATACAATCAAACTTCTTATCGGAGGCAAACTGACTGCGGAGGAGAAAAATTCCGGCATCTCAACCGAGTATCCGCTGGAGGGCTTTGAACTGGAGAAATCCGCGTTGGACGCAAACGGCGTTTTGACTTTAACTTTCAAGGATCCGCAAAACAAGACCTCGGGCGGTTCCTGCCGGGTGGGGATAATGCGCTCGCAAATTGAGTCGACTGCCAAGCAATTTGCGGAAGTAAAGTCGGTTAAGATTTTGCCGGAAGAAATATTGCAACCATAATTTACGGGAAAACCATGATTGAATTCGAAGTGACCGTTCCTCAAATAGACATTGAAGACGCGCGCCGCCGCTTGCAAAAAAGCGGCGCGGTTTTGCAGAAAAATTCACACATCCAAAAGCATATCGTTTTTAATCTCCCCGAGGAGAGGAAGATAAAAGGCGGTTGGATGCGGGTGCGTGAAGAGAGCGATAGAGTCACAATGAGCCTTAAAATTGTCGATGGCGAAAAGATTACCGATCAGCAAGAATATTTTTTTATTGCCGAAAATACCGAGGATGCCTGCAAATTCTTAACTCTTTTGGGCGGGATAAAAAAGGCGGAACAGGAAAAGCGTCGGGAAATATGGATGCTCGGACAGTGCGAAGTGACAATCGACGAATGGCCTTTTCTGGAACCGTTTCTTGAAGTAGAAGGAAAAAATGAGGAGATGGTGCAAGAAGCGGTCGAGCTTTTGGGATTCGAGTACGACAAGTGCCGGGTGTGCGCGGTCGACGTGTTATATCGGGAGAAATACGGAGTTTCCGAGGACATTGTCGACAATCATACGCCGCGAATAATTTTTGACATGCAAAATCCTTTTTTGAAATAAGACCGGTCGCTTGTTTGCAGTCGAGGGTCTCGGTCGAGCAAAAGGAAAAAACAAGCATATACAATCGCCGTCATTCTGAACGCAACGATAGTGGAGTGAAGAATCCCGAACTTATGCAGGAAAGAACGGGATCCTTCGGAGTACCTCAGGATGACGAAATGTTTCCACTTCTGTTAATTCTTCACACAAAAAAAGACACCTTTTGACAGGTGTCTTTTATATTTCGCAATCTTTATCTTGAAGAAGTTTGCTTGTGTCCGTGTTGCGCGTTTCGGTTGGCGGCGGCGAAACTGGGACGCATACCTCCCTTTCGTTTATGGCTGTTGAAAGTGCTGTGCAATTCTTCCTGGGACATATAATCATCGGAGGAGTTAGCACTTGCTACTTTCGGTCTGGCGGAAACAGGGGAGTCTTTTCTTTGGTAAGGCACTTTCCCTCGCGGAGCTTGCGGTCTGGCAGGTCTGTCAGATCCGCTAAAACTCTGCTTGGCGCCGATGCGATCGGACTTCTGATAGTCATCGGACTTGAAAAAACTTTTTTCTGGAAAATCGGCGTAAAAATTTTTCCCTTTCTCGGCGGCGGTAGCGGGAACAGCCGACCGAGGTGTTTTGTTTTCAAAAGCGCGCGCCGGAGTTCTCTTGGGCAGAAAGCCTCGTCTCTCGCTCTGCCCCCTGAAAGGTTTTTCTTCCCCAGGTCTTTCACTGCTGCGACTTCTGTCATTTGAAGCAGGCTGTCTGCTCCCATAACGGCTGCCGGAAGCGCTGCGTCCGCGGCTCTCGCCCCGGAAACTTCTTCCGCCTTCGCTGCCGCGTTCTCTCGATTCGCCTCTTTCCGGCATACCGTCCATTATACCCGCGTCCAGTTTCAGCAACTCGGGGAGCGGGGAAACCGGCAGTTCTTTTTTGATCAATCTTTCGATTGTTCTAATGTCGTAAGCCTGTCTCGGCGTGGCGAAAGAAATGGCGTGACCGAGGTCGTCGGCGCGGCCGGTCCTGCCGATGCGGTGCACGTAGTCTTCCGGAGAATCCGGCAGATCGTAGTTCACTACGACTTCGATGCCTTTGACATCAATGCCTCGGGCGGCGATGTCAGTCGCGACCATAACTTGATATTTGCCTTTCTTGAAACCGTCAAGCGCGGCCATTCTTTGAGCCAGGGTGCGGTTGGAATGAATCTCGGTCGAGGTAAATCCCATCTTGCGCAACGCGAACGCGATGCGTTTGGCGCCATGTTTGGTTCGGGAAAATACGAGGATGCTTCCTTTTTTCTCTTTGACAATCGTTTCCAAAAGCGCCAATTTGGAGCCTTCTTTCACGAAAAATATTTCGTGCGTAACGTTATCGGTCGCGCTTCCCGCGGGGGCGACTTCGACGCGCAAAGGGGTTTTCATATATTGATTGGCGATGCCAACGATTTCCGCGGGCATCGTGGCGCTAAAAAGCATTGTCTGCCTTTCCTTGGGAACTTCTTGCAAAATTCTTTTAATCTGCGGCGCGAATCCCATATCGAGCATCCGGTCCGCCTCGTCCAATACCAGAATTTGTACTCTGTCCAAGCGCACGGTTTTTCTTTCCAAGTGGTCGATAAGCCGTCCGGGCGTGGAAATGATGATGCGCGGGTTCACCCTGAGGTCGCGCAACTGTTTGTTCATATTTTGGCCGCCGATCAATACGGCTGAGCGCATATTGAAATTCCGGACAATTCGATTCAAGGCTTCGTCAACTTGCAGCGCCAATTCGCGCGTGGGCAAGATAATAAGTGCCGTACCTTGCGAGGCAAGAAGTTTTTGGATTGTGGGAATGCCGAAAGCCAGCGTCTTGCCGGTTCCGGTCTGGGCGATTCCGATTACGTCGTTTCCTTCTATAGCCACGGGAATCGCTTGGCTTTGAATGGGTGTGGGAGTCGTGAACTTTAGTTTGTTCAAACTCTCCAGGATCTCAGGCCTGATGCCGAGTCCGTTGAATGTCTTTGTTTCCATTATATCTTGGTGTAAAAAATAAAAAGTCTGACCCGATTATCCTTAAGGTCAGAATTTTTATTTATAAAAAATAAAGCTGCAAAAGAATTGTCGTTAGTCTTCAATCGAAAATATAGCATAGATAAATATATTTGTCAATGGTTGGGCAAAACCGGCATATGGAGGAAAGGAGGAGGGGGAACGGAGCGCAATGCGGAGTGTGATGTGAAATACGATGTGAAATACGATGCGGAGTAGCTGGCTTTAGCCTGCGCGGTTGTCCCAAGCGGATAGAACGAATGCATATGTCTGTTTTTCTTGCATTGGACAGCGGCGCAGGCTGAAGTCTGCTACTCCGAGTATAAAATAAAAATAAGGGAGATTGACAAGCCATTATATTGACGGTTGTCATTCTCCCCTTTTCGTTCGTTCATCGGTACCGCAGCTTAAAACTGATTCAGTTTGGCTGCATATTTTTTACATAAATATAATCTATCTTTGTTAACTTTATGTATCCATCTCCTGTTACAACAACTAGACTCACTGTGTATCTTCCCGGTGCAGTGTAAGTATGGGAAGGATTTTGTTCGATTGACTTAGCCCCGTCTCCAAAGTTCCAATACCACCCGCTCACGTCGCGAGAACATTTGCTATCGAATTGTATTGAAAGACCCTGATCGTCTTTCTGGATGATACTGGCATTAAAGCCTATCTTTGGAAGTATCCGCAACCGTGCACCACTGTGATGTCCTGCGGAATTCTTTTCATCAATCTTGATATTCTGAATGATGTCTATTATTCCGATGCTGAGTCTTTCTGTCTTGCCGTTCTCGTTTATTATTATTTTTGGAGCGGTCTTACAGATACTGACTCCTGTTTTTTTTGTGACGGGTCTTACCTTTTTGTCAGGGGTTGTTGTTTGTCTAGTGGGGCAAACTTTAGCGGTTTTCGACTCTTGTGATGTGAGAGGAGGAACTGTCGTTTGTTCATCGGGACAAACTTTTTTATCCTTGACCGGAACAGGGGGAGTATAAGTCATTCCTCCGCAACTTTTGTGGCCGGAGGAGGAAGGCTTCTCTTCTTCAGCTTTTTCAGCTTTTACTATAACAGTTTCCAATACTGAGTTTTCTCCGTTTTCATTGGAAACTATTAGACTGACGGTAAAGCGACCTGTTTTTGTATAAATATGCACAGGGCTTCTTTCCGTCGAGGTATTTCCGTCCCCAAAGTCCCAATTCCATTTTTTCGCGTTCTTTGACATATCAGTAAATTCCACTGTCAAAGGAGCGTAGCCCTCTTCTGGACTGAGGACAAAGATTGCTTTAGGATCTGCCTTAGTCGGTGATTTAGGTTCAAAAACCTGAATCTTCGTCGAGGCGGTGGAGCCGTTGATCGTCAGTGTTGCCTCATATGTCCCTGGTGTGGTGTAAGTATGGAAAGGATTTTGCTCCTTCGAACTTACTTTATCCCCAAAGTTCCATTCCCATGCGGTGGGGGCTCCTGTGGATTTGTCAGTAAACTGAACATTTAGAGGGGCTTCGCCTTCTGTTTTGTCAACTTCAAACTTAGCCACAGGTTTAATCGGTGTTGGACCGGGTTCCTGTTTTTCAGTGACTGTAATCAGAGCTGATGTTTCGGTGCTGCCATTTTCG
>JBAXYM010000021.1:0-21895 GCA_041670805.1 Patescibacteria group bacterium
GAGACAATAGTATTTCGAGTGGCTCTAAGCCATTGACAGTTTAGTCTCTTCCTCCTGCCCTTAAGTATATCACTATTGCTAATTCCTTTATATGACAGATATTGATTGTTTCCTTTAACAGGAGTACCTTCTTGCAATGACCAGCTAAACCTGTAAGTCCTAAATAAATAACCGAAACATATGAGAATTTTACTCGCGGGAGAATCTACCGCAGGAAATCTGGCTCCACTGGTGTCCGTCTATGAGACGCTTCGGGCAAAAACCAAAGAGGATAACATTCATGAAACGGTGGAGTTTATGCTTGTCAGTACCGAAAGCGATATCTTGAGAACTTTCGTTCATAATACCGACATAAATTTCCAGCTTCTTGATCACGGTCAGGAAAATAAGAAAACGAATCTTCTAACTTCTCTCAGGAATTTCAAACGGGTTGTATTTGGTATGTTCAGTTATATGCCCGATATCATTTTCCTTAAGGGCGGCTATGTGTCGTTGCCGGTGGCGATAGTGGGAAAAATATTTATGATCCCGATTATTTTGCACGAATCGGACGTGGTGCCTTCCGACATCAACAAATTTATTTCTCGTTTTGCCAAAAGAATTGCTGTCTCCTTTGAGCAGACCAAGGAATTTTATCCCGCCTCCAAAGTATTTTTTTCGGGAAATCCCGTGGATGCATCCGTAGCGACGGCCGATTACGAAGAGAGCAAGCGGAAATTCTCGATTGACGGCGACAAGCCGGTGATTTTCGTTATGGGCGGCAGCCAGGGGGCGCACGAGATCAACGGATTGGTTGTGGAAATTCTGCCGGAACTTTTGGAAAAATACGAAGTAATCCATCAGTGCGGAATCACGGATCATGAAGCAATTCAGGCATATATTCGGAAGCTGAACATTCCTTTTTTGGAAGACTATCACTTATTTCCCTTTATGAAGCAGTCTCTCGCCAACGCTTATGCCGTCTGTGATTTGGTGGTGAGCAGGGCGGGTGCCAATACCGTGGCGGAGATAATGCTGGTGGGAAAACCGAGTATTTTGATTCCGATGTCCGATTCCGAAAGTGACAACCAGAATCGCAACGCCTTTTTCTACTCGGAAGCCGGCGCGGCAATCTTGGTCAATGAGAAAAATCTCAAGCCGCATCTTTTTCTTGATGTCATACGCAACCTTTTTACGGATAAGCTGAAAATGATGGAGATGATGCGCGAGACCAGGAAGCTGGCGCATCCCGAAGCGGCGGATGTGGTGGCGGATGAAATTCTGAAATGGGCGAAATAAAGCTGGTCATACTCAATACAGGACTCTATAGCGGACACCAAAAATTTGCATCAGAAATCCCTTTTGTATATCCGGACCACACCAGAAATGGTGTGAAATGCCGCGCAAGAACATTCCATCCTGCGTGGTTCACGCCATTTCTGGCGTGGTCCATAATGCAAAATATATCGGATATATTAGAGGCTGCCTGTGATGTGTGATTGGAACCACGTATTGCATATGACCCTCAAATCCGTTTTAGTTTTATCAAATATATTATAAACAACAAATATGGAAAAAATTAAAATCGAAGAACTTAAGAAAATATATTTTATTGGCATCGGCGGCATCGGACTGAGTGCCATTGCGCGCTATATGAAAGCTCAGGGCAAAGAAGTTGAAGGGTCGGATATCAAGCCTTCTCGGGTGACGGAAGATCTGGAAAAAACGGGCATCAGGATTAGTTATGCCCAGATTGCGAAAAATATAACCGACGATATTGATTTGGTTATTCATACCGCCTCGATCCCGAAGACCAATCCGGAGCTGGCGCAAGCCGTGGCAAAAGGCATCCGCTCCATTACTTATGCCGAATCTTTGGGGCTGATTTTCAATGGTAAAGGCGGTATTGCGGTCTGCGGGACGCACGGCAAATCTACAACCTCGGCGATGCTGGGGGGCGTTTTGGAGGACGGCGGCATTGACCCTTCGGTCTTGGTGGGAAGCATCGTGCCGCGCTATGCGGGCAATCTGCGCATCGGAGCCGGCAAACATTTTGTGGCGGAGGCGTGCGAATATAGCCATAATTTTATGAGTCTTTATCCGCAAATTATCGTGCTGGGAAATGTCGAGCTTGATCACACCGATTGCTACAAGGATATTGAAGAAATGAAAATGGCATTCCTCGATTTTACGCGGCACTTGCCGGCGGACGGGGTGCTCTTTTGCAACGGCGACGATGAAAACGCGCGCGAAGTTTCGGTAAAAATCAAATCCGAAAAACCGGGAATCACGGTCATCTATTTCGGCAAGAATGATACCAACGATTTTTATTTCAGAGATTTCAAAATAGCATCCGGCAAAACTGAATTCGAGGCGATGCGCGGGCGGGAAAGTTTGGGAAATTTTTCTCTGCAAATTCCGGGAGAATTCAATGCCCGCAACTCCCTTGCCGCCATTGCGGTCGGGACTTATCTGGGAATTTCCGCGGACAAAATCAGATCATCACTTGAAAGTTTCTCCGGCATCTGGCGCAGGTTTGAGGTAAAAGGAAAATACAAAGGCGCCCTGATTATCAGCGATTATGCGCACCACCCCACCGCCGTCAGCGTGACTATTGCTGCGGCGAAAGAATTTTATCCGGAGCGGAGGATCGTGGCTGTTTTTCAGCCGCACCAGCACAATCGCACCCGCGGACTCTACCAAGATTTCTTAAAGAGTTTTGACTCGGCGGATGAGGTAATCCTTTCGGAAATTTACGACGTCGCCGGACGCGAAGAAGATGAAGATCAGGCGGTAAACTCTCTTAATCTGGCGGAAGATATCGCCGAAAGAAATGAAAAATTAAAGGGGCATATTTTTTATGCCAAAGACCTCGAAGAAACTCGCAGGCTTATTGACGAGAAAATACAAGCGGGCGACGTTCTGCTGGTGATGGGCGCGGGAGATATCGTCGAAATCGCAGACGGATTGGTTGCGAATGAGAGATAGACAATCCGGCGATTTATTTCACGGAGTATCACGCGGAGTAGCATGGCTTTAGCCTGCGCGGTTGTCCCAAGCAATGGAACGATTGTAAGCGTTTGTTCTTCCTGCGTTGGACAGCGGCGCAGGCTAAAGCCGTGCTACTCCGTTTGTGGTTCCTTAATTTGACATATCAAACATTTGTGATACAATAAAAGTCAAGTAAAAATGTCCCTGCCGGACATTGTTTTTAATGAAGAATTTTTATGCAAGAATCTTTTCGAGAAGACGTGCGGATACTCTGGCGTTTTCTCTCGAAATATAAAAAGGAATTTTACACGACCTTTTGTGTCGTGCTTTTGGGTGCCTTGGTAGAAGCTTTTATTCCGTATATTTACGGAAAAATAGTTGAATTTATCATTGCCAATGAGAGCCTTGAGGTGATCGTCAAATGGCTGTTTATCTGGTTTTGCGCGCAGAATTTTTATGAATGGACGATGCGTTATCTTTTTGTAAACTGTGGCAGGATTGCGACTAAATGCGTAAATGATTTTATCTTGCTTGTCAATCAACACTCCATCAATCTCAAACTTTCGTATCACAACAAAAACAAGAGCGGCAAGCTGGCCTCCCGTTACACCAAAGCCTCCGGCGCTCTGGAAAATGTCTTGGACAACATTGTCTTCTGGTTTGGGGGAGATATTTTGATGATGGTCTGTGTCCTGTTCTTGATCGGTTATTTGATAAATTGGATTTTATTGTTCGTTCTTGTTGCGTATATAATAGTTTTTGTCATTATCAGCGCCAAATATTCCAAGCCCATCAGCGAGCATATTATGAATGTCAACAAGTCCTACGAGGAGGCTTACGGAACGCTTAATGATTCGGTTGCCAACGTGAAATTAGTGAAAGCCAATTCCGGGGAAAGATTTGAAAATGACAAGGTATCTGCCATATTGCAGGGCAACGTAATGGAACATTTCGAGAAATTCTGGCAGGTAGGTCGCAGGACTTTTCTTGTTCAGGATGTTTTTGTTTCGCTGATGATCGTGTCGTGTTTACTAATTATAGTTCTTCTTTACAAGAATCAAAGTATCGGTGTGGCGCAAATTGTCGCCTTCATCGGTTATTTGGGTATGATGAAGAATCCGTTGCAAAGAGTCGGGGACCATATCGGTCATTGGCGCCGCTGGATGGCAACCGTGCGCCGCGGTTACTCTTTGCTGGAAGAAGAAACGGAAGATTATGACGAAACAGGCAAAATTAAATTAGACAATGTCCGGGGCGCCGTGGAATTTCGGAACGTTTACTTTGCCTACAATGAGACGCGCGAAGTGTTGCACAATATCAATCTCAAGGTTCAGTCGGGAGAAATGGTGGCGCTGGTGGGAGAGAGCGGCGTGGGCAAATCGACGCTGGTAGATCTCATTTCCAAATATATCATTCCGACTTCGGGCGAGATTTTCTTGGACGGGACGGACATTGCGCGGGTCGGACTCAAGAATTTGCGCGACAACATCGCAGTCGTGCCGCAGGACGTCAGCATGTTCAATGACACAGTTCGCAACAATCTGATTTACGGCAAACCGGACGCGACGGATGCGGAAATCGATAATGCTCTCAAGATTGCGAATGCGAAAAAATTTATTGAGGACTTCTCCAACGGGTTGGAAGAACAGGTCGGCGAACGTGGCGTTCAACTTTCCGGCGGACAAAAACAGCGTGTTGCCATCGCGCGCGCCGTTTTGAAGAATCCAAAAGTTTTGATTTTGGATGAAGCGACCTCCGCGCTGGATTCCAAATCCGAAATGCTGGTGCAGCAAGCGATGCAGCGCCTGATGAAAAATCGCACCACTTTCGTGATTGCGCACCGTCTCAGCACCATCGTCCACGCCGACTGCATCGTGGTTCTTGCCAAGGGGCGGATCGTCGAGCAGGGCACTCACGAGGAGCTTCTGGAAAAGCGCGGCGCGTATTACAAACTCTACACATTGCAGTCTTTGGCGAAAGACAAGAGGGGATTATAGAAAAGAAGGACAGTCCTTACGGAATCAAAAGGACTGTCCTTGCTTTGTTATAAATTAGGAATACTGTTTGTCATTGCGAGGAGCCGGTACTTCGGGCGACGCGGCAATCCCTATGCCGGAGCTTGACTTAACTCCATTCGTCATCTCGAAGGAGTACTCGATTGAGAGATCTGAGAAATGCACGAAAACTTTATTGGTATTGTTTTTTACAGTAAGATTATATTTGCATGGTATTGTTCCCGGATTTCTCAATCGGAGTACCTCATTTCGAAATGACAAATATTGATCGTTTCTTTATGACAAGAGCACCTTCTCGCAACAACAATCTAGACGCGTAAGTCCTATAAATATTATGTTATTTACCTGCGGTAGAGGCGCGGCAAGAACAGTCCTTTTAAAATGCGTAAGAACTGTCCTTTTTTCCGATTCGCCTTCAAAAAAGGGTTGCCCTTGCCATCAAATCGAAACAATTGTATAATCAGGTTAGAAACTGTCTGTAATCTTTTTTGTTTTTTCCTTATGTCTGAAATTTTAGAAAAACTGTTCCATTCGAAAGCGGAAGTGAAGATCATTCGTTTGTTTTTGAATAACGCCGAGGAGAAATATTTGCTTTCCGAAATTGCGGAAAGAACCAAAACTGACACGGCGACCATACGCAAGGAAATCACCAATTTGGAAAAGATCGGTTTTGTGCTGTCTTCAAAAAAGAGTCAGAAAACTTACTACAATTTAAATACGCGTTTTGTTTTTTTGGACGAGCTTAGGCGGCTTTTTTTCAAAGCCACGCCGTCCTCGTCGGACAAGATCAAGAGCCGCGTCGAAAAAGTCGGCAACGTGAAGCTGGTCTTGATTTCCGGCGCGCTCATCAATTCCGACAAGGGTAGGGTTGATATCCTGATTGTGGGCGATGTTATAAACAAGGCAAAGCTCCTGGATTTTCTTTCCGATTTGGAATCGGAAGTGGGGCGGGGGTTGCGCTATGTCTATATGAATAACGATGAATACAAGTATCGCAAAAATATGTTCGATAAATTCATCATCGACATCATTGAGAGCCCGCACAAGGTGCTTATCAACAATATGACTTCGGACGGGAGTATATAATCCGCCAGTGCGGTTTTTTGCGCGTTTAATAAAAATACTAAAAACAGAAAATCAAATGAGTTTCCTGCCAAAAATAATCAGCAAGAAAAACAAAGGAAAATATGTTTTGTCTTTGGACGTGGGGACGAAAATGGCAAAAGCGCTGGTTTCTTATGTCGATTATGAGGAAGACACGGTTACCAATTTGGGGGTGGGGCGGGCCGAGCAGGAAACGGGAAATGTCGTCGGAGGGAAAATCACGGATGTCAAAAAAGTCACGGAGGCGTTGCGTCTTGCGGTTGCCGATGCCGAGCAGATGGCAAATATTTCTCCCAAAGAAGCGGTGATAGGATTTTCCGGCAATACCATCAAGATCCACACCAATTCTTTCAAGACGGTCAGGGAAGATCCTCAGAGCAAAATCGACGTTGCGGAACTCAAAAATATGGTTCGCGCCGCGCATCAAAAATCCTTGGAAGACATTACGCGCGGACTTACTTATCGCGAGCAAAAATCGGGCATCAAGCTTGCCAGTGCCGACATAATCAATTTCAGCATTGACGGGTATCGAATCATCAATCCTCTGAATTTCAAGGGTGGCAATATCGAGATAGGCATTTCGAGCTCCTACGTTTCCTTTTCAGACTTCGAAATCATAAACGACATTGCCGACGGATTGGGAGTGCGGCTTTTGAAAGTCGCTTACGGGCCGTACGCGGTTATCAAAGCGATTGGGGCGGAAGATTCTCTCAGTTTCAGCGCGATAATGATAGATGTCGGGGGCAATATTACCGATGTGGCCGTGATCAAGAACGGCAATATCCAAAGTGCCGGGATGTTCGTCTTGGGCGGAAGACTTTTTACCCGAAGGCTGGCAAATAAACTTAACATTTCCGAACAGATTGCCGAAGAATTGAAAATCAAATATGCGGCAGACAGGTTCGTCGCGGATGAGAAGACAAAAATCGAGAAAATGCTGGCGGAAGATGTCGACTTGTGGCTTTCGGGCGTGGAACTTATTTTGGGAGATGCGGGTGCGAAGTCTTTGTTGCCTTGCAAAATTTTCTTGTATGGCGGAGGCAGCCGGTTGCCGGGACTTGCCAATTCGCTTAATCATTTGGATAATTCAGACATCGCTTTTTCAGATAAGGTCAAGCTCGATTTTATTCGCCTCGACCATATCGCCGGCAATACGGATAAGACACGGAAGCTTGATGATTTTCAAGACATTACTCTGGTGGGGTTGGCGCATCTGTGCCTGGAGGGTACCGATGACAAGGAAGACATCGCAAACAATTTTCTTGCGGAAATAGTTTAAAAAATATTTGAGACAAAAATTTTATGGAGGATGAAAAAAAACAAGCTACGGTTTATGTAGCGGAAAATGATGAAATCGTGGAGATTATCGATAAAATAAAAAACGTCCCCGAAGGGAACGTGACTTTGGTGATTTCGCCCGAGTCTGTCATTTTGCAGGATATGACCAATCTGAAAATTCTTCAGAAGAAAGCGGAGAGTATAGGCAAGGAGATTTCCATATCCAAGGCGGGCATTCTCGGCTCGGACAGTTTGCCGTCTTCACTAGTCCGAACTTCTTCGTCTTTGCCGGATGTTTCTTCCAAGCCTCAGGAGCGTGTCTTGCGCGCCCAAACCGTCGCTCACGGTGCGGTTGGAGCAACAAGACCGATGTCGGATATGGTAAAAAAGGGGGAGACTGTCGACTTGCGCAATTTCAATCGGGAAAAAATAACAGAACAGCCCAAAGTTGCGGATGAAACCGCTGAAGGCTATGCGCGCGAAAAATATTTTTCCGACGAAGTTCTTTCCGCGAACGAGAAGAAAACGGACGAACCTGTTTTTGAAGAAACCGAGTTGCCTTTGATGGATGAGACCGACAGGGAGAGAGACCCTTTGAGCGGGCAGGCAGGAGAGGAAACTGAAGATGAAATATATTGGGAGAAATTGGCGGAAAAAAAATTGGCGGAAAAAGGGGGAAAGTCGGAAAGCGTCTTTGGTGATCGCGGACAGTTTGCTTCCGAATACGACGCAAAAAATTTTGATTTTTCATATCAGGACACCAAAAAGACCAAATTCGGAAAAAAGAAATCTTCCATACTGCCGACAATCAGTTCGAGATTTTTTGCCATCTTCATTTTGGGCTGCGTTCTGACGGCGGGGCTGGCGCTTTTCTTCATTCTTCCCAAGGCGGACATCGCAGTCGCCCTCAAGGAGGAAAAAGTGTCGGGCGATCTCACTTTGATTTTGGACGAAAAACTTACCGCCATTGATGCGGACGCGGGCAAAATTCCCGTTAAGGTTACTGAGATTAAAAGCGAAAAGACCCAGTCCTTTGCCACGACCAGCAAGAAGAGAGTTACCGAGAAAGCCACCGGCAATATCGTCATTTATAATGAATGCTCGACCGGACCGCAGACTTTGGTGTCCGGCACGCGTTTTCAGTCCAAGGACGGAAAAATTTTCAAGATAACGGCGGCAGCAAATATCGCGGGCTTTACCAAACCGGAAGATGATGTTGTTGCCGGCAAGGAAACGGTAAAGGTCGTCGCTGAAGACGCGGGGGAATCCTACAATATTGCCGCCACCAGCTTTACCATCCCCAAGCTCCAGGAGCAAGGAAGTTGGAAATATTCCTGCCTTTACGCCAGATCGGAACAGGCGATGGCGGGCGGCTTGGACAAGGAAGTTCTTTTTGTTTCGCAGGCGGACTATGACAAAGCGAAAGAGACACTCCTCGCTTCAGTGCAAAAAGAAAATGACGATAAAGTCTCCGGGCAGACCGGCGACGGCGCGATATTTTTGGACAATAAGACCAACACGGGGACGGTGGAGGCGAAAAGTTCCGTGGCGGTGGACGGCGTAGCTGACAGTTTCGATATGACGCTCTCGGTGAAAAAGTCCGCCCTTTCCATAGAAAAGAAAGACGTGGCGGAAATTGCCGGCAAAAAGATTTTTGCTCTCAACACTTTTGTCAATGCCAAACCGGTGGATAGCAGCCTTGATTACAAGGTGGGGGATCTTATCGACAAGGACAAGCAATTATCCGTTAATGTTTCTGCCAGTCAAAACTTCGCTTTTGAGCTTGACCAAGAAAAAGTTAAAAAAGAAATCGCCGGCAAAAACAAGCAGGAACTCAATGATTATTTCGCCAAGATGAGCGGCATCAAGTCAGTCTCGGTAAACTTCTGGCCTTTCTGGGTAAATCGCGTGCCGGAATCTTTTGACAAGATTGATATAAAAGTGACATCTGGAGTGTAAAAATAGAACCTTGTCCACGCGTTTCAATATATGCCGTGTTATTGTACGAGAGTTCATCTTTATTATCGCTTATTTTAGCCAAATCAAAAGATAAAATCGATCTTTCTTTATCTGTCATTCCGGAATTTCGGTACCCCGAAATATCCGGAATCCCGAAACTATGCAAAACAAGCAATGTATTTCATTTTTACGAGTGAATTTTGCATTATGCACTATGGATTTCGGATCACGCCAGAAATGGCGTGAACCACGCGGAATAAAACGTTTTTGCGTAGCATTTCACACCATTTCTGGTGTGGGGTCCGGATACAAAGTTGGATTTATGTTGCGCAAATTCCAGGACGAGACAGTTTTTAGAAAGCAGTAGGTAAGCGTCAGGAAGTGCAGGTGGGTCAGGCCAAAATAACTCTTGACATAAACGGTTCCGTATAGTAGACTGGAAAAGTGAATTGAGCGTATTTTTATCTCTATTGCCAAGATAAGCATCTAAACAAGCTAGAAAGGCTCTAGCCATTGTTTTTCTTATCCTTAAAGCCCGATAGTTTATGAAAGAGATTGTACAATTGGATGGAACGGTTATTGAAACTCTGCCCGGAGCAAAATTTCGGGTGCAGATTGAGGGCGGGCATGAACTTTTTGCGCATATTTCGGGAAAGATGCGGATGAATTACATCAAGATCTTGCCGGGAGACAAAGTGATTGTCGAGGTAAGTCCTTACGATCTTAGTAAAGGCAGGATCGTGCGGCGCGGCTAGATATAAATTATTAATTTAGATGTCAAAGTTATGAAGGTCAGATCATCAGTCAAGAAATTGTGCGACCACTGCAAGGTAGTGAGACGCAAAGGCAGAGTCCATGTTATTTGCTCTAATCCGAAGCACAAGCAGAGGCAAGGGTAGTTTTTATTTTCATAAATTTTTTTGATTTAAAAAATATGTTAAGAATTTTAGGTGTAAACCTTCCGGAAGAAAAAAGAATAGAAATCGCTCTTACTTATGTCAAAGGCATCGGTCTGTATCGCAGTCGAAAGATTTTGGAGGGCGTCGGTATCAGCCCCGATAAGCGGGGTCACGAGATAACTTCAGAGGAGGTTAGCAAGATCCAGAAATTTATCGAAGGCAACTACAAGGTTGAAGGCGAGCTTAATCGTATTTTGATGATGAATATCAAGCGGCTCAAAGAAATCGGCGCCTATCGCGGCACTCGCCACGCCAAGGGTCTGCCGGCGCGCGGTCAGAGGACCAAGACCAACAGCCGAACCGTTCGCGGCAATGTCAGAAGAACCGCCGGATCCGGAAAGAGAAAAGTGGAAAAGACCTGATTTTGTTTCGTCAATATTAATTTTGTAAATAGTATTCAAATAAAATGGGAAAAAGAAGAGTGATAACAATCGGAGCCAAGGGTTCCGACAAGAAGCAAGGCGCATCGGCTGTACCCAAAGGAACCAAACGCCGTAATGTGGTCAAAGGGCAAATGCATATCAAATCCACCTACAACAATACGATGGTGACTTTGACCGACCTCAACGGAGGAGTCATTTCTTGGTCAAGCGCCGGTCTTTTGGGTTTTAAGGGGGCGAAGAAAGCCACTCCTTATGCCGCGACCAATATCATCAACTCCCTTTTGGAGAAGACCAAAAAGGTCGGACTCAAGGAAGTGGAAGTTTTCGTCAAGGGCATCGGCAGCGGAAGAGATTCCGCCATCCGCGCCATTGCCGCCAACGGACTTAATATCCTGTCGATTTCGGACGTAACTCCGATTCCTCACAACGGTTGCCGTCCGCCGAAAGCTCGTCGAGTATAGCAATTTTGTAATTTATAAATAAGTAATTATTATGGCCAGAACTACAAGCCCACAATGCAAGCAATGCCGACGCGAAGGCAAGAAGCTTTTCCTCAAAGGAGAACGCTGCTTTAGCGTCAAGTGCGGTCTAGCCCGCCGAGCCTACGCTCCCGGACAGCATGGGCAAGAAAGAAGAATGAGAGTCTCGGAATATTGCATGCAGCTCAGAGAAAAGCAAAAAGTTAAAAGAATCTACGGATTGATGGAAAAACAATTCCGCAAATATTACGACGAAGCCACCAGGATGAAAGGTAATACCGGCAGTCTTTTGGTGGTTACTTTGGAGAGAAGGCTCGATAATGTTATTTATCGCACCGGCATGGGATCTTCCCGCGCGCTTTCCAGACAGCTGGTAAATCACGGGCATTTTCGCGTCAATGGCAAGAAAGTCGATATTCCTTCCTTTATGGTAAAAGAAGGCGATGTGATTACTGTCAAGAAAGAAACTTCCACATATTTCAAAAACGTTCGCGAAACCCTCAAAGGGGCGCAGGTTCCTTCTTGGATCAATTTCGACGAGAAGAAATTGGAAGCTAAGGTTCTTGCCATGCCGAGCGAGAAAGAGGCCGAGCTTGATGTGAATATCAACCAAGTGGTCGAATATTATTCCAAGATTTAATTTTGGCCGTATTTTAAGATCTAACTAAAATAAAAATTATGCAACAAATTACATTGCCGGAAAGACCTATCATTATCAAGCAGGATGGAAACTATGCCGTTTTCGAGATCCGGGCTTGCTATCCGGGCTATGGAATGACTCTGGGAAACGCTCTGCGCAGGGTGCTTCTGTCCAGTTTGCAGGGGGCGGCCATCACGTCCGTGAAAATTTCGGGAGTGAACCACGAATTTTCCGCTATCCCCGGCGTGCTGGAAGATGCGGTGGAGATTATGCTTAATTTGAAAAAAGTTAGGTTTAAAATGTTTTCCAACGAACCGGTCAAACTCACTTTGAAGGCCAACAAGGAAGGAAAAGTGACTGCCGGCGATATTGCCAAGGCGGACAATGTTGAAGTGGTAAACAAAGACGCGCACATTGCAACCATTACCGACAAAAAAGTCGTATTGGATATGGAATTTCGCATCGAGAGAGGCGTCGGCTATGTTCCAATCGAACAGCAGGAAGGCGATAAAGCGGAAATCGGGACTGTCAGCGTGGATGCCATTTTCACTCCCGTCAAAAGCGTGAGCTACAAGGTGGAGAATATGCGCGTGGGCAAGATGACCAATTTTGACAAACTTACTCTTGAGATAGAAACCGACGGCAGCAGAACTCCGGAAGAAGCTTTTCAGGAGGCCGTGATGTTGCTGGTGCGTCATTTCGACCTCTTCGGAGATTTTGCCCAAGCGAAAGAAGAAGCGGAGAAAACGCCGAAAGATATTTTTATTGAAGACAAAAAAGAAGAGAATCGCAAGGAAGAAAAGCAAGTGGAGAAGTTGGAGGCCATCGCGGAAGAGAAAAAACAGGACGTTCTCAAGACTCCGCTGGAAGAATTCAATATCGGTTCCCGCGTGCTCAAGGTTCTGACTGAGAATAAAATCAAAACTGTGGGTAAGGTCGTGAGCAAGACCGAAGAAGATCTCAGCAACTTGCCGGGAATGGGAGATAAGGGAATCAAGGAAATCAAAAAAGCGATCGGCAAGATGGGGCTTACGCTTAAGAAATAATATTTACCAAATTTTTAGAGTTAAATAAGAGATATGAACCATAAAGTTAAAGGCAGAAAATTCAAGAGAGACCACGCTCAAAGAAAAGCTTTGATGAAGCAGTTGTCGGAGGCGATCATTTTGCAGGAAAGAATCCAGACCACTACGGCAAAAGCCAAGGAATTGGCACCGCACATCGCCAAGCTCATAACCAGGGCGAAGAAGCAGGATCTTTTGGCTGCCAAGATCATTCACGGAATGCTTGCCGACGAAGCGGCCAAGAAATTGCTTGGCGAGATCGCCAAAAAATATGAGAACCAGCCCGGTGGCTACACTCGTATTATAAAGACCGGAACCAGAAACCACGACGCGGCGCAGATGTCCATCATCGAATTCGTATAAAGGCCATTATTAATATATTTCCATAATTATGAATCAGAACACTAAAATAGAGCGCAATTGGCACGTTTTCGACGCCAGTGACGATAACTTCGGCAGGATGTCCACCAAAATCGCCACGCTGCTCCGCGGCAAACACAAAGCCACTTGGGCGCCTCACATCGATGCGGGGGACAATGTTGTCGTAATCAATACGGACAAAGTGAAATTCTCCGGCAAGAAGGGGACCGGCAAAATCTATTACTCGCACACCGGATATATGGGCGGACTCAAAGAAATCGCGCTTCAGGATCAGATTATCAAAGATTCTCGCGAGGTGATCCGTATGGCGGTTTTTGGGATGTTGCCAAAGAACAAACTCCGCAATGAGATGATGAAGAGAATGCACGTCTACAAAGACGAGAAGCATCCTTACGCTGACAAGTTAGCCAAGTAATTTTTATAATTTCATTTGATATGGTAAACGAAAAAGGAAAATATTTTTACGCCGTCGGCCGGAGAAAAACTGCGGTTGCCAAGGTGCGCGTATATGAAAAGGGAGAAAAGCCGGGGATTGTTGTCAATGAGAAAGATCTGGGATCGTTTTTTGCCGACAACAAAACCTTAATCGAAAAAGTGAACGCCCCTTTTAATGTCGTCGAGCTTAAGGACAAATACACCGTCACGGTAAAAGTTCTGGGCGGAGGCATTGTCGGTCA
Source organism: Patescibacteria group bacterium (assembly GCA_041670805.1). Taxonomy (GTDB): domain Bacteria; phylum Patescibacteriota; class Minisyncoccia; order JAHIHE01; family JAGLIN01; genus STD2-77. Next base: position 13,910 of record JBAXYM010000021.1, read on the forward strand.
GGCGGAAGCGATTCGCTTGGGCATTTCAAGAGCCCTGCTGCTTATCGACGAAGAGTACAAACACGTTCTGAAGGCCAACGGCTATCTGACACGCGACCCGCGTGAAGTGGAACGCAAGAAACCGGGACTTAAAAAAGCCCGCCGCGCCCCGCAATGGAAGAAGCGTTAATCGTTTCAATCGGTTCAATATCTCTTTAATAAAAAACACACCCGGAATGGTCCGGGTGTGTTTTTCTATTTTGAGCGAACCATGCATGGTTCACATCATTTCTGACGTGATCCGAAAATCCAGACCAAAATGTCTTTTTGCATTCGGACCACACCAGAAATGGTGTGAAATGCAACGCAAAAACGTTTTGTCCTGCGTGGTTCACACCATCTCTGGTGTGATCCGAAATTCATAATCCATAATCCATAATACATAATACAAAATTCACTTGTAAAAATGAAATACAATACTTGCCTTGCATAGCTACGGGATTCCGGATATTTCGGAGTACCGAAATTCTGGAATGACAGATAAAGGCGGATTTGTGGTTCATATTAAGTCAATTTAGCATTATTCTTCTCTCAGGCTGATCTTGTAAAATTTGTTGTCGCTTCCGATGAAATATATCAAGTCTTGGTCGCCGAGGTAGAAGATTTTTTGACCGGAAGCGTTGTCCATCAGAAAGAAAGTGTTGCGGTTGTCGCGGTTGTCCATTTCGGTAAACTTGAGAGAGCTGTTTTCCTGATAAAGGAGATGCTCTTCGTCGGCATAGACATAGATACTGCTCAGAGTTCCGCTGAAGCGGGTGAGGAGCTCGTTGTCGCCAGCGGATTTGATCGGCTGAGAGGTTTTGTTTTCGATATAGTAAATCCAAATTTCGTTGTTGCTGTAATAAAGAATTCTTTCGCCGTGCGAGAAGAAGCGCGCGTCTTTTACGCCGGAATTTATTTTGTGCGTTTCGGCGGTGCGGTCAACAAAATAAAGCGCGCCGTCGGATAGAATAATCAGTGTGTTGCCGTATCTCTGGAGCGAGAAGGCGGCATCTTTGGAATAGCCTTCGGGCATTGTGCTCACGCGCAGTACGCTGTAATCCGGATTGTCCAAATTGGCGGAATATAGGACGGGAGAAGCGGAGGCGTCGTCGCTTTTGAAGAAGAAAAGAGTGCCTTGATAAACGTAAAAATTGTTGATGTTCGTCGCTATTTGTTTGATTTCCTTGCTGACATAGTCGAAAGAAAAAATGGCGCTGTCTTTGCCGAAGATAATGAAGTGATTGAAAAGATATATGGCGGCTTCGGGGGTTCTGCTCAAAGCCTCGGCAACGTCGGCGGAAATAAGATAGACGTGACCGTCATCGCTCAGATCGATGAGATACGTATTGGCGGCGGTTTTGAGAACGACGCGACTGTCGTCCTCGGTCCATTTTACTTCCCGGATCTCTCCCATCAGCGAGAGCTGTGCATCGTCGAGTACTTGATTGTATTTTTCGTCGCGGATGTCCACCAGAAAAAGTCCGGACTTGGCTCCTATTGTGCCCTGAAAAAGCAGTTCATTTTTATTCTCGGCCGAATAGACCTTGCCGTCAGTCGGTAGTGTCAGGTTTTCGAGCACGGCCGAGCTTTTATACTCTTTTTTCAAAAGCACGATATTTTCGTATTTTGCCACCTGCCCGGATTCAATTGTTACGTTTTTGCTCCATTCGTTGAAGCCGTCTTTGCTGACTTTGATTTTATAGTTGATAAAAGGATCCAAATTTTCGATTTTGACAAAAGGAGAAAGCACCCCGCCCAAGAATCCGCTGTTTTCCACGGCTTCGTCGTCTTTGAAAATCGTGGTGTCCTTGGGAGTTGTTCGCAGAACGATAGCGCCTACCTGAAAGCTCTCGCCCGTCTGCGGATTGTAATTGTATCCGAAACTGTAATATAAAGTCACAGCCAAGAGCAAAAAGAAAGCGCTTATACAAAGGAAAAAATATAGTTTTAATTTTTTATCTTTCATGCATCAGTTTAAATTGATTAAGGCTCACGCGTTTGGTCCCTTATAATGGCGGACAGTATTAAATATCTGTCATTTCGAAATGAGGTACTCCGATTGAGAAATCCGGGAATAATACTATGCAAATATAATCTTACTGTAAAAATAATACAAACAAAGTCTCGTGCATTTCTCAGATCTCTCAGTCGAGTACTCCTTCGAGATGACAAATAAAGCCGGTCAAGCTTTGGTGTCGGAATTGCCGTGTCGCCCGGAGCATCAGTTCCTTTGTATGACAGACAATATCAAGCGCGTAAGTTTGATAGAGTTCCTGCCTGCATTCTAGCAAATTCAAGGCAAATTGACAATTAAGCCGGTAAAAGTTAAACTGAATCAGTAGCCTCGAAGCTTGGAGGCGGACGAGTGGGGAATTTTTGAATATTTTAAATAAAATTTATGTTTGTAAAGAAAATCGGAATAGATTTGGGAACAGCTAATATTTTGGTATTTGTCCCGCAAAAAGGCGTAGTGGTGAATGAGCCATCGGTGGTTGCCGTGTCGATAGCCGAAAATCGCATTCTTGCGGTGGGTAACGAGGCTAAGAAGATGCTCGGCAAGACGCCGGACTCCATCATGGCCAGCCGACCGGTCAAAAATGGTGTTATTGCCGACTATCGCGTAACGGAAGCGATGATGAAATATTTTATCGAAAAAGTGAGTGGCAAATTTCGCTTCTTCAAGCCGGAGGTTATCGTCTCCGTGCCGGCGGGAATCACTTCGACCGAAAGGCGCGCGGTGATCGATGCGGCGTTGCAGGCGGGGGCCAAGGCGGCTTACGTCGTTAAAGAACCGATTTTGGCGGCTATCGGGGCGGGCATTGCCATCAACACTCCTTGCGGCAATATGATTATCGATATCGGCGGCGGAACCTCGGAAGTCGCGGTCATTTCTTTGGGCGGAATCGTGGCTTTTTCTTCCGTGCGCGTGGGCGGCGACAAGTTTGATGAAGCCATTGCCGATTATATACGCAAGAAGCATAATGTTTCGGTGGGAGACAAAAACGCGGAAGAAATCAAAATTAAAATCGGCAGCGCGCTGCCCTTGGAGGAAGACCAGTTTATGGAAATTCGCGGGCGGGACCTTGTGAGCGGTTTGCCCAAAACTATTCAGATCAGTTCCAACGAAATTACGGAGGCTTTGCGCGAAGAATTGCTGGAAGTGGTCAAGGCGGTAAAAAATGTTTTGCAAAATACTCCGCCCGAACTTTCTTCCGACGTGATTGATCGCGGAATGGTGCTTTCCGGCGGCGGAGCTTTGCTGCGCAACCTGGACAAACTCCTGGCCGAGGCAACCGGCGTGCCATGCTATGTTGCCGACGATCCTCTTTTGTGCGTAGTGCGGGGGACGGGCATCGTGCTTGACAACTTGGACGTTTACAAGCGAAATTTGATATCAAGAAAATAATTTTTATGAAGATAGGAATAGACGCTTCGCGAGCTTTTGCAGGAAGGAAGACCGGGACGGAAGAATATTCCCATCAGCTCTTGAGGCATCTGAGCGGAATAGATACGACCGGGGGCGAAATTTTTTTGTATGTCAAGCAGGGGACACGAGCGGATTTTGCGTTGCCTTCGAATTTTTCGCTGCGGGAGGTTCGGGGCGATTTTCTTTGGACGCAGTGGCACCTCGCGCGCGAACTTCGGCGCAATCCGGTTGACGCGTTTTTCGTGCCGGCGCATTCCGTTCCTTTTTTGCATCCGCGAAAAAGTGTGGTGACTGTCCATGGCTTGGAATTTAAAAACCATCCCGATTGTTACGCTCGGAAAGAAAGAATAATTTTGGAAATAAACACGCGGCTCTCGATATTATTTGCCGCAAAAATTATCGTTCCCTCGGAAAATACCAAAAGAGATTTGATGAAATTTTATAAAGTGCCGGCGGAGAAGATAAGCGTAATATATCACGGCGCATCAATTATGCCGGTTGCCGGAGAGCGGGAAAGTAAAAACGGATTTGATATACTTTTTGTGGGGAGGCTGGAGCGCCGCAAGAATGTGGCGCGGATGATTCGCGCTTTTGATGCGTTTATGCAAAAATTGGAAGAGACGTCCGAGGCGCGCGGGAAGAACGTGAGATTGATTCTGGCAGGTAAAAGAGGTTTTGGCTATGAAGAAATTCAAGAAGCGATCGCCCGGTCCGAATATGGGAAAAATATTATGGAAAAAGGCTATGTCTCCGAAAAGGAAAAAAGAGAGTTGTATGCAAATGCGGATATTTTTCTTTTCCCCACGCTTGCGGAAGGTTTTGGCCTGCCGATTCTGGAGGCGATGAGTTACGGCGTGCCGGTTGTCGCTTCCCGTTCGTCCGCGCTTGCGGAAATTGCCGGGGAGGGGGCGCTCTTGGTCGAGCCTGAGGACGAATCGGAGATCGCTTTGGCGCTGGAAAAACTTTTTAAAAATAGAGAAGAAAGAGAGGGTTTGATTCGCAGAGGTTATGACAATTTGCAAAGATTCGGTTGGGAAAAATGCGCGAGGGAGACATGGAAGGTTTTGACGGAGTAGAAATCGCTTGTAAAGAATTTGTCATTCTGAACGCAACAATAGTGGAGAGAAGAATTTTTATCCTATGCGGGACAGAACGGGATCCTTCGGAGTACCTCAGGATGACACAGACAAAATCGGCGGGATATGATTATTCGATAAGGGGACAAGGGATTCTTACGAGAATGACAAAGGTGATTGTTTCGCGGCAAGAGATGTTGTCTGGCGGATTTGATAAAGGAACACGAGACGCAATTGTGAAAAATGTTTTGTGTCGGGGATTGGAACCGTATACTGCGTATGACCCGGGATTGCTGCGTCGGAGTACCTCCTCGCAAACAACATTAACGCGTAAACTCTGGCTTTGTTTGCTTTACCGAAAACAACAATCGCTATAATCCATTTAAACTTTTACAATATGGAAGGTTCGAATAAAAATGAGAAACTCAAAGTAGCTATCGTGCACGACTTTCTTACATATTGGGGCGGAGCGGAACAGGTTTTGCAATCTTTGCATAATCTTTATCCCGATGCGCCGATCTATACGCTGCTGTACGACAAGAAAATGGACGAGTATTTTCCCGATGCGAAAATAAGAGTTTCCTTTTTAGGCAAGCTGCCGGAATTTTTGAAGAAGCGAAAAAAGTTTTTGCTGCCTCTCTTTCCGACGGCGGCGGAAACTTTTGATCTCAGCGGGTTTGACTTGGTTATTTCGTCGGGGGCGTTTGCCAAAGGGGTTATTGTGAGACCGCGGACGCTGCACATTTCTTACTGCCATGCGCCCACGCGGTTTCTTTGGGATTGGTATCGCAATTATCTGGAAGAAAATCATATCGGAAAAATAAAAAGACTTTTTGTGGTTCCCGTCCTGCACTTGATGCGGATTTGGGACCGAAGCGCCGCGGAGAGGGCGGACTTTTATGTCGCCAACTCGCGGAACACGGCGCGGAAAATAAAAAAATTTTACGGTCGGGAAAGCGAGGTGATTTATCCGCCCGTTGATTTCACGAAATTCAACAAGATGAAAAATCTGCCGAGCGTTTCCGAAAAAGATTATTATCTTATCGTTTCGCGCCTCAGCCCTTATAAGAAAATCAACATTGCGATTGCGGCTTTCAACAAGACGGGTTTGCCGCTGGTTATTGTCGGCGAGGGGAGCGACCGCAAGCGATTGGAAAATTCGGCGAAGGAAAATATCAAGCTTTTGGGGTTTCAGGATGAGGAACATTTGGCGGCGTATTATCGCGGCGCCAAAGCCGTGATTTTTCCCGGAGAGGACGACTTCGGCATCACTATTGTTGAAGCGATGTCTTTTGGCAAGCCGGTGCTCGCTTTTGGTCGCGGCGGCGCGCTGGAGACGGTTACTCCCGGGAAGACGGGGGAGCTTTTCGAGAGCGCGGTGCCGGAAATTCTGGCGGACGGCGTGAGGAGAATGGGTCGGAATATGGATAAATATGACGCGGAGGAAATCAAAACATTTGCCGAAAGATTTTCTCGAGAAAATTTCGAAAGGAGCTTCAAACAGTTTGTCGATAAATGCCTTGAAAACAAGTAAACGGTACGTCGTTGTTCGGAAACGGCATTTTATTCGCAGATTTTAATGTGAGATTGACGCATGTTTGATTTTGAAGCGGAAATGTGGTAGTTTTAAGTGTATAAGCTCACCTTACGCAGAAGTGGCTCTCCAGACCCACTCATTAGGATTTTTGGCTTCAGGATAACGTTCTTTTTATTTTGTCATCTCGCAGGAGTACTCGACTGAGAGATCTGGGAAATGCACGAAACTGTGCTGATGTTATTTTTACAGTAAGATTATATTTGCATAGTATTATTCCTAGATTTCTCAATCGGAGTACCTCATTTCGAAATGACAAATAGTTTCTGTGCAAGATGAGTATATTAAGAATAAAACTATGCTGGCGGAAAAAGAATTTATCGGAAATGCGAAAGCCGTTCATTATTTGGACAGGGTTTTGAAAAATGGGTGTGTTTCGCATGCATATCTTTTTGAGGGGCCGGAGCGTGTCGGAAAGATGACGCTGGCGCTTGCTTTTGCCGCCGACCTGCTGGGCGATGTTTCCGAAAACGTGCTTTTAAATCCCGATTTAATCCACATTTTTCCGGACAAAGAAAACAAGCAAATCGGCGTGGAAGCGACACGGGAGATGCAAAAGAGCCTCAGTTTCTTTCCTTTTAAATCTCCGTACAAAGTGGCGGTTATCGAGAAAGCCGAAACTCTGAGTCCGTCTTCCGCCAACTCGCTTCTCAAAACGCTTGAGGAACCGGGAGCGACTTCGATAATTATTTTGGTGGCGTCGGACATTAAAAAAGTTCTCGATACCATAAAATCCAGGTGCCAAGTTCTAAGTTTTAATCCGGTTTTCGGACAAGAATTGCGTGACTTTTTGCTGAGCAAGGATCCGCGCGCCGATGTCGAGGAAATTATGGAACTGTCGCAGGGGAGACCCGGGCTGGCAGTGGACTTGCTTCGGGACGCCGAACTTTTGCGGAAGATGAAAGAGGACAGGAAGAAAATGCTGGAACTTTTCCACTCGGGGAATTTTGCGAGAATGGAAAGTGTGTCCGACATATACGGATTGGAGAAGGAAGAAGTGGCTGAAATTTTGGACGGATGGATTGTCGCGCTCCGGTCGGAGATGCTGAAAAGTTTCGAGGAAGCGGGCGCGGGCGGCAAAGAAAAAACGAAAAAGGCGAAAGCCGCCATAGAGAAAATAATGTCGACGCGCGCGGATATTTTGGAAAGGAACGTGAATCTCAGGCTTGCAGTGGAAAATTTAGTGCTAAACTTTTAATAATCTTTACTTTTATGCCAAGTAAAATAAAAAAAATATTTTTGTCGAGTGCGCTTCTGGTCGTTGCGTTTTCTTTCTCGGGCTGTATGGGGCTGGGCGGTTCGAGCACCGTCGGTACGGCTGCGGAGAGGAATGACAGCCAGGGGATTTTCAAGACCGTTGACGGCGGCAAGACGTGGGAGCACAAAGTCGCCATTGACGGGCAAACGGACGTGATGCTGGATCAGATCAAAACCGGCAGTTTGGCGATTGATCCGGAAAACACGCAAACTCTCTATCTCGGCACTCTGGGCGACGGCATATACAAGACGGAAAACGGGGCAAATTCTTGGCACAAAATCAGTGACGGGAACAACAAGCTGCGGGGCACCGCTCTCGTTTACGACATCGAGGTGGAGAAAGGCAATTCAAATATTGTCTACGCCGCGACACTGAATGACAATCGCGGGGTGTTGGCGAAGTCGGAGGACGGCGGAAAGAGCTGGTCGGAAAGTTATATCAGCACCGAACTTGCCAAGCCGATCAACCGGATCCAGATTGATTCGACGCAGAAAAATATCGTATATATCGGCACGGAGCAGGGCGGATTTTTGAAAAGTACGGACCGGGGTTACAATTGGTCAAAAATCAAATGGTTTGAAGCGGGAGTGAAAGATTTCGTAGTGGACTA
>JBAXYM010000022.1:0-19953 GCA_041670805.1 Patescibacteria group bacterium
GCGCAAGGTTATCCATCTGGAGTTGGCGGATCGCATAAATCTGGTGACGGAGAGCGTGGGCGAAAACCTAATGCGCCGCGTGATTATCAAATACGTGGAAGGACAATAAAATCAATTACAAATCATAGATTGCAATTTTTAGATATGGGACGGCGCTTTTCCCCTTCTAGAGCTGCAATTTATTTTTTTGTGAAAAACTTAATGGGGTTATGCACAATCTGTCATTTCGAAATGAGGTACTCCGATTGAGAAATCTAGGAACAATACTATGCAAATATAATCCTATTGTAAAAATAATATCAACAAAGTCTTCGTGCATTTCCCAGATCTCTCAGTCGAGTACTCCTTCGAGATGACAAATAGAAGTTAGTCAAGCCCCGGTATCGGGATTACCGCGTCGTCGGAGTATCGGCTCCTCGCAATGGCAAACAGTATCAATCGCGTAAGTCCTAACATAATGATTTTACATTTATTCCCCCTCACCCCGACCCTCTCCCGATAGGAGAGGGAGAAAATCCGAATACTTTATAAGCAGATTGTGGTACGGATTAAGTTTTGTATGTTTGAAACATTTACCGTTGCGATGTAACCGTGTAATTTTTAAAATGCTATGCTCAAATTGGATAAATTTAATCTGACGCAGAAGATCGCCTATAATGCCGCTTTTTCCACGTTTGCGCGCGTGTTGGAGATAGCCGTCGTTTTTCTGACCATCAAGCTTACCACCACTTATTTGGGGGTAGGCGGGTTTGGGGATTATGGCACGGTGCTGGCTTTTGTATATATATTTTCCGTCCTGGGGGATTTTGGTCTCTATTCGATAGTGGTGCGGGATATTTCTTTGCCGGGCGCGGACGAAAGCCGTATCGTTTCCGGCGCGCTTTCCATTCGACTTTTTCTGGGTGCGGTCGTCTTGGGTTCGGCTTATTTTTTCTCGTTGCTCTTTCCGTATTCCGACCCGGTGCGTTCGGGTATTTTGATTGCGGCGGCGGGATATTGGTTTCTGAACGGCGTGCAGGTTTTGGTAGGTCTTTTTCAGAAGCATCTTTGGATGGATCGGGTGTCGGTGGCGGAGGTGCTGGGGCGGGTAGTACAGCTTGCGGGAGTGTTTGTTGCGGTAAAATATGATTTGGGATTTTTATTTATCATCGGCACCGTCTTTTGGGGCTCGGTTTTTAATTTTCTTATGGTGATATTCTATGCGCGCAAGCTGGTTAATATCCGTCTTAATCTCGATTGGAATCTTTGGAAGGATATGCTGAGGCGCGCTTTTCCTTTGGCGGTGTCGGCCGTACTGGTGATGATCTATTTCAAGCTGGATACAATTTTCCTTTCCGTAATCAAGGGGCGTGAAGCGGTGGGAATTTACAGCGTTGCCTACAAGGTTATGGAGAATCTTATCTTTTTTCCTTCGATGCTGGTGGGGCTGACAATGCCTCTGATGAGCCGGAGTGCTTTTACGGATCGCGCGCAGTTCAAGTCGATTATGCAGCGCACGCTTAACTTTCTTTTGGTCGCTATCGTGCCTATCGTGCTTGGCATTTTCGCGGTATCCGATAAACTCATTACGCTTTTTTCCGAGCCGGCATTCCATGATGCGGCACCGGTGCTGGACATCCTTATCGTGGCGCTTGCTTTCATTTTCTTGGGCGCGCTTTTCAGCAACGTTATTATTGCGCTCAAACGCCAGAAAGATTTGGCTTATATTTATCTTTGCGGCGCGGTCTTCAATGTGGCGGTAAATCTCGTCGTTATTCCCCGCTATTCTTATTTCGGCGCAGCCTATTCCACCTTGGCGACGGAATTTTTGGTTACGATACTGATGATGGTCGTCGTTTATCGAGAAATAAAATTTCTTCCCTCTTTCGGCAACTTATGGCGTGCCGGCGTGCCGGGGCTTCTGATGTTTGCAATTTTGTCAGTCTTTCCTTTTTTGGATATTTTTTCTATGATGATAATAGGCGCAGCGGTTTATATTTCCGCCTCTTATCTATTGGGCGCGGTGTCCAAGGAGGAGATGAAAAAACTGCTGCAAAAAAGGGCGTAAGGGTCGCGCGGTAATTTTTGTCAGGCTTTTGTTATACCGGTACTCCGGGCGCCTCCGCAATCCCGATACCGGAGTTTGACTAACCCTATTTTTTGTCATCTCGAAGGAGTACTCGACTGAGAGATCTGAGAAATGCACGAGGCTGTGCCGACTAAAAGTTGTCATCCCGGAATTTGCGCAGCAAATATCCGGGATCCCGTTACTAAGCCGGTAAAAATGAAATATAATGCTTGTCTTGCATAGCTGCGGGATTCCGGATATTTCGGAGTACCGAAATTCCGGAATGACAAATAAAAATTGATTTTATCTTTCGAAATATGTTTCTGTGTTAAGGTGAGCTATTAACTTCTCTATCAAAAAAACGATGCCGGTGGATTTTATAAAAAGCAACGCACTTATTCTTTCTCTTGCTCTTATCGCCGGATTTTTGGTTGCGGTGAATCACCTGTCCGTTTTCTTTATTTTATTTTCTCTTGCGGCGTTGTGGCTTGTTTTGGAAAAGTTTGAAAGCTCTCTCGTACTACTGGTTTTTTATCTCCCCTTCCAAATCGCGCTTAACGTCGCTTCCGGTTTCGATCTCGCTTCCGGGCGGGTTTTTATTTTGCTTTTTTTCGCGGTGTGGATCTTTCGATCGCTCAAAAACAAAAAATTGGAAATAGATTTTTCGCTGACGACCTTGCTTTTGATTCTGTTTTTATTCTGCGCTGTGTTTTCACTGCTGCAATCTGTTGAGATGGATCGGGCGGTCAGAAAAATTCTGGTTTTTCTTTCCGTCTTTCCGCTTTATTTTGTCCTTACCTCTTTTGCGGACAGGAAAGATTTTATTTTAAAAATAACGAAGGCTCTGTTGGGGGGCGGTCTCATCATCTCTTTGTGCGGTGCGGCGCAATTTTTCGCGCAATTTATTTTTGGCATCAATCCCCTTTTTGATTTTTTTGCGAAGATCATCGCGCCGGTTTTTTACGGCAATACTTTTGCCGCGGAAGTGGTGGCTAACCCCAGCTGGCTGGTAAATGTCGGCGGTACGACGCTGCTGCGCGCCTTTGCCATTTTTTCCGATCCGCATATTTTTTCTTTTTACTTGGGGCTGATTACTCCGATTGCTTTTGCCGTTGCGATGCTGCCCGGGGAGGATTTGAAAAAGGCAGGCGTCTTGGGGAATAAGAAATTTGTCTATCCGACCTTTTTGTTTCTCGTATTGGCGGAGCTTCTCACTTTTTCGCGCGGCGGTTATCTGGGAATGGCGGCGGGGTTTTTCGCTCTGATTGTTTTATTCAGGAAATTTTTTACGGCGGCGCAGAAAAAAATCATATTTTATTTTGTCGTTTTTGGAATTATTTTTGCAACTTTTATCAGCAGCTCAATTCTCACGCGCTTTCTCTCCAGTTTTGATTTTGCGGAAGGTTCGAATATGGAACGGATGAAAAATTGGCAGCAGGGACTCGACGCTTTTTCGGAGAATTTTTTTACAGGCGTGGGCATCGGCAACTATTCTTTTTATCTTGATCCCACGACGGCTTATCGCACTCCCATTTACGCGCATAATCTTTATTTGGACTTGGGGGCGGAGATGGGCGTTTTCGCTCTTCTCGCTTGGGTGCTGCTGATCGGCGCAACCGTCATTGAGCTTTATGTCGCAAGCCGTCGCACTTTGGACAAGACGCTTTCCTATCTTTCGTTGGGACTGATCGGCTCGCTTGTTTGGTATTCGGTTCATTCCTTTTTTGATACGAGTATCTATGCGCCCAATATCCTCGCGATATTTGCGGTCGTCCTGGCCTTGGCGGTGCTGTCGATAAGATGTGTTAAAATGGAAAGAGGAAACGGTTGATTTTAGGGGTTCATTCTTTGGGTTTGCCCCAAGCTGCAAAATGTCCGCATATGTTTTTTCCACATTGGACAACTGCGCAGGCTAAAGCCATGCTACTCCGCGTAATGTTATGTTCGACAAATATCCATAGTACTTAATTTATGACGTTTATTTTTCAAATTATCTTAACTGTATTCTTTCTTGTCTTTGCGCGGCTTTGTGCCAAGGACGCAAAAAACGGCATATATGCCGTGCTCTTTTTGTTGCCGCTGTATCTCGTCCGCTTCTCTTTGTGCGGCATTCCGACGACGGCGCTGGAGATTATGATTTATATATTGTTTATCTTGTGGGCATTAAAAAACAAAAAGCATCTCAAGATTTCTGAAAGTATTGGAAAGTTTTATCGGAGCGACAAAATTTTGGCTGCGGGAACCGGTCTTCTTTTTCTCGGAGCGATATTGTCGATGTTTCATTCTTCCGATTTGCGCGCGAGCCTCGGTATTTTAAAAGGCTGGTTTGCGGATCCGTTTTTATTTTTCATAATTTTTACGAGTGAAATAAAAACGCGCAAGCAAATTGTCGACGCGATTTGGAGCTTCGTATTGTCAGGATTCGCGGTAGCCTCGATCTCTGTCGGCTACGCATTGAATAATATTTTCACTTTCGATGGCAGGTTGCGCGCTTTCTACGAGTCTCCCAACTATCTGGCAATGTATTTGGCGCCGGCGTTTTTGTTTGCTGTTTATCTTTTTACTCTAAAAAAGAGTGGAGATATTTTTTCGTCATTTCGGACGAACGGAAGAAGCCCCTCTTCTGTGTCCAAACTGAATAAAGTCGGTTCGGTGAGCTTGAAGGGACTTTTTGAAGTACTTCGGAATGACGAGAGGGCGCAGGTTGTAATATTATTTTCATTCGTAATTGTCATTTTTTTAACCAAGTCTTATGGCGCGGTGCTGGGAATTATGGCGGCGCTTTTCTTCTTTTTTCTGAAAAAATATAAAAACGGCAATCGCCGGTTACCCCAAAAAAATCAAAAAGCGCTTCTGATTCTGGCGGCCATCGTGCTTGTGTCTTTTTCTTTTCTGACTTTTCAAAAATACGAACAGATTGTGAATTCCAACGAAAGGTCGTCTCTCCACTCGCGTTTGATGATTTGGGAGGCGTCGAAAGAGATGCTCAAAGACAGCCCTGTTTTCGGCATCGGTCCGGGAACTTTTCAGAAAACCTATCTGAATTATCAGAGCCGTTTTTCCACTCCTTATCTCGAGTGGGCGGTGGCTGAACCGCACAATACGCTGCTGGCTTTTTATTTGCAGTCGGGCGTGATCGGGCTGTCCGGGTTGATAATAATTTTGTTGTGGCTTGTCAAACGCGCGCGAACCGGCGATATTATTTTTCTGTTTCTGGTCTATTTTCTCGTCCATGGCTTGGTCGATACGCTTTATTGGAAGAATGATTTGGCGATGATTTTCTGGATTGCGATTGGTTTGGCGCGCGCGCTTGCACGAAGCGATGCGGCCTCATGTTAAAAATAAAAAACAGAAAGCTCAGGCAAATCGCTTTTTGTTGACCAACTCCCCGAAACAGGCTATTATGAACATAGTCTTTGAGGGGATTTTCTTTTTTTATTGCTAATTTTTCGCCTATGTCTTCGTCTTTGGGATTCATAACCGATAATCAAGATGCCATCGTTTTGTCTTTAATGGCAATCACCTTTTTGCTTTTAATGCTGAGCGCATATCTGTATCGGGAAGTTTCCCGGCTTAAGAAAAATGCGACGGTGCTGTTTTCCGGCAAGAAAGCCGTTGATTTGGAGGAAGTGATTATGGGGCAAATTGAAAAGAGCGAGAAAATCGAAAACGCGATTCTTGCGCTTCGGGATGCCGATCAGCGGATACTGCAACAGCTTTCCTATGCGGTGCAGAAGGTCGGTATGATTCGTTTCAATCCTTTCGGCGAAGTGGGCGGCAACCAAAGTTTCGCGGTGGCGCTACTTGACAATTATAACTCAGGTGTTATTATACTTAGTCTTTATTCCCGAGACGGAGTGCGGATTTATGCCAAGCCCGTTAAGGACGGAAAATCGGAATATCAGCTGAGCAAAGAAGAAGCGGAGGCTCTCGATATGGCTATGAAAAGATAAAGGCAGCAATGCCTTTTTAATGTTTACCGACGCCGAATTAGCCGGACGCGTTTTTAGAGACCGGAGCAGAAGACGCTTATTTCCTTTTGTTTTCGGCTTTCTCGACGGGAGATAAATTGATTTTATATATAATATTCGTAAGTTTAATATAGATGGCTAAAACAGAAGAAAACAAAAAAGTATTGATTGAAATCGACGAAACCGTCGTGGTGAAGGATTTGGCGGCGAAAATGGGGCTTAAAGTCACCGACTTGATCGCGGAGTTGATGAAAAACAAAATTTTTGCCACGCTCAACGAGAAGATTGATTTTGAGACGGCGGCTATCGTGGGCGACGATCTCGGCTTTGAAATTGCTCGCAAAAAATCCGATTTGGAAAAGAATCGGAATTTGTTGAAGTCGCGGACTTTTGGAAAAGGGGCCAAGAAGCGTCCGCCGGTGGTAGTGGTGATGGGGCATGTCGACCACGGAAAAACCACTTTGCTCGACAAAATTCTTTCCACGAATGTGGTGGCGGGAGAGCATGGCGGCATTACCCAAAACGTCAGCGCCTATCAGGTGAAAAAGAAAGGCGAGACTATCACTTTTATGGATACTCCGGGACACGAGGCGTTTCACTCGATGCGTGAGCGCGGGGCATATATCACGGACTTGGCGGTAATCGTAGTGGCGGCCGACGACGGCGTGAAGCCGCAGACCAAAGAGGCGGTGGCTTTTGCCAAGAACGCGGGGCTGCCGATTATCGTGGCCATCAACAAGATTGACAAGCCGGAAGCGAATATCGAGCGCGTGAAAAAGGAATTGAGCGATATCGATCTGATGCCCGAAGAATGGGGGGGCAAGACGGTGTGCGTCAATATCAGCGCCAAGACCGGCGAGGGCGTGGACAATCTTTTGGATATGATTATTCTTTATTCCGATATGGAGGAACTCAAGGCGGAATACGGAACGTTTGCGGAAGGATTTATTATCGAGTCGCATCTCAATCCCAAAGTCGGACCGATGGCCACGGTGCTTATCCAAAACGGCACGCTTAGCGAAGGCGATTTTGTGGCAGCGGGCATGATTTCCGGTAGGGTGAAAATTATAAAAAATTTTTTGGGAGAATCAATTGAGGATGCGACGCCTTCCATGCCGGTCAGGATATTGGGCCTGAATGAAGTGCCGCGTGCCGGAATGGTTATCAAGGCCTATCCGACGCGAAGTGCGGCGGAAGCGGCGGCGCAGGCATTCAAAGAAAAATCCGTTGGCGTTCTTACCGAGGGCAAGGTGCTCAGCGTTTCCAAAATCCAAGAGATGGCGGAAAACGGCAAAGTCAAAAAATTAAATCTTGTCATCAAGGCGGACACCAAAGGCTCTTTGGAGGCGATTGTGCAAATTTTGGACACGATAAAAGTGAGCGGTGTTGCCGTGCAGATTCTCAAGACCGGGGTCGGCGATATTACCGAGTCGGATGTCAAGCTGGCGCAATCTTCCGATGCCCGGATTATCGGATTCAATAACGGCGCCGATACCAATGCCAAAAGAATCGGTGAAAAAGAAGGAATCGGCTTCAAGCTTTTCAATATAATTTACGAGATGGTGGCTTATGTCAAAGAAGAGCTTTCCGATATGCTGGAAGCGGAAACGGTGCGCACGGATTTGGGCAAGATGAAAGTGATCGCGATTTTCAAATTGCCGAAGAAATCCGCCAAGACGGTCGATATGATTTTCGGCGCAAAAATTGAGCACGGCAAAATGGAAAAAGGCGCCCAACTGGAAATTATGAGAAATGGCGAGAAAGCCGGGACGGGAATGCTGACAGAGTTGCAGCACAACAAAAAAGCGGTCGGAGAATTGAAGTCCGGAAACAATGCCGGCGTTACTTTCAAGGGGAACGTGCTGGTGGAAGAAGGCGACGAAATTGTGGCTTACAAGGAGGAAAAAGTTAAAAGAATTGTTAAATAATATGAGTGATCGAATAGCAAAAGTAAACAAACTTTTCAAACAGGAAGTGGGGAAGCTCATTCTGGAGGACGTGGACTTCCCCGCCGGTATGGTGGTGACCGTTATCAAGGCGGACACTTCCGCAGATTTGCATTACGGCGATATCTATATCAGCGTGATGCCGCGGGAGAAAGAAGAGGAGGCTTTATCCGTCCTTGAAGAGGGCATTTATGCGATGCAGCAAAAGATAAACAAGAAACTGCACATGAAACCGGTGCCGATGGTTCGTTTTCGTTTGGACTTGAGCGGCGACAAGGCGGATCGAATCAATGAAATAATCAAGGAAAACGAGGAGAGATGCCGTTAGCTTGTTGCCGGCGTTCTTTTTTATAAAAATATGCAAGAAATCACAGACACTATCAGGGAGAGCGAAAATATATTGATACTCAGTCACAAGAATCCCGACGGCGACGCGCTGGGATCTTCGCTGGGACTGGCTTTGGCGTTGGAAAAAATCGGCAAAAAGGTCAGTTGTTTTTCCGTCAACGAAATTCCCCCGGTGTTTGGTTTTCTGCCCGGAGTGGAGATGTTTAAGAAAGAGACGGGATTTGCAAATTACGATTTGGTAATTTTATTGGATTGCGCGGTTTTTCGTCGGACGGGCATCGAAAATATTTTCAGCCTTGTTGCATCTTTCGACAGGCTGGTGGTTATCGACCATCATCCTCTTACGGAAACGGAGAACTTTATCAATTCGCAAAATTGGATTGACGAGAAGAAGGCGGCAACGGCGGTGATGATTTACGAGCTGTTGGACAAGATGGATATTGAAATCGACAAGCGGATTGCCACTTGCCTTTTGACCGGCATATTTACCGACACGGGAGGATTCCAGCATAATAATACCGACGAAGTGGCGATGCAGGCGGCGGCGCAGCTGATGAAAAAAGGTCCGCGCATTGAAAAAATCGCCAAGGGTATTTTTAACAGCAAAAATATTGCGGCGATTAAATTGTGGGGTACGGCATTGAGCCGGATTGAGACGGACGCGGAGACCGGAATGGCGGTGTCGTATGTAAACTTGTTCGATATCGAAGAAGCGGGCGCCAATCAGGACGATTTGGCGGGTCTGGTCAGTGTTATCAACACCGTTTCGGACGCCAAATTCTCTCTACTTTTGACGGAATACGACGACCGGAAAATAAAAGGCAGCTTGCGCAGCGAGGAATACAAAGGCGTGGATGTTTCCAAAATAGCGCAGCAGCTGGGCGGCGGCGGACACAAGCTGGCATCCGGGTTTGAAGTGGAAGGCGATCTGAAAAAGAGCGTGGAGCGCATTACCAGGCTGGTTCTGAATCTTCAGGAGGAAGAAAGAATCGCGGCACGGGCCGATTGAAGCAACCGCCAGAGGTTGCTTTTTTATTGCGCGCGACAAATTTGCTCTTTCCCCCGCTTCGCTTATACTGTAAGCATAAGCATTTAAGCGTATTTATATGAAATTCGGATTGCATATTTCTATCGCGGGAGGTGTCGAAAACGCTCCGCTGCGGGCGAAGGAGGCGGGATGCGAGTGCTTCCAAATGTTTTCGCGTTCTCCGCACGGCGGCAAGATGCGCCCAATAGATGCGACTGTGGCGGCCGCTTTCAAAGAAAACTTGGCGAAAGGTGAGGTGGAAGATTTTTTTATTCACTCGCCCTATTATATTAATTTCGCGTCGGAGAACAATCGTGTTTATTACGGCTCAATTTCAGCCATCCGCAGCGAATTGGAAGTCGCCGACCTGCTGGGCGCGCGGGGCGTGGTGACGCATTTGGGAAGTTCCAAAGATATGGACGGAGAGGAAGCCAAGCGGAAGTTAATAGCGGGACTGGTAAAAGTGTTTGAGGCGCCGTCTTCCGCGTCAGAAGTGAAACCGAAACACAAAAAATTTCAAGCGAAACTACTATTGGAAATAACCGCCGGTTCGGGAAATATCATGGGCGACACTTTCGAGGAAATCGCCTATTTCATCAAGGAGACGGAAAAGGCCGTCGGCAAAAACGTATTGGGAGTGTGTTTCGATACCGCCCACGCTTTCGCCTCCGGCTATGATTTGCGTACGGAGGAGGCGGTCAAAAAGACCTTTGCAAAATTTGATAAAATTGTAGGAATTGATAAAATAAAGTTAGTCCATCTCAATGACTCGGCAGCGGCTCTGGATTCGCATGTTGACCGTCATGCCAATATCGGTCAGGGAAAAATCGGCATCGTAGGCATTATGGCAATATTGCGCGAGCTGCAAGAGCGGGATTTGGATTTTGTGCTGGAGACCCCACCGGCGGGGAGCGGAAAGGATTTGGAGATGCTGAGAGAGATGAGACTTGGATTATAATACTCATAGGACTTACGCGATTAAACCATATAAAATCCCTTTTTTACAATTCCCACATTGATACATTCCTTTTGTCATCTTTGTAAAGATCCCTTGCATACAGTTAAACAAGTAATCAAGGGATTCTTACAAGAATGACAAAATGTAAGTTCTATCGTGAAAAAGAAAGTATTGAAGATTGAGAAAATTTGGAATCCGTAAGTCCTAAATTATTTAATATCCTTAGTAAGAAGATTATGGCAGAAAATTTTAGATTTGATTCTGAACGGAATCTCATAGTTCCTTCAGAAAGAAAAGATGTGGCGAAAGAGCCGGCAGCAAAAACTGTCGAAAAAGACATTGAGGAGTATGATGAGGAATATGAAATAAAAAAGTCCTATGAGGCATTGGCAGAAGAGAAAGATATTAAAGAGTTTTTGCAGGAAGTTGACAATAGCATTTGTGCCAGGGCTGAAGAATTAAAGATTGAGGGAGATCAGGAGATTGAATTTTTTCGGCAGAAGGTTTTTTGGTTGGCGAAACTTGATTTTAAAAATCTGGATGATCAAAAGTTTGCCCAATATCTGGATTCTATACACGTTACTAACGGTGATCTGGATTTTATTAAAGGCACGATTGACGATACTCTTGATGAGATATACTTGAGCCGTAAAGGCAAGATAACGACAGACAGTCGTTTTCCCAAGGTGAAAGCTGCTATCGAGTTTGTCGGTGAGCACAAAAAAGTCTTAAATCTTGGCGTTTTGGCTTTATATCTTTCCACCTTCGGTTCAGGGGTACTGAAAGCATTAAGCGGGGACGGAGCTAAAATAATAATGGACTCTGATGGCATCAAAGAGGACGCAAAGGACAGTACTGATAATGCGGATACGCTGAACTCTATGAGCGGTGTGAGGGGCGAAAATATTTCGCAGGCTCTGGATGTATTGGAAGAATTTGAAAAAGACCGTCGTCTTGACCCCGAAGATAAAGATTCAATTGGACTTATTACTACGCAACAACTCATGGAACATCCCGAGTTGATTGCTCTGATAGATAAAAATAAAGATTTGAACTCGCCTGTAAATGTTTTGGAACAAATTGGCAATGCCGGTGAATTTGTTGATGGAGACGTGAGGTTTTCTTTGCTGGTGAAAGGAGAAACAGTATATATCGAGGATTTTTCGGCGGATAATACTTCTGGGATTGAAGAAACTTTTTGTAAAAACAATTTGTCTTTTTACGACTTGATAGGGAGTTGTGGTGGCTCTTTGAAACTTTTTTTGGAAAACAAAGATACGATTGCAAGGGCAATTGCCGACAGTACGGGCGCTTCGGAGAAAAAACTGGAGTCTTATTTTGAGAGGGTTTTATTGCCGGAGACTTCCCAGATTGATGTTGTGAGATTTGAAGATTTTCAAGTGCCTGTAGACAAAGATACGCCGGAAATTACAAAATTAAAAAATGCCAAGAAAGAAATCTACAAGGAGCACGGACTTGATGCTTTCGGACAGTTGATTATTGATGAGTCTTTGCAAAAGCAAATCGATGAGATCGTTACAAATGATGACGGATTAGTAGATTTGAAGACACAGGAAGCGCGGGATAGTTTTATAAAAATTAACGAAAAGCAGAGAGGTCTTGATGCTGACGGAGAGCTAAAAATTTGGCTGGAAGATAACGGTTATGGTGTCGGTGATTATAACCAAGCAATGGAGCAGGCAGTTACGGAAGCTGATAATTGTAGACTGGGACAAAAAATATCCGGATTGGGTATGAACGTGGTTCATACCGATAGCTACAATTACAGCGAAGAATTCAAGGACATGTTTATAAAAGATTTGAAAAAAGAAGGGTATAGCTTAGCTGATTTGGAGACTATTGATCCAAAAAAGAGAATAGAGATAGTTGCAAGGACGGTAGTTAATAATATGGATTATGATGAAGTCGAAGCAAAAAATATTATAATTTCAAATCATCCGGAGATCACTAAGTTGGGAATAAAGCACAAAAGTATTCCTGCGGCAACTTTAGGGACTCGTGCCGGCATATGCCATGATTACGCTATCACGATGGCTGCCGGCATAGATGTTTTAAACAAAATGGGGATATTTGGGGATAACTTGGCTGTTTGGGCAACGACGAAACAAAATGAACATATGTATTTGTTGCTGGCTACCTATAAAGATGGACATATTCAATTTTCAATGGTAGATCCTACTTTTGCCGATGAAGGCGCTAACAGTACCGGCGAAGATGAATTTAACGTAACAAATTTTGATGCAATAAATGAAGATCACGGATACCACGGTGTCTCTAAGGGGGTCTATGAAGAAGAGAAAAGAAAGTTTGAAGAAAGAGAGGAAGAAATATCTCAAGAGATTGAGAAGACGCACAGAGAAGCGTTGCAAAGGATTGAAAAGTATAATTCTTTTGTTTCTCAGCAAAAAATCATTGATATGATAACCACATACGACCCAAAGGCGATTCAGCCAAGGAAGATAGCCGTAGACGAAGTATCATACCAAGCCATTAAACGCAACGAAATGGAAGTAGAAATGGAAATAGAAAGTCTGAAAAAACAAATTCAAGAGCTTCCTCGTTGGTTCTGAACCAGGGTATTATTTTTCCTTTTTTGGAAACCATATTTTTAAGTATTCCCCCTTTTTTGTATTACGGATCACACCAGAAATGATGTGAACCATGCGGGACAGAACGTTCTTGCGTGGCAGTTCACGTCATTTCCGGTGTGATCCAAATTCGTGATTCAAAATACATCGGATATGTCAGGGATTGTATGCTATTTAGGCGTATGATTGGAGCCATATATTGCGTATGTCCTTTTATCGCCATAAAAACTTCGCGTATGCGGAGTTTTGTGCTAAAATACAGTCAGTTTCTTTTACGAATTAAAAAGTTTCGGTGATGATAAAAATAGAGAAAAGCAAGGCGATTGAAATCGTTTTGAAGATAGAGAGAGTGATAGATATGTGGCGGAGGAATAGGGTCACTGTCTTGTTTCTGGTTGCTGTGATAATTTTTGGCGTTGTTCTTATGGACGGCAGGAAAAATAATGCCGTCGGCGTGAGTGCTGAAAATGATACCGGTCGGGTTCTTCCTGCGGAGCAAGCGAATTTGAGCGATAATGTGCCGGCGGAGGCGAGCGGTGAGTCTTTTGATTTTGCCGGGATGTTCGCAAATTTGGCCGGAGGCGGCGGAGCGTTGTCATCTTTTCGCCAAAGCGGCGAGGCGGAGCACGAGGGCATCGTTTTGAAAGTGCCGGCTGAATTTGACACTATCCAGAAAGCAATCGATATGGCGATGGCTGGAGACGTGGTGGAAGTTGCGGCCGGGGAATACAAGGAAAATCTCGTGATGAAAGACGGTGTGAGCGTGGTTGGCGAGAGGGCGGAGACGACGATTTTGGACGGCGACAAAAAAGGAAACGTTGTTACTTTCAAAGACCTGAATGACGGAGAAACCCGTTTGGAGAATTTCAGCATCAAAAATGCGCAGGAAAGTTTAAGCGGGGTGCTGGTGGAGAATTCTTCTCCGATCATTAATCGCAACATCATCTTTTCCAACGATTATGACATCTATATCAAAGGTCATTCCTCCCCTATCGTGCAGCGCAACGTTCTCGAGCAGAGCAAAGTGGGGGTGCAGATATTCAATCTGGACAAGGTCGAGGATTCCAATCCGTCGATTGCCGATAACCTTATTTACGCCAATAAGAAAGGAATTAACCTCTACAACAGCAAGGCTTCCATAGATCACAACACCGTCAGTTTCAACGGCTCTTATGATTTTGAAGCGGGGGCGACTTTCGGCATCTATCTGGCAAAATCCGGCGCGGTTATTACAAACAATATTATTACGGACAACGGCACTTGCGAGATTTGCAGCGGTGTTTATGCCGACGAAAACAGCAAGGATGTGAAGTTGAGTTTCAACGACATCTGGAACAATCAAAACAATTTCGTGTGTTTTGGCGTCTGCTCCATGGAGGACAATAATCGTTCGGAAGACCCGCTTTATGAAAACGGGCTGCTGTTCAGTTTTTCGCTCAAGGCGGAGTCCACTCTCTTTACTGCCGGTTCGGACGGGCAGAAATTAGGCGCAAGAATATGAAAGATTCTCTTTTGAAAATAGAAAAAGAAGTCGCGGCGTGCGAGAAGTGCCAGCTTTGCAAAACTCGCACCAATACCGTTCCCGGCTGCGGAAGTCCCCAGGCGGATATAATGTTTGTCGGCGAAGGGCCGGGGAGAAATGAAGATTTGCAGGGCAAACCTTTTGTGGGTGCGGCGGGAAAAGTCTTGGACAGTCTGCTGGAGAGTATAAATCTCAAACGCGAAGATGTTTTTATTGCCAATGTGGTCAAATGCCGTCCGCCCATGAATCGCGATCCCCTGCCGGAAGAGGTGAGCGCTTGTGCGGATTTTCTGGCAAGACAGGTGGCGCTTATTCAGCCCAAAATTATTATTCTTTTGGGTCGGCACGCGATGGACCGTTTTTTGCCGGGACTCAAGATCTCTCTGGACCACGGTCGGCCCAAACGCAAGGACGGGCAAGTATATTTTCCTATTTATCATCCGGCGGCAACGATATACCAGCGAAGTTTGTTGGAAACGCTGGAGAAGGATTTCAAGAAGATCCCTAAAATTATCGAAATAATCGAGAAAGAAAAAGACCGGTCTTGAGACGTTTTTTTGAAAGTTATACCAAGTGGAGTAGCACGGCTTTAGCCTGCGCTGCTGTCCAATGCAGTAATCATAAAATTTAGGCATCGTATTTTCAGCTTGGGGTCCCGGCTTTGTATTCGGACCACACCAGAAATGGTGTGAAATATTACACAAGAACGTTCTGTCCTGCGTGGCTCATACCATTTCTGGTGTGATCCGAAATCCATTTGGCAAATAAGCGATTCAAAGTTTAGGTGGGTCAGACGCTGCTTTTATTGACCAAGCCCTTTTTTTATGTTAGTTTTATTAGTGTTTGGAATTCATCCGGCCTGGTGACCGAGTAGTTAGGTAGCGGTCTGCAAAACCGCGTAGATCGGTGCAAATCCGATCCAGGCCTCAAAATAACTTGCAACTGACAAACTTATAACTAATAACGGATCGGATATTTGTTACGAGTTGTAAGTTCTTTGTTATCCGTTGGTTTTGCCGGGGTGGCGGAATTGGTAGACGCGGCGGACTTAAAATCCGTTGGATGCAAATCCTTGAGGGTTCGATTCCCTCTCCCGGTACTTATTGTTTGAGAATGGCTATCGTTGTAAAATGAAAAAATCTCTTCTTATCGTCCTCTCTTTTGTCATCGGCGTGGCGCTCTTTGCTCTCGCCTTCGGGCAAGTGGATTGGATTCAAATCGAGACGGCTATTGTGCTTTTTCCCAAGAAAGCGTTGTTTTTGGTTTTTGTCATCAATTTTCTGGCTCTTTTTATGGTGGGTTCTTATCGCTGGCAACTTATTCTCGACTCCCAAGGCTGTCCCGTGCGCTTCTGGAAAGTGGTGCGCGCCAAGCTGGCCGGCTTCGCTTTCAGCTATATCACGCCCTCCGCTCTCATCGCCGGCGAGCCGATTCGGGCCTATATGATTAAAGAGGAAGGCAACTGCGGCTGGGAAAAATCTTCGGCCTCCGTTATTTTGGACCAGATGATATACTTGATAGTTCTTTTTTTTACCATTATCTTCGGTTTTATTTTTCTGGCGGAAAAGTTTTCTCTGCCGTGGGATGTGATATACGGATTTTGGGGCGTGTTTGCTCTTGTCGCGTTTACTCTTTATCTTTTTTACAAAAAAACTTTCAAACGTCGAGACGGCGAGCATGCTTTTTTCACGTCCGTCATATACAAAATCGGGTTGGCTCGGTTTAACTATGTGAAAGACAAACTTCCTGCCGTTGAGAGAACGGAGGAAGTTATAGAGGCTTTCTTCCGAAAAAGCCGGAGCACCTTTGCGGCTGTAGTCGGTCTGGCTTTTTTGGATATTCTGCTGAATGTTTTAGCGGTCGCGGTCGCCTGCTTTTATTTGGGGCATTGGCTGGGTATAACCGAATCTTTAAGCATTTTCGCTTTCTGGTCATTGGCAAATCTGGTTCCTATCCCGGGCGCTTTGGGGAGCTCCGAGCTGGCTCTTTCTTTCGTTTTCAATCTGCTGGGTGCGGGAAAAGACGTCGGTTTGGTATTCAGCCTTATTTTTCGCGCCATAAATATCGTGTTTTGCATCTTGGGAATACTGGCCTTTTTGCATTTTGCGATAAAAACCGCTTCCCGCAATTTTTCTTTGGAAACGCCTCCCCTTCTGATGAAAATTCACAAGAGCTTGTCCGGATCCAAAAGAAAATGACAATAAAAAACAGCGCCTTTAACGGGGCGCTGCTTTTTTATGCGTAATTATGAAACAATAATCATTTCCAGTTTTTTGATGCCGAATTGTTTGGCTTCCGCTTGGGAAGCAAACCAGATATCGGCTCTATTGGAGTATCTCGCGTTCATACGGTCCTCTACCGTGAAGATTTTGTCTCCGTAAACACCGGGGAATTTCACTTTGGTTCCGAAAGCCAATAGGTTGGTGGCAATAATCCCGTCTCTGACGCTGCTTCCGCTGGCGGTAATGAACGGGCTGGAATCGCATTGTCCAACCGTGGAAGAATATGCCGTTACTGTTACCCAACGACCGGAAACGTTGCTTGTGGCAGTGCTTGTCGCGGCAACTGTCGGTTTAGTCTTGGTTCCGGCTGCAACTTTTACCGTCTTTTTGACGGTCGCTTTCTTTGCCGGAGTCGGTTCCGAGTAAACTTCCGTGTTTTGGACGCTTCGGCTGGAAGCAATCTTTTTCTCTTCTATCTCCTGCTTGAGCCTGTTTAAGGCAATGACGTTTTCTTTCAGCTCGCTTTCATAGACAAATTCTTGGTTCTCCGTACTGGCGTAAGCCGTGTATTGGGGAAAACAAAGATTGAAAACGAGACTTATCACGGCTAAGGTTAGCAGTAATAAGGGAGGAACATCCATTTCGGTGGCGGATAGTATTTTATTCATATTGATTTTTAACCAATTAAAAAATTCCCTCTGAGGGAACTAATGCAATTAGTTTATCATTTTATTGGAAAAGTGTCAATAATCGAGCGGCAAAAACTTGACAAAATTTTAGGGGCATTAGGAAAGAGGCATTTGAGTGGAAAAGCCGGTGGCGGGTTCTTGATTGCAAAGAAAAATACCGCTTGTTTAGCGGTATTTGCGACTTTCGGGGCGGATTTTACTCGAAACAATAAACGGTCTTGGAGAATTTTGCCCTAAAACTTTCCACCTCTTTTTTCACTTTTTCCGTGTCCTCGTTTTTCATGACCACTTCGGCGATAAGTCGGGCAATTTCTCTCATTTCTTCCTCTTTCATCCCAAAACGGGTCATCTCCTGCACCCCGATGCGGAGTCCTTTGGGTTTTGTGGGGTTGTCGGTGTCGGTGGGGATGATATTTTTGTTGAGAATTATGTTGGCTTCTTCCAATTTTTTGGCAATAGGATCTCCGCCTCCCTGCTTCTCCACATTGACCACCACCTGATGGCTTCGGGTAAAGCCGCGGTCTTTGTAGAGGACATCGAATCCGGCGGCATCAAGCGCTTGGGCCAATGCCTGGGCGTTTTTGATAATTTGGTCGGCATAGGCAGGGCCGAATTCTTGCATCTCTCGCAGTGCCAGGTAGAGTGGCGGTATGCGGTGGAGGTGGTGGTTGGAGAGGACACCGGGGAAAACTTTATTCTGAATTCTTTTTACCAGCTTCTCGTCCAGATCCTTCCCCAGAATAATGCCTCCCTGCGGTCCGGGGAAAGTCTTGTGCGTGGAGGCAGTGATGATGTCCGCGCCTTCTTGTAGCGGGCCCTGAAATTTGCCAGCGGCAATGAGACCGAAAACATGGGCGGCATCGTAGATTATTTTGGTGCCGGTTTTGTCACAGATGGTCCGGATTTCTTGGATAGGCTGCGGGAAAGTAATGACAGATCCGCCCATTACGATAAACTTGGGCTTTAGTTCCAGTATCTTTTTTTCAATCTGAGGAAGGTCGAGCGTCAGATTGGTTTCGTCAAAAGGGAGAGCATAAGATTTCAGTCCCAGCATTCCGACGGCTCCGGCTTGCTCGTGGGAAACATGCGAACCTCCCTGGATGCCCAGGTTCATGATCGTGTCACCTCTTTCAGCCAGTGCGGAGAAGACGGCGAAATTGGCCAGCGTGCCTGAGATGGGACGAATGTCGACAAAGTCCGCGTCGAAGTGGTCTTTGAAAGCCTGAGTGACGAGATCTTCGATCCGGTCGACATATTTGAGTCCCTGATAATAACGGTTGAAGGGCAGCCCTTCGGCATAGCGGTGCATCAGATCGGAGACATAATATTGCTCGCAGTAAGGAGACATTACATTTTCCGAAGCGATAAGGTTGATACATTTTTTTCGCCAAGAGTTGTGTTCTTCTAAAAGCTCAATTAGTTTTTCCATTTGCATTAATTATAATTATATACTGTTTGTTTCGTCATCCTGAGGTACTCCGAAGGATCCCTAATTATCTCGCGTAGTGACGGGATTCTTCACTGCGGATTACCTTCGTTCAGAATGACACATGTTCGGTCGTTTTTACGCTCCCGTCCAATCTGCCCATTTTTTGAAATTGAATTCTTGAGCGAGTACGGCTTTTCCCCGATCAAATTTCTTGAAAGTTCCGCCCTTGGCAAGGTCTTTCTGTGTCGGGATATAAATTTCCGATTCGGGGGTTTTGAAAAGGCAAGGCGGATAGAACGGGTGCTGCTCGCCTTCGCGTACCCCTGTTACGCCGCTCTCGGGGCAAGTGCGCTTCATGTAGCCGCGGCAGCCGACCATCCCTTTGATGATGGGCAGGTCTTCGGCAAGATTGAAATATAGCTGGCTGGCTACGGATCTCATTTCGGGCGCGACGCGTACGCAGAGCCGAAGCGAGAGGAAATTCAGCAACGAGCGCAGATTCATCGTGAAATGGTAGATGCCGACCGCCTGGCAAAACGGCAGTATATAGCGCGCGGATTCGCGGGGAAGACCTTTGGCTAAAAGCTCTTCGTAAGCCAGCAGGTTGCTCTCGATATTTTTGAAGAACAATTCTCTTTGCTGTTGCTTTATTTCATCCATATTGTCGGTCTTGATAAGATGCCAGGGGATGATGATTTCGTAGACGTCTTCCTCTTTGCCGGCTAATTCGACCGCGCTCTTATTGGGATGGACGTAGCGGGTGGAGAAACCGGAGTGTGACGACATTCGATGCTCCAGCATCTCGGGGGCGATGCTTTTTGCAATCTTGATGTCAAACTTGATGATGATGTGTTCAAAAGCGGAAGTGTAATCGTTGCGAAGAATCATCTTAAAAATGGCTTCTTCCGTAACATGCGGCGGCACCCCGCTCATACGCGCGGAATAGGCGATTTCTTTCCAGGCGTCTTGTCCTCCCACTACCTGAAAATTCCAGATTAACGGCTTGACCTCCTTGATTTTGATAGGCATTTTGTTTATGGCGTTAGGTTTTTTATTAAGTTACTTTGAATTACGAAACTGATCTTACCCTCAAAACCCGGACAAATTGAAACATATCCCAAGGTGTCTCGGTTCAATTGATAAAATCAGATGTTAAGGGATAAATTCTTTCTCACTTTGAAAAAC
>JBAXYM010000023.1:0-19857 GCA_041670805.1 Patescibacteria group bacterium
CACCTTGGGGAAAGATAAGTTCCAATATCTTCTGTTGGATTTCCATATGATGAGAACAGTTAAAGGATTAACAATTCTCATTATATATCATTTTAGGCTAGAACCATATATTGCGTATGACCCCAAAGAACAATAAAAAGCAGCTTTCGAATAGAAATAAAATAATGTTATTGCCTACTAATTGGCTAGGTACAATTGTCTTTAGCTAAAATATGCTAAGTTTAAACCGTATTTTTTATAGATTTATTTAATGAGTATATATACTTTTACCAATACCGAGAGAAATAACAAAAAGGCAACTGAATTCGAAACAAAATCGTTATTATATCTCGTCGGCTTTAGAAAAGATCGTGATCAGGTCGATTTATTTACAATTGATTGTTTTAACGATGTTACAGGCATAGATAAAAGTTATAACAAGTTATGGGACATCCAATCTAAAAACTATTCAAAATTTTATCCAAAACAGATTGGAGAATTTTTATTTACTTTATACAAAAACCATATATCAGGATTTAGTTTTTGCTGCCTTATATTATTTGTCCCAAAATTGAATAAAGAATATTTAATTCAAGAAAGTCTGGATGAGTTTGGAATAGATAATTTTCAGGAAGAGACAAAGTTAAAAATAAAAGATGGTCTCATTGATAAGGTTAAAAACAATATTGGAAGAGTTAATAAAAAAGATGTCGAATCTTTTTTTAAAAAAATTATTTTTGTTCAAGATAGTAAAGATATAAGCGACTATATAAAAAGAATAACTAAATTTAAAGACAGAAAAATCAGAGATAATGATTTTTATCAAAATATTTTTGAAGAAATAAGAAATGTTCAATCGTCCAAGAAAAATAGTTGCATAGAGAATGAACAAATTGAAAAAATTGAAGATGTTTTAAAGTTTAACAGACATTTATTCAAAAAAGAAATTTACACCTTAATTATTAATAGAATACTTGGATGTGATGTTTTCGAATACAAATCAATTCCCATATCTTTCAAAAATGAAACAGATGACTTGGACACAGAAGCAACAAAAGATTTAATACAGGATTGCAAAGCAAATCTGGCAAGAGCTTTTTTTAACAAGAATTCAAATCCAGAATTTTGGAAAGTTCTTGAATTTGTTATTAATCAATTCGATATTGATCCCAAAGCTGATATTTATAAAGTGCATAGCGAATTGGAAAGAAACATTAATATAAAATCAAGACATCTTGATCGTATAAGTTTGTTATTTATAATTTCAATAATTAAAGACCACATATATGCGAATTAAAAAAATCGCTATAGGTAATTTGAAGGAAGCATTTATTGAGGATAGATTAAAGGATGGGGTGAATATAATATTTAGTAATGATAATAATAAGGGCAAGACACTGTTAATGCAGGGTGCTATGTACGCAATTGGGAAAGATCCGATATTTCCTGAAAGTTTTAATTATAGAGAATATTATTTTTATATAAAGATTGAAATAAACAAGAAAGAGTACGAATTTTTAAGAAAGAAGAATTCTATTATTGTAAAAGGTGAGAATACATATCAATTATGCAACAGCATTAGTGAATTTAAACATTTCTTTGATAAAGAAATTTATCAGCTTCCAATGATTTCCAAAGACGGTGATGAAAGGATCGTTGCCCCTTCATTGCTTTATGAATTATTTTTTCTTGGTCAAGACAAAAGAAATACATCAAAATTAATATCCGCAGCTCAGTATGATAAAGATGATTTCAAAAATATGCTATATTCCATGATGGATATAGATAATGTTGTTTTAGATAAATTTAAAGAACGAAACTTAAAAGAAGAGAAGATTGAAATAGAGAGCAAGATAAGATCTTTAAAAAAGAAGCTACAAACCATAAAAGCTAATCCTAAAATCGCAGAGTATTCATCAAAGAATATAAACAGGGAGGAATATGAAAAAAGGAAAGGGATTATGGAATCAATAAATAGCGATATTGCAAAATACAGAACTGAACAGACAAGGGAAAATAATCGAAAGATAAAATTGGAGAGTTTGTTACTTGAACTTAATTCATTGAATAGAGTTATAGATACAGGAAAAATTAAATGCGCAAATTGCGGAAGCGATAAGATAATATTTGCTAGTGCTAACTCTGAATATAATTTTGAAATCAGCAATATGCACGTAAAGAAAAGGATTATAGACTCAATAAAAGAAGATATTAAGATTAAAGAAGAAATTATTGAAGAGCTAGCTAGCAAGATCAATTCCGAGCAGGAGCAGCTTAACAAAGAGATTGTGGAGACTCCTCCTGATTATAGAGACTACATGATTTTTGGAGAGGAGATCATTAACGACAAGCAAATAGAACAAGAAATTTGGGAAGCCAATAAAAAAATTGAAGGAATATTGGAGGAATTAAAAAAGAAAAATGAAGAGCAAATAGAAAAAGCTGAACAACAGAAAATTTTTATGCGAAATGTCATTGCTAGTATGAATAGTATTTATAATGAAATTGATGAAAACGGCGTTTTAGTTTTTAGTGATATATTTACAAAGGGTACGGAAACATATTCAGGTAGTGAAAACCAAGAGTTTTATTTTACTAAAATAGTTTCTCTTAGCAAAGAAATGAATCACGGCTTTCCAATTATTGTTGATTCTTTTAGAGATGGTGAAATCGCTTCATCAAAAGAGGAGAAAATGCTGGACATTTACAAAAGTTTAAATAAACAAGTTTTATTAACCGCAACTCTTAAAGATGAAGAATATCAGGCAAAAAAATATGAAGCGGATGAAAAAATAAACGTATTAGATTATAGCAATTTTGCTGATAGTAAAATATTACAAGCTAAGTATAATGATGAGTTTATTAAAATTTTAAATAAATTTGAAACTATTTTAGGAAAAATTTAAAAGGAATGTTACATGTTAATGTAATATTTACTCCTAGAATCATGTCACTTTTGTCACTTTTTTGAAAAAGACACGGTGCACGAGGATCTTATTTTTTAAAACCTTAGAAAACTACTGAAAAGCCTTACTGGGATTGCAGAAATCACGGTTCCAGCCCGAGGATGCCCGCATACAAGAAAAAAATGCAGAAGCGCGTCTCTTTCTGTTTTGGAAAAAAAGAAATTATCAGGCACGCGAGATGAGAAGTTTATGCCCTGAGGGTAAATCTCGCCCTCTCCGCCAAGACAATTTAGTATCGGACAAGACCTATATGATTCAAGACATTATGAGTACATACGAATGTTTTGCCTTTTCTCATCCTTTCATAAATGCCTTTGGGATATTTTTTATATCTGTCGCTTTAACACATTTTATTCTCACCCCCTTTTTCAACTGGATACAGGAACGAATTAGTAAGAAACCGCATTTAATATTTAACGTCACAGAAGTTGAAAATATAAAAAATGGGGGGCATTTAGAAAATTTCAAACTTCTCTTTGGAACGCGATCAGGAAGATCGACACTTCTAGCTGCGCAAACAGGCGACAAGGGTCTTAATAAATCCTACGGCGAGGTTGCGACACCGATTGAACGAATCCCTTGTGATAATTGCACTGAGTATTCTTTTTCTGTTAAAAATACAGGAAAAAAGTCTGCTAAAAACATTGTAATAGACCTTCAGGCCCTTTCTGATATAAAACTAATTGAAAATGAGAAGGATCCCAAAATTAACCATATATCTTGTGGTGGGATGCTTCATAACAAAGGATGTAGATTATTAGTAAATCTTCTAAAAGAAGATGACTCATTATTTTTTACTGCAGTTGCAGAACAGAAGCCAGGCATTAGAAACGTTTCTTGTTTAATTGATGGCGAAACAAAGAACTGTGAAATAAATTTTCGACACTATTATGTTCAAGAAGTTTTTCCAAACATGCATTTTGAAATGGATGGGGAAGTTATACAACTACCTCCTTTCAATAATACAGATGTTTTTATTCAGTATCACTGGAAACCGCAGACAAAAGAATGGGTACAAGATTTATCATGAAATAATTGCCCAACCCAAGTGCCTCTAGTTCGTCTCTTTTTTGAGCGCCCCAAAAACCTTATGCTGCTTGTATATCACAGGGGCTTAACCTGAGTGGCCCGCCAAGACAAGCAAGTTGGTATCGTGCAACCAGACTGTTTGTAAAATTAGACAGAATTATTAATAAGCAAGAGCATAA
The DNA here is from genome assembly GCA_041670805.1 of Patescibacteria group bacterium. GTDB lineage: Bacteria > Patescibacteriota > Minisyncoccia > JAHIHE01 > JAGLIN01 > STD2-77. Next base: position 4,154 of record JBAXYM010000023.1, read on the forward strand.
AGTATCGGAGCGACCCGACTACCTCAAATCTTTTTTAATCAAGTTCTCTAAAAAGCCTTATATTGACTGCAAGTTACGGGTGCTTAACTCGATTACACCGCCAAAGAAAACATTGTATGCAATATATATTTTCCCATCCAGTGTGATAAATGGATAATCACGCGAGACGAGAAGTTTATACCCGGAAGGTAAATCTCGTCCTCTCCGCAGAGCAAGAAAAAGATATAGAAATATGTCTTTTTCTTTTTTGGAAAGACAAATCACCAGGTAAATCAGATGAAAAATTCACCATTATAATTTTCTCCTTTCACATATTCAAATTCCAAACGGCAAAATTGAGATATGCGGCAAAGCTCACCCAGAGAATATAAGGAACGAGAAGCCATGCTGCGAGTTTGGAAATTTTTGAAAACGCGGAGATGGTTGCAAGGATTGCAAGCCACAGAAAAATGATTTCGACAAATGCGCCAAAGGGATTGCGCAGACCAAAAAAGATGATTGACCACAGGACATTCAAAACGAGCTGACCGATGAATATGCCAAGGGCGATCTTTACGCCCTTTCCTTCCAATCCCCTTTTCCAAATGAGAAATGCAGAAACGCCCATCAGAGCAAAGAGCGTTGTCCAAACCGGAGCGAATATCCAACTGGGTGGCGCAAAGTTCGGCTTGGCAAGATTGGCGTACCAGGCAGCAATTGACGGCACCGTAAATACCGAGCCGACAACGCCGGCAAGTTCGCAAACAACGACGGCAAAAATCATTTTGAAAATATTTTTCATTTTCATACGCAATTAAAGATTAAATATCTCGGAGTAGCATGGCTTTAGCCTGCGCCGCTATCCCAAGCCGTAAACGTATTCCACACACACCGCATTTTCCCGTATTGGACAACCGCACAGGCTAAAGCCATACTACTCCGTTTGGTACAAGGCTTGGGATGCTATTGAATAAATATCCCATAATTATAATGCCGATGATGGTAATGCCGAAAAATACGGCCAGCAGTTGCCAGCGCATAACTTTTTTGAGAATCAAAGCTTCGGGAACCGAAAGAGTCACAACGGCAGTCATAAAAGCCAGCACGGTGCCAAGCGGTGCGCCTTTTTCGATCAGAGCCTCCATAATCGGAATAACGCTGACCGAGTTGGCATAAAGCGGCGCCCCCAAAAGGACAGCTGCGGGGACCGTCCACCACGACTTGGCGGAAAGGTAATGTTCAACCAAGCTGCCGGGCACAAACCCGTGGATTATTGCTCCGACTCCGACGCCCAAAACCACATAGGGGAAAATCTGCTTGGTGATGCTCGTTCCGTCTTTCCAAAAATACGAGACAAGCTGCCTAAATTTAAGTTTATTGCCTCCGTTTTCCGCCTCCACCTCGACGCGCGATTTGAATTTCAGAAGTTCCGGTATGACATATTTTTCAAGATGCATTTTTTGGATCAGCATTCCCCCGCAGACCGCGATCGCCAATCCGAACAGATTGTAGAGAATTGTGACTTTCCAGCCGAACAAGGTCGGAAAAAGATACAGGGACGATTCGTTGATAAGCGGAGAGCTGATCAGAAATGCAAAAGTGACGCCCAACGGTATCCCCGCGCCCAGAAATCCGATAAACAGCGGGATTGACGAGCAGGAACAGAAAGGCGTGACAACGCCCAACAAAGCAGCCATCAGATAGTTGAGTCCGAGCCAACGTTTCTTGGTCAGAATTTTTCTGGCTTTCTCCAGGGGAAAATAATATCTGGTTATGGCCATTATATAGTTCACGACCACCAGCAAAAGACCGATTTTGATCGTATCGTAAACAAAAAAATTGACTGCGCTTCCCAAATATGATTCCGGTGCCAGCCCTGTCCATCCGGAAATCGCATTGGCAAACATCTGTATCGGGTAAAAAATATCCATAATTTTTGGTGAGTGTTAGTTAGCAGCTTCCTCCGCACGTACAACCCGACTCCCCTTTTGTCTCCGGCTTTTCGATATTGTCGCAGTCGATAAGAAAGCTTTTAACTTTTTCAATATCATTCGTTGCTCCCGTCATAACCGGCTTGCCGTCTATCGCCAGAACGGGAATCTGCATAACTCCCATCTCGATGATTTTCCGAATGTCGGTGACATATTCCACTTCATCCTTAAGCCCCAAATCCGCAACCGCCTTCTTGGTCAACTCAAACAGTTTGTGGCAGGCGGAACATCCCGAACCCAATACTTCGATTTTCATATGTTTGATTTTAATGAATGTTAGATTCAAGCGCTTAATGCTATTGCCGCATCACAGCTGCAAGCCGAAAGCGTAATCCCTGTTTGAATAAAATAACATTTATTCTGAAACCCGAGACGCGCATATCGCTTCTTTGCAAAAGGCAACCTTGCAGATTGACGCGCCCCTTACTTTTATTTTATACGATTGCCGGCGAATAGTAAAATTTGTTATAGAATCCAAGCCAAAAAGAGCAGACTTAAATCCGCTCCCGCAAAAACGAATGGAGCCATTCACGTTGTCGATTCGGTTCTGATGCCCGCATAGGTATCGAATCTACGGAAATTAAAATATCGGATTTCTCCGATAGTTTTAATTTTATAAATCTTAAAGCCGAGCATCAACTTCCAATCCCTTTTTTGATGTCGCTTTCGAAAGACACAGATCTGCCGTTATCCAACTTAATTTCCATATTCTTACCGCTTGGTTGCATCCTCCTGCAATCTCTGATTTTGCAAAATGTCATTCGGCGCAGTTTCTGAAGCATCATCATTCGGAATATTACCGTCATCCGCTTCACATTTTTCTTCCCACGATCTTATACATTTCTTTTTTGCTTCGCACCACGTATATCCGGCCGAGCCGATACAGCCATGCTCGTCTTTGTCATTACCAACAATATTTTGAGCCGGAATTTCATTTTCACGAATAGCATTGTTTTCTTCCGGAAAAACCGCCTGATCGGATATTCTTCCTTGACTGTAAATCAAATAACCGAAGATGCAGGCCACAACAAAAAGCACCCTATATCCAATCATTTGTTTTTTCCGCATAACCTTATTTATATTTATTAAGCCTGATTATATTTAAGCACAGCCGCAATTCGTTGTCCAACCGGCTCCAAAGTTATGGATGTTTACAGAAATGGCACACAAAAATAACCACTCAAAAAGGTAAAATTTTCTTTACTCGGGAGCAAGAGGATATTGTCGGAACAATTTTGACCTTCACCTGGTATAATTATAAATACTTATTAAGATTCACTTCCGTAAAAAAATACTTCTCTCCTCTTTTTCCAAGAAAAAATAAAATCCCGTTCCGATCCAGCCCTATAGGATAAACCTGTATCGCGCAGCAGCTTTTAGCACTTACTGGAAAAGTCGATAACACCCGTTGTGAATAAAATGCCGGCAACGTAGTGTAATGCGTTGGAACCGCTACTTCTCGAGCGCCTTCCTCAATTCGCTTATAACTGCTTTTTCCCAGTACTTCATTGAATACCAGCGGATAAGCGGCGTTGCAACTGCGCGCAGCCATGCCTTATGAATTGAGACGTGGTAGGTGTAATCAACCAAGGTTCCTTCGGGGGATTTGGAAAGCAGCATCTCTTCATGTCCGGAAGTCCCGAATACGAAACTGTCATTGTCTGAAACAAAGCCTTCTCCCGGGAGAATGCGGGTTTTCATTCGTACGGGAAATTGTTTGCCGAACGATCTGACAATCGCATCCATTTCCAAATAATTTCCTTCCCGTTTCTTCACCTGTATCGATTCGGCAACCTTCGGGAAATGCTCCGGAAACTTCTCGAAGTCTGTCATCATCCTAAACACATCTTCAATGGGCGCTTTAACAAGCCACTGATCATGAAGCGTAATTTCTTTCATAGTTTTGCAACTTTATTTTGATAGTTTTATTGTATCATCTAATAACAACCGCCACAAACAAAACAGCCCTTTCAGACTGTTTAAAACCCTAGCTCGGGGTATGGGACGATGTTGGAGCAATTTTGCTATTTTAATATTTCGATTGTCTCTGCGCCGGCTATTTCCTTTTTGGTCAGCTTGGAACAATCATACTTATTTACCCCCCACACAATACTGTCAGAAAGCAAGATTTCATCAAAATCATCCGACAACTCCATGTCCCCTAACAAGTAAAATCTAACCTCACTTTTCGGTGCAAGGACTATCTTGTTCCAGTTGGGCCCCGAAACAAAACCATGCCCATTCTCATCTGCAAAGTACCCCGTATAGTTGATAATCGCGCCGCTTTGGGTGTTGTACAGACACATGGCAAAAGCGGATCTGGGCACTTCGTGTGTCGTTTCGAAGTTAGAATCATTGCGGATCAAATAATCCCGTACAACATATTTTTCAAACGATCCATTTTCATCGTAAAATCTCTTTTTATCATTATCTATGCTTATTTCCGGAGGAGTGATTGCCTCAACCGAAAATCCGCGGGATATTACGCCCGGAAGGATTATATTCTCATAAACAAAAGGATAAAACAAGATGATTAAAATCACAATCAGGCAAAGCTTAATCCTGCCGCTAAGCTTGGCAGAGATATTGTCCCAGAAAGAAATCACCGCGCGAACGACAACATACCAGAAAAGAGGGGTGGCCAAAAGAGCGACAAGAGCAGCCGCGGACAAATACCAGCCAGGAAGATCGGTAGGGCTGGCAAAGGGTATGCCAAAGATGGACACGTAAATAAAGAGCATCGGAATCATTAAAAAACCGCCGGACAAGATATATGTATTAATAAAAACAAACTGTTCCGGCAAGGATATCTTCAATATTTGTAAAACAACAGGGGTAAAAAGCAGTAACGTAACTATTATCTGTCTCCGATTCAATTTCAAAAATCGCTTAATCAACTCTTGGTCTAACATAATATTTATTATCTTCAAATAAATAGAAACCGCCCCAAAACTTTTGCTCTTTGGTTCATTTCGTTTGTATTATCATCTATAACGATTTATTTTATTATATCATAATAAACAATAAAACGCCAACTTTCTTCTTCGCTTGCTTGAGGCCCGGTACGATGTTGGAACAATTCTATTATCAGACGCTTATCATGACAAACGGTTTCCTTATCTATTCCCTCCGCCTTAATTTCAGGCGATAACCCTTCTCTTGAGCGATTCCATCGAAGATAGAACGAAGCAGCTTTGCCTTCTCTTTCATATCCAAGCCTCTGGATTTGCTTTTCGCTTCCCTCAGGGCTTTTTCAATCTCCCTCGTTTCCAGTATCGTGGCGACGAGACAATAATAACTTTTCGAGCGACCTTCGTTGAACTCACCAAGCATTTTCCGGAGGAGCTTTTCTCTCGCTTTTTGCGATTCTCTGAACTCAGCCAAGCCACGCTTTCGGATGAACGCAATATCATCTTCAATCTTCTGATAACATTTGAAAGAATCGTATTTCCTTCCCATCTCCCGATGTCTTTTCCATTTCTCGCACGTTTCACCCTCTTCGCAATCGCCGCAAAATTCCACATTTCTCTTTACGGCACAACGCAAAATGGGACAGGCAGCTCCAAGCCGCCATTTTGTCTTGCAGCCCGGGCAACGGCTTTTCGTTTTCATATTATGGCTCGGGCAAAGGCGGCAAGAAAGACCGCAGACTCCGATTTCAGTATACTTGAATCCCATGATGGTATATTATGGCCTGACAGATACTTAAATAAACTCAAAAATAATATGGACATAATTACTATAGCAAAAAACACCTGCCTTGGACAGATATAAGTCGACAAGGTTCAAGCCTCTATCGGGTTATAAAAAAATAATCGCTCAAATAAGCGACTGTTTATCTGTTTTGACAATGCGACTCGAACGGGTCGGTTGCACAAGAATATCCCCGTCTTGATTTTGACTCTTAATAATACCTTATATAAGCCATATTTTGTGTATCTCTAAAAGGAAGTTGGATATTTATGCAGTACCAGTCCAACTTAAAAACAGAACCCGATCTTCTATCTCTTGCCTTTCTTTATGTAATCATATATAATCTTATATATCACTAACATAAGATTATGTACAATAAATTTAATAAAAGAATAGATGCCTTGCCAAGTAATATCAACGAGCTTACTGACAAGATAGATTTGCTAAAAAGCAAATGGGTGTCCGGCGCGCAGCTTGACCAGCAAACGCTGGGCAAGCTTAGGAAATCAATATTGATTACTTCCACGGGTGCATCAACCCGTATTGAAGGATCGGAGTTATCTGACGAAGATGTGGAAAGACTGATGCGAGGATTAAGTATGCAAAAATTTAAAGACCGCGACAAACAGGAAGCGCAAGGATATTTTGAACTGCTTAATAATGTTTTCGAAACTTACAAGTCGATCCCCTTCGCCGAAAGCACTATCAAGTTTTTTCATAAGGAACTTTTAAAGTATTCCGATAAAGATGAATCGCATCGCGGAGAGTATAAAAAATCAGAAAATAAAGTAGCGATGATTTCACCGACTGGCGAACCGGTAGAGATATTATTCGATACTACTTCTCCGTGGCTCACACCCAAAGAAATGCAGGAACTGGTTGAATGGACACAAAACGCACTTTTAGAAAAAGAAATTCATCCACTAATTGTCATCGGAAATTTTGTAGTTGAATTTTTACACATCCACCCGTTTATCGATGGCAACGGCAGACTATCGCGCGTACTTTCCAATCTCCTGCTTCTGCAGCAAGGTTATGAATATATGCCTTATGTTTCACAGGAGAAATTAATTGAAGATAATAAGCCGGAATACTATGTTGCTCTTCGTAAAAGCCAGAAAACTTTTCGAATCGAATCAGAAGATCTATCTCCATGGCTGACATTTTTTCTGAAGATTATTCTTGAACAATCCCAGCGGGCGGTTAATCTAATTTCTCATGAAGAAGTTCATCGCTTATTATCACCACAACAAAACAAGGTCTGGGAATATATTTCATCCCGAGAAGAAGCGGTTTCTCCTCTTGAAATTGCCAAGGCTAGCAATGTTCCCCGACCTACTATTAATCAAGTACTGGATAAATTGTTGCGATTAAAATGGATCGAAAGAGTGGGACTTGGCAGGGCAACAAAATATACAAAAAGGTAACAGATTCACTCTCTGAGTATTTGGAAAATATTACAAAACGATAATTATAATTTCAAATATATGAATATTTTGCGAAAAATAAAAAACGAACCTGAAAAAGAAATAGCGAAGTTGCGCGCAGAAAATGATGATTTAGAGAAAAAACGCAAACACCTGAAATGCCAAACAGAAAAATTGGAAAAAGAATTGACGGAAATGTTATTCTTGATACTGGATAATGAATTTTGCGGAATTCCGTTTGAAGCAATAGAAAAATTGCGAGAAATGCCCGCATCAAAAGAAATGACAGCAAAAATTGTTTATATGCTGAATCACGCTTACGATGAAGACGCTTCGTTTTCCGCAGACGCGCCTTTATGGTATGCAATTGTTGCCGAAGCGCATTTGCATGAGGATCTTATTGATCCGATCATCAACTTATTCACCACCACTGGCGACGATTGGGATTTCCTTAATGAACAAGGCGAGTATCTGCTTGGCAAACTTACTCAAAAATATCCGGATATGGTGATGGAAAAAGTGATAAGAGCTATTGACAGGATGATTTCCGAACAATCAAAATTTCCTTATTTATTCCTGTTCGATGCTTTTTATTTTGCCAATGTAGAAAAATACAAAGATTGGTTTTTAAAAACCTTAAAAAATCCCAACCTGTATTGGCTGGATCCTTATGTCATGCATATGGGCGATCTGCAAATCAAGGAAGCCGTCCCGGTTATAAAAGAACTGCTTAATAGCAAAAATATCGATATCTTTACTGAAAGAGAACTGAAAGGAGCTATTGAACAAATAGAAAGAGGAACTAACGAATATTCCGAATCGTCCATGCCTTATTGCGAAAGCAGGGGTGAATGGAAAGAGCATTACAAAGCTTGTGAGAATAGATTTACCAAATCCGAAGAAGATGACGACTATGAAGACTACGAACCGGAAAAATCGCAGAAAATCGGCCGCAACGATCCGTGTCCATGTGGAAGCGGATTGAAGTATAAGAAGTGCTGCGGAAAATAAGAAAAAATAAAAATAATAATTTTTAAAAATTTATGCCCAAAGAAAAAAAATAAACAACAATATGTTTTGTTGAGTGTTTTGCTACCCATGGAAATTGCGCTCGAAGAATATTTCCAGAATGTATACAAATCAGTAAATTTTCAAAAGAAAATCTTGCGCTGCCACTATTATTGCACCAATGTCGAAAAACCGACATTAAAAACGATTAAGGAATACTTGAAAAGTATAGAAAAGCACATCCCGAAATATTTTTAAACTTCAATATTTCCCCCGATATGTCGATTTATAGCTTTAATACCGAATTAACTTAATCCGTTACATAATGATTTTACATTTATTCCCCCTCACCCCGACCCCCTCTCAATGGGCGAGGGAGAAAATCCAAATACTTTATAGGGAGATTGTGGTACGGATTAAGTTAATTTGGCATAATTAACGACGCCACACGGGTCGGTTGCACAGAAATACCCCCGTCCAGTTCAATACCCACTCTGTCACAAAAAACACCAGATTTAGCACTGGTGTTTTTTGGCTTGTTTAAGCGGATGCAGGTCGGTCGCTTTCACAAGAATTGACTGCTCGGGGACAGGGATTCGAACCCCGATTAACAGGACCAAAACCTGTCGTCCTACCATTAGACGATCCCCGAAAAAAATTAGCTTGAAACCAATGACTTATAACGATTCGCATGACACAAAATTTCATCGTTATCGGTCGAGTTCATCCCGAACTCGTTTGGGAATCTAAGGTGTTTTATAAAAATTTTTAACATTCCTGATAGATTCCCGAATGAATACGGGATGAAATAAATTCTCACACGAATCTCTCTTGGAGCGAAGGGAAGCACAAAATAACAGTCTCCAAGATAGCGTTTTACTCGGAGTAGCAGGCTTCAGCCTGCGCTACTATCCCAAGCCGCAAAATCGATACATATGTTTTTTCCCGCGTGGGACAGCGACGCAGGCTGAAGCCATGCTACTCCGTAACCGTCATACCGCTTCGCGCATTAAATCGAATTATGCCACTACCTCCCCGCCGAACATATCCAAGGCGCTGTTTATCAAATCTTCCGCTTGCTTTTCTTCGACGTGAATTTCCTCCATCTCGAAACCTCGTTCCGCCGCTTCTTCTTTGGTGATAAATTTCAATCGCACTTGTGCTTCTACCGTCTCCGATGCTACCTGCTCCACCGCCACGCGATTTTCCGGTTTCTGCAATTTGGTTTTATAAAAAGAATACTGACAGGCGACCAAGATTTCTCCGCCTTCCGCCATGATGGGCTGGCAAGTCTTGAGACATGCCACCAATGAACCGTTGTTTTTGCGCACGTCCGCCACAATGTCGGACCAGTCGTCTTTCACTTTTTCAAACAACGCCGCGTCTTCCGACGAATTTGTCTCCTCGGTCTTCTCCTCGAAAATTTCTTCCGGTTCAACCGCCGATACTTCCGACTTTGCCGCTTTTTCTTCCGTCATTTTTTCCCGAGACTCTTCGATCTCAGACTTGATTTCTATTTCCGCTTTCTTTTCTGCGGGCTTGGCTTCTTCGGCGATTTTCTCCGGATCTTTCTTTTTCTCCGAAACACTGACTTTGCCATTATAGTCCGCTTTTGCACCCGCTGTCAAATCCCCCTCCTCGGAAATTTTTATTTCCGCAATGGCCAGCTCCATGGGAAGCTGGGGCAGCACCGCACCCTTGATGGCATTCTGGCTTTTCATAAAAGCGCCGATTATTTTGAAAATTTGACCGAGATGCGCGCCAGACGCGACTTTTTCCAATTCGTCCAACTGCTCCCGAGTCATCTGTGAAGAAAAGCTGTCTTTGGAGCTCGGACTCATTTTGATAAGAAGCAGCTTGCGCAGATATTCCACGATTCCCTTGTTAAGTTCCGCCAAGTCGCAACCGTCCTCGGAAATCTTGCCAATGCGCAAAATCGCCTCGCCATATTGCCGGTCGAGAATGGATTTGACGATGTCGACAGAAAGCATTGCGCCCGGCAGAGAGAGAATGTCCTGCACTTCTTGAAGCGTGATTTTCTTGTCATCCTGCAACGAGATGATTTGCCCGAAAAGGCTCTCACTGTCGCGCATTCCGCCGCCGGAAGTGATAGCGACATATTCCAGAACGCCGTCCTCCACGTCCACTTGCTCGCTCTTGGCAATGAGCGCGAGACGCTCTTTTATTTCCTCCACCCGCAAATGGCGGAAGTCAAAACGCTGGCAGCGCGAAATAATCGTAGCCGGGATCTTGTGAATTTCGGTGGTTGCCAAAATAAAAAGCACGTGCGCCGGCGGCTCTTCCAAAGTTTTCAAGAGCGCATTAAAAGCCCCCTTGGAAAGCATATGAACTTCGTCAATGATGTAAACTTTTTTCTTGCCGCGCGCGGGCGAAAAATTGATGCGCTCGATGAGGTCGCGCATCTTATCCACCTGCGTGTTCGTGGCTGCGTCTATTTCCACCAAATCCAAAAACTGCCCGGTGGCAATATCTTTGCAGTTCGGACACTCGTCGCATGGTTCGCCGTCTTTCAAATTCTCACAGTTTACCGCCTTTGCCAGAATGCGGGCGACGGAAGTTTTGCCGGTGCCGCGCGGACCGGAAAAAAGATAAGCATGGGAAACTTTATCGTTTTTGATGGCGTTCTTCAGCGTCCTGACGACATGTTCCTGTCCTACCACGTCGGCAAATCCCGACGGCCTGTATTTTCGATAAAGCGCTAGACTCATTTTTTTATTATTCAAATTTTAGATTAATCTTGCAATACCCCCTCCATTACAAAAACCCTAATCAATCAAAAGCCATTCACCTTCGCTTATCACTTCCACTTTTCCGTCGACAACTTTCAGTGCGGAATTATCATCCAAGGCATAAACCTTTTTATTTGCCGCGCCAAACTTCTCTTTCAAATCATCTACTTTGCTTATTTCCAAATAAGGCGGATTCATATGGGGCAAGAAATAGAAATCCACGAGATTCAGAGCGGGAATGTCTTCAGTTTTGTCAAAATCTTCACCATATATTTCTTGAGATATTTCAGCAGAGAGGTTTTTGCTCAGCACCATACTGCCCGCACTAACACCCACATACACCTTTTCTTTCAACAGTTCCGGAAGAATGAGAGCGAGCCCCGACTTATTTATCCATTCCATTAGGTAGTAAGTATTACCGCCTTCGAAATATAAGACATCTGCTCCTTCAAACCTCGCCTTCCATATTGCCATCGGAACCGTCGATATATCGATAATATCGATAGATTTCAGGTTCAGCTTTTTCAAATCTATCAAGTCATCTATCAGCCACGATTTGTCGCCACTCTCAACGTTAGCGGCAGTTGGAACGAAGACCAAGGTCGTGTCTTCCGATTTCTTGCCCACCAAATCAAATAATCCTTGCGCGATTGAATCATTGGAGACACCACCGGAGGTTAAGAGCAACTTCATTTTTGCTATTTTTAATATTAATCTCACAACGTCACTTCCTGCTCGGGAAACCACCAAGGCGTAACGACCAGCAGCATTTTCATTTTCCCCGTATACTGAAAAGCGACATTGGTAGGCACAACAACCAGATCTCCTTGCGAACATTCTTCGACATTGCTGTCGATATCAAAACTCCCCGAACCTTCCAAAATATAATAAAAAAATCTGCATTCTTTTTCTATGATTTTGGTCTCATGTCCTCCATCCGTTTCGATGACGGTAAACTCGACATTTTCACTGGACGATTGCGCATCGAAAGTTTTGCCTTTTATGCCGACTTTTTCAAAAGAATATTCTTTCGGAGAATGAAAAATATATTGCATGGAATAATTTTAATTGTTGTTTGGTTTCTTCTAAAAAGTAAACGGAAAATTTTACGGATCATGCACATATGGCTCCGATCAACAGCCCTGACACGCAAAACTTTTCTTGAATCTTTTTGCCAGCTTGTTTTTATAAATAGCTGGTAAGTGTTGATCGAATCGGACACACCAAGGATGGTGTGGAATGCGAGATAGAACGTTTTTGCGCGGCATTCACACCATTTCTGGTGTGATCCGAAAGTCAGATACAAATTCAGTCCACGTATGACCCAACTTTACCGTACGACGACGGAATTGCTTCGATAAAGTATTACTTTCCGCAATGACGCTCGATTAGTTGGAAAGATCATCCGAGATACCGCCCTCAATCGCCGGAGCCTGCCCCATGCTGCCTTCTTTCCTGATCTCTTCCACGTCCGGAGTCCATTCTTCTTCAATGGCGGCGTTCTTGCGATTCTCTTCAAACGCCACGGGATTTTCCGCCGGAACCTCCTCTGCAGAAATTTCCTCTTCCGCCGCAAATATATTTCCCTGTCCCGGGATCTGTTGATCGTCAAATCCTTCTTCTTCCTGAGCCAGCATCTCCCTGCGGTCTTCCTCGCTGATAATCGACTCCACTGCAGCCCAAGAACTCACTTTTTCTTTCGGCAAGACCAAAATGACCTCGTCCCCTTCTTGAGCCTTGAAATAAGTAAGCGATGCAAAAAGCACATTGTACCGTCTGCCCTCGGCATTGACGAAATACTTGTCCTTGCCGTCTTTCATCACGGTCCCGATAATCTTGCGCGTATCCACCGAGCTGATTTTCTTGTAGACAAAAGACCCGTCCTCGGTAATCGTGAGCTTCAAAATGTCGCCCTCCACCAGTTTGGACTTGCTGGCATAATTGGCCGGCACCGGATATATTTTCCCCTCCATACTGACCATTTTCTCTCCGTCAAAGGTTCCCTCAACAATCTGACCGGTTTCCGATTCCTTGGGCGCCCTGCGACCTTCGCCGCTCAGCTCCTTCATAATCTGCTTGGCGGCAACGATGTTCCTTTCGGCATTATCAATCATTTGCTGCAAAAGCACCAGTTTATTTTGTTTACCTTCTTGCATAGTTTTATTTTTATTTTTTATAAAATCAATACCTTAAATATAACAAATTAATAACTTCTTGTAAACCGGGGAGGTGACAATTGGCTTGGTTAAGGCGTTTTGAGGTTATCTTCAGAATTTGGACGCGATAAAAGCCTCCTTTCGCCGGCTTGTGATTTGCTCGGTAGAAGCAAGGCAGTGCCGCCGTCCCTACAGATAAAAAGCATGGAGCAAGGACAGTCCTTTGGATGCGTAAGGACTGTCCTTTTTTTCATAATCTTGTCCTTTATTTCAAAATAGCGCCGATACCAAACCGGTCAAAAGTCTCGTGGTTGAATTGAAAATGGATGATGTCCGTTTTCTGTTTTATCGCCTCTTCGATGATTTCGTCCGTAATATCGCTTACCTCCTCGCCGATGGCAGAGCATACCGAGCAAGCTTCTTGATTCAGAGAGAGTCGGTGATCGTTCGCGCAGACGAAGCCCGCCTCTTGATAGTTCCGACCGATTAACAAAATGCGTATTTTATAATTATAGAGAGCGGCGAGAACCGCTTCCACCCCCAGCGCCACTTCCGGAGTTTCTCTGTCTCTGCCTTCAAAGATCTGCGCGATGATTTCCTTCTCCTTTTCGACCTCGAAATCCGCTATCACCTCCAGGCTCCTCTTTCGTATATTCTTGATATCCTGATCGGTGCGCGTATGATAAGACCTGACGATTTTTTTCTGCAGCCTCTTGGGAAGGAATTCCCGGAAGCGTTCGATGAGCTCGCAGCGTGAGGCGATGACGAGATAAGGAATCCGGTTCTCGTCCATAAAGCGCTCGACACTTTGCGCCACCTTTTTGAGATGGCGGTTTATATGCACCTCAATATGATTCCGGATCTTGCGTTCCTCTACGCCCCTATTCGTAGCGCGCGCCGCGTTCATCCTTTGCGGCACCTCGCTCACGATTTCTTCCTCCCTATACTGAACCTCTCCCCAGAAGAGATCAAAAATCCGCGCCCGATCTCTTTTTAAAAAGACAACGCAGTAGTGCGGATATTTTTCCAAACTCTTGATAAGAGGGTGCACATAAAAATCTTTTTCCACGACTAACCTCGTCGGGATATAGGCCGGCAATTTATAAACTGATTTCTTTCCGTTATCGGCAAAAAACATCATTATGGTTTGCGTGCGATCGGTGAGTCGGCGATAGCGCAGCTCATTTTCTATTTTCAAAAAAACCTGCCGGATCCGCTTGCGCTCCGATTCGCAAAACTGTCCGTCTGCCTCGATTTTTTTCTCACCTTCGGAAAGAACGGCGTTTGCCACAGAAAGGAAATTCCGATCCCCTCTTATGCCGAGATAGAAACTCACTGCCCACTTCCCTGCCCCGTTATTTTTTGCCAGTTGCTCAATGTCATCTCTAGTCAACGTCTGGATTTGGATATTATTCTTCATATTTTTTATGTTTATGAATAAAATATCTGTAAACCGTCCCCTTTCGGAATTATCCGAAAAGCACGTTTGGCTATTTTGCAAGATGCTTGAGGCTCATACGCAAAATATGGTTCCAAATATATCTAAACGGTGGACAACTATGACATATATTCGGTGTATTTTGAATTATGGATCACACCAGAAATGGTGTGAAATGTCGCGCAAAGACATCCTCTCCCGCGTGGTTCACACCATTTCTGGTGTGATCCGAATATAAAGCCGGATTTCTGATTGATACAAGTTCTTAATGTCTGTTATAAAACCATATATTGCGCATGACTCATGCTTGGAATATATTTATATTTTAGTCCTTATGGCGCAGTATGGCAAACAGTAACGGAGGCTCGCAATGGAGGGCTTCATCCTGTGTGGGACAACCGCGCAGGTTAAAAACCCGCTACTCCAAAATGCAAGACTGCCATTCCTATTTTTTCCCTTAGCTCTCTTTTTCTTTACAAGAGCCGTTTTCGGGCATATAATAGTAAAAGTTGATCCTGTTTGAAGATCGGCATTTTAATTTTTTTTCAATAAAGATATGGCAAGCATCAGTTTCAGGGAAATTAAGAAAGGCAACGTTATTATGCTTGAGGGCGAACCTTACGAGGTTTTGGACCGCTCTTTCCGCGCCAAGCAACAGCGAGAAGCGATGGCGACGGTAAATATGAGAAATCTTTTGAACAACAAGGTCCTGGAAAAGAATTTTCAGTCCTCCGCCATGGTGGACCTGGCGCAGCTCAACGAAAGGCGCGCGCAATTTCTCTACCGCGACGGCGACGAATATTCCTTTATGGACCAGGAGACTTATGACCAGTTCACGCTCACGCGCGATCAGTTGAAAGACGCCGCCAACTATATGAAAGAAGAACTGGAAGTCCGCATTGTAATGTTTGAAGAAACTCCGATTGACGTAATCCTGCCTTCCGAAGTCAGCCTCAAAGTCGTGGACTGCCCACCGGGAGTCAAAGGCGACACCGCACAAGGCGGAAGCAAAGTCGTAACTCTCGAGACCGGAATGAAAGTCTCCACTCCTCTTTTCGTGGAAGAAGGAAATATGGTCGTAATCAAAACCAAGAGCGGACAGTTCGATAGGAGAGAATCGTAAAATTTATCACAAAAAAAGGGATAATGGTAAATATGTAATGCTGAAAACTGCATTTTGTGCGATACTGTAGCCATAATTGGTAGATAAATTACAGTATGGTTATAAAAAAACACCAGGTATTGTCCAAAATGCAGTTCTC
>JBAXYM010000024.1:0-18159 GCA_041670805.1 Patescibacteria group bacterium
TTCCAGTAGGAATCCCTTGAATGATATTATTTGCATATAATAATGTTTAGCTTGTAATCCATCGGTCAAGGGATCCTTGCGAGGATGACAAAATGTGGGTTGTATCGCAGGAGAAGGAGCTTTTAGGACCGACAAAATAAAGAAGAAATATTAAAGAACAACCTGGCATGAGAACAGTCCTTGCAGAATCAGAAGGATTGTCCTCGCTATTTTTTGAAATATGTTTGTTCTTTTCGCGTGGGGCAGCGGGCGCAGGCTAAAGCCATGCTACTCCGTTTAATATTGTGGTACGGATTAAGTTAATTCGGTGTAAGCCCCTTATTTATAACGATCCAACGGATTGCGTCCGGCATCGACTTCCTGCTTGTCGGAAAGTCCGTCGCCGTCGGTATCGGATTGCTCAGGATCAGTGCCAAGCTTTTTCTCGTCCGCATTACCCAAACCGTCGCGGTCGGTGTCAAGCTGCTTTACCTTGTCCTTGGGGTCATATCCGTCCTGCACTTCTTCCCCGTCGCTGACTCCGTCGCCATCGGTGTCGGGTTTGATCGGATCCGTTTCCCATTTTCTTACTTCATCATAATCGGAAAGTCCGTCGCCATCGGTGTCTTTCTTGTAAATGTCGGTTCCGAATTCATCCTCCTCATAATTATAAAGTCCGTCGCCGTCGGTATCGTTCTTGTCTAAAACTTTTTCTTTCGCTTGTTTTTCCGATTTCATAATCGAACAACCCGGAAGGGCGAAGATGGCAACAAACAAAAGCGCGGCGGCAATCGTTCTTTTGGAAATTTTCATTTTAAATATCTTAATGATGCTAAAAATTTATCGCAGTGATATTATACTGAATTAGCTTAATCCATTACATAATGATCTTACATTTATTCCCCCCTCACCCCGACCCTCTCCCGATGAGAGAGGAAGGAAATCCAAATACTTTAGAGCGGATTGAGGTACGGATTAAGTTGATTTGTATTACATATATTTTAGCAGATAAAAAGATAAAAGAAAACGGCACTTAATAAAATATAAAAACAAAAACGGCAGAATAAACTGTCGTTCTTGCAATATGTGAAAAATGTATTTTCCGCTTGCGGATTATTTGACATCCATCTCGCGCAGTGCGGCAACCCTTTCTTCAACCGGCGGATGAGTTGAAAACAGTTTGCTGACTTTATTGCCCTTGAAAGGACTGGTGATATAAAGATGCGCCGTGGCTCGGTTGGCGACCTCGAGAGGCTCTTGGTCCGCTGAAATCTTTTCCAGCGCGCGGGCAAGCCCTTCGGGATAGCGCGTCAGCAGCGCGCCGTCGGCATCGGCAAGAAATTCCCGCTTGCGCGAGATGGCAAGCTGGATAAGTGACGCGAAAAGCGGCGCCAAGATTGACAGCAGGATCGCCACAATCATAATAACGGCGTTATTGCTATTGTTGTTGTCATTATCACGTCCGCCGCCCCACCAAAGAAAATTCTTAAAGTAGTCGGCAAGCAGCGCGACAATCCCCACCAGCACCACAACGACGGTCGAAAGCAAAATGTCACGATTGCCAATGTGGGAAAGCTCGTGGGCGATTACCCCTTCCAGTTCGCTGCGGTCAAGCTTTTCCAAAATACCCGAAGTAACCGCCACCACTGCATGCTCGGGGTCGCGTCCGGTAGCAAAAGCGTTGGGCGCGGAATCATCGATGATATAGATTTTGGGCAAAGGAAGTCCGGCGGTGATGCAAAGATTTTCCACCAAACGGTAGAGTTCTTTGTTATCTTCAAATTCCACCAAGTGCGCCTTGCTCATCGACAGCACGATCTTGTCCGAGTACCAATAACTGCCGACGCTCATCAGTGTGGAAAAAATTACCGCAACCCAAAGCAGCGCGCTGGAATTCATCGCCTGCGAAAAAACCCACCCGACCGCAATCACAAAAATCAAAAAGAAAGCTATCAAAAAATAGGTCTTGCGGGTGTTGCTGTCCGCCTGTGTATAAAGTGTAGCCATATTTGAAAATTAAAATACATTAGGTGTTTATTGCAAGGAGATGATGATGCAGCAATCCCGGCGGTGCGCAGGAAAAGTTATACGCAATCCATTTTGCATTTGGACCACACCGGAAATGGTGTGGAATGCTGCGCAAGAACGTTCTGTCCTGCGTGGTTCACGCCATTTCTGGCGTGATCCGAAATCCACACAATCCATAATTCAAAATACGCCGGATCGTGTCAGGGTTGTCTGCTGTTCAAATGTATGAATCGGAACCGTATTTTGCATATGACTCCTAGAACTCCACTTTCGGAGCGGACTTTTCTTCTTCTCCGATTTCGAAGAATTCTCTCTTGCCGATGTTCAGCATCCCGGCCACGATACTGTCGGGAAAAACCTGAATCTTGGTGTTGAGGTCGCGGACGTTGCCATTGTAAAATCTGCGCGAGGCCTGGATTTTGTTTTCCGTGTCGGAAAGTTCCCGCTGCAATTCCAAAAAGTTGGTGTTGGCCTTGAGTTCGGGATAATTTTCCGCAACTGCGAACAAACTCTTAAGCGTACCGGACAAAGCGTTTTCCGCTTGACCTTTTTCGGCGGCAGTACCGGCGTTCATCGCCTTGGTACGCGCTTCGGTAACTTTTTCAAAAACCCCGCTCTCGTGCGCGGCATAACCTTTCACGGTGCTGATCAAATTGGGAATAAGATCGTAGCGGCGTTTGAGCTGCACGTCGATGTCGCTCCAAGCTTCATCGGTGCGAACTTTCAATTTGACGAGTCCATTGTAGATCATAATGAACCAGAGGGCGATAACGGCAACAACCGCTATCAGGATGATTGTAAAATCCATATTTTTTGCTTAAAAATTAAACCGGTGCGAATAAAAAATATTTGTAAAAAGTATTGGTTTCGGCTACTTATCCTATTATACCACAACCGTCTTTTTTAGAAAGGAAATGCATCAGTAAAGAAGAAGCTATCACTTGCTTAGAGCTCGGACAGGCGAAAAAGAGAGCTTCGTTTACTCTCTCTTTTCGTTATATCTAGTTAAAAGTGACTGTACCGATAAGCTGCTTAAATTGATCTGCAGTCATCAGAATCGTTCTATCGTTACTGTCATAATTATTCATTCTGAACATATAGAATTTCCCATCCTTTTGGAATTCATAAACATAATAAGTGTATCCCATCGGAGCCTCATCTGCCATATAATTGGCAGTAAGTTTCCCCGAAGGACTGTCTATAGTCACCTGCGAACCGGTATCGCCGGGAAAGGATGAAGAATTTCTGACGGTGATAGAAGCCTCCGAGACATCGGCCATGCGGCTCCCGTCTGCATTAATATCCTCACTTTTGTTTATGTCTATTGAATCGATTATGTCTTTTACTTCGTTCGATGTTATGACCAGCCCTTTGGGATGTTTGAAGCTAAACCCGTAAGCCGTATCAGTGTAGGTTGCCCAAGCTGCGATTGAATCGGTTGTCTCCGTCGCGTTTGCCGAAGAGTCTGGCGTCGTCTCTGCCGCTTTTTTCGCATTTAAAACTTCATTCTGTAATGTGACAATCTGGGCATTAAGAGCTTCTTTCTCTTGCGCCGCTTGACTGTTAACATACAGGTAAGCACCGGCGCCAAAAACAATAGCGACCAGAAGTGCAACCCCGGCAGGTATTCCGGCGGAAATTCCTCTTTTGTTTGTGTCTTCTTCCATAGCGATTTTCTTTTTTAATTGTTAATTGTATTCATATTGTATATTGATTGTAACAGGAGTCAAGTTGGCATGGTAAGTCCAGCTACAAAAATCAAGGAAATAAGCCCCCGACTGCAACATTTGTGTGCCCTCGACAGGAATCGAACCCGTATCATAGGTTCCGGAAACCTACGTTCTATCCGTTGAACTACGAGGACAAGTTGAACTCGATTACACTTTTATTATACGGCAGACGGGGTCGGGAAGCAAGAAAAATGCCATGCGAAGTAGCAGGTTTTAACCTGCGCGGCGGCTATCTTATATCGAATTAACTTAATCAGTTACACAGTGATTTTACATTTATTCCCCCTCACCCCGACCCTCTCCCGACAGAAGAGGGGGAAAATCCAAATACTTTATGAGCGGATTGTGGTATAGATTAAGTTAATTTGGTATTACACAAGAAACAAATATATACGCCGCTTTCTTGGCTTGGGACAACCGCGCAGGCTGAAGCCATGCTACTCCGTGAAGACGACCGTACAGGCTAAAGCATGCTACTCCGTGAAAAAATATTTTTCATATTCCGGAAAAACCGGACTTGACGCCAAGCCCGGTTTTTCTCGTCTAAAAAGATTACATCCCCATTCCCATGCCTCCGCCCATGCCGGCGTTGCCATGGTCATGCCTCTCCTTTTCCGGCGCATCCGTAACGGCGACTTCGGTTGTCAGGAGCATCGCAGAAACGGAGATGGCGTTCTCCAGCGCGGTGCGAGTAACCTTGACCGGATCAATGATGCCGGCGGCGACCATATCGGATTCGGTCTTGTTGGTGACGGCATTGTATCCGGAGTTTTTGGCTTTATCGCTTTTTACGAAATTGGCAATGACCGCGCCTTCTTCCTTGCCCGCGTTCTGAACGATCTGACGCAGAGGCTCTTCCAAAGCGCGCAGCAAAATTTTCACTCCCGCCGCCGTCTCGTCTTCAAATCCCTGGTTCTTCAAATCTACCTTACCGTCCGCAAATTTCTTCGCGACTGCAACTCCGGCTTTCACCAAAGCGGTTCCTCCTCCGGCCACAATACCTTCTTCCACCGCAGCCTTGGTAGCCGCCAGCGCGTCTTCCACTTTGTGCTTTTTGTAAGTGAGTTCCGATTCCGTAGCGGCGCCCACTTTCAGCACGGCAACTCCGCCGGAGAGCTTTGCCAATCTTTCCTGCAATTTTTCCTTATCGAAATTGGAAGTGCTCGCCTCAATCTGCTTGCGAATCTGCTCGATGCGAGCCTCGATGTCTTTTTTGACGCCGTCGCCGTCGACGATAGTGGTGTTGTCCTTGGTGGCAATCACCTTCTTGGCAGTCCCCAACATTTCCAAAGTGGCGTTCTCAAGCTTCACCCCGGTATCTTCGGAAATCACCCGTCCGCCGGTCACCACCGCGATGTCCTGCAACATTTCCTTGCGCCTGTCGCCGAAGCCCGGCGCTTTGACTGCCAGCGCATTCAGCGTGCCGCGGAGCTTGTTGATAATAAGAGTGGTCAGAGCCTCGCCCTCGATATCCTCGGCGATAAGCACGATTTCTTTTTTACCGGTAGCATTGACCGCTTCCAGTATCGGCAGAATTTCGCTCAAAGAAGAAATCTTTTTGTCGGTGATAAGAATGTACGGATTGCTCATTTCCGCTTTCATTTTTTCAGTGTCGGTGATCATATAGGGAGAGACATACCCTTTGTCAAAATCCATACCTTCCACCACTTCACTCGACAGTCCGAAAGTCTGGGAATCCTCCACCGTAATGACACCGTCCTTGCCGACCTTCTCCATGACCTCGGCGATGATGCTTCCGATCTCCGCATCCTCGGCGGAAATAGTCGCCACTTGCGCAATCTCTTCGCGGCTCTTTATCTTCTTGGCGCTTGCCTTGAGTTCCGCGATCACTTCCTTGCCCGCGCTCTCGATGCCCAAGCGAATTCCCACCGGGTTAACCCCCATCGCGACATATTTCAAACCTTCGCCGATAAGGGACTGGGTAAGAATGGCGGAAGTCGTGGTTCCGTCTCCCGCGATGTCGTTGGTTTTGGAAGCCACCTCTTTCAGAAGTTGCGCTCCCATATTTTCAAATTTATCTTCCAATTCAATCTCCTTGACGATGCTCACGCCGTCGTTGGTAATGGTCGGCGCGCCGTAGCCTTTGTCCAAAATCGCGTTCCGCCCCTTGGGACCGATTGTGACTTTGACCGCATCGGCCACTTGATCGATGCCGCGCTTGATCGACTGGCGCGCATCCTCACTGAATTTTACATCTTTTGCCATATTGTTTTTTACTCAATTTATTAAAATTTTCTTTTACTGTTATTGCGAATGTAATAGGCTGATTTATTTTACCTGTCATCCTGAGATACTCCGAAGAATCCCGCGCGGCATATTGGCAAAACGTCATGTACCGTCAATCGCAATATCGCAAAGGGATTGCCGCGTCGGAGTGCCTCCTCGCAATGACAGACAGTAAACCGTAAACTCTCGCAATAACACCTAAAAGCACTATCCCACGATCGCTAGAATGTCTTCTTCTCCCACGACCAAATACTCCTTGTCGTCGAGCTTAATCTCACTGGGAGAATACTTGGAAAAAATAACCGTATCGCCGACTTTGACATCCATCTTGGATCTCTCGCCGTTTTTCAAAAGTTTTCCCGGTCCGACTGCCAACACTTTTCCCTGCTCGGGCTTTTCCTGACTGACCGTGTCGGGAATAAAAAGCCCGCTCTTGGTCTTCTCTTCCGCCGAGACCGCCTCCAGAATAATCTTGTTGCTAAGAGGTTTCAATTTCATATTCAATTCCTTTCTTAAGGCGCCGCAATAGGCACCTATAAATTAATGATTAACTTCCCGTTAGCACTCTTTCTTATTGAGTGCTAATCTAATTATATCTTTGAAAAAAAGATTGTCAACAATTGGGGGAGCCGATTCGATTTCGGATCACGCCGAAGATGGTATGAGACGCAGAATGGAACATTTTTGCGTAGCATTCACACCATTTCTGGTGTGGTCCGGATGCAAATGCAAGATGCATTTCGGATTTTGGATTTCGGATCACGCCAGAGATGGCGTGAAGCACGCGGGACAGAACGTTTTTGCGTAATATTTCACACCATTTCCGGTGTGGTCCGAATGCCGGTCTGAACATTAATGATGTTCAAATTGTGAAATCAAAAACAAAAGGAGCAGGTTTAAACCTGCTCCCGCATGAAGAATAATCTCCATCTTATCCGTTCATCCTCTGTGCCAAAAGTCCCAGCAGGGCTTTTACGGATTTTTGCGCATCCGTTTCAGTGGCGGCGTTTACGAAACCGTTCCATTTTTCCAGAACTTCCGCGTCTTTCAATTCTCGTACTTTGTTCTCCAGCTCTAAACGAGTATCGAAGCTGATTTCTCCCTCCGCCCGAAGTACCTTGTCAACAAAGAGTTGGTTGAATTCAATAATCGGCTGTTTGATGTTGATTGTTTTTTCTTCATTGGATTTTATCGTTGCCAGTTCTTTTTGTGTTTGATTCAGCTTAACGGCGAAGCAGGCGTTGGAGAGAACAAGCAGCGAGATAATGGCGATTGCAACCGTTTTTTGTTTGGTCATGATTGTGGTTAAAGAGAGATAAAAAGGTGGCGGGGTTTAAACAATCTCGGTAGTTTTCAATTTCCTTCTCGCCTTCCGATCGGAATAGAAGTTGTAGAAAAGCGCCACACCGAAGACGACGAGGAGAAGATTTTGCCAGTTGATCTGATCTTTCCAGTCTGCTTGCCGTTTGAGCTCCAGATTCATATGCACTCCGCTTCCCACTGTCACGTCGAAAGGATCGCTTTGATAAGCCGAATAGCCCGCGGCTTCAACCTTGAGATAATAGCTGCCCGGCGGTACAAGGAAAGAGTAGGTGCCGCTGTCATCGGTAGTTTGCGGATTTTTTTGTTGGTATTTACCTGCATCCCAAAGTTCGTATTTCTTGGTTTCAGAATTAAACCAGTAGATGGATATTGTGGCATTGGAAATTCTGGTTTTCTCTCCATCCAACTCCGTCCGGTACACATACCCCTCCGGATCCACCACGGTAATCAGACGCAGGGTCTTGGCGCCGACTTTGACGTCTTTGTAATTGAGCACGGTGATGAGTTCATATTCTCCGGATACTTGGGGAGTGTTGACGTCTGCGGTCCAGATACCGTCTTGATCGGCGTCTTGATAATCGAACTGCGAGAGGACGAGTTTCTCTTCGATGTTTTCATCAGCCAAAGCGCGATTCGGTTTGAGAAGTCTTGCTATCTTTTGCATAAGGTTGGAGCTTTCCGTTCGGGAGAGTTTGCTTTCTTTGAAAGTGAGGTAGCCCTGGATGGAATTCACTTCCTGATCGGGCTTGAGAATCAGTTGGAAGGATTGGTTGGAAAGAAGGGATATCTTCTGATCGGGATTACCGTTGTCAAAAGCCAGAACGGAATTGACGTCGAGATTGCTGTTTTTGGTTTTGACGAAAACGATATCGGAAGGGATCTCCTTTTTGAATTGGGTAGAAAGTTCGGTGAGAGGAGTATCGGCGGCAGGCAGATTGAGCGCGGTTAAGTTAGGATTGAGTCCCATTACTTCGCTCAAGCCGGGAATATTAAAGCTGACGTTTTTCAGTTTGTCGGCATTGGAGAAATCGGTGATGCCGAGGTTTTTGAAGGTGTCTTTGAATTCAGGAAACTTCTCGATGATCATCTGAATGTCTTCGGAGGTAACGTCTTTGGGAAAAGGTTGGATGGATAAGAGATTCCAATCCCCTTGCATGGAGACGGGAGGTTCGGGAGTAACGGTAGTGTCGGGAGTGGTCGTATCGGGATTGTTGGTATTGGTATCTGGAAGATTCGGAGTGTTGGGAACGTCAGTATCGAGTTGAGAGGTTGGAGATTGCGGAACGGTTGGAGTAGTGACGGTCGGAATGGTTGGAGTAACCGTCGGTTTGGGTTTGGTTGGGATGGTTGGAGTTGTTGAAGAATTCGGAACAGTTGGATTTATCGGCGCAATAATTGGTTTCTCCACATTCAAGAAGAACTGCATCGTATCGGAAGAGTTGCCCAAACTGTCTTGAGCAACCAGTTTGAGGGAATGATTGCCTTGGGTGAGGGTACCGAGATTTAAGATTAGCTTTCCATCAAGTACGTCAATAACCCCGGCGCGGATACTGTCCAGATTGTAGATGATTTTTGAGTTGGATTCGGTGTTGCCTTGGACGGTGATGTTGTCGGTGGTAAGATATTTATCTTTAAGATTGGTAAGATTAAGGGTAGGGGCGGTGGTGTCAAGAATAATAGTATCGGAAACGGTTGAAGAGGCGACGCCGTATCGGGTGTAGAATTTGGCGTAGACGGTGTAAGTGTTGTCAATAGCAGCGTTAAGATTCCATATCACTTCTTTTTGGTATGGAACCATAGAAGCGTTGCCGAAATCTTTGTTGTTGGAGATGGCCATACGGGTAGTGTCCGCGCCGGCGGAGAGAGTCAGTTTGACATTGCCGGTTTTGGTATATGCGTCGTTGCTATTGATGATTATCTTAAATCCTCCGGTAGGGTTTTCCGTTGTGGGTGAAGGTACCGCGGGCGGATTGTGGGCGCCGGCGGGAAGAGGAGTGCCGCAGCTGCCGGTCTTGAGAGTAGCGAGGGAGGAATAATCGGTTTCGATGTTGCTGTGATTGCGCGCTTTGATATGGAAAGAATACTCGGTCTCGCAATGAAGCTCGGTCGTAGTCCAAGAGGGAGATGTAATCCAATCCGAATTGGTTCCGTCATTTCCATTCTCGATCAGGTATTCCGTTGCGGCCGGATTGGTGTCGGCAGCGCGAGTGGCGGTGATACGGTTTTGCTGATCCAGGGCAAGCGTTGGCGGAAGAGGAGTGGCGGCAAAGGTATAGATCTCAGGAGAGTCGGAAGAAGCTGATTCTCTGGAATCGGTACGGTAAGAATGGACATGGGTTTGGTATGCGGTGTTGGGAAGAAGGTTTACGGTTTCATAGGCGGTGGTGTTGGCGACGATATTATCGACGCTTGTTCCCAAACCGATGAAATGCAAATGGAAAGCTTCTTCAAAAGCGGAGGTATCCGTCCAGTTCCAAGTTATGCTTGTGGGAGAATTGACGACCGGTGTTTGCATAATCGGAGCATTGGAAGTGGTGTAGACTGGGGTTGATTCTCCAGAGTAAGCCGATAAAAGTTCAAGATTGTGCGGAGTGCTTCCAATGTGAGATTTAATTCTGAATTTGTAGTTGTGATCGGCTTGGGAAACAAAAGCGTAGCTGGTGGAGTTGGCTCCCGCGGTGTTGGTGTTGGGTGTGATTTCTTGGTATGCTCCCCCGTCGGTTGAAACTTCAATGCGAAAGCCGTCTTCGTAAGAAGAAGCGTCCGTCCAGTTGACATTGATTTGCGTGCTGGAAACATAAATCGGGTTCTGGATGACGGGAGCTGCCGGAGCGGTGTATTCAAAATTGGAAACTTCATAATTGGAATTTATGCCGGGAGCCTCTGCCCGCGCCTGCCAGCGATATCTTGAATCGGGATAGATGGAAACGGAATCGGTCTGGGGGCTGGAAGAAAAAGTCCCGAGCGAAGTTTCAAAAGAAGTCCCGCAATTTGCATTGGAACAGCGCTCAATGCGATGGGTGTCTGTAATGGCCGAATTGTCGGTATAATTTACGCGAAAGCTGTTGTCGTTAAGGCGCGTACCAAATACGTTGGAAGGGGTATTGGGGGTGGTATAGTGTACGGCCGCATCTTCGGCATATCCGGAGTTGCCGATAGTGTTGTATGCTCTAACTTGATATTGATAAGCGCGATCGGGAATAGTGGTGGTGTCCGTGAAAGAAGAAGCGTTGGCGGCCACCGTGGCAATCTGCGTATATGCATTGAAGCCGGTGCCGTCGTTGATTTTCCTTTCGATAAGATATCCGGTTTCCACCGTGGAAGCATCCTGCCAGGTAAGCGTCATGGAGTAGTCGCTGTTGCGGGAAGCGGAAGCATTGGACGGACTGTTGGGAATGCCGAGAATGGAAATGTTATCGGTTCCGTTGGCGGTTCCGTTGGCGGCGGTAACAGCTACCGAGGGTTGTTCATTGACGTTGGCAATGGTAAGATTGCCTGACCAGATTCCGTCATCGGTGAAATTTCCCGCAGAAATGGAAGTTGGGGAAAGGGTGCCGGAACTTGCGGAAAGAGCAGTTGAACCGCTGACGGTGCGAGTCGTATTGTTCCAGGCATCGCGGGAAGTGATGGTGGTCGCAAAAGCCTCTCCCGAGTTGGATGAATTGGAAGCATCGACAAGAAAGTTGTTTAAAATGTTGGGAGAAACCGTAACTGAAAGATTGGTGGTTGAACCGCTGATGCTGCTTGAAGTAATGGTTGCGGTTTCCGCTTTGTACAGCTTGAGATCGCAATGGGCAACGCCGCTGGCAAAAGCGAGAGTGGTGGGAGAGCCCAAAGCGATATCTGTATTGTTCTTATCCGTGCAAGTCGAAACGGTACCGCTAGGTGCAGCGTTGGCGCCGGAAAAAGTGACTGTCTTGTCTCCCGTGTAATCCGATATAATTGTACCCGACGCATCTTTGGCGTTGAGAGTAAGGGTTTGGGTCGTCCCTGCGGTTTGGGTAGTGGAACCTATTATTTCAAGTTGATAGATTTGTTCGGCAGAAAGAGAGAGGAAACCGGTTGGAGTTGATTCGGTTTTGAGAGAGATGGATTGGTTGTTGTATTCGGTAGCAATCCAATCGGCGGAGCGAGCGGTGTCGGAGATGCGGACTTCGTCGATGGAGCCGTTGAAAGAATCCCCTGCTATTTGTTGATAACCGACAAAAACATCCTGAACCACATTTGATATGTTTCCAGAAATTGGCACCCTAGAAGATACGTTAACGCCATCCACATAAAGAACCATATCATTATCCTTTTTAAAAGTGGCAACTATATGATAGAAGGTATTGTTTTGCGGATTATTGAAAAATAAATCATTATAACCAGAAGTTTTGATTGAAGCATTAATAGTATTACCATTAAAACATATACGGTACCCTTCATACGAAAACTTACCCAGAATATCTCTGTTTATCAGAGAAACATCACTCGACTTTGCCCACGCGCTGATTGTAAGCTCATTTGTCATATTTAACCCCGATCCATTCCCCACATACATATACTGACTCGTCCCATCAAAACTGGTCGCCCCATCCACCTGTCCCGCAGCTAAATTTCCACTGGTCATCCCCCCTCCGCTTGTACCATTATTCGCATATTGCGTTGAATCCGTCATCTGCGGAGCATTGCCTCCCGGATTCTGATTCATATGCTGCACCATCTTGGTATTACTATCCCACACCGCAGTCTTGTTTTGTTGGTTTGTTGCAGAGGCGTTCCCGTAATACATATATATGACCGTGTCTTGAGCAGCATTGGAAGCATTAAGAGAGGGTATCTTTACCCATGCTTGAAGACTTCCGTTGGAGGCGGTGTAGGTTTCTATTTCGTGAGCTAATTTATCATTGACGGTGCCGGTATTCCAAGCGGTTGATGAGGTGGTGAAAAGAATATCTCCTCCATTGCCGTGAGTGGCATCTTGGGCGTGAGCGGACAGGCTGGCGTCGGTGGGAAGATTGATAAGTACGGGAAAGTTGGTAAGATTGGTAGTGCCCGATACTTTGGTGTGATCGATAGTGATGGCTTTCCTATATGCAAAAGATGATAAAGACAAGGGAGATGATACTTCCTCTATACCGAGAGATGAGAATTCGGTGGGTTGAGACTGGTTGTTGTATTCGGTAGCGATCCAATCGGCAGAACGAGCGATTTTTGAAACTCTTAATTCATCTTCTGTGCCAGTAAATGGCATATAATCAATTACGCCTCTATTACCTATTTTTGACGATGCAATATCTCCGATTCCAAAAACGGTTGCTGAAGAAAACGCGCCGCTTGTCGAAAGGCTACCATCAACATAGATGTAATACCTTGCTGCAATTCTATCAATAACAAATGATATGCGATGTGGCAAATTATCATTTACTACTGCTCCATATGAAGTATAAACACCACCACCATTTATCCTAGCAACTATTTTACCAAAATTTCCCCCAGCAATAGCTTCCACATATAAATAATCATAACTTGCAGGTGCATACAGTATCCCAGAACCACCATTGGATTTTATCCAAGTACTTATAGTAACACTTTCTCCGGTTGCCACTCTTAAACGCTGAATTATTACCAACATCTATATATTGGCTATTATTCCCGACAAAATTAATTCCATTTCCAATCTGCCCCACCACTAACTGCCCCGAAGTCATACTTCCGGCTGTCGTCCCATTATTCCTATACTGCGTCGAATCTTTCATCTGCGCAGGCGCTCCTGACGGATCCTGATTCATGTGCTGCACCATCTTGGTATTACCATCCCAGACTGCGGTCTTGTTCTGTTGGGATGTGGCGCTGTCGTTGCCGTAATACATATATATGACAGTATCGTTGGCGGAAGAAATGTTCGGAACTTTTACCCAGGCTTGGAGACTGCCAGTGGCACCGTTGAAAGATTCTACTTCATGAGCAAGTTTGTCATTGACGGTTCCAGTGTTCCAGGAGACTGTTGATGAGGTGAAAAGAATATCGTCATTGTCATCTTGAGCATTGGCGGCAAGAGAATCATCGGTAGGAAGGTTGATAAGCACGGGGAAGTTATTGAGAAATCCCGATACTTTGGTCTTATCTATGGTAATGGCTTTTCTGTATTTGAAAGATGATAAAGACAAGGGAACTGATACTTCCTCTATACCGAGAGATGAGAATTCGGTGGGTTGGGATTGGTTGTTGTATTCGGTAGCAATCCACTCGGCAGAACGGGCGGTGTCGGAGACTTTGACTTCGTCGATAGACCCATTAAAATATTTACCCGTAGAAGTTCCAATCAAAAAATTAGTAGTTGGAGAAGTAAAAGTCGTTAAGGAGTCAGAAGAAGTCACTAAATTACCATTTACATAGAGTTTATTTTTAGGACTGGCATTATCGTCTCGAACGAAACTTACCTTCGTCCAATTATTCAATATGGATGCTCCCTGTGAATATTCACATACAGCTGTATTATTCAAATATGCTATGTATCTTCCGCCATACCAATCATCAATATTTAATGAATAACCATTTTGGTCTCTGGAAAAAGGTCCTGCCCAACCGTTAAAGGCATTCATCTTAAACCATATTTCATAAGTCAAAGTATTATTTATTGTTAGGCTTGAACCATTTCCCGCATCCACATAACTGCTCGTCCCATCAAAACTCTGCGCGCCATCAACCTGTCCTGCAGTCGCTGTCGGTTCATTAGTATTATTGGTGCTGTTGTTGGCATACTGCGTAGAGTCTTTAAAATCTCCGACGGCAGGGGTAGCGCTTCCGTTCATATGCTGCACCATCTTGGTATTACTATCCCACACCGCAGTCTTGTTTTGTTGGTTGGCAGCGGAAGCATTTCCGTAATACATATAGATGACAGTGTCTTGACTAGCATTGCTGGCATAGAGAGTGGGAACTTTTACCCAAGCCTGGAGAGAACCGTTGGACGCGGTGTAGGTTTCTATTTCGTGAGCTAATTTATCATTGACGGTGCCGGTGTTCCAAGCGACTGTCGATGAGGTGAAAAGAATATCTCCTCCATTGCCGTGAGTGGCATCTTGGGCGTGAGCGGACAGGCTGGCGTCGGTGGGAAGATTGATGAGGACGGGGAAGTTGGTAAGATTGGTTGTGCCCGATACTTTGGTGTGATCAATAGTGATGGCTTTCCTATATGCAAAAGATGATAAAGACAAGGGAACTGATACTTCTTCTATGCCGAGAGATGAGAATTCGGTGGGTTGGGATTGGTTGTTGTATTCGGTAGCAATCCAATCGGCGGAACGGGCAGTGTTGGAAATGCGGACTTCGTCGAGGGTGCCGTTGAAGGAGTTGCTTCCTCTCCCGAGAGACAAAGGAGATGAAGAAGATAAAATCTGCCCCGAAAGAGTCGCGGAACCGTCTAGAGCTCCATTCAAATATATTTTTGCCTGTCCACTATTGGCATCGTAAGTTCCTACCATATGATACCAGGTGTTTAGTGATAATACAGCATTGCCACCGATATGTTGGCACGGATTGCCTCCCGAAGTGGTTACAAAAAAATCTGGTCGTGGTTCAACCCAAGAGAGAGCCAACGCAAAATCAGTAGCGCAACCACCACCAGCCGGAAGTAAATCATTATCTCTAGCCTTATGAATGATTCCGGGATAAGTATCGTTTGTTTTACTACTTATGTTTACCCACGCCTCTAGCGTAATGGCGCTAGAAATGTTTAGGTCTTTATTCCCCGCATCCACATAATCATTCGCACCATCAAAAACATCCGCACCATTTATTTGTCCCGTACCGTTAGTGGTAGAAGTTGAAATGCCATCAAAGTTATTCGGTGTTCCATTATTTGCATATTGCGTAGAGTCCAAATGCCCTGCCACGCCATTGGCAACATTACCGCCAAGATGCTGCACCATCTTGAAATTATTTGCTCCCCCGTCATCCCAAACCCCGGTCTTGTTCTCCTGGCTTGCGGTGAGAGTGGAATTGCCGTAATAGATATAAATGCTCATGTCCGTGGCAGCAGAAAGGGTCGGGATTTTGACCCAGGCAACGAGTTCGCCGGTGGCGGGATCGTAGCTTTCTTTTTCCCAATCAAGCTTGGTAGTGCCGTTGGCTTCAGTGAACATAATATCAAGATAAGCGCCGTTGTAGACTTTGCCCGAGTTGGCTATGCTTTTGAGAGAAGGATCGGTAAAAGATACCAGCATAGGAAAGTTGGTTTGGTCGGTGTGATTAGTCGGAGATACTTTGGTGTGATCCACTTTGATTTCCTTGCGATATCCCCAATCGGAAGCCCAGGAAGCATTGGCTGTCATGGGCTTGTTGAGATTGAAGATATTGACGGGAGAGAAAATGCCTGCGACGATTTGGAAAAGCATGACAAAAGTGAGAACGGAAGCGGTGAGACGGTTTCTTCTTTCTTTATAAGTAAATGATGATATGTTTCTTCGCAATTTGGAGACAACACCGAAAGCGGAGTAGCAGGTTTTAACCTGCGTGGCTGTCCCACGCGCATAAAATCGACGCATTCGTTCGCATTTCCCGCATCGGACAACCGCGCAGGCTAAAGCCATGCTACTCCGTGAAATGTTCCGTGAAATATGCGCATCGGTATTCAATGCCGACAATTGAGAAACGGAATAATCGTTTTTGTTTTTCTTTTGCGTGATGGTTATGCCGTCCACCCGGCGACAGATTCTTTCAGCCATAACGGGGTTATAAAATATTATATTGAAACGTATGTAAAGTTGTGCTTGTTTGATAGTGATATTATACAATGGTTTTTTTGTTTGGGGAATAGAGAGATTGATTCGGATTGTGAATTGGGGGTTGTGGATTTCGGACCATACCGAAAATGGCGTGAACCACGCGGGACAAAACGTTTTTTGCGTAGCATTCACACCATTTCCGGTGTGGTCCAAATGCCGGTTCGAACATTAATAATGTTCAAATTGTGAAATCAAAACCAAGAGGAGCAGGTTTAAACCTGCTCCCGCACAATAAACACCGGTTTTTTGTTTGTATTAGAGGACAGTCCTTGCTGCATTTTCAAGGACTGTTCTCACTGTCTAACAACCGGAGAGGACTGTCCTTTTGATACTGTAAGGACAGTCCTCTTGGAGTTGGGAGCAAGTTATGGATGATGGTCGGATATGACGCGCAACAAGAACTGAAAATTTGCTTTTTATCTATTCAGTCCTGAATCTTTCTGCTCGGAAAATTCCGTGAGTCCCGCCTCTTTCATCCGCCGGTTGAATTCGGGAATGACAAAATGTTCATGAGAATCGGGATGAAATTCCAGCTGCGTATCGTCAATGGTAATGCGACCGCCGGACTTTTGAAAAAGAGCATCTTTGCGGATGCGCCCGCCCTCGATATTGGAAAATATTTTTTCCAACTTGCCCCCCAAGACGCCGCCTAGCACCCGTTCAAAAATCCGCGCCAAACCCGCAAGAATTTTATTCTTCCGCACGGCGCGCGTGCTGTGAAGTTCGGTGACTTGATAATTAAAAATATAATCCCCCAGCCAGCTATTCTCCCCTTGAAATCGCCGGAAGGTTTTCCCGTCCTCAAGATAGACATTGAGCAGATGCGCATAGCTCTCCGCGTTGTACAGGCTCTCGAAAGGAATTCGTAAAGACTCGTCGGTAATATAATGATTGAGGCAGATCCGGTCGCGAGTTTTTTCTCCGTGCCTGCGAACCCCGAGAAGAAAAGTGAGCAGTGTCATCAAAGTCCGCACCGTCCAAATCCTGCCGCGCTTTGCCACGACAATGATGTCCACATCCGATTCATCCTTGCTGTTTTCCATCGCCAGAGATCCGGAAACGAAAATCCCGCGCACATACGGCACCAGCGATAAAATGCGAAAAACGCGTTTGAGTTTTTTCCATTTCCGATCCGCCAGTTTTTTCCGCCACAATCTTTTTTCCACAATTTCCTCACGGTCGCGCAGATGGTAGAATCCGAATTTATTTCCGATACGGCTTTGCAAAATTTCGCTCTCGGCGAGCGCCGCAAACACATCCCCCGCCTTGAAGTCCTCCCTGCAAAAATCTTTTGCAAAAATCAAATACCGCCGAATTTCAAATCCGGTCAGGGGATAATCAAAAATGTCATAATAGGAAACAGTGGCGAGGATGGTTTTTTCGAGAGGGGTCATTGGAATAACTTAGGACAGGTGAGGACAGTCCTTTTGATTCTGTAAGGACTGTCCTCGCTGTTTTTCTTAATCAAAAATGTCATTAGGATAACTTAGAGCGGGTGATGTTGAATTATGGAAACTTCAGAAATCCAGCTCTGGACTTACACGATTGATGCTGTTTGTCATTGCGAGGAGCCGGCACTCCGGACGACGCGGCAATCCTGATACCGGAGCTTGACTAATTTTATTTGTCATCTTGAAGGAGTACTCGACTGAGAGATCTGAGAAATGCACGAAAACTTCGTTGGTATTATTTTTTACAGTAAGATTATATTTGCATAGTATTATTCCCGGATTTCCCAATCGGAGTACCTCATTTCGAAATGACAAATATTGATTGTTTCTTTATAGCAGGCATTGCTTTCTAAAAAGCTGTCATCCCGGAATTTGCGCAGCAAATATCCGGGATCCCGTTACTAAGCCGGTAAAAATGAAATATAATGCTTGTCTTGCATAGCTACGGGATTCCGGATATTTCGGAGTACCGAAATTCCAGAATGACAGATAAAGATTGTTTTTACCTTTCGAAATACCTGTTAAAAGAAACAGTCAATAGTAACGGTATCCTTATTCTGTTCTAAACGATAGTTTAGAAGGATCAAAGGTTTGTTTGCCTAAGTTCAGATTGAACATAATGGTTACCAA
>JBAXYM010000025.1:0-17895 GCA_041670805.1 Patescibacteria group bacterium
CAAGGTCTGGTAGACCTTCGGCCGTAATAAAATTTAACTCTAGATAATAAATATGAGTAAGATAGGAAAAAAAGCCATAGAGATTCCGAGCGGCGTTACGGTTACTCTGGGCAATAAGAATAAGGTCAGCATAAAAGGACCGAAGGGGGAGATGGAAGCGGTCTTTGACGCGGAAATCAATGTTGAAATCAAAGAAAATGAAGTGCTCGTCACTCCGCGAAAAGAAGTAAAAAGATTGTACGCGCTTTGGGGACTCACTCGCAGTTTAATCGCCAATATGATCGAGGGTGTGACCAAAGGATATGAGAAGAAGTTGGAGCTGCAAGGAGTAGGTTACAAAGTCGCTCTCAAAGGCAATGATTTGGATTTGGCTTTGGGGTTCTCGCACCCGGTACTTTTCAAAGTTCCGGAGGGCATCAAATTTGCGGTTGAGAAAAATATCATTACCATCAGCGGCATAGACAAACAGGCGGTCGGACAGGCGGCGGCGGAAATCAGAAAGATCAGAAAGCCGGAACCGTACAAAGGTAAAGGAGTGCGCTATGTGGGAGAGCTGGTAAGAAGAAAGGCCGGAAAGAAAGTCGGATCGGGAAGCTAGCGGAGATAACTCGCAACTTAATAACCGATAACTTATAACTGAATAGAAATACTGCATAATTGTTATAGAATTATAATAGTGATCAGGTTAATTCGATATAAGATTTAAGATAATTAATTATAAATATGATAGATAAAGCGAAAGCCAAAAGAGACGGAAGGCTGAGACGGCACAATCGCGTGCGCGCCAAAGTTTCGGGGACGGCTGAGATTCCTCGCCTCAATATCTTCAGAAGCAACAAAGGGTTGTTCATTCAGCTCATTGACGATGTCGCCGGCAACACTTTGGCGAGCGTCAAAGATGCCGAGGTGACGACCGGCAAGACCAAAGTGGAGAAGGCCAAAGAAGCGGGAAAAATTATTGCCAAGAAGGCTCAGGAGAAAAATATCAAAAAGGCTGTTTTCGACCGGGGAGGCTACCAATATCATGGCAGAACGCAGGCGGTTGCCGAAGGCGCGAGAGAAGGCGGGCTGGAATTTTAAATTTATTAATAAACGTTTGCTTTAAAATATGATAAAGAAAGAAGAAAAAAAGCGAAAAGGCGGTTTCAGTAAGAAAAGGGAGAAGCCTGAATTCGATCAGAAAGTGATCGACATCGCCCGCGTGACCCGTGTTGTCAAAGGCGGGAAGAGATTCAGCTTTCGGACTACCGTGGTCATCGGCGACAAAAAAGGACGCGTCGGTGTCGGCGTTGCCAAAGGTCCGGATATGAAAATCTCAACGGAAAAATCTTTCGCGCAAGCCAAGAAAAATCTGGTGAAAGTGAGTTTTACGGGAAACACAGTTCCTTATCAGGTGGAGCAGAAAGTGGGCAGCGCTCGTGTGCTTATCAAGCCGGCCGTCAAAGGGCGTGGAATTGTTGCAGGCGGGGCGGTGCGCGCAGTTATGAACCTTGTCGGTATCAGCGACATCTCCGCTAAGATGCTGGGGTCCAAGAACAAGCTCAGCAATGCCCGGGCGACTATCAAAGCTTTGGAAATATTTTCCGTCAAGACGGTGGGGGAAGTAAAAAAAGAGCAAGTCAAAGCTGCCGCTGCGGAAAAGGCTGCTGCCGTTGTGACTGCGTCCAAAGCTGCCGCCGCGTCCAAGATCAGCGAAGTTGAAGCAAAAACAACAGATGCCAAGAAAGCGGTCAAGCCGAAAGAGGTCAAAGGCAAGAAAGAAGAATAAAATTTCGATATTAATTCAGGTAAAGTCTATTAACAATATGCAGCTACATCAATTAACGCCGAATCCAAAGGCGAAAAAGAAAAGGATTGGTCGGGGCGGCGCTCACGGAACGACAGCGACCCGCGGTACCAAAGGGCAGAAATCCCGATCCGGTGGAGGAAAAGGAAAGAACTTTACAGGAGAAAAAATCCCGCTGTTTCGCAGGACTCCGAAACTGCGCGGCTTCAAGAGTTTGCGTCCGAAAAATTTGACGGTAAATCTTTCTCAGATAGAGGCGAAATTTGAAAATGGCGAAGTGGTGAATCCCGTCAGCTTGTTTCAAAAAGGGCTTATCAGGAGCGGCAGAGGCGCTGCTGTGAAAATTTTGGGGAACGGAGAAACAAGCAAGAAGAATATCTTTGAAAATTGTTTGGTATCCAAGACGGCTGAGGAAAAAATCAAAAAAGCCGGAGGAGAAATCAGAGGAGAGCTTAAATCTCTTGCCTAAAATAAAATTTTAAAAAATTTCTTATGATGAGAAAAATAAATCAGATTATAAAAGACAAAGAACTTAGGGGCAAGATTCTTTATGTGGTTTTTCTTCTGATAGTCTTTCGTCTGGCGGCGCATATTCCGATTCCTATCGTTGATACGGCGCGCCTTGAAGCACTTTTTCGGAGCAATCAAATGCTAGGAATGATGAACGTATTGACTGGAAGCGGAATGGAAAATTTTTCTTTGGCGATGCTCGGTGTCGGGCCTTATATTACCGCGTCGATTATTATGCAGCTTCTTACGATGATTTCTCCCAAAATGAAGGAAATTTATCACGAGTCAGGGGAAGAGGGTAGGAGAAAATTCAATCAGCTGACGCGTCTTTTTACCGTTCCGCTCGCGCTGCTTTCCGGTTTCGGTATGATTACGCTGCTGCGCAATGAAGGCGTGGTGCTTGCAACCGTGGGCAATAACGAAGTTGTAATGACACTCATCACGATTACAGCAGGTACGGTTTTCTTGATGTGGCTGGGGGAGCTTATCTCGGAAAAAAATATCGGTAACGGGATTTCGCTTATGATTTTTGCCGGTATCGTTTCCGGTATTCCGCGTACCGTTTCTCAAACTATGGAGAGCGCTATCCCCTGGACTACCGTTCTTACTCTCGTTGTAATGTCGATTATCGTGGTGGTGGGGGTGGTTGTTATTACCGAGGGGCAGAGAAATATCCCCGTTTCTTATGCGCGAAGGACTTCCGGAACCAAAGTAACCAGCAGTGGCGGATCGACTTTCCTGCCGTTGCGAGTCAACTCGTCGGGAATGGTACCAATCATTTTCGCTATGTCCATTATGCTTTTTCCGGGAATCATCGCCTCGTTTCTGGTGAATAATTCCAACGCACAGGTCGCGGCGGCGGCAGTTGCCGTAAAGAATCTTTTCGCCAATCAGGAATTTTATGAGTCTTTGTATTTCATAATGGTGTTCCTCTTCACGTATTTCTATACCGCTATCGTGTTCGACTCTCAGAGCGTTGCGGAGAATTTGCAGAAACACGGCGGATTCGTGCCGGGCATCAGACCGGGGCGAAACACGGCGGAATATTTGGAAAAAGTTATCAATCGCATAACTTTCGTGGGAGCGCTTTTCTTGGGGCTTATGGCCGTTTTGCCGGTCATCGGTCAAAATCTTACCAATGTTCAAACCTTTGCCATCGGCGGTTCCTCCGTCCTGATCGTGGTCGGAGTAGTGCTTGATACTATGAGGCAAATCGACTCTCAACTTACGATGAGAGATTATGAAGAAATGTAATGTTTGATAGATAGTCTAAAACGGTCGCTTGGGACCGTTTTAGTTTTTGTTAGTTTGCGCGATTTGGTGTAAAATGAACAGGTAGTTTATTTTTTGTAAAAATATGGATAACGGTTTTAACATTTTGTTGCTGGGCCCTTCCGGTGCCGGCAAGGGGACGCAGGCGAAACTTCTTGCGGAAAAATACGGGTTGAAGCATTTGCAAAGCGGTGAAATTTTGCGCAATATGGCCGCACAGGATAATGACTTCGGACGTAAGGTCAAAGCGGCGATGCAAGAAGGGTTTGTCCCGTCGGAATGGATATTCGAGATGATTGACGAGGAATTCTCGAAGCTTGGAGAACAAGGCGTGGTCATCGACGGTTTTTCACGCAAGCTTTCCGAAATCAAGATGCTCTGCGACGTCTTTGAGAAAAAGGGGAAAAGCATGGATTTCGTATTTTTGATAAGTCTTGCAGACAAGAAAGTAATCGAAAGGCTTATCAACAGAAAAGTATGCCGGCAGTGCAAGCAAGTTTTTGATGCGCGAGATATTGGCACTGAGAAATGTCCGTTTTGCGGCGGAGAGATCTATACCCGCGAAGACGATAATCTCGACGCCATTCGCAACAGGTTGCAGGACTACAAGAATGAGACTTCGCTGTCCATAGATTTCATAAAAGAGAAGAGCGGAGTGATCGAGATCAACGGAGATCAGTCCGTCGAAAACGTTTTCAAGGAAATATGCAATCGGATTGACAGAAACTGACTTTTTGCGGTTCAATCTAAATTAAATTTATAATCGGTTATGAATAAAAAAATAAACATAGTCATAATGGGATCGCAGGGTTCGGGCAAGGGGACGCAGGCGAAACTTTTGGCAAAGGAATACAACCTTCAACATCTGGAGACGGGGGGCATCCTTCGCAAAATCGCCCAGGAGGACACAAAGGTGGGAAAGATGATCGATACTCTTATCAATAAAAACGGGGAATTCGTCCCGTGGAGCATCGTGCGGGAAGTTTTGGATGAGGCTATGGATTCAATGGATTTGAAGAGGGGGATTATTTTTGACGGTACTCCTCGCCGGATTGAAGAAGTTCATTATTGGGAGGAAAAATTTCAAGAGATTCATTCGAAATTTGATTTTTTGTTTTTTATAAAACTGAGCGAGGAAGAATCACTGCGTCGCATTTCCAGTCGCAGGCTTTGCCGGGAAAACGGACACTCGCTGATTTTCGGCAAAGACGTTCGGAGCGAGGAAGGTAAGTGCCCGATTTGCGGCAGCGCCATTTATCAAAGGGAAGACGACACGCCGGAAAAGGTAATGAAGCGGCTGGCTTGGAGCAAAGAGATTTTGACGCCGGTCATTGAATATTACAAAGAGAAGGGAATTTTGGTGGAGATAGACGGCAGCGGCACGGTCGAGGAGATTTTTCAAGAAATAAAGGGGCATATTGATAACATTATTTGAATATGGATAAGATTAAAACCATTAAGATTAAGATAATTAGGCACAAAAGATATTATGCGCAAAGGACAAGTAAATCTAAAAAGCAAGCAGGAGATCGAAATAATGGCTGAGAGCGGGAAGCTCTTGGCGGAGATGCTGTCGATTTTGGCGGAAAAAATCGCGCCGGGAATATACGGCGACGAGCTGGAAGAAATCGCGCAAGCCTACATCAAGAAACATAACGTGATCTCGTCTTTCCAATATTATCGTCCGGAAAGAAATATGACTCCTTTTCCCTCCGCCCTTTGTTTCTCCATAAACGATGAAATCGTGCACGGTTTTCCTTTTGGAAAATTAATCAAGGAGGGCGACATCGTCAGTATTGATACGGGGTTGAAATATGAAGGCTTCCACTCGGATAGCGCAATTACCGTGGGCGCGGGCAAAGTAAGTGATACGGC
Source organism: Patescibacteria group bacterium (assembly GCA_041670805.1). GTDB lineage: Bacteria > Patescibacteriota > Minisyncoccia > JAHIHE01 > JAGLIN01 > STD2-77. Next base: position 5,444 of record JBAXYM010000025.1, read on the forward strand.
GAAAAAGCTGATGGAAGTCACCCAACATTCTTTGTATGAAGGAATCAAAGAAGTGGCTCCGGGTGCTCGCTTGGGCACAATCGGCAATGCCATCCAGACGTACGCCGAAGCGAACGGTTTTTCGGTGGTGCGAGATTTGGTCGGTCACGGCGTCGGACGCAGCGTCCATGAGTCGCCGGAGGTGTGCAATTACGGCAAGGCGGACACGGGGCTTAAACTTTATCCCGGTATGGTAATCGCGATTGAGCCGATGCTGAACGAAGGCAGGTACGATATTCAAGTCGATGACGACGACTGGACAATACGCACAATAGACGGAAAGCTCTCCGCGCATTTCGAGCACACAGTCGCAGTGACGGAAGACGGCTATCGAATTCTGACTTTGCGAGAAGGGGAGAAAATTATATAATTACGTCGGGTTATCCTGAATGGAGCGGATGCGGAGTGAAGAATTCCGGTCTTAATGTGTTACGTGTGTCATTCCGGAATTTTGGTACCCCAAAATATCCGGAATCCCTGTGCCATGCAATTGACAGTTTATAAAGTATTTGGATTTCCTCCCTCTCCTATCGGGTGAGGGTCGGGGTGAGGGGGAATAAATGTAAAATCATTATATAACAGATTAAGTTAATTTGTTATCAGTCATTTATGAGCATAATTCTCGGCATTGATTATGGAAACAAAAGGATCGGGCTGGCGCTTTCCGATCCGGAAGAAAAGCTTGCTCGCCGTTTTTTTACGCTCATAAACAGCCCGGAGGTCATCTCGAACTTGGAAAAAATCGTAAAAGACGAAAGAGTGGAAAAAATAGTAATCGGTTTTCCTGTCGGTTTTAGCGGCAAAAGCGAGCAAACAAGACGAGTAGAGGAATTCATCGTCATCTTTCAGGAGAACATTAAAATTCCCGTGATAAAAGTGAACGAGGTTTTGACTTCCAAAATGGCCGAGAAAAATCTTCGGCAAAACGGGGTAAAAAATATCAAAGAAATTCTCGATCAGGAAGCAGCGCGGATAATATTGCAGGATTATCTGGACTTTCCGCACGAATTATAACACAGAGCAGCACATGGGCGGAGTAGCACGGCTTTAGCCTGCGCTGCTGTCCCACGCGGGCAAGAACAAACGCATGCAATATATTGGCGTCATTCTGAACGCAACGCTAGCGGAGTGAAGAATCTCGAACTTATGCAGGACATAATGGGATCCTTCGGAGTACCTCAGGATGACCTTTCATCTTTTTTGTAGAGACGCGATTTATCGCGTCTTTTGTTTATGTCAAAACAAATTATCTCACGGAGTAGCACGGCTTTAGCCTGCGCCGCTGTCCAACGCGGGAAATGAAAACATACCGCTGTGTTTTTTCTTTACTTTTCGCTTATAAAGTTATATCATAAATATACAAGATTAAAGTGGTGGAACATCGTTGAACAGGTTTTATAAACGCGCAGATTAGGCTTTTACAACCAAATTGAAAATCTCGTTTTTTGAGAATGGGATTTTCATTTTGATGATTAATAAAAATATGGCAAAATTAAAAGATACTCCCAAGTTTGATCGTCCAAGGGAGAAATTTTTGGAAAAAGGACCCGATGCTCTAACCGATAGTGAACTTTTGGCTATTTTATTGGGCAGTGGAATAAAGGGAACGAATGTTAAAGTTTTGTCGCAAAAAATTATTAAAAAATTCGGCGATAATCTTTTAAATGTTTCGATTGAGGATCTAACGAAAGTTCCCGGCATAGGACAGGCAAAAGCGTTGCAAATTGCATCCGCGTTTGCGTTGGCAGGGAGAAACTATGAAAAAACAAATCATCGGATGACTTAACTCAGGAAGTTTTATTAGCGAGAAATTATAAAAGCTAAAGACTTTTTATTATGAAAAAAGAAGATCAAAGATGGACACGAGAGCAGACAATAGTTGCTTTCAACCTATATTGCAAGATTCCCTTTAACAGAGTTTCTTCCAGTCATCCTGAAATAGTAAAAATCGCAAAAATCATTGGCAGAAGTCCAAACTCGGTAAAAATGAAAATAGGCAATTTTGGAAGTTTTGATCCGGAGCTCAAAAAGAGAGGAATCGTTGGACTCATCAATGCGAGTAAACTGGATGAGGAGGTTTGGATCGAATTCAATAAGAATTGGGAAGACTTGGTTTTTGAAAGTGAGAAAATTTTAACAAGTTTTGAAGGGGTGGATATCTTAAAAAAAGAATCAATCAATGAGGACAATTTTCGTTTCGCAGAAGGCGTTGAGAAAGAGAGATTGGTAAAAACAAGAGTAAATCAAAGCTTTTTTCGTCAAACGGTTTTATCCGCAAATAATTTCACTTGCTGTATTACGGGGATAGATATGCCAGAGCTTTTAATTGCCAGCCATATCATGCCATGGAGTATGGCGGCAAAAAATAGATTAAATCCCAGAAACGGATTATGCTTGAATGCTTTGCATGACAAGGCTTTTGACAAAGGGTTAATGACGGTTACGACTGATTTCAAGATAAAAATATCTTCAAAAATACTTGCGAAACCGAGCGCTCCCATTGAAAAATGGATTGCCGGTTTCGAAGGCAAAAGCATAACGATTCCGGAAAGATTCGTGCCGACAACTGAAATCTTGGAATATCACAATAGAAATATTTTTCAATCATGATTATGGTCTTTGCTAAAACAAAAAATCGACAGCTCAAGTATAATGATATTAATCTATTTACGGATAATACGGTAATCCATAAAACGTTGGAAGGTTCTTTGATAAGAAGAAACATGTGGGGAGGAACGAAGACGACAAATTTCATTTATGAAGTTAAAGACTTCAAGGGAAGCGTCTCGGCAATCAATTCCATCCGAACAAGAGCGCAGATTCGCGATCGTGTCAAAAAAATATCGGAATCGGGCGGATTTTTTGAGTATGTCGGAGTTTCGAATAAACAGTTCAATTCCAACATGAAAATGATTGATACGGCGTTGCCTGAATTTATTGCACAAATGCTTTTGGATTTTTTCTCAAATACACACAGAACCGTTGCCGATTTGACCAAAGAACTTTCTGAAAATGAAAATATGAAACAAAGATTCGCATTGTCGTTAACGGATTATGAATATAAAATTAAAAATCTCTTGGATGCAAGTGCACTTGGTATGGTGCCGAGCAAATCTTGGGATGGATTTTCAAAAGCGCATGGCGGTTATATCATAGTGAAAGAAAATGGCGATGTGGTTTGTTATCATTTATATAACAGAGACGAATTTCGTTCATATTTATACGAAAACACAAAATTTGACACTCCGAGCACAAGCAAATATGAATACGGTGAATTATATGAGGAAGATGGTAAGTTGTTCTTCAAACTCAATTTGCAAATCAGGTTTTTAAAATGATGATTTTATGGCGGATATTTTTTCCAAAAAGAAAAGAAGTGAGATAATGTCAAAAGTGCGAGGCAAAGACAGTAAAATAGAGATAGAATTCAGAAAGAAAATATGGAATGCCGGATTTCGTTATCGGAAAAATGCAAAAAACTATTTCGGTAAACCGGACATGGTTTTGCCGAAGTATAAAACGGTTATATTCATTGATTCATGTTTTTGGCATGGATGTAAAAAACACGGCTCAATGCCTCAGACACGGAAAACATTTTGGGAGGCAGAAATCGAACGAAATAAGGAAAGAGATAAAGAGGTTAATAAATACTATAAAAAGATCGGCTGGAAAAACTTTAGAATTTGGGAACATGACGAGAAAAGTGATTTGTCAAAAAGTGTTGGGAAGATTATAGATTATTTGAATGAACATTAGGAGCTTTTGATATTTCATATTATGTTTATGGAACAATTTAAAAAAAGCGGTTATGAATTGGAGGATTAATACAGGAAGGACAGTCCTTTTGATGCGGTAAGGACTGTCCTTTTTTGCTGTCCAATAATTTCACACGTATTCCGTAGAGACGCGATTTATCGCGTCTTTTGTTTATGTCAAAACGGAATATCTCGCGGAGTAGCACGGCTTTAGCCTGCGTCGCTGTCCCATGCGGGATAAAACGTTTTTGCGTAGCATTCACACCATTTCTGGTGTGGTCCGAATACAAAAAACAATTTCACATATATGTTCGTTCCATCCGCTTGGGACAACCGCGCAGGCTAAAGCCATGCTACTCCGTCTTGTCACTCCGTTTTATAACACGATACTTACCAGCTTCCCCTTTATCACTATCACTTTTTTTGGTGTTTTGCCTTCAAACCATTTTGTCACTTTCTCACTTCCCAACGCTATATTTTGCGCCTCTTCTTCGCTGATGTCGGCACTGGCTTTGATTTTGTCGCGCACCTTGCCGTTTACTTGCACCACCAGCTCGATTTCTTTGTCGCGAATGAGCTTGGGGTCGAACACAGGCCAGGCGTTGAGATGGACGCTCTTTTTATTTTCCAGATTCGCCCAGATTTCTTCCGTAATGTGCGGGGCGAAAGGGGAGAGGAGCGTGATGAAAATTTCAAAATGTTTTCGGGATATTTCGTCTTGCTTTTCCAGCGCGTTGGCAAGAATCATCAACTGGGAAATGCAAGTGTTGAATTTGAGTTCGTCGATGTCTTCCGTGATTTTCTTTATGGTTTTATGGCAAAGAGATTCCGTCTCTTCGGCGTTGTCTTTGCTTTCAAGATAAACTTTCAATTTTACAATCGCTTTGGCGCGATGGTCATACCGCGCTTTTTCTTCCCATTTGCATTCGCCGAAAGTTTTGTCGAGTTCTCTTGCGATAAAGATAGGATCATAGCCGAAACCGTTTTTGCCCGCAGGCTTATCGGCGATTTTCCCTTCGCATACGCCATCAAATTGCCGGAAGCTGTCGGTTTTCGGATTATAAACGGTCACCACTGACTTAAAGAAAGCGGAGCGGTCTTTGCCTTCCAATTCTCCGAAAATCTTTTCATAAGCTTTCGGATAATCGCCTTGGGCGAATCTGTTGGAATAGATTCCCGGCTGATTGTCCATTGCCTTGATGCAAAGTCCGCTGTCGTCGGCAATTGTGAGATAGCCGGTTTTCTTGGCATAGTATTTGGCTTTGAGCAGTGAATTTTCTTCAAAAGTTTTGCCGTTTTCTTTAGGCTCGGAAAATGTGTCTTTTAAATCGCCAAGACCGATAATATTGTAACCCTTGAGATTGGCTTTCAGTTCTTTTAATTTCCCCGGGTTGTTGCTTGCGAGCAAGATTTTCCGTTCGCCGTTCTTCTCCTGAACTTTATTTTGCAAATTCCAAACTCTTTCCAAAAAGCGATTGACGCCGACAAGGCTGTTGGTGTTCCAGGCGATGGCTTCCGCGTATGGGCCCATAAACATTTCGTAGACGCGCAACGTGTCTGCGCCATAGGTTTTGATAATGTCGTCGGGATTGACGACGTTGCCGCGAGACTTGCTCATCTTCTGTCCGTCTTCGGCGATGATCATTCCGTGCGAGCGGCGGGAAGAATACGGTTCGGCGGTATTTACATATCCCAGATCGTAGAGAAACTTGTGCCAGAAACGAGAGTAGAGGAGATGAAGCGTGGTATGTTCCATTCCGCCGTTGTAAAGATCGACCTGTTTCCAATAGTCGAGCTTTTTGCGGTCGGCAAAGGCCTTGTCATTCTTGGGGTCAATGTAGCGGAGAAAATACCAGCTGGACCCCGCCCAGTTGGGCATAGTGTCGGTTTCTCTTTTTGCCGGTTTGCCGCACACCGGACATTTGGTTTCCACCCATTTGGAAATTCCGGCCAGCGGCGACTCGCCCGTATCGGTCGGTTCATAATTTTTGACATCCGGCAGCTTGAGCGGCAGTTCTTTTTCGTCGAGCGGAATTTTCTGCGTCACGTTGAGCAGCTCAAATTCCCAAGCCACCAGCCCGTTCTTGTTTATTCTTTCGACGTAATTTTTAGTGAAGCTGTATTCCTTCTCCAATTTTTTGTAGTCGTGACTGTCTTTGAAATCGGGGAAAATCTTTCCCAGCATTTCTTTATTCTCAAAAAGCTCACCCAGATTTTTGAAAGTGCGGGCTTTCGTAATTCTCACAATTTCAAAGTAGTTATTTTGTTTGTCTTTGAATTTCAGCAAGTCGCCGGTCTTAATGCCGCCGAAATAGCGTTCCGGCTCTTCCGGATTGAGCGCGCGAGTATCAATGGTTTTTGCGCCGTTTTTGATGAGACGAAAGACCTCTTCTTTGGGGAAATTGATTTCCGCTTTTATGTCGAGCTTGTCCGCGAGGCAATGTTTGCATTTGATAATCGGAATGGGCTCCCCCCAATAATGCTGGCGGGAGAATACCCAGTCGCGCAGTTTGTAATTGACGGACTTCGTCCCGACTTTATTTTTGGCGATGTGGGCGACGATTTTCTTTTTGAATTCTTCGGTCGCAAGCCCGTTCCATTCGTGCGAATTGATGGCAATGCCTTCCTCAATGTAAGAGTCGTTTGCGACTTCCCGGTAGAGCTCCGGAATCTGGCGGCCGATAAAATGCTTCCGCTCATGAAGCGTAAGGCAATCTATTTTTTTATCTTCAAAAAACTTCTTGGTTTTTTCAAATGAAATATATTTGTCGTCGTCCGACAGTATCACTTTTACAATTTCCGCTTTATCTTTTATTCCGCTCCAGTCGGTTTCGGTTTTCGCAAAAACTTCCACGCTTGCTATGTCTGAATTTTCGTTCCTCCATTCTTTTTTGAATTCGGCAAAGTCGACGATTTCACTGGCGGGCGCGATCAAATATACCGCCTTTACTTTCTTGCCGGTCTTGTTTACGAAATCGACTGCGGACGCGCAACCCAAGCTGTGTCCGACAAAAACGGTGTTGGCGTTGACCTTGCCCTCGAATTGTTTCAAAAATGAAAGCCATTCGGCGCGGTTCGGATGATGAGAATCGGGCATATTGGGGGCGATGATTTCGTACCCCAAATCCTCCAGCTTTTCCCTGATGTTGTCGTCCTTCCAGGGAGAGAATCGTCCGTTTTCGTCGTCTTCAAAGCCGTGGATAAAAAATGCCGTCCGTCCTCCCTCGGGCTCAATGACCGCTTTGATGGGCAGGCCGAACTTGATAGCAAATTCCATATCGCGATTGTCGTGCGCAGGCACTGCCATAATCGCTCCGGTGCCGTAACCGGACAGGACATAATCCGAAGTCCAGACGGGAATTTCTTCGCCGCTTACGGGATTGATTGCCTTAATGCCTTGAAGTTCGACGCCGGTTTTTTCTTTGCTGAGGTCGGTGCGGTCAAGGTCGGATTTGTTTTTTGCTTCCTCTATATATTTTTGCGCCTCCTCCCAATTTGAAATTCCGTCCTTGCACTTTTCAATAATCGGATGTTCCGGCGCGACTACCATGTAGCTTACGCCGAAAATGGTGTCGGGACGGGTGGTGAAAATCCGAAGTTTTTCCGAGGCTTTTTGCTCTCCCTCAATCTTGATGGCGAAATCGATTTCCGCTCCGACACTCTTGCCGATCCAATTGATTTGCTGCGTCTTGATCTTATTCAAATAATCCACCGTGTCCAAATCATTAATGAGCCTTTCCGAATACTTGGTGATTCTGAGCATCCATTGCCGCACATTTTTTTTCTCCGCCGCCGCCCCGCAGCGTTCGCAATTGCCGCCGATAACTTCTTCATTCGCCAGTCCGATTTTGCAGCTGGGGCACCAATTGATGGGCATTTCTTTTTCATACGCCAGACGGTGATCATCAATGAAATTTTTTCTTTCGATTTCATCCAGCCCCTTGGGAATTTTCAATTCTTCGATGGGCAGGGCTTTATCCGTTTTGTCGTCATAAAAACTGTTAAAAAGTTTCAGAAATATCCATTGTGTCCATTTGTAATATTCGGGGTCGGTGGTGTTGATCTCGCGCGACCAGTCGAAACTCGGACCGTAGCTTTTGATTTGTCTTTTGAAAACAGCGATATTTTCTCTGGTGACGAGTACCGGATGTTTCTTGGTTTTGATGGCAAAATTTTCCGTCGGCAGCCCGAACGCGTCCCAGCCGATAGGGAACAGGACATTTTTGCCCTGCATTCTTTTCTTTCGGGAAACGATATCCATCGCCACGTGCGGTTTGACATGCCCGACGTGCAGTCCCGCGCCGGAAGGGTAGGGGAACTCAATCAAACAATAAAATTTTTCTTTCTTGGAAAAATCCTTTGCCCGGTAAATACCGCTCCGGTCCCACTCATCCTGCCACTTTTTTTCGATTTTCTTGTGATTATATTTATTCATATTCCGCAAAAATTAATAGGTTATGCTAATTTATTCTAGCCTAAATCGGCTTGATTGACAAGGAAATAAGAAGCTGTATGATATAGGTGTACGGATCAGAATCTGTTCAGAATCCGCAGAAAGAAACGGGGGGAATAAAAGTTTGTTAAATGAATCACCGGAAGAATCGCCGGAAAAATCACCTTGGTATAACATTACCATGTTCAGACCGGTAATGCTGGCCATAATATGGAATCTTCTCGAGGAAAAGCTTTCCAGTACTTGCTCACATATGGAAGTGAAAACTTCTATGATTCGAAGCATAATCATGTGTGACGAGATTACTGGTCTGGGGGAAGCTGATCGCGAAGTCGATAAGATAACAAAAGGAAGAGAATGGATAGACGTGAAAGAGCTGCTGAATTTCTCTTATCCTTCACGTCACTTTTCTTGTAGGGGTGCTAATGACAAAGAGATAGCGAAAACGAAAAAAGTGCTATACGATCTTTATGCTGTCATCAGGGACTTGGAGAACCATTGTGAACGACCTACTGATTGTGTCGTGTCTCCTAGTCCCCTGCCTAGATTTCTCGACGAACTGATAGCAAGTTCTTCTCTGATTGAAGATTTGCTCAAAGAGAGACTCATCATCGTCTATAATGATCCTATGCTCGGAGAATCTTTCTGGGCGTGGAATCTTAATGAGAAAGAAAAAATAGAAAAGATATATGATGAAGGAATAATGCTTTCGAGTTCGTTCAGCAATGCATTGTTGGTCGAGATATTCAGGAAAATGTTTATTGAGATATTCCCTGCGCCGATGCCTCTCAACTGGAATAAGGTGGAGGAGATGATCTGGGTAACGGGTAAAAAAAGAGCTTAAACAAAAAAATACCGTATAAAGAGTCAAAATATAAATATTTTAACTCTTTATTTTTTTGTCTTAATGCCGAATTAACTTAATCCCTTACATAATGATTTTACATTTATTCCCCCCCCCTCACCCCGACCCTCTCCCGATAGGAGAGGGAGAAAACCCAAATACTTTATAAGCGGATTGCGGCGGATTAAGTTAATCTGACATTAACAGAGGATGAGTTGGATACAAAAAGGACCGTCCTTTTGATTCTGTAAGGATAGTCCTTGCTCTCGTGTCGGCCTGCGGAACCTAAATTCCGAAGAGTTTTTTGGCATTCGCGCTCGTGATTTTTTCCAGTTCGCCTGCGTCCATACCTCGGATCTCGGCGATTTTTTCGATGACGTATCTGACAAAAAGCGGTTCGTTGATTTCGCCGCGGTGCGGGATGGGGGAGAGGTAGGGCGCATCGGTCTCGACCAGAATTTTATCGAGCGGCATAGACTTCAGCGTGTCGCACAGAAAAGCCTCGTCCTTGCTGTTGCATTTGTAGTAGGTGACAATTCCGGTAAAGCCGATATAAAATCCCAGATCCGAAAATTCTTGAGCTACTTCGGGACTGGCGGTGAAGCAGTGCAGTACGCCGTTCCAGTCGGAGGTTTTGTAACCCCTTAAAATCTCCAGAACGTCCGCGTAGGCTTCGCGGCAGTGGATGATAATCGGTTTTTGGTGCAGCTCGGCAAGCTCAAGCTGTTTTTTGAAAGCGTCTTTTTGGATTTCCGGATCGCAGAAAGGCTCACGGAAAAAATCAAGCCCGATCTCACCCATTGCAACGGTTTTGCGCAGAAGAAGCAATTCTTCCAGCCGCTTCAGATTTTCATCGGTCAGCGAGTCGGCGTCGTGCGGATGGATGCCGACAGCGGCAAAAATATTTTCGTTTGTCTTCGCGAGCTCCACGGACCGCTCACTGGACTTCATATCGCATCCGACATTGACAATCGCTTCTCCGTTCGCGCCCCAAAATCGCGAAAGCAAATCTTCGCGCATAGAATCAAAGTCGGGAAAGTCGATGTGGGCGTGAGTATCGATCATATTTTTAATTTAAATCAATTTATTCTTAGCGCATTTTATAATCCCTTTTATAGGGTGTTAGTCTTTTTATGTCCAAAGATTCATTTCCAAAGTTAATTAATAGTCCTACCTCAAGATTAGAAACTTTCATATAAGATAATACTTGCGCTCTGTATACGTTCGGCATTTCGCCTATCATAGATTTTAATTCCACTACAACCTTATCTTCAACTACCAAATCCAGCCTGTGCAAAGCGATTTCATGACCATCATAGAATATCTTATATTCTTTTTCACTCTCGAAAGCTAACCCTTTTTGTTTCAAAGCGATATTCATAGCACTGTGATAGACTCTTTCAAGAAAACCCGCGCCCAATTTATTGTGAACCTCGAAAGCGGCGCTTATAATTTTTTCGGTTATTTCGGTATGCTTGTATTCCATTCTCACTGGCTAAGATTAAAATAGATTAGATTTGAGTTTCCAACCGCGGAAATAATCCTTCGCCTTTTCGGACCTGAGCGCCGACTTCGAATTTTTCTCCGCATTGATCCTCGATCTTTTTTGCGGTTTCCGGCAGGAACGGTTTGATAAGCTCATTGATGACAAAAATAGTCTCCAGACATTTATTGAGCACGCAGCCGGTTTTTTCTTTATTCTCCTTGATGAGCTTGAACGGTTCGTAGTGCTGGATATATTTATCCAAAATACTGACCAGCTCGTCGGCATCTTTGAGCGCCAAGTCAAGTTCGAAATTTTCAAAGCGTCCGGTTCTTTTGGACAGCGCTCTTTCCTGCAAAATTTTCAGATCCAAATCTTTGCCCTTGAACGTTTCTTCCATTCCTTGCAAGTCTTCTATAATTTCCTGCGGCACCAAGACCTCGCCTTTATATCTCTCATCAAACTCCGGCACTTTGCCGTCGAAATATTTCTCAGTCATCGCCAGCACGCGCGCGACCAGATTGCCGAGTCCGTTTTGCAAATCGGACTTGTATACTTCCTCGAAACGTTCGTATGAAAAATCTCCGTCTTCGGTAGTGGGAATTTCTTTCAACAAATAATATCGCATCGGATCCACTCCGTATTTTTCTATGACTTCGAATGGGTCGATGACATTGCCCAAACTTTTGCTCATCTTCTGTCCGCCGGAGGTAATAAAGCTATGCACGCAGATTTTTTTCGGCAAAGGAAGCCCCGCTGAGAGCAGCATCGCCGGCCAGACCATGGCGTGAAAACGCAAAATATCTTTGCCGATAACGTGCGCATCGGCCGGCCAGAATTTTTGGAAAATTTCACCGTCTTCTTCCTCGGCATATCCCAAGGCGCTGATATAGTTTGTCAGCGCGTCGCACCAGACATACATTACCTGATCGTCGTCGTTGGGAACTTGGATGCCCCAGTCGAGCGTGCTCTTGGGACGGGAAAAACTCACGTCTTCGGCGTTTTCGATTATATTCAAAATCTCATTTTTTCTTGCTTCGGGAATGATCTCCATCTCGCCCGATTCGATTCTTTTTTTGATTTCGGGGAGATATCTTGAAACCCGGAAGAAATAATTTTTTTCATCCACTTTCTCCGGCTCTTTTTGATGGTAAGGGCATTTGCCGTCCACCAGATCGCGGTCGGTGAGGAACGCCTCGCATCCCACGCAATAGTTTCCCTGATAGATTTTTTCGTAAATGTCGCTTTCGCCGCCGGCGTTTTTATTCTCGGAAAGTTTCATCCAAAGTTTTTGTGCGGCGGCCTTATGATTCTCATCGGTAGTTCGGACGAAGGCGGTATTGCCGACGTTCAAGGTTTTCAGAAGCTCGCGAAATTTGTCGGAGTTTCGGTCAACGAAAGCTTTGACATCCATACCTTTTTCGCTTGCGGTTTTTTTGATTTTGGATCCATGCTCATCCGTGCCGGAAAGGAAAAAAACATTCTCTTTCCCGATTTTGAGCGCGTTATATCTTGCTATTGCGTCCGCTTGCAATACCTCCATGGCAAAGCCGATGTGCGGTACGGAGTTGGCATAGGCGATTGAGGTGGTGATATAAAATTTATTTTTTTCTTCCATGATTTGGTTTTAATGCTTTTAGAATTATACCGAATTAAGGGTCATACGCAATATTAGGATTTTAACCGATATAAAGCCATCTTCTTTGTCATATCGGATGTTATCAAATCGATAACTGTTTATATTTCACAAAAACAATCATTTTTGTCATTCCAGTAGGAATCCCTTGAATGATATTATTTGCATATAATAATGTTTAGCTTGTAATCCATCGGTCAAGGGATCCTTGCGAGGATGACAAAATGTGGGTTGTATCGCAG
>JBAXYM010000026.1:0-17676 GCA_041670805.1 Patescibacteria group bacterium
AAAAACAAAAAGAATCTTATGGAAAACAATAAAAAACAAAAAATTATCAAAATCGCCGGCGTGTTCTTTGCCTTTTTGCTTATCGCAAGTGCCAGCCCGGTCAATGCTTCGGAAATTACGGCACAGAAGATGGTGGATCTGATGAATGAGTCAAGAGTTGAGGCGGGGTTGGAACCTCTGGCGGTAAATGAAAAACTTGAGCAATCCGCCAAAGCGAAAGCCGATGATATGTTTGCCAAGCAGTATTTTGATCATATCAGCCCCGAGGGGCTGACTCCGTGGTATTGGTTCGGTCTGTCGAATTACGAATATGCGTTTGCTGCGGAAAATCTCGCCATAGATTTTGTCACCGCGGAAGGAGCGCACAATGCGTTTATGAAAAGCACCGGACATAGAGAAAATATTTTGGGCGCTGATTATAAGGAAATAGGGATTGCGGTTGCCAGTGGAGAGTTTGAAAATAAAGAAAGTATAATTATTGTAGAAGAATTCGGATCTCAAAGAGAACAGAAGATAATGATAGTAGATAATGCGTTGTTTTCTGAAACGGTTGAAGAGACGGAAACAAAAACGGAGATTGAGACGGAGGTAAGGGCGGACGCTGTCCAGACCGAAGAAAAAGCGCAAGTAGTCGAAGAAAGCAAAAAAGAAGATTCGGATATTGATTCGATTGAAGAAGAGACGAGGTCGGAAATGGAATCGGTTCCGGTTCCAGCCGAGATGCCGGTTCAAAAGATTGAAACACTAGTTGAGGTTGAGAGCGCTTTCATTCCGGAAGAGACAGATGAGGCGGATACCGAAAACAAGACTTTCGAGCAGGCGGTTGAAATGAATTGTGCAGACACGAGCAAGGCTGTCGCCAAAATCTATGACATCAAGAGTGTTCAAGAACTCAAAAAAGTCTATACGGAAAACATCTATTGGAAGGGCGCGACGGGGCAAGAACTGGAGGAATCTCCAAATGGCAATGCAGCCAGGATGAAGATTCTGATCAAGAGTTTAACTGGCAGCATTCTTTATGCATTATTCGAGGATTAAAAATAATTTTAAACAAGTAAAAGGAAAAGAGGCTAAGGCCTCTTTTTTTGTTAGTCTCTATTTTGAATTGTGAATTATGGATTTCGGACCACACCGGAAATGGTGTGAACCACGCGGGACAGAACGTTCTTGCGTAGCATTTCACACCATTTCTGGTGTGGTCCAGATACAAAAAAACAATTTGCCAAACGGAGTAGCATGGCTTTAGCCTGCGCCGCTGTCCAATGTTCGTAGAAACCCGCGCATACATTCGTTCCATCTGCTTGGGACAACCGCGCAGGCTAAAGCCATGCTACTCCGCATTCTTTTTCGCGTTTCTTCCGAAATTATTGACAAATCGGCTGATTATGTTTATAATGCTCATACATTAATTGTGTGAAAGCTTTGAATGGAATCGGGCTTTCTTTTGGAAAAATAAAAACAAAATAGCGCAAAAGCGTCCAACAAAAATATTTCGCGGATTTCGGGTTTTTGGTGGGTGCTTTTTGTTGTATTTTGTGTTGAGTTAGCTGAATCCTTTGCATATTCGTACGGTGGCGGGATTGCTGCGTCGTCGGAGCAACTGACTCTTTTCTATGACAAATAATATCGGATGCGGGAATTCTGTAAATTTTAATAACCAATAAGCATAAATATATGGAGGAGAATATTTTGACGGAAGAGAAAAATATTTTAGGAACCTCGAAGTCCGGGGCGGGGGAGCGGGGAGGCAAGGACTCTCTTTCGCGAGGCGAGACAAATATGCGGAAAATTATCAGGCGGGCAAAATCTTGGTGGTTGTTTTTTGCCGTGTTGTTGATTTGGATCGGAGCGGTTCAGTATTTTGCGGCAGAAAAATATCAGGCTGTCGTGAAAGTCGTGGGGGAGAACCGGGAGACAAGCGTTAACACGGTGGCCGACGGGTTGGATTTTGGGTCTTTAGCCGAAGGCAATTCCTCTACCAGGTTTGTGACGGTTAAAAATAATGGGAAATATGGCGTATATGTGAAAGTTTATAAGTTGGGAGAGATTGGCAAATTTATAAAAATAAACAGGAACGATTTTGTTTTGGGGGCGGGGGAAAGCAAAAATATTGAATTCCTTTTGGAGGTGCCTTCCGGCGCGAAAGAAAAAGAGTATGAAGGGAAGGTTCTTATTTTTAAAATTCCTAAAATTTTGTAATGCTCCTATCGGAATTACGCGATCTTGCATAATGAATTTTATATTTATTTCCCCTCACCCCGACCCTCTCCCGATGGGCGAGGGAGAAAAACAAAATACTTTATTTAAGACAGATATTCTGTTTCGGTTGTATGACCGCGCATTACAGGCTTGGCAACGGGATCCCGGATATTTGCTGCGCAAATTCCGGGATGACACGGAGTTTGTAAAATGCCTCAACATGCTTAACAGGCTCAAAATATTGACAATCTCAAAAAAAGTGGTAGAATTGACTGTTAATTGTAAGTTCGATAAATGGCTTGAATAAGGGGAGTTTTGGTCGGTTGCGTTTTTAAAATACAAAATCACAATTTAAATATATTTAAAAAAGATTAAATAAAGGTATGAATATCAAAAGAACAGCGACAAAAATAACGACATTTGCTTGTATTGCCGGCGTGGTGTTGCTCAGTAATGCTCCGGTCGTGAGCGCGTATGAGGCGCACGTTATAAATGTGACGGCTACGATTGTCGATGATGGAGTCGATATCAGTCCGAATGGGGGAAAATTTTGCAATGACGGAAAACTGAAGGTTGAAATGACGTCGAAAACGGAGGGCGCCAAAGTTTTTTATACCACCGATGGCAGCGAGCCGAAGTGCGATTCAGGAAAGAGATATTTCGAGCCGTTTACGCTTTCAGGCGATGCGACGGTTAAGGCGGTTGCCTGCTATGACGGAAAAGCGGGGTCGGTCGTATCGGGATCTTTTGATATCGCTTCCGGCTATTGCCAGACTTCACTTAAGATCAACGAAGTGTATTATTACGCCGATGTCAATCATGGGGGAGTTTCTCGCGATTATGAAAATGAGTGGGTGGAGATTTATAATCCTACAGAAGAAAGCGTGAACGTCAACGGTTGGTCCGTGTGCAATTCGGAGAGCTGTGACAAGTTATCCGGCCAAGATTTGGCGATTCCCGCCAAAGGATATGCGGTGGTTGCTTACAAGGAAAGCACTTGGAGCTACTGGAATATTCCCGACGACGCGGTGAAGATAAATCTTGCCAGTGTGATCGGGAGCGGACTGGGCAATACCGCCGACATGGTGCTTCTTGAAAATGCCGCGGGTGAGACTGTTGATCAGATGAATTGGGGCGCTGCCGACAGCAGGTGGAACAATTACAATGCCAATGTTTGGGCAGAGGGAGTTTCGGCTGCTTCCGCGCAGGGAAAGATTTTGGGGAGAAGTTCGAACGGTTATGATACCGACAGCGTTGCGGATTGGAAAATTTTTGATTTGCCGCGTGTTGGAGTGCAATATCCGAATGGGGAAGAAACTTGGATCGTCGGTAATACCTACACTATAAAATGGACGGCTCTGAATTCGAACGGTGATGCCGGTAAATTGGGTATAGACATTTATTACTCGGCAGACAGCGGAAAAACTTGGGCCAGTGTCGTGAAGAACACCGCCAATGACGGAGCTTATGAATGGAAGTTCCCTTTGGCGATTCGTGATAACGGTTCAAATTATTTTACCTCTTCAAGTAAAGCCAGAATCAAAGTGGTGGCGACTGATTACGGGCGGAATTTTATGCTTACAGGCAAAGATGTGAGCGACGGGGATTTTTATTTTTCGATAGACAAGGACCTGTTGACGGCGGAGGAGGCGAAGCTTTTATCGGAAACGGATACTACGGGGATGACATTTGTGAATTCCAGAACTGCCGCTGTGATGGAAGCGGAAAATACTACACAGCCTTCAGATAATAGTGATGGCAAAAAATCTACGGAAACCAAGCCGAGCGTTATGCTGAATCGGGAGGAGGACGACTTTTCGATTGATGAACAATCCGCGCCGAATGAGGGCACTAAAGATAAAGAAAAAACCGATATGCAAGCCTTGGCTGATGCCGGCACGCAAAAAGGTCAATCGGCTGTTGAAATCGTTACCATGAAAGCGGACTTGGCCAGCGCGGGGGATTCGGAGGAACAGAAGACTGTGAAAACGACAACAGATGCGGTCGATTCAACGAGTGTTACGGCACAAGAGACTGCTCCGAACGTCGACGATATGCCGATTACGCCGGACGGAGATATGACTATAGAATTTAATTTGAATTCTTAATTAAATATATGACTTTTAAATCACAAAAAACCAAGGCTGTTGTTTTGTTGGCCTGCTTGATGTCCATGAGCGGAGCCTTCACTTTGAAAGCCGAGAAAGATATCTCCAGTGTAAGTTGGCCGATTGTTGTCAATCTGAGTCATATGGATTTCGGAGTCGTGTCTGCCGGTCAGGAAATGGAAAAGACTTTCACGGTTTCTTATTCCGGTAGGGGCGATGGCGAGTATAGCGTTATCGAGAAATACAAACCCAAAGCTGACGCTGTCGTGCCGAGCGGATACGACGGGAAGATCAGCGACTATTGCCAGGTAAATCACGATGATTTTGACAGATGTTACAAAAATCTCTGCCCTTTTATCGAAGAACAAAGTACCGAGGATGAAGGCGATACGGTAGAGAAGGCCATTGTCAGCGCCGACGATACCAAAGACATTTGGAAAGTTATTCTCAATACTCCGACTGTGGGCGATATCGAGCAGGACGGAAACGGCGGAGTGGTGTCGGAAGGCGGAGAATACGGTTGCGATTTGTCTTTTAACATCGCGTCAATTCCCGGCGAGGCTGTCTGCGGAAACGGCGTGAAAGAAAAGAACGAAGCGTGCGATGACGGCAATAACAGAAACGGCGACGGCTGCAACGCTTTTTGCCGAATTGAATCTTGCGTCAATAATCGCGAGGTTTGCGACGGCAGGGATAATAATTGCGATGGCGCGGTGGACAATGTTTTTGAAACCGTGAAAGTTGTCGGGGTGCCAACGCAGGTGTTTCTCAATGACGGCAATACGGCGGTTACTCCCAAAGTTGTCGCCAAGGACGATGGACGGTTTGCCGTCCAAGAAGTGAAGGACACTGGTTATATTTATATGTATTGGAATCTCAACACTCCGGAAGACGCTTTGATTGGCGGCGCAAAAGTCAACGTAAAACATAGAGAAGATGATGGCGTCGGGGTGGTTTTGGAAGCTTGGGACGGGGCAAAATATGTGCAGACTTGCGACCTTTCGGAAAGCTCCCGGAATACCGAAGAAGAGTGCAGTCTCGATTCAATCTACGAGGGTTCGGAAACGGAAAATATTATGTTGCGGCTTAAGCTCTCAGGCTCCTCTGCCGGCAGGGAATTTTTGGACTGGGCGTATCTGAGCGTTGATTATAACAAATCCGTACCTTGCGGCGTATGCGGAAACGGCACGGTGGAAATCGGCGAGGAATGCGATGACGGAAATACCGACAGCGGCGACGGTTGCTCCAACAGTTGCACGCGGAACAGAAGTTTTATTTACGGATGCAAATATAATGATAAGAATAAAAACGGCGAGGTGGACGACGGGGAAGAAAAAATGAGCGGATTTGATGTGCAGCTTGTTTCCTGCCCGTTTGCTTCTATCTCGGACGAGGATATCCGTTTTTTTGCCAAGAGTACGATTGGCGATGATAAATTGGCAGGATCCTGCTCGGTAGTGGCGACTGCTACGACCGGTACGGATGGCTGCTACGCCTTTACAAATCTCAAGTCCGGAAGCTATGGGGTGAATGAAGTCGAGAAGGCGGGATGGACCCAGACCTATCCGAACGATGACAAATATTATTACTTCAATCTTTATTCGGGCGGGAGCAGGAAGAATATCGATTTTCTGAATCACAAAACGGCAATGCCGGTCTGCGGTAATGGCAGAGTGGAAAAGGGTGAAGAATGCGATGACGGCAACGACAGAAACGGCGACGGTTGCTCTTGTGTTTGCCGGAGTGAGCGCGATGAAAACGGCGAAAAAATCGCTTCGCTTGAAATTAGGGATGAAAAGGTAAACGAAGTCACGGAGGATACCGCGGAATTTACTTGGACTACCAACAAAGATGCCGACAGCCGCATGGTGTGCAGCACGTCTTCGTTGGACGATGATCTTGGTGAAAAGCCGGATTACGGATATGCGTTTTCGTCTTCAACTTTCGATACTGATGCGAAAGTCGGAAAGCACAATGTCACTATTTACGAATTGGAGGCGGGCGCGACTTATTATTGCCGCGCAATTTCCTCGCTAAAAAACGAAGAGGTTGTCAGTTCGGAGATGACTTTTACGAC
Source organism: Patescibacteria group bacterium (assembly GCA_041670805.1). Lineage (GTDB taxonomy): Bacteria > Patescibacteriota > Minisyncoccia > JAHIHE01 > JAGLIN01 > STD2-77. The sequence continues at coordinate 6,385 of JBAXYM010000026.1, forward strand.
TGAAGGCAAGGCGGAAAACGCTCCCGTCAGCACGTCTCTTTATATTTACGATTTGACGTTGCAGGGAATTTCCAAGAACCAAGCGGATCTCAAATGGAATACCAATCGGGAAGGAACGACTTGCGTGGTTTATTCCGCCGCGTCAAAGTCTTTGGGTGACGCGCCGTCTTACGGATATGAATGGACGACGGCTGGCTGCGGAGATTTTTCCAAGGAAACCACCGATCATTCCGTTTCCCTTACCGGGCTCAAGCCGTGCACGACATATTATTTTCGACTCACTTCGTCCAATTGTACCAATGACGCCGTGACAGTCGAACAGAAAGTCAGAACTACATGTTCGGCTCCGTCGGCTTATTATCCGAGAACGTATGTTCCTTCTACGTCTTGCAGTGTGGGGGAAAAGGGGATTGCTGCCGAAGGAGAAGAATCTGCGGCAAATAATGCGGATGGCAGCAATGGCACGGCAGATTCTGCGAGTACGGCGGGAACAAATTCCGCCACGACCGGGGCGGCGGAAAATTTCGCTGCGGCAACAGGAGACAATTCTCAGGGCGGAGAAACTGTCGGCAAAGTGGTTGAGAAGGAAAAATATATGGAAACTAAAGATTGGCTTGCTCTGTTCTTGCTGTTGGCGGTGATTTTCTTGGCGGCTAATAAGTTGATTAACAGAAAGAATAAAACCGGAGACGAGGAAGAAGATGAATTGGATAATGAGGAAGAATAGGAATTTGCAAGATTTAACGATTTTGGACAAAACAGGGTTCGCGCCCTGTTTTTTGTTTGTAATGAAACTTGCGTATTATACTAACGTTCCGTTCGGTTGGGACAACCGCGCAGGCTAAAGCCATGCTACTCCGGCGTTTTCTACTCCGTGTTTTTGCCGGCGCTGGCGAGGCTTGTGTTGCGGATTAAAATAATCTGGTATAATGATATTATGTTTGCAATATTGCTTAGAAAGTTGACGGTTTGGAGAAATGAAGCGGCCAGGAGAGAAGGGGTCGAGCTTTTTCGCGTGCTTCCCAACAAAGCGCTGGAGGAGATTGCGCGTCGGGAGCCGAAGAACAAGGCGGAGCTTACTGCGATCAAGGGTATCAAAGAGGCTAAATTTCAAAAATACGGAAGGGAAATATTAAGCATTACAAAAGGGGGTGCGTCGGCGCGTCAGGTTGCGAGGAATAATGATGACGATTTGAATTATTTCAAAAATGCAGGGAAAGAAGCGTCTGAGGGCAAGACGGATGAAGCCGGGGAGAAAATTTTTTCGGTGGGAGAATTTTTGGATATGCTGAATGGCAGGCTGACGGAATGCGGCGGGCGCGTCAAAGGGGAAATTTCCAGCATCGACGAGCGGGAGAGAGCGGTTTATTTCAGCATCAAAGACAAAAGCGACGAGGGCGTGATGAACTGTTTCGTTTTTCGTTATCAGTATGATATTTTGGGCGTAAAATTGAAAGAGGGGATGGAGATTGTCGTCGCGGGCTATCCGGAGATTTACAAGCCCTACGGAAGATTGAGTCTGCGCGTCAGTTCCATTGAGCTGGAGGGAGAAGGCGCGCTCAAAAAAGAATATGAGGCGCTGAAAAAGAAATTGGAAGAAGAAGGAATTTTTGCGGAGAGTGCCAAGAGGAAATTTATCGCGCTGCCGCGGAAAATCGGGCTTATCACTTCGCGCGAGGGGGCCGCCATCGGGGATTTCATCGGCAATGTCGGGCAGTTCGGGCTTAGCATAAAATTTATGAATTCCAGCGTGGAAGGACGGCGTGCGGTATTCGAGCTTATAAACGCCGTTCGTGTTTTTCAGAAAAGCGACATTGATGCACTGGTGATTATTCGCGGCGGCGGCAGTCTGGAGAGTCTGCAAGCGTTCAACAACGAGGCGCTGATACGCGAGATGAAAAAAATGAAAGTGCCTGTTATTTGCGGCGTCGGGCATGACCGGGATATTTCGCTTCTGTCTCTCGCTGCCGATTATTCCGTTTCGACGCCCACCGCGGCTGCCCGGCTTATCGGGGAGCTTTGGGAAAAAGAGGTAAACAAAATTGATTATTTCGAGAAAAATATTTTGGAAAGTTTCGAGGCGCAGATGGAGAAAACCGGTCGCGGCATAAGAAACTTCTCGTTTAAAATAGACACGGGGTTTCGGGAGATATTGCGTCGGGAGGAAAATAGATATGAAAGCTTCTTGCGTAAAGTTTTGGGGGGTATCGAGGAGGGTCTGTCATCCAAGACGAGAGAACTTGAGAGTTTTGGGAAAAAAATGGGGTATGATTTTGCTACGGCGTTTGCGCGGACAGAGAATCAGATTGATGGAATTGAAAGCATTATCAAGCTGAGTGATCCATCGAGGCAGCTTAGGCTGGGATACGGGATAATCTCCAAAAATGGGTCGAGTATCCGGTCTGTCGAGGAAATGAACGAAGGCGATATGGTAAAGATTCGGGTTTGGGACGGCGAGGCGCAGTCAGAGATCAAGAAGATTAAGAAAATTCAATGATGGAAAGGATGTGTTATCTTGTGTAGAGACGTCGATTTATCGCGTCTCGCAAACCATCGGCGTTTCGCAAAAGCGGAGTAAGGGGGTTTTGTTTGAAGAATTAGACGCGATGAATCGCGTCTCTACAATTAGACGCGATAAATCGACGTCTCTACAAGTGCGATTATAAATATATTAAATCAAAAAATATGCCGAAGGAAACTAAAAGTAATTTAAGCGAGTCGTTGAAAAAATTGGAACAAATTTCCGATTGGTTCGACGAGCAGAAAGAAATTGATTTGGAAAAAGGACTTTTGAAAGTAAAAGAGGGGGCAAAGCTTATCAAAGAAAGCCGCGCGCAGCTCAAAGATATCGAAAACGAGTTTGAGGAGATTAAAGCGGAGATGGAGGGGGAATAAAAATTTTGGGTCATACACATACAGGATCACGCCAGAAATGGCGTGAAATGCTGCGCAAGAACGTTCTGTTTTGCGTTGTTCACACCATTTCTGGTGTGATCCGAATGCCGTAACGGTTTGGTTTTTAGATAAAGCATTATTTCGAAAAATAAAACAAACCTTACGGTGTTTATTACGATAAGCAGAGAGTGGGCAATTATAGCGTAAACACAGTAAGAACAGTCCTTTTGATTCTGTAAGGACTGTCCCTTTTCGGCCCCCTTTTGTTGTTTTATCAAAAACAAAAAATAGGTTATAATAAAAGTATCTAAATTTATACCTATGAAAAAAGAACTGGAATTTCCGCAAGGGTTTTTATGGGGGTCGGCCTGCTCCTCTTACCAGGTGGAGGGCGGTATAGAGAATTGCAACTGGTCGGAAAAATTTCCTGCCGGCAAGGCTTGCGATTATTGGAATCGGTACGAGGAATATTTTGACGTGGCCGAGAAGTTGAACCAGAATGTCCATCGGCTTTCTTTGGAGTGGTCGCGGATTGAGCCGGAGGAAGGGAAATTTGATCGGGAGGCGATAGAGCATTACAAGAAGATGCTGAAGAGTCTGAAGAAAAGAAAGATTAAAACCATGGTAACACTCTGGCATTCCACCAATCCGATGTGGCTCTCGGAAAAAGGCGGATGGGCGAATTTTAAAACTCCCGGCTATTTTCAGAATTATGTCGCTTTTGCGGTCAAAGAACTCAACCCATATGTTGATTTTTGGCTGACCATCAATGAACTGATGATTTCGTGCTCGCATCCTTATCTTATCGGGAAATTTCCTCCGCAGAAGAAGCTGGATTTTATCGGGTGCGCGCAAGCGGTTTTTAATTTTGGTCAGGCCCACAAAAAGGCTTACAAGGTCATCAAAAGCATAGCGCCGACTGCAAAAGTCGGAATGGCTGAGAATTATTCTTTCGTCGAGGCATACGACAAGGAATCTCCGTTTAACAATGTCGTCGTTTCCGTTTGGAATTTCGTGCGAAATCAGATGCTTTTGGAATATACCAAAAAGGAGCAGGATTTTTTGGGGGTCAACTATTATTTTCACGAAAAAATAAGAACCGAAAAGCGATTCCCTTTTATCGGCGTGCAGAATGACAACAAAAAAATTTCCGATCTGGGCGTGGAGATATATCCGTCTGCGCTCTATGAAGTTATCAAAGATATGAAGAAATATAATTTGCCGATTTATATTACCGAGAACGGAATTGCGGACAGAGGAGACAAATATCGCGAGGCCTTCATCAAAGAGCATTTGAAAGTCATACACAAAGCGATTAAGGAAGGGGCGGACGTGCGCGGGTATTTGTATTGGTCGCTGCTTGATAATTTTGAATGGGCGGACGGCTATGGCCCACGGTTCGGGCTGGTGGAGATGGATTATGAAAATATGACTTATAAGATCCGTCCGAGCGCTTATAAATATGCCGAGATATGCAAAGGGAATAAGTTGATTCTGTAGCAAGGGCGATGGAGCAATTTGATTTTGCAACTCGATGATTTTTCGCGCGTTCGGTTTGTCGTTGCGAGAAGGTACTCCCGTTGAAAGAAACAACCAATGTTTGTCATTTCGAAATGAGGTACTTCGATTGAGAAATCTGGGAACAAATGCAAATATAATCTTTACTGTAAAAATAACATCGGCACAGCTTCGTGCATTTCCCAGATCTCTCAGTCGAGTACTCCTTCGAGATGACAAATAAAATTGCCGCGTCATCGGAGTACCGACTCCTCGCAATGACACATAAAATATTGGTGACGCAAGGTCTCTACTTTGAATCCGAACACCTGTGAGTTTGTGTAACGTGTGCTAATAAAAATAATCCGTATAAGTATGCAAATCTGGATAATCATTGCGGTTTTGGGTCATTTTCTGAATGCCGTAACCGCAATCATCGACAAGCACATCGTTTCTAATAAAGTAATGAAGCCTGTGGTGTATGCTTTTTATTCCGGCGTGTTTCAGATATTGTATCTCTTGGCTATTCCGGTGCTTGCGGCTGTCTGGCCGGAGATGGCCTTTCGTTTCCCCTCTTGGGAGCTTTTCGGCTTGGCGACTTTTGCCGGCGCGCTTTTTATTTTTGCGTTGAATATTTTCTATAAAGCCATACAGCTTGGCGAAGTTTCCCGCATTACTCCCATTGTCGGCATATCGTCGCCAATTTTTACGTATCTGTTTTCCGTTCTTCTCTTCAGTCAGGCGCTGGAATCGCAGCAGCTCTACGCTTTTGTGCTTTTTGTGTTGGGAGGATTTTTGATGTCGGCGAAAATAATCCGCGGGAAAATTACCCATATGAAAGGGGTGGCACTGGCGGTTCTTGCCGGGTTTGTTTTTGCCGCCTATTATGTGATTATAGATTATCTTTTTGATAATGTCGGATTTTTTGACGTTTTTATGATTCTACAGTTCGGAGGGTTTGCGGGGGCGATGCTGCTGCTCGTCTCGCCTGAAAATCGCCGGGAGATTTTCAATATGAAAGACGAGGAAAATGATGTTATTGAAAACAAGAAAAGCGGCGCGCTGTTTGTCTATGACAAAATAACCGCCGCCGTCGCCTCATTCCTGATTACTTATGCCATCTCGATTGGCAACGTCGTCATTATCAATTCACTGGAAGCTACGAAATATGCTTTTACTTTGATTATGGCCGTTGTGCTCTCGCGCAAGTTGCCGGAACTCTTCCACGAACAGACAGGCAAGGGGGTTATCGCGCAGAAAACTGTCGCGCTGGTATTTATTGCAGTTGGGTTGATTTTAATCGCTTAAGAAGGTGGTGATATGCTGACAATCAAAAGAAACGAGCATAAGGAACATAACGACGGGCATGGAATAAATAAGACGGTGCTATTTTTGGTCGGACTGCTTGTATGTTTTTCCATTGTGATATTTTTTATATATTCGCCGCGCAATTCCAATGTTACCTACGGCGTGACTTTCAGCAAGCCCTTTGCCGAATACATGGGGCTGGACTGGAAAGAAACTTATCTGGCCCTTCTTGACGATTTGGAGGTCAAGCGTCTGCGGCTGCCGGTTTATTGGACGGAGATTGAAAATACGCAAGGAGAGTATGATTTCAGCGACATTGATTGGCAAATCGAGCAGGCCGGACGAAGAAACGCCAAAATTATATTTGTGGTCGGGCAGAAGCAGCCGCGCTGGCCGGAGTGCCATATCCCGGGCTGGGTAAACGGATTGACCGATGCGGAGCGCGAGGCGGAAATCGAGGAGACTCTTGCTACGGTTATCAATCGCTACAAAAGCAATGATGCCATTTCCGCTTGGCAGGTGGAAAACGAACCTTTTCTTCCTTACGGAGAATGTCCAACCATCACCAAGGAGCAACTGGACAAGGAGATTGCGGTTGTGCGAAAAACGGATCCTTCGCGGCCGATTGTTATTACCGACAGCGGCGAGCTCAGCACTTGGTATGATGCCGCCAGCCGTGCGGACGTGCTGGGTACTACGCTCTATCGCATCGTCTGGAATGATAAGTTGGGCTATGTCCATTATCCCATCTCGTCGCTTTTTTACAGATTCAAAGCCGCTTTTATCATGTACTTTACGGACGTGCAGAAAATCATTATCGTGGAATTGCAGGGCGAGCCTTGGGGTCCGACGCTTATTTTGGATATGCCGTTGGAAGAGCAGTACAAATCCATGAACGCCGCGCAATTTCGCAAGAATGTCGAGTTTGTAAAAGACGTGGAATTCTCCGAGGCGTATCTATGGGGCGGGGAATGGTGGTATTGGCTCAAAGTTAAAAAAGGCGATGACAGTATGTGGGAGGCGGCGAGGGAAGTTTTTTAAATCGATAACTCATGGCTGATAATGTTAGGACTTACAGGTTTGATACTGTTTACGAAGAGCCGGTACTCCGGGCGACGCGACAATCCCGATACTGGAGTTTGACTAACCCTATTTTTTGTCATCTCAAAGGAGTACTCGACTGAGAGATCTGAGAAATGCACGAGACTTTGTTGATATTATTTCTACATTAGAATTATATTTGCATAGTATTATTCACAGATTTCTCAATCGGAGTACCTCATTTCGAAATGACAGATATTGATTGTTACTTTTAATTTTAACAGAAACATCTTCTCACAACGACAAGCTAAACGCGTAGACAGTAATCAAGGGATTCTTACTAGAATGACAAAAGGTCGGTTCTATCGCGAAAAAGAAAGTATCGAAGATTGAGAAAATTTGAGATGCATAATACCGAATTTTAACTTAATCCGTTATAATGATTTTATATTTACCCCCCCTCACATCAATCCTCTCCCGATAGGAGAGGGAGGAAATCCAAATACTTTATGCGCGGATTGAGGTACGGATTAAGTTAATTTGGCATAAATTCTAAATATGACAAAAATATGATAAACATTTATAAAAAAACTCTCAAATCTCCCGAGCTGCACAAGATTAAGAAAATAGAGCCGGGCAGTTGGGTCCAAGCGATCAATCCGACAGAGGAGGAACGAAATCTTTTAGTGGAAACTCTAAAAATAGATCCGGCGATTTTGGAGGATGGGTTGGATGAAAACGAAATTTCCCGTGTGGAGAAAGAAGACGGCATTTTCTATATGATTATAAGGTTCCCGACCATCAAAGATGATTTTATTTCCACCTTTCCGCTTTTGGTGATAGTTACCGAGGAGCATATCGCGACTGTTTGCAAGGAAGAGGAGCATATTACGCAATATTTTTTGAAAAAAGATGACGATTTTCTGACGACAAAAAGAACTTATTTTGTGCTCAAGGCCGTTTCGGAGATTTTTCGGAGTTACGACTTGTATTTGAACAAGATTTTGAAAGATATCAAGCAGAAAAAATTCGAGATCAACCATCTGCGCAATCGCGATATTCTGTTTCTTGTGCAGGAAGAGGAAACGCTTAATGACTTCATTTCCGCGTTGGTGCCGACTATCAATATCACGGAGAGAATTTTGCGGGGGAAATATATTCCGATTTACGACAAGGACGTGGATGTGGTTGAGGACTTGGTAATGGACAGCAAACAGACGCTGGAACTCTCCGGCTCCGGTCTGAAATCCATCAAAAATATTCGCGAGGCATATTCCGCCATTTTGACGAATGATTTGAACAAAGTGATGAAAATCCTGACCATCGCCACAATTATGCTGACAGTTCCGACTATCATTTCCAGTATTTTCGGGATGAACGTACCACTGCCGATGCAAAATGATCCGCTGGCATTTCTCTATATCATGGGACTAATCGCAGTTTTTTCGCTGGTGCTGTTTTACGTGATAGTGAAAAGGAGGTGGATTTGATTTTTTTTGCACTATATATGAATGGCAGACAGTTCTGATATATCCGCTATATTTTGAATTACGGATTTTTGATTTCGGACCACACCAGAAATGGTGTGAATGTTACGCAAAAACGTTTTATCCTGCATTGTTCACACCATTTCTGGTGTGATCCGAATGCAAAAAAACAATTTACCAAACGGAGTAGCATGGCTTTAGCCTGCGCCGCTGTCCAATGCGGGAAAAACGAACGTATACAATCGTTCCATTTGCTTGGGATAACCGCGCAGGCTAAAGCCATGCTACTCCGAGAGTTGCTCCGTGCATATGCCGCTTGTCAACCGTTCTGTGGTGCTGATGTACATAATGCGCAAGCGATAAAGCATCCTTGACTTAATTTCATTTTCGATATATTATGTAGTTGTATATTGAAAATATAAATAATAGCCTTACCAGAGGCTGTTTTAAAATCGTAGGATTTTTAAGCCTTAAAACAGATATAAATGAAAATCACAACTTATATCAGCGAAGTCAGGTCGGAGATGAGAAAAGTGAGCTGGCCGACAAAAGAGAAGACAATCAAAGATTCGGTTCTTGTGATTGTGGCAAGTTTGGGAACCGCCGTTTTCATGGGCGGGGTTGATGCGGTATTCAGTTATCTTGCCCAGAAAGTTATTGTGGGTTAGATTTAATCATTAAGATGATAAGATTATGCCAAAACAAGTAGCGGATTTTGGGCGTAATTGGTATGTTTTGCATACTTATTCGGGATATGAAGATAACGTCTGCCGAAATCTGAAGCAGAGAATCGAGTCGATGGGAATGGAAGACAAGATTTTTGACGTTATGGTCCCCAAAGAAAAGAAAATCAAAATCAAGAACGGGAAGAGAAAAGTGGTGGAGGAGCGGATTTTTCCGGGATATGTGCTGGTTGAGATGATTGTGACGGACGACTCTTGGTATGTGGTGCGCAACACGCCGAACGTGACCGGGTTTATCGGTTCGGGCACAACGCCGACGCCGGTGGAGGAAGAAGAGATGTTTGGTATCAAGAAGCGGATGGGTGTGAAAGAGCCGAAGTACAAGATTGATGTCGCTATTGGAGATATGATCAAGGTCGTGGACGGTCCGTTCAAGGATTTCGACGGCAAGGTTGATTCCATCGACGAGGAGAAGGGGAAGGTCAAGGTCTTGGTGCAGATGTTCGGCAGGGAAACTCCGATCGAGTTGGACTTCTTGCAGATTAAAAAGATTTAAATTTTATTTAGAAATACTATGGCAAAGAAAATAATAAAAGCAATTAAAGTGCAAATCCCGGCGGGAAAAGCGACTCCGGCCCCTCCACTCGGTCCGGCGCTCGGACAGGCGGGGGTTAATATTCAGGAATTCTGCACGCGTTTCAATAATGACTCAAAGGATATGACTGATGTCGTGCCGGTTCGCATTATTGTCTATGAAGACAAGTCTTACGAATTTTTTATGAAGAGCACGCCGGCGACCAATCTCATTATGAAGGCTGCCGGAATTACCAAAGGTTCCAAAGTACCGCAGAAAGACAAGGTGGGAAAGCTTACACGGGAGCAGCTCAAGGAAATTGCGGAAACTAAGATGAAAGATTTGAACGCCAACAGCGTGGAGCAGGCAATGAAGATCATCGCCGGAAGTGCGAGGTCGATGGGCGTGACTGTGGAGGAATAAACGCTATCGTTATTTATTGTCATTTCGAACCGACTGAAAGGAGTGTGAGAAATCTGGGAATAGTACAATGCAATAAGAATGCTATCTCGATGAATATAACATTAGTAGCGTCTTCTGTGTTTTTCAGATCCCTCGGGCGGGTACGCCTTTCGGGATGACAGAAAGAAAAGTTCTAATGACATAGTATCGGGATCCTTCGGAGTACCTCAGGATGACAGGTAGGGCAATGTGCAATTCATATAATTTAATTATTTATTTGTGGGAGCTTGATAAAAGCGTTTGCACCACGAAAGGAAAAAAAATATGCAAAGATCAAAACGTTACAGAAGTTTAAAAGAACAAATTGATAGGAATAAAACTTATTCCATTGAAGAAGCGGTAAAAATGTTGACGACGGGCGCCAACTCGAAATTTGACGAGAGCGTCGAGGTCCATATCAGGACGGGCGTTGATCCGAAACAGGCCGATCAGCAGATTCGAGGTACGATTGTGCTGCCGCACGGAACCGGAAAAGAGAAAAAGATTGCAGTTTTTGCCGAAGGGGAACAGCTGGTAGAAGCGGAAGCGGCCGGAGCGGATGTGTTCGGCGGACAAGATTTGATTGACAAAATCAAGCAGACCAAGGAGGTAAATTTCGACGTGTCGGTTGCCACTCCTGAAATGATGAGAAAAATGGCAAGCATTGCCAAGGTTCTCGGACCGAAAGGTTTGATGCCTTCACCGAAAACAGATACTGTTACTACCGATATCAAAGGCACGGTCGAACAACTTAAAAAAGGAAAATTGAGTTTTAAGAATGACAATACGGCGAATGTGCACCAATTGGTTGGAAAAGTTTCTTTCGGCGAGGAGAAGCTGCGTGAGAATATCCAAGCTTTTGTGCAGAATATCAGAGACAACAAGCCGACCGGCGCCAAGGGAGAATTTATCAAGAGTGTCACGGTTACTTCCACTATGGGGGTCGGGATTAAAGTCAATCTGTAGATATTTGTGCGGTAACCGCTCTTTGGGCCGGTTTCATTTTGCTCGGATTTTCAGGTCATATCAATGCCAAGCAATTTTTAGTTGCTCTGATATATCTCTGTTGTGTCTTGAATTACGGATCACACCAGAAATGGTGTGAATGTTACGCAAAAACGTTTTATCCTGCATTGTTCACGCCATTTCTGGTGTGGTCCGGATACAAATGGGGCTCTATGCTACCTGACCCACCTGCACTTTAAATTGCTGCTTTTAACCAAATCAAAAGATAAAATCAATCTTTATTTGTCATATAAAGGAATTAGCAATAGTGATATACTTAAGGGCAGGAGGAAGAGACTAAACTGTCAATGGCTTAGAGCCACTCGAAATACTATTGTCTCTTCCTGTCCTTAAGCATATG
>JBAXYM010000027.1:0-15942 GCA_041670805.1 Patescibacteria group bacterium
TATTTCTGCTGTCATTACGGGACTAACCAATGGCAAATATTATGACTTTAGAATTTCCGCTGTTAATGCAAGTGGAGCTGGGCCCGTGTCCGATGTTGTGAGCACGAATCCTACCTTGTCAATTCCAGCCATTCCAATGATAACCTATGCGAATATTATTGGTATGAATACTGTTGGAGAAACTATAGCTGGAAGATACGTCTTTGTAGATCCGAATGGAGACGAAGAAGCAATTTCTACATTTCGTTGGTTGAGATCTGACTCTATGAATGGAAATTATCGGGTTATCTCAGGGGCAATAAGCAAAACATATACGCTTACAGACGACGATTTGGGGAAATATATTAAATTTGTGGTCACTCCGGTTTCTGTTGTTGCTCCGAATACGGGAGTGTCGGTTGTATCTTCTGCGACAAACCAAATAAATTCTGCAAATTATCTTAACCATATTCTTTCAACCGGGCAAAGTCTGTCTATAGGATATAATGGATCTCCCGCTCTCACCACGGTTCAGCCGTATCAAAACAAAATGTTGAGCGGAACTTCTTTGGCGCCTTTGGTGGAGAATGGCGTTGAAACTATCAGCAGCTCAATGGCTAATTTTATTACTTCGAATGTGACAGACAACAATTATCAGATTGCGGTTACGATACATGGAGTTGGCGCGACTCCCTATGTTGGTTTAAAAAAAGGCACAAGTGCTTACGCTAATGGAATGAATCAGGCTTCCTTAATTAATACTTCTGCAAGCAGTCTCGGTAGAAACTATCGTGCAATTGGAGTCACTGTTATTCACGGAGAAACGGATCATGATATAGGCACAACTGCTGTCCAATATGAAAATAATCTCAAAGAGTGGCAGAATGATTATCAAACAGATATCCAAGCTCTTACAGGACAGACAAGTGTGGTTCCTTTGTTTATAGATCAAGTGGGGTCTTTTACTAATCCAGTACTCACAGGAGATGCTACTTCTGCCATTCCAATGGCTCAGTTATCTGCCTCAGAAGATAATCCAGATAAAATATATTTAGTAGGACCAAAATATTTTTTCAATTATATTGACGGCGTTCATCTCACCAACACCTCTTATCGCTGGCTTGGTGAATACTATGGAAAGGTAATCAAGAAGGTAACTGTTGACAAGGAGGACTGGAAACCGCTTTCTCCCAAACGGATCTATCGAATTGGAAACGAAATTTACGTCAAATTCAATGTTCCGAAAGGTCCTCTGCAATTTGATACTTCTCTCGTTTTGGCAAAAGAAAATTACGGGTTTGAATATTACGATGCTAATTCATCTGCTTCCATAGGTTCGGTGAATATTGTTAGCTCAGACACGGTAAAGGTAACATTGGATACGATTCCAACAGGAAGCAACCAAAGACTTCGCTATGCTCATACTGGTACAGCAGGATCTAGAGCTGGCGCAAACCAAGAAGGCTCGGCTCGTGGCAACCTCCGGGACAGCGACTCCGCTCCTTCTCAATATGGCAATACCCTTTACAATTGGGCGGTACAATTTGATAAACCAATAACTCAAGATCAAGACAATCCTTCTGTTTTTTCCCTGTCAAACGCTCTTGCCGGGACTGAAACTTCTAATGGCAGACCCACTTTCTATTGGAATAATTCCTATGATTCCATTTCCGGTCTTTCCAAGTATCAGCTTTATGTGGATGGAGCGTTAAAACAGGACAATATTAGCTCTGACTCCACCTCTGTCTCTTTGAGTGAAGGTCTTTCTTGTGGAAAACACAACTGGTATGTGAAAGCTTTTGATAATGCTGGCAACTCAATTAAAAGTTACGACACTTTGGATTTGGATATAAACTGTGGCGGGGGACCCGTCCCCTCCAAGCCCTCCATCTCCACCATCGACATCACCCTCTCCAACAACACCCTTTCCCTTACCAATCTCCCCACCACTATCACCCAAATAGCCATCTCCACCTCTCCTGACTTCACCAACTCTTCCTGGGAAGACATATCCAAGAAAGATGATCTCCTAAAACAATACACTAACACCGATACCCTCTATATCAAGTTCCGTACCCAAGAAGGAGGAGTATCCGACACAATCATCAAAAAAGGAAATAACATTACCAAAAATGAACAAGGATCAGTCCAAAACGATATCAATGATGGCAATATAGATACAAACAATTCCAATCAATCTCTCCAAGACGGAGACCTAGTAAAAACCCCCAACAATCCCGATATCTATGTCATCAAGTATAAGAACAACAAACAATACAAACGTCTCCTTCTATCTCCCACCATCTTTAATTCTTACCTCCATCTCAAATGGAACAACATTAAAACCATCTCCCAACAACAATCAGATCAATACCAAACCTCTAATCTTGTAAAGGAGGCAACCGACACCGTCATCTATACCCTTACCCCCAACGGAGACACCGGCAAAAGAAAACCCCTTAATCCTTCCACCCCTTACGATCCCGATTCCATCTATGAGATCAACAAACCCGAAAGAGACAGTTATGAATTGGAGGATTAAATCAAAAAACCAATCGTCATTCTGAACGTAGCATAGCGCAGTGAAGAATCCCGCACCTACGCAGGACACAACGGGATCCTTCGGAGTACCTCAGGATGACACAACGTATAATTTCGTATTCCGTAGAGACGCGATTTATCGCGTCTTTTGTTTATGTTAAAACGAATTATCTCGCCCCTTTTCCCTCTGGTCAAAAACCACTTTTTTGCGTAGAATATAAGCAGACACTTAAATTTTTTATATGCAAAAAAGACCGTTAGCCGACCGGATGCGTCCTCAGTCGTTTGAGGAGTTTTTCGGGCAGGAAAAAATATTGGGGGAGGGGAAGATTCTTAAAAAGGCGATTGAGGGGGATAAAATCCCGTCGATGATTTTTTGGGGGCCGCCCGGGTCGGGCAAGACCACACTGGCCAACATCATCGCCAAAAAGACCGGAAGCGAGTTCGTCTCCATGAGCGCCATCAACAGCGGCGTCAAAGATTTGCGGCGCGAAATGGAGCGGGCGGGGGAGATGAGCCGGCTCGGAGGTCGGACCATACTTTTCATCGACGAGATTCACCGTTTCAACAAATCGCAGCAGGATTTTCTCTTGCCTTACGTCGAGCGCGGCACTGTCACTCTTATCGGCGCCACCACCGAGAACCCAAGTTTCGAAGTCAATAACGCGCTTCTTTCCCGCGCGCGGGTTTTCGTTTTGGAAAAACTCAGCGCAGAGGATTTGGAAAAAATAATTGCGCGCGCGATTAAAGATAAAGAAAAGGGACTGGGCGGCGAGAAACTCAAGCTTGGCAAAAAGGAAATAAAATTTCTGGCGGAAATGTCCGACGGCGACGCACGCATAGCGCTCAGCGTTCTGGAGTTTGCGGCGTCCATCGACAAAAAGATTACCAAACAGACAATTGAGGAAGCTTTGCAAAAAACGATCATGTACGACCAAAACGGCGAGGAACATTACAATCTCATTTCGGCACTGCACAAATCAATGCGCGGCTCCGATGTCGACGCGGCGCTCTATTATTTGGCAAGGATGCTGCGCGGCGGCGAGGATCCGCTTTACATCGCGCGCCGTCTCGTCCGTTTTGCCTCCGAAGATATCGGCATCGCCAATTCGCAGGCGCTTACCCAGGCGGTGGACGCGTATCAGGCGTGTCATTTTATCGGTTATCCGGAGTGTTCGGTCAATCTGGCGCAGGCTGTGGCGTATATGTCCAAGTCCAAAAAGAGCAACAAACTTTATACGGCTTATAACGCGGCGCAAAAAGACGTTGATACTTTCGGCGCGCTGCCGGTGCCTCTGCACATTCGCAATGCCCCCACCAAATTGATGGAGGAACTTGATTACGGCAAGGGCTACAAATATTCGCCGGATTTCGATTATCGCGAGGATCAGGAATATCTGCCGGAAAAGCTCAAGGGCAGAAAATACCTTGATTTCTGAAAATATGCTAAAATAAAATTAAGCAAAACTAATAAGTAATGCAAAAAAATGAGCAGTTCAATGCAAGATGATTTGAATGGCCTCTCGGAAAAGACGACAAACGATTCCGCGCCGGAGTCGGACGACTTTGAAAATGAAAGTCTTTCGGGTCAAGATATTCCAAAAGCAATCCCGGGGGAGATAAAGGACTTCGAGGAGCCTTTTGAGCCTGCATCTTTTGCGCAATGGCTGCAGGTCATTCGTGAAAAAACGATGGAGCAAGTGAGAGAATTCAAAAAGAATCTTAAAATAGTGGAAGAACGGGACCCTGCGTTAATCAAGAAGATTAAGCTGGCGAGTGTCGGTGTGGTGATTTTGCTGCTCGTATTCGCCGCGGTGATTATCAGAAACAACAAGGCGGGGGAAGTGTCGGTGGAGACCCCGGCGGGAATCGAAGACAAGGCAAAGGCGGCGCAGGAAGCGAATGACAAATTGCGGAGGGACAATCTGTCCAACATTGTCCGACTGGCCGCCGTCTATCATTTGGAACAGAAGGCGGATTTGCCTGTCAGCGCCGCTTATGTGAAACTGAACGAAGACAATCCGGTCACGGAATATCTCTGGGACGCTCTGACCAAATATGGCGCTTCCGCAGAGATACTTTTGGACCCCAAAAATCCCGACTATTATTACGCTTACAGATCTGCGGACGGCAAAACCATTGAGCTCAGCGCGCGGCTTGAAAATGAGGCCGGCGAATATTGCGTCTCGGGCACCAGCCCCTGCATCTACAAAAAAATGATAACGGAAACCGAGATGGCGGTGATGAGCGAGAACTTGGAAAGTTACAAATAAACAGCTTAAATTTAAAAATATGAAATGTCCCCAATGTGGAAAATCTTTGGATGAAGTCTCTGTAAATCACTGCCGGGTGGATCGCTGCGAAAAATGCGGCGGCATCTGGTTTGACAAAGACGAACTCAATGCCGTCAAAGACGAGCGCGATGAAAACCTCGCTTGGCTGGATTTTGATTTGTGGAGCAATGAGGACAAATTAAAATCGGGAGGGACTTTTCTCAGTTGTCCGCGTGACGGCAGCCCGCTCTATCGGATTCAATACGGCTCGTCGCAAGTCGAGGCGGATGTCTGTCTGGAATGCCACGGCGTGTGGCTGGACAAAGGCGAACTGGACAAGGTTATCAAGGACTTGGAGCAGAAAATAAACACGGAAACGCTGCCGGAATATTTCAAGGACCTTGAGACGGAATTCAAGAATCTTTTCTTGGAACCCGGGCATTCCAAAGAGGAAATCAGGAATGTTGCCATCATTATGAAACTCATTGCCTATCGTCTGACGGCGCAGTTTCCCAAGATTACGGAAATTACATCGGTCTTGCCGGACTAGAAAAATGAAAAACCATGCGGAATTATCAAATGGAGCAGTGGGCGAAATAACGGGCGGAGTAGCGGGCGGAGTAGCATGGCTTTAGCCTGCGCTGCTGTCCCACGCGGGAAAAACAAACATATGCGCCGTATTTTTGGCTTGGGACAACCGCGCAGGCTAAAGCCATGCTACTCCGCATCGCCTCCGTCGCCCCCGTATTTACAAAATCGAACAAATACTATAGACTTATGGAGTGCTAAAAAGCATTTTGTCCCGTTGGGTTGTTTTAAATTATTCGGAAGGGTGGCTGAGCGGTCGAAAGCGCACGCTTGGAAAGCGTGTGAGCCAGCAATGGCTCCGCGGGTTCGAATCCCGCCTCTTCCGCATTTGGGCGGGATGAGAAGTTTATACCCGGAGGGTAAATCCCGCCTCTTCCGCCAAGACAATGCCCGGTTTTTACCGGGTTTTTATTGTAGATTGCATAATTAAACCAAAAAAATGCCGAGGATAAAAAATAAATCTCGGCTTTAAAGTTTACTATATCTTTCTGTTTTGCGTTATACTTGTATTACATAGTAGTTATCGGCATCAGACAAACCGCTGCCTGCATTTGATATTTTGTGCATCATAACTATGCCTTCGTCGTTCTCATTTGTCCACCAATTCTGATCCCACACTATTATTCCGTTTCTATTACCATTTTGATCGTAGGTGTATTCCCGGAAAATAGCTGCGTGGCATGTACCATCTGAAACGTATATATATCTTTGTTGTTCCGAACTCCAGACAAATCTTGCTATCGTAGTACCGGGAGATATACCGCCGTCCATGACATGTCCACCTCGATACCAACTGCCCGTCACAACTGTGCTGTGTGCAAGATTCTTAACCATGCTTACACATTCGCCCCAATGGTTTCCTTCGTAATCAGCCATTATTGTAGCTGTTACTAACCCCTGGTACCATGCTGGATCCTTCCATGGTTCTTCAAAATATTCTCCGCCTCCGTACCAGTCTAACACATAGGCATCTGTTCCGACATTATACCACGCTCCGGAATAGGTGAAGCTGTCCAAAGTATCCAGGTTGTCGTCCGTTATTGCTAAATTTGTATATGCTTGCGCCGGCGTTGTAGCTGCAATCATTGCTGCTATAAAAGCCAACCCAATGATTAGCGATGTTTTTATTCTTATTTTGTCTGTCATTTTACCGCATCTCTCTTTTGTTTATAAATTCATATCACAAACCTTTTGTTTTATATCTTTTGTTTGTTTTAGTTTTTAACGAACTTTTTTGCACCTCCATGTCTCTATATAATAACAAGCAATACGATTTGTCAAATTTGAAAAATTAAAATTTGACTAAAGAAAGAATAGTGCTATTATATAAAAAGATAAGAGTTTGATTCGCTAAATTATCTTTAACATAACAATATGGAGAAAAAAAATGCAACCCTGCTGGCTTTGGTTCTGGTCTTGGGTTTGTTAGCAGGAGGGATGTTTGTAAAATACACAATGCCTCTTTGCAATAATGACATTTCCAGCCCGGCAGATACAATCGCCAGTGAAAATAATGACGGCGATAAATCAGAAGACACAAATATCACATATGCCACTTTCTCTTCCTCCAAAGCGGATTTCACTTTTGAATATCCCGATACGTGGGTACATGATGAGAATGAACTTAACAACACGATGGTTTGGAGATTTTATTCGAAATCTGCCGATAATCATGATAGTATACCTTATCTTGAAGTTCATTCTCCGATTGACGATCCGGGAGCGGTCGGCGGTTTCCCAAGCGGAGCCCCTGATTTGGAAAAAGGAGAACCTCTCCGCCCCTATCATAACTTTATCTATGTTTTTTCAACTAATGATCCTAGCACATTTGTAACTTATCAATGGGGCGGGAGCGGAGAGCTTAAAAATGGAAGCGGTCGTATTTATTGGGAAAAAGGACAATATTTCGCAGATTCTTCTTCTTTGTCCGGACATAATAAATATAACTATATGAGAGTTTATTCTATTCCGGAGAAAGGACAGGAAGTTGGACTGCATATAGCGCAAAGCATTAAAGTAAAATAGTATAACCCTTTATACCCGGAGGGTAAATCCCGCCTCTTTGTCTCTATAAAACCGACTTCATTAGGAAAGTCGGTTTTTGTATTGTTCCGAATAAGGTGTATAATATAATCAATCTATTGAAACATTGCAAAAGTGTTGGACGTTGGTGTTGAAGATTTGATAAAATAAAATTATGGCAAACAACAATCTTACAAACGCAAAAAAAGCGAAGAATGACGAATTCTATACGCAATACGGCGATATTCAAAAAGAAATCCAGGCTTATCTGGACTACGATGCCGATGCGTTCAAGGACAAAACGGTTTATTGCAACTGCGATGATCCGTTCGAGAGCAATTTCTTCCGCTATTTCGTGTTCAATTTCAACAAGTTCGGACTCAAACAGCTTATCACTACGAGCTACAAACCATCGCCTATTGCCAATACGCAGCTGAGTCTTTTTGGCGATGACAAAACTCTCCCGATATCCAAAGGTCGCCCCAAAATAAATGCCAACAAATTCATTATCAACGAAGCGCGCGATATGAACGGCGACGGCGAATTCAATTTGAAGGATGTTGCCATGCAGTTAAAGGCAAATAAACACAACGAATGGGCGCCGCTGGAAAAAAACGGCGACTTCCGCAGCGATGAATGCACAGAGCTGCTGAAACAAGCCGACATTGTGGTAACAAATCCGCCATTCTCGTTGTTTCGCGAATATGTCAAGCAGCTTTTTGATTTCAACAAAAAGTTTGTGATCATCGGCAGTATGAACGCGATTACTTACAAGGAAATTTTTCCGCTGATAAAAAATAATAAATTGTGGCTTGGAAATGGTTTTCACGCCGGTAATGCTTATTTTTCTACACCTTTTGCCAAAGAATATGGAGAGGGGGTTTATATGCCCGAAACCGGTTTAGTAAAATTTAGGAATGTGTGTTGGTTTACTAATCTCGATCACGGTCGTCGCCACCGACCATTGCCGCTTATGACAATGAAAGATAATTTGAGATACAGCAGGCACAAAGAACTCAAAGGCAAAAAAGCGTATGATAAATATGACAACTATGATGCCATCGAAGTGCCTTTTACAGATGCGATCCCAAGTGATTATGACGGCGTAATGGGCGTGCCGATTAGTTTTTTGGATAAATATAGTCCGGAGCAGTTTGAGATTATCGGAGGAACTGCAAATGGGCAAGTACCTGATGAATTCAAAACTGGTAATTTTAATACATATAATAATCCAATTTCAAATGGCAGAAAAATTTATCAAAGAATTTTAATCAAACATAAGAAAAAATAATTTTGAGATTATGAAACAAGAAATTTTACACATTCCAATAAAAGATTTATATCTTTGGACAGAAAATCCAAGAGATCCAATTGATACCAAAAAGACCGATGAAGAAATCATAAATCGTATCATTCAAGATTCGGATAATAGATGGAATATACAAAAATTAGTACAAAAGATGGGTGAATATTACGATTACTCAGAGTTACCGATAGTTGTCAAAAAAAATGGTAAATATGTAGTTTATGATGGTAATAGAAGGGTCGCATTACTAAAAATAATACAAGACGATAGTAAATACTCTAAATATGCAGGACAGCTTTTTAGAGAACTCGAGCCAGAATCATTAAGAAAACAGACCACTCTCCCGTGTAATGTCTGTGATGAAAATACTGCTATCACGAGCATTGAAAGGAAACACATTGATAACGGATCATGGGGGGAACTTGAAAGAGATTATTTTTTGCTGAATTTTAAAAAAGAGCCAAAGAGTATTTTTGTAGCTATTAATGATCAGACAGGATTTATAAAAGGAAATAAAATTTTGAACAAAAGATTTGTAAAAGAAGAAGTTTTAAGCGAGAAAAATCTAGGGGAAATCGGAATAGATTTTAAGAAAGATAAACTTTATAGTAAATATTCAAACGAACAACTCGTTAAAATTTTTGAGGTAATACAAAGTGCTTTACAAAAAAGTGCTATATCCACTCGAAACAATAGAGGAAAACTAAAAACAGTAATTAATAAAGATAAATCTATTGATGAAATACTGAAGAATCCAGAAAACAATGTTTCTGAGGAAATATCAATTAACGAAAAACAAGCTGAAAAATTAACCAAGATTCAAAAAACTCCAGCAACAAAAAAGGAAGATCTTCTTTTTGGAAGAATACTTGAACTTGAAGAAGGATCGGTCAATGACCTATACTTAGCTATTGATAAAATTTATAGAAAAGGACGAGATGATGAAAACGTTTTATTGATTGTAGGGATGTCATTAAGATTGATTCTAGATATCGCGGCAAGAGTTTATTATAATAAACAAGGCGATATGACAAACGCCGAAGAAGAAAATCCATATAAAAATTTTATTAAACTATTTCAAAAAGAGTACGCGGATAAGGAAACAAAGGGTTACCTGAGTGTAACTTCGGATTACTTGAATAAAAATTTCAATTTCGAGGCATTGTTGGGAAATTTTGCCCATGGAAATGTTATTGTCTCTAAACATGATATCCTAAATATGTCAGGTGTTACAGGAGACATCTTAGTAACTTATTTTAAAATCAAAAAAGAATAACCATGTTTTACTCACCATTAAGATATCCAGGCGGGAAAAATAAGCTAGCAAAATTTATTGCTCAGATTTGTGTTGATAATAATATTCATGGACATTATATAGAGCCATATGCTGGTGGTGCGTCGGTAGCTTTGTATTTATTATTGGAGGGAAAAGTAAATAATATTACTATAAATGACTATGACCGTTCCATTTATGCCTTTTGGTATTCTGTTTTAAATCATACAGACAAAATGTGTGAGTTAATAGAAAATACAGATGTAAATATTGAAAATTGGCTGAAGATGAAAGAAGTTCAAAAGAATAAGATAAAAGCCGATATTTTAGGATTAGGTTTTTCAACTTTTTTTCTAAACAGAACAAACCGTTCAGGAATTATAAACGCTGGAGTCATTGGAGGAATTAAACAAGATGGAAACTATAAAATGGATTGTCGTTTTAATAAAGAAGAACTTATAAAAAAGATAAGACTTATAGCAAAATATAAGAAGAATATAAAACTATATAATAAAGATGCCTTAGAGTTAATTGAAAAAATTAAAAAGGAATCAAATAATAATAACACTATTTTTTATTTTGATCCCCCTTATTATTTAAAAGGCCCGGGTCTTTATAAAAATTCTTATAACAACGACGATCATAAAAAAGTATCGCAAGAAATTAAAAAAATAAAAACAATTCATTGGATAGTTTCTTACGATAATACTCTAGAAATTAAACATTTGTATGGATTTGTCAAGAATAGTTTCGAGTTTGATTTAATTTACACGGCCTTTTGTGCTAAAAAGGGTAAAGAAATTTTATTTTTTGATTCCAAACTTAAAAATATAAATTTTGATTTAATAAAAATATGAACACAACCCTAAAAATCGACATCACAGCCAAAAATATTTGTGACAGATAGAAAAATATGAATCGACAAGACAAAAACAATCAAATCATAATCTACAACACCGAAAACGGCTAGACCAAAATTGAGGCGCAAATGAGAGATGAAACTGTTTGATTTTCGCAAAAGCAAAAATCCATCTCCGTGTGTTCGGACCACACCAGAAATGGTGTGAATGTTACGCAAAAACGTTTTCTCCTGCGTGGTTCACACCATTTCTGGTGTGAACCATAATTCAAAATACGTCATATTGGGCTTAGGTTTGATGTGATGAGCGTGTGATAGAAGAACTTAAAATGTCATAA
Organism: Patescibacteria group bacterium; assembly: GCA_041670805.1. Taxonomy (GTDB): domain Bacteria; phylum Patescibacteriota; class Minisyncoccia; order JAHIHE01; family JAGLIN01; genus STD2-77. Next base: position 11,180 of record JBAXYM010000027.1, read on the forward strand.
TTTTGCTTGTTTAAGCCTAAAAAACATGTGATGGGTATTGTGATATTATTCACAATATTAACTCAAATCAAAAACCAATCACGGAAGAATATGGGCAATCAAGACAAAAACAATCAAATCATAATCTACAACACCGAAAACGGCTAGACCAAAATTGAGGCGCAAATGAGAGATGAGACCGTTTGACTTTCATTTTATAACAAAACAGTCAAAAATAATTTATGAGACAGACTGAGAAAAATTACGCGTTTATAGATAGCCAAAATTTAAACCTGGGCATTAAAAGTTTGGGATGGAAACTGGACCATAAAAGATTTAGAATATATTTGCGCGAAAAGTATAAAGTGGAAATCGCTTATCTTTTTATCGGCTACATTCCTGAAAATCAAGATCTATATTCTTCTTTGCAGGAATGCGGATATGTCTTGGTCTTCAAGCCGACTTTGCCTGACAAAAACGGCGATATCAAAGGCAATGTTGATGCTGATTTGGTTTTGCAGGCTATGCTTGATTATGAAAAATACGATAAAGCTGTCATAGTAACCAGCGACGGGGATTTTTATTCTTTGGTAAAATATTTATACAAACAGAATAAATTAAGATTCGTTATGAGCCCTTATGTGAAAACCTGCTCGGTTTTATTGAAAAAGACAGCGCGGGAAAAGATAGTTTTCATGGATAATCTAAAGGAAAAACTTGGATATAAAGAAAAACACCGCTAGGGGACAAAACCCCAAGAGGTGCTTTCCATATGTATTCTACTTTCAGGGTAGCAAAGTTTATTTACAATGTCAACCGTATGGCAATAACAGACAAAAACAATCAAATCATAATCTACAATACCGAAAACGGCGAGACCAAGATTGAGGTGCGAATGAAGGATGAGACCGTTTGGCTTTCGCAAAAACAGATGGCCGAGCTTTTTGACTGCACAGTGGAAAATATAATTTTCCATCTCAAAAATATCTTTGAGAGTGCTGAATTAAGCGAAAAAGCAGCTACTAAGGATTACTTAGTAGTTCAAAAAGAAGGTAATAGAGAAGTTAAAAGATCGGTTAAGATATACAATTTAGATGCGATAATTTCCGTAGGATATCGCATAAATTCTTTGAGGGGCACGCAATTTCGCATTTGGGCGACGCAAAAATTAAGAGAATATATAATAAAAGGTTTTGTAATGGATGACGAGCGTTTGGCGGAAGGCGGAGTGAAAAAGACATATTTTGAAGAATGGAAAGAGAGGATCAGGAGAATCAGAACTTCAGAGTCCAATTTTTACCAAAAAGTCCGCGATGTTTTTGCCACTAGCGCCGATTATGATCCCAAGACGGATTATGCCAAATTATTTTATGCTACCGTGCAGAACAAATTCCATTATGCCATTACCGGTTTGACTGCTGCAGAAATCGTGAGCAGCCGCATTGACAGCCAAAAGGAAAATATGGGATTGACGAATTGGAAAGGTGAAATTATCACTCGCGAGCAGGTGCAAATCGCTAAAAATTATCTGGAAGAGTTGGAATTAAAAAGGTTAAATTTATTAGTTGAACAATTTTTATCTTTTGCCGAATTGCAGAGTGTAGAGCAGAGAGTGATGTATATGAAAGATTGGATTGGGAAGTTGGACGGTTTTCTGGTTTTGAATGATAAAGAAATTCTGCAAAATGCCGGCAATGTTTCTCATCCGGAGATGGAAAAGAAAGTAAGAGGGGAGTTGGAAAAATATAATCGGAAAAAAATAAAAGATAAAAATTAATCGTAAATTTAATTTTCTAATGATATGAAAACAATCTTAAAAACCGGCATCACTGTCAAAGATATTTGCGAAGGATTTGTCTATAACGAACTTGAAGGTAAGGGGCTATTCGGCTTGTCCGGCAAATTGACCATTCAGCCGGAGTATCAACGCAATTACATCTATGCTTCCGATGGCGGCAAAAAAGAAATGGCGGTGATCGAATCGATTCTCAAGGGCTATCCGTTGGGTTTGATTTATTTCAATAAGGTCAGCGATGATAACTTTGAAGTTCTGGACGGGCAGCAGCGCATTACCAGCGTTGGACGATTTGTGACCGACAAATTCGCTATCAAAGACGAAAACGGCATGGAGCAATATTTCGGCGGCATGGCGAGAGACAAGAAAGCGAAGATTTTGGAAAAGAAGCTTTTGATTTACGAATGCGAAGGCGAGGAGACCGAGATAAAAGATTGGTTTCGGACGATAAATATTGCCGGCGTTCCGCTTAACAATCAAGAACTGCTTAACGCCGTATATTCCGGACCGTTCGTGACGCTCGGCAAGGAAGAATTCAGCAATAGCCAGAATTCCAACATTCAAAAATGGAGCTCGTATATTTCAGGCAGCGCTATCCGGCAGGATTTTTTGGAGCGGGCGCTTGATTGGGTAAGCCGCGGCAATGTCGGAGATTATATGAGCAGTCACCGCAACGACAAAAACATTGTCGAATTAAAAAATTATTTTAGCAGCGTGATTGATTGGGTGTCCGGCGTGTTTACCGACGTGGAAAGCGAGATGCGCGGGCTGGAGTGGGGGCGACTATATGAAGAATATCATAAAAAATCATACGATCTGAAAAAGGTTTCGAAGGAAGTGCATAAACTGTATGGTGATCCGTATGTCAACAATCACAAAGGTATTTTTGAATTCATATTGGGCGACTCTGTCGACACGAAATTGCTGGAGGTCAGGGTTTTCGATGAAGCGACCAAGAAATCCGTTTATGGTGCGCAAACTGCTCGAGCCGAGGCTAAAGACGAATCAAATTGTCCGCTCTGCGCCATCGGTCATGATGCTAACAAGAGTAAGATTTGGAAGTTTTCCGAAATGGACGCCGACCATGTGGCAGCTTGGAGCAAGGGCGGCACTACTGCGGTCAAGAACTGTCAGATGCTGTGCAAGACGCACAATCGAGCAAAAGGAAACCGGTAATGCGCCGACCGTTTCGACGGAAGCTTTCAATGGTAAGTGGCGATTTCTTATTATTACGAATATTCCGAGAAACGCTATAATACATTCATAATTAAAAAACATATGGCTAAAAAAATAGTGGTTACCCATGATTTGGGATTGTCCGACAAGGGCATAGAGAGATTAAAATCGCTGGGCGATGTTATTTTTTATGACAGCCCCCTCTTTCTTTGGATGAATGGCTGAGCCGCTGCCGAGGGGCTGATATTATTTGCAGCGACATTTCCGGTTTGAGGGAAAAATATCAGGAATTGAAAGACGTTTTTATTAGCTTGCCTCTGGTGGGCGTTTCTTTTTTGGACAAAGACATTCTGAACAGAAACAATATCAGAGTGTCCAACAGTCCGGGGTGCAATAAGGATGCAGTAGCCGAGTGGATTGTCGGAATGATAATCAATCTGCTTAGGGAAATGCCGTTTTTCATAGGCAATGATGATTTGCCCAAGGGCAAATTTCCGAAAGCGACTTTGGGCTTGATGGGCGAAACGGTTTTAATCTTGGGCAAAGGAAACATAGGCAACCAAGTGGGAGAGATTTGCCGGAGATTGAAAATGGACGTGTCTTTTTTTGAGCGGGGCGACAGTTTGTATGAAAAAACCGAGGGCAAAGAGGTAATAGTCAATTGCTTGAGCGCGAACGAAACAACCGTCGGCATCTTGGATAAGAGATTTTTTGGTTCGCTTAAGAAAAATTCTTATTTTGTTTCCGTGAGCAGCAACGAAGTATATGATCGAGAAGCCATGTTTGCGGCGCTTGATGATGACATCTTGGCGGGAGCGGCGATAGACGATGGGACGATGGATGTCGGGAATGTCGGCGATATTTATTATCAGAGATTATTGCAGCATTCCAAGATATTTGCCACGCCCCACATAGCTTTCAATACGGATGTGACCAATGCGGAAAGTAGTCGGATTATGACAGACAACATTGAGGCTTACTTGGCAGGCAGTCCTATAAATTTGATAAATTAGCCGACGAAAGGGCATTTGTCCTCCTTTTCATGACCTTTATATGGACCTTTTTTTATTTTTGTGATAATATGAAAATAGAGATTGATGCTTGAACGCTGGGCGAGTCGGAGGGTTTTTTCCTCTTTTGTCTGCGCTCTTGGATCCCAGACGCGGCATCGGTACTTTTTATTCCAAAATCAGGATGACTCTTGCATGTAGTTAACAAAGGATTAACCAAGTAACTAATAAAAATATGACATAAGGCAAGGACAATGCAAGATCGTTAGTTGCCAATATTCGGACCGATCTTTGCAGGCTGAATTCTTTATAATTAATAATTAAGGTAAAATCTACAAAAGATTTTAGAAAGGAAAAAGATGAATAAGAAATTTTTGTTCAGGTTGGGAGCACTTGTGCTTTCTTGTGTAGGGTTTATAAGTTTATTATGGGGTGGTGTCTTGTCAAATGTCGCCAATGTAAAGGCAGACGACTCTGTCTCTCCTTTTTATCTCCTTGTAAGTAACGGTACGGGTTCCGGCTATTTTGCCGTAAATCAAAAAACAACCATTACCGCCTTCCCTGCCGCTTCTACAATAACCTTCGACAGATGGGTAGGCGACACTTCTTACTTGGCTGACGTCAACTCTGCCAGTACTACGGTAACTATGCCGAGCAAAGGGATTAGTGTAGTCGCTCTTTACAAGATGATCTCCAGTCCTAATAATCCCGCTACCTATCTCACTGTAAACAATGGTACCGGGTCCGGTTCTTATGGTCAGGGTGCGTATGTGACTATTGAAGCCAATCCTACCATTGCCACA
>JBAXYM010000028.1:0-15739 GCA_041670805.1 Patescibacteria group bacterium
CAAGATGCTGGAAGGCCAGTTGAACGCTCTTCCGACGTACTACCTGAATCACAACGGGTATCCTGATACGTATTACTCGAAGGTCTCAATCCGCCACACGGTATTAGAGGATGAAAATGCCAATCTCCAGAAAGCCACTCTTGGGGCAACGAACCGGTCTCTATCTATCAACGAGTGCCGCAAACTCTTAGGGTTCGAACCGCTCAACGATGATGACCTGACGAAGATAAACTCCGATTGGGACAAAATCGCGGTCCCTCAGGCGGCAGCATCCCCGTTCTCGTTCACGGATCAGAACTCACCTACAGTCTCGGCGTATCGGGTGCGGAATCGTATCGCAAACGAGGCTATCGTAGGGATGGAAGAGGCTACTGATGACTTTGAGCATGAGGTAAGGGGATTGTTGAGAAAGTATGCGGCAGAGACTAAGAAATGACATCCCTCGAAGCCGGTCTTGACAAGATAACCGCGAAATGGATTGAACGAATGACTGATTCCCTTGTGTCTATCGCAGGGGAATCGTATTCTGCAGGTATGTTCCACGCAAGCACTCAGCTTAAGAGCGGCATATCATTTAAGGTCACTGAATCCGACGCCCTGAAATACGCCGATGCATACGAGAAGAAGCTCGTTGAAACCGGTAAGATAGATGTAACAGAATATGTAAAGGACGCTGATGGAAAAGTGATTGGGTTCGAGACAAAAGAAATAGATTGGCTTGGTGATAAAGCGGTCGGAACAAGAAACTCACTCGCAGATATCATCAAGAAAGGCATCGCGGAAGGGAAACCAACCGGTCTAAAAATCAGTTCGACTGGAAAGTATCCCAAAGGGTCTATTGCCGCTGACTTACAGGACACGTTCTCGGACTACAAAGGACAGGCTTCTTCTATCGCACGGACGGAGACCACGAAATGTTATTACAACGGCGAGACTGACCGGTACACCCGTGCCGGTGTTGAGTATGTTCAGCGGCTTGGCGATGAAACCGATGCATGCGATATCTGCATGCCGCTAATAGGGCTGATATACAAGCTCGGGACTCAGCCCCCGCTTCCTACGCACCCTAACTGTCGTTGCGATTACCGCCCATATTTCCCAGAGGTAGGCGAGGTGTTTACAACCGCTTACGGCGAGAAGATGATGTTCACCGGGACGGAATACATCCACGCGATACCTGCCGCAGAGTAGTTTATCACGTGAATTTTTCTTTTTTTTATTAATAAATGTTCGTTTAGTTATATTTATATATTGATACTCCTAATAATATAGTATACAAAAACAAACGGTGAAAAGAAGAATGGCAAAGTACACAATTACCCACGAATACCAATCTAGATTTGCATCTAGGTTTACAAAACAGAAGGCAGATGAGACCGTATATCAGCAACAATGCCATCAAATTATGATTAACGACTGGGAAAATAATATCCCTGTGGACCAGAAGAAAATGGAAAAACGAAAAGCCATCCTTGAGAAATGGAGAGAAATATTATGACAACAGGATATTTTACCGTAACTGGAGATGCTAACAATTTAGTTGGGTGGACTACTGAAACATTAGCTGAGGCTCTGAGAATCCCTCTTGGAAAATTAGGTATTGAGGTCACATGCATACCAAAGCAGTTTGGGGGCGTGTGCTATGTCCCTATAGACGATGAGACATCCCCGAGCGAAGACTACGTCCAATATGTTGTTGAGAGAGTTATTTGTCTTGGAAAGTAATGGTGGTTTGAAATGACTTCTCCAATAGACTCATTTTACCCCACGCCAAAAACGCTCATCGACAAGATGCTATCTGGGATCAGTCTGACTGGGGTATATTCTATCCTCGAACCGTCTGCTGGGAAAGGCGACATTGTAGATGCACTTATCCCGAAACTGAAAGCGACATCGGGTCATAGTTACGGGTGCGGATATGGTGAAACATACCGTCCCGACATCGACACGATAGAAATCAATCCCGACCTGCGGCACGTCTTGACCGGTAAGGGATACAGGGTTGTACACGATGACTTCCTGACATTCGAGACGTACAAGCATTACGATTTGATAATCATGAATCCTCCGTTTGCTTCGGGTGAGAAGCACTTGGAGAAGGCATTGGAACTCCAGAAAGATGGTGGTGCGGTAATCTGCATCCTCAACGCTGAAACGATTCGGAACCCTAACAACCTCACTAGAGTGAGAGTCAACGGGATGTTAGACCAGTATGGAGCGAGCATCGAGTATCTCAGCGACGAGTTCAGGCAGGCCGAGCGGAAGACATGGGTAGAAATCGCATTAATCAAAGTCAGCATCCCGGACGCCGATAAAGAGAGCATCATTATCAGCTCCCTGAAAAAGGTGAACGACGTTAGGATAATCCAGCCGGGAGAACCTACTGACCTGACAGAAGCGGATTACGTCAAAGCGACTATAACCCAGTTCCGGTTTGAGGCACAGGCAGGACTACAGCTGATACGGGACTACAAGAGCATGATGCCGTATCTCGCACTGTCAAAGGGTATTATCACCCTGGATTTCTACACTGAGAACAACGGTCGTAACTACCCTCCGAATGAAAACGAATACCTCAGGCGGGTCCGGGCCAAATACTGGGATACGCTGTTCCTATCCAAACAGTTCACGAAACAGTTCACGTCCAACCTCTTGAAAATATGCCATACTGATGTAGAGAGGTTGAAAGACTATGACTTCAATGAGTTCAATATAGGGGAGATCAGAATCAATCTTATCAACAAACTGACCAAAGCGACTGAGGACACAATCATTAAACTGTTCGACGAACTGTCAAACGAACATCACTGGTTCGATGAAATGTCTAAGAACATCCATTACTTCAACGGATGGAAGACCAACAAGGCGTGGATTGTTGGGAAGAAGGTAATCATCCCGTGCCATTTATATGATGTCATTGAGGATCTGCATTACTACGGAACATATGACCCTAGATTTGAGTTGTCCGATATTGAGAAAACCCTGAACTACCTGTCGAATAAACCAAAACCGGTAGAGACCATCTACGAGGTAATAGACCGGGCACAAAAAACCCGGCAGACCCGTAATATCGAATCCCATTACTTCACGATTACGTGTTATAAGAAGGGGACCGTGCATCTGACGTTCAAGGATGAGGAGTTACTCAAAAAATTCAACATCTTCGGAGCGCAGCATAAGGGGTGGCTGCCGCCATCATACGGAAAGGTGGTCTATGATAACATGGAGCGGGATGAACGTGAGGTGGTTGACAGCTTCGAAGGGGAAGAGTCATACACCGAGACGATGAACAACGCGGGATATTATTTATCCGGGGTAGAGTTATTGGATGCTGCCAAATGAGGCGGTCTCCCAATTACTAATTTAGTAGATATTAGTAATAGATTAGTAGTTGGTTAGTGGGGTTTAGTTACATATATATAGCGATACGTCCAATAATATAGTATACTAAAACAAACAAAAAAGGTGTAAAGAAAAATGACCCAAACAGAATTAGACAAAATTAGCGAAATCTACGTTGAGAATCACGCAGAATTCTTAAGAGCCTGTGAAGATAATGACATGGAGGACATCAACCGTTACCGGTTAAACAAACGAACGATCAGGAAATGCGCAAACGCATTACTTAGCACAGAAGACTGGGATGCATTTTACGCATTCACGGTAAAGGTAGATGTGAACTGGGCAGGGGATTAAAGGAACATGACAACTCAAATCCAGTATAACGGGGATTGCTTCACAAGCATCCTCTACCCATACTCTCAGATATGGGACAACGAGAATTCCCATATCGGGACGTCATTCCGAAAAATGGATGAGTTTGAGTACTCCCTCCGGAACAAGATTGACACCCATGTGAAAAATGGCGAATCTGAAAAGTGTATTGTGGACTGGATCGCGTGGTATGTGTATCTGCGTATAGGGATGAATCTAACCGAAGCAGAAGCGTTCCGGTTGTCAGTATTTGGGAAGAAGTATCTTTATTCAAAGTATCAGGTGAGATGAATGAGATTATCGACATTGAGGATGGAATCAAGGCAGATGATAAAATTGAAGAGGTTGAATGCTATTTATGACAAAGAGGTAATACAAAATGACTAAAAGAGAGAAAGACGCAGACATAACGATTATCATCCGAAAAGATGGTGACGCCTGGTTTGCACACGGACCATATTTCACCAATCTACAAGAAAGTGATGCCGAGTGGGGTCACACCCCAGAAGAGGCAGCGGTGAGGTATATCGTTGCTACCAAACCAAGCAGATGTGAAACATGCAAGAAATTTGAACGCCAAGATAAAATGTTCGCTACGTATGTGTGCGTCGGTGGATTACTCGAAAATGAAAGAGTTATTGTTGATCCCCAGCGTATGGCGTGCGAAAAATGGGAGGAGCAATTACCTACTGAGGTAGATTATGACAAATAACCGGGACCAAATGAAGCAGAGAATCGTTGAGATGGTTGAATCTCTGCATCCTATGTCCGATTCGTCAATAGATAATAACAAGTTGTGGATTATCGATAGGGACTATCTCGCCAAAGTTAAGCCTTTTGAATTAAACAAAAAGTTATAACCATCTCTGTTTTTCAACCTATTACAAATTGTAACACCACCTGACCTGCATATAAGCGCCTTGACTTGCAGGGGGTATCGCGCATATATACTTTATGGGTAATATAATATACTGTGCCTGACGAACAAGAAGAAGCTATTTTCGGGAATACTACCTGTGTTTTCAGTAAATCAGTCGGCGCATTTTCAGACACTACTTTGCAGACCCTCGATAGGAGAGTCGGCGACAAGAAGATAATACTAGGAAAGGATTTGTTTGCCCAGACTGTGGGCGATTGGGAAGGCATCCCAATCATCTATCAGCGTCAGGGTGTTCATCCCCTTGATTTTGAAGGTATCGCACATAATCCAGCTGAGACTGCCAAGAAGATTGGCGGGGTCTTCGTTGGACACGTGAAGAGCCCTAGAATCGAAGTGGGAGGGCATCCCCGATTGAAGGCAACCCTCGATATCAACGACCTGTATTCCGAGATATCAGGGCTGTATAACAAAGGAGTTTTGGGGATATCATCCGCGTTCATGTCAAGGAACGACGGTGACAAGATAACTTCCCCCCCAAAACCGAACCATGTCCTCTTGTTTGAAGAAGTGATTGATAAGGTGCAACCAGGAGATCCCGGTGCATTAGTCCACACGGAAATCATGACAGAAGAAAAACCAACCAAGAAGGTAAAGATGCCTTTTGTGGAGTGGGTGCATTCGCTGGTGAAATCTGATATTGCAGAATCTCAGAAGTCTCCCAACGTATCACATGTAGAAAATCCCCCCACCGAGACTAAAGTACCTGTAACCAATTCCGAAACAACCATGCCAGAACTAATTACCCCGGCAACCCCGGGCCAGGCAGAAGCTACACCTGAGTTAAAAACTCTCACTGAGGCTCTTGCACAGAGGGACGCTAAAATCGCAGAACTCGAGAAGACTATTGCTGACCTGAAATCTCAGGGTTCAGAAGTGAACACTCTTCGCACTGAACTTGCTCAGTATAAAGAGAAGGAAGCAGAACACAAATTCACCGCGTTCCTTGATTCCGTCCCAGTTGGAATGAAATCCACGCCGGAACAGGTCGCTGAACTGAAACTAAAGTTCACGAGTGACCCAGCATCGCTGTTGACCAAGATCATCAACACATACAAAGAGAGCGGAGAAACCCGCAAGGTTGGAGAACCGTTCACACACACGGAATCTCAGCCTCTTACCGGTGTTGGCGACCTTACCAAAATCCCGAGGAACTGATTAAATGACAGGAGAATCATACAACACCGCGCCGAACGGCAACATCGTTGTCCGCGGCAAACCAGAGACTAAAGTCGAGAAGATTCTTACGGAAGCCGTGCTCCCGGGACATCTCCTCCAGATTGACTCAAACGACTACAAAGCGAAACTCCACGACGGCTCTTTTGCCTCTGGTGCAGGATGTATCGGATGGGCTGGATTCGAGGATGCAAGTCCGAACGTCAGACCTGACACCTACGATACCGCATATGTCAGCGGGAATGTCATTCCGGTTCTGTCAGGCGGCAGCTTCGACATCTATGCCATCGCAATCGGTGAAGCCGTTGGCGGTGCAGCTGTTACTATCACGGCAGGAGATCTGCTTACGTCCAATGGTGACGGAACCCTGAAACTGTCCTCGCTCGCAGTCACCATTACCCAGTCTGGAGAAACTCCGTTCGCAGTATCCGCGGCAACACTGCCCGCCCGTCCTGTTGCAAGAGCGCTTGAGACCGTCGTAATCGCAGTATCCACAACCGCAACCCCGAACACCGCACGTATCCACGTGACGTCACTGGTCTAAGGAGGAAAATAAACCATGCCTACAATCAACGAAACCCCGCTTACCCGTGCCGCAACCCAGATGAGCACAGAAATCATTCCTGTACTCAGAAACTCTCTTGTTGGCCGCCGGTTCATGAGCATCAACCCTTACATGAAAGGGGATGGTCTGACCAATCTAGAAGTTACTAAAATCTCTGACCTGTCGGACGCGTTTGTCCAGTATTCACTGCCAGACGGTTCGGAACATTCCGATTCACTGGTAGCATCTGCTGAAATCGTCAAAGTCCCGGTTCTGTTCAAGAACTTCTCGGTCAAGATGCAGGATATTCTCACATGGGAAAACCGTACCGTATCCCCGGGGGCTACTAACAGCCTAGACTCTCTTACCTCTCTGACAGCGAGTCTCAAGGTAGCTGAGCAGGAAGAAGAGCTTCTGTTCAATGGCTGGAAACCCGATGGGACCACATATGCCATCAAAGGTATGAACCAGATTGCCGGAAACTCCGTTACTGGTGGGTCTATTGCAACTGCGGGAACGATGTATGGATACATCGGTGAAGCTATCGGTAAACTGATGGCAGATAAGGTAAAAGGTGAAGGCGATTCGTACAACCTCGCAATCACGTCCACCATCTACACGAAACTGATCACTCGTATCATGACCAATGGTACCCCTGAAATTGAATACATCAAGAAACTGCTCGGGAACGGCAGCATCTATGTTACCGATACCCTCGCACTACAGGGAGGAAGCAGCAAGGAAGCAGCAATTGTTACCCCGGTCGATACCAGCAGGGTTCATTTCGAACTGCTGAACCCGGTCGACTACAAGATTGTTCTCGCAAACCCTGAGTTTGAAGGTCTTTCCCCGGTCAAGGGTGTGTCATACGAACTGATATCCCCATACTTCAAGCGTCTGAATTCAAGTTCATTATGTGACGCCGTCTGTAAAATTACCTCACTGGAAGTCTAGAGGCATTCCCGTGGTAACTGCTGCTGATGTGTTGTTATGGACGGATTTGACGATACCCGAGGTTATCGTCACTGCTTTCTCCGAGGATGCAGTTGAGCGTCTAATTCAGGACGGCGTAAACAACATCTCCGGCACAACACGAACAAAAGCCCTTTGTTACCTTGTTGCGGCGTCATATCAGGCAAGAGGGGATTCGTCAGGATTCCAATCCGAAAACATAGGGGGATATAGTTACTCTAAAAAAGTAACTAAATCCTCAGTATCCCACTGGATTGATCTGTATCATGAAATCCTACCGGAGACTGTAGCCGGGGGAGGGTCAGCATCGACAATGTCAGGGTCAGCCACACGTGTTGACACCACGGTTGTCGCTTTGAACTGGAGGGTCTTTAGATGAATAATCTTTTGTGCCACACTGCGGCAGTCAGCAAGAATGTTGACACTGTGGTCAATGGTCGAACAACGCATGTTGATACCCCGCTTGGGTCTGTGTCGTGCCGGTTCACTCAGCCGAAAACATCTCTGGTCTCATTAGTCTCGACTGCCACAATAGAAAAGGTCGATGCCGTCATTTTTACCGGTCCGGATTATCTGGGTCTGGTTGGAACCACTATCCCAATCAAACTGGTAACAACCGATGAAGGATGGAGTGGTACATACACCATGAAATATCCTCCTCGTGTATATTCGGGATATGGCAACTCGGTCCACCACGTTGAGTTTGATGTGTGGAAGATGGTTGCATGACCGAAGATATCTGCGCACGGGAAAGCCTTGCTCGTCAACAGGGTTGTATCGAAGCCATGCAAGACGACATACACGAACTAAAAGAGGGTGTTATCGCCCTCCGACACGACTCTCAGGAGACGTGGAAGGTAGTCAACCGTATTGAGGCAAAGATGGACGCTGAATCCCATAAGCGTCAGGATTGCTCCCATAATGCGGATGGTTCTGACCAATCGTCTTCGGATATAACCCTGTCAATCAAACAGGTTGTAATTCTAGTTGCGGCATTCGTATTTGTAATCCTGCTTGTGCTTGGCTATGATATCGGGGCGTTCATCTGATATGGTCAAACGTGAGAACAAGGACGGATTCAAGCGAATCAAGGCGAAGTTCGAGAGTGAACTCCCGGACCTCTGTCTTCGGTCTATGCTAATCGTGGAGTCCGAGGCTAAGAGGATAGTCTATCTCGGTCATGAGGCGGGTCACCTCAAAAGACAGTCCGGTGACCTTGGTCGGTCTATAACCACCGAATCCGAGTTGAAAGGACGTACGGTCAGAACGGTAACAGGAACGAACCTTGTCTATGCCAGAATCCACGAACTAGGAGACGTCCGGTATGAGGAAGGGGTCAACAAATACATCCCCCCAAGACCGTATCTTACCCCCGCGTTTGTCGCTAAGAAAGATGATGTTAGGGACAAACTCCGCACCCTGGTCAAGAACCTAATCAAGGAGGAATCACTATGACCTTAGATGTATCATCCATTATTGCGGCACGTATCGCAAGCGCTAACATATCAAACCTATTGGTCCTTATCCCTGATGGTGAGACCCCTGTAATGTTCCCCTGTGTTTTGATATCCGAAACAACGGAAGTTGGCAACACATGGGAAGGTGCTTGGTCTTCATCCTACGTCGTGTCTTGCATCACCAAATCCGATCTGGAGAGTAAAGCGTTGGCGATACAAGTCCGCGCCCTTCTAGACGGGTGGGGCGGAAATGGGATAGAAGACATCCATCACGAATCGACCATCCCGACAAGGAACGATGCCACAAACCCCGTATCGTTCTCGCGAACAATGACACTGATAGTAACCTATCAGGATTTGAAATCACCATGACAAATCAGTATGAAAACATCAAGGACCTGAAATTCGGGTCAGCCGACGTGCGTGTGGCCCTCTACACTGACACGGAAGCCACAATGAGCACTGCAACCTCTATCGGAATGCTGGACGGAATCACGTTCAACGTTTCGGGAGATGAAACACTTATCGAGACGGACAACACCGAAGATATCGATATGGGACCAACCAACGTGAAGGTAGTTATCGCCGCTTCTGCGTGGAAGAACATCGACATTGACGTCCTGAACATGATTACCGGTCGTATTGGAACCGTCACCTCAACTCCGGCGTCAACCCCTGTTAGTATTGTTGATGAACCCCACACACTGACGGGTGAAATCTCCCAGCGTCTCGCACACAAGAACGGGGTTACCCCGACACTAGTCACTGCAATAACCGTAACCCAGGGCGGCACTGCTGCGGTCTTAGATACCGATTACATTATCGGACTGGACAAAGAAGGATACACGACTATTGCCGCAATCTCGGGGTCTGATGTAATCACCTCCGGTGAAACAGTATTAGTTGACTACACCTATACCCCTCTTGCCTCTAAGAAGATTACATTCGGCACATCCACTGTACCGGTGTATCTCCACGTGTGGATAGTGAATACCAACTCGGCGGGTAAAAGTTTCGCACTTGAAATCTACAAAGTCAGGTCTATGAACTCGGTTGAGTTCACCTTCGGGTCTGACAAGAAGCGCGATCTCTTACAGATGCCGGTAACCATCACTGGTATTGAAGATAGATCAAGACCAGCTGATGATTCCCTGTATTCGGTAATCGATGAAGTCACGGTGGCATAACCATGCCCACCTATGATTTTTCAACCGGAGAGGATGAACCAGCAATCTTTAAATTTGGGAAGGGTTCTGATACGGTAGAAGTAGACTTGACTTTTGTCTCTCCTCAGGTTGCATTCGACTTTGTCATGTTTGTGAAAAACACCCGTGATAGAGTCAATAAAGGGGAAATCAAACAGGTAGAGGTCATGGCAGAAGCCATTGCTTTAGTTTCGAATGGCGTCACATCCCCCCATAGTATTGACAAGGAGTGGCTCCTCAAGAACGTAAAACTAGGTCCTCTTGCGAAAGCATTTTCCGTGATATACGAGTGTGCTTCCGGGGATTCGGCGTCTGAAAAAAACTGAGATTACCCTCGGCTGATTATCTGAACATAATCATCCCCGTCTGTCAGGTGTTCGGATGGACCCCCGATGAAATCAACCGGAGACTTACCTTGACTGAACTTATGATTTATCACCGTTCTGCTGTAGAATCGCAACGACGAGACCGTGAAGAAATCGCTATGCTTACGGCCATAACCATGAATGGAAAGTTAGGCGAGTATCTATCTAAGAGTAAGAGGGAAGGAAGACAGACTCCCGACCGCGTGGACGAGTCCCCTGATATTGAGGGGTTCCGGTCATTGTGCGGGGCACATTTTAAGAAATCATCATCAAAGGAGACCTAATGCCAGACACAGTAGTTGACCGGATGGTTGTCGAACTTGAAACCAATCTCGATGAAGCATTACGAGGATTTGACAAAGCGGAACAGGCGTCTGATGATCTTGAACGGCAACTTGAGGATGTTGAAAAACAGTCGAAAAAGACCGCTACATCTATAGATAAGGCGGGGTCAGAATCAAAAGGCACTGCAAAAGATGTAGATAAACTGACGAAATCAGCGAAGGATGAGGGGACGGCTGCCAAGAACGCAGGGGACAAAACCGAACAAGCCGGTAATGAAATCGAGAAAACAGGTAATAAATCCAAGAATGCCGCAAATAAAAACGAGTCCCTCATAACGTCGTTTAAGAACATGTCTATCGGGGGGGTCGCGGTTATTGCCGCTATTACCGCAATTGTTACGGCGGTTATAAAAATCGGGGAAGCTGCGGTAGAGTCTGCGACAAAGTTCGAAAAGTCCATGGCGCAGATACAGATTGCTACCGGAGCGACCGGCGCAAATCTCGAGGGACTTGAGGATGTCATCAGTAATATCTACGGGTCATTCCCCGCGGATATTGAGACCATTACCACGGTTGTCGGGGATCTGAACACCGCATATGGATTGCAGGGAGACGAGTTAGAATCACTGTCAAGGACATACTTATCCCTCGCAAAGGTAACTGGGGGTGATGTATCCAGTCAGATTGAAACCACGAGGGAAATATTCAACAAGTTTGGAGTGGCTGTCGAAGACCAAGCTGAATATCTCGCCTACTTCAACGACGTATCTCAGGATACAGGTGTTGGATTAGAAGACCTCCTATCTCTGCTTGCAGAAGGGGACCGGGGATTTCAGCTATTGGGATTGGACGCGAAACAATCTGCCGACGTTATCGGCAATGCGGTTAAAAAGGATAGTCTGTCCTCGGCTCAAGAACTGGTTACCGCGTTGGAAACCGGTCTGGCAAAAATAGCTGGAACATCTGAGGCGGTGGTAAAGTCTACTGAAACTGCATTAGCCTCCGCAAACGAAGAGTATGCGAAGATAGTTTCGTCTGATACTACGGATGCTATCGATGCGGCACTACTATCTAAGGAAAAAGCAATAGAGGCATACAATACTGCCATCGCATCTGGTGATGTTAGTGCATTATCCTCGACCTCTGCGGCACTATACACTGCCAATGAGGTATATGAAGCGGCTATCCAAGATAGAACGGATGCTATCACAGAGGCTAAGAACAACCAGATAAAAGCCCAGAAAGAATACGATACCGCATTAGTCGGGATATCGGGGAGCGCGATAGAATCCGAACTGCTGAGGACTATCGAGCTGATGAAACAGGCTGAGACCGAAGGGGATGCTCTTGTCATAGGTATGGATGTGTTTGGCAGGACACTCAGCGGGAAAGTGGCCGGGGCATTGTTTGGGGGAGTTCTGGATGTTGACCTAACGGAGTCTACATACGAGAGTATCAAATCGATTGAGCAACTTGTCGAAGAGACAATCACTCTGGACGATAAGATGCTCATGCTCAAAGCGGATGTTGATAAAGCTCTTAGACCTTTGGGGGATATACTGCTTGATGAATTTGACAAAGCCCAGCCGTCCATAGAAAAGGCCTTATACTGGGTTAACTTGTTCTTTGAGAACTTCGACAAGGTTAAGGAGATTGGCGTAACATTCATCCCAATGTTCCACATTATGGATACTCTATCCGGATGGTTCTCTGAAAACGGGTCTGAGGTCATTGAGTATCTGGTCATCATCCTATCGAAGATGAATGATATTGGGGGCGACAGTGGAGGGGTAATGAACATACTGCAAACCATCTGGGGTTTCGTCGACACCTACATCTTAACGATGCTGGATTCTCTTATGATATTCCTTGCGCTTCTTGCAGGGGATACGGATACCGCACTACTAAAAACATACGAAGTCGCGATAAGATGGGGCAATACATTCGGGAAACTGGTCGAAGGCGGTATCAATGGGATATTAGGGCAGATAAGCAACGCGGGGAATTCGGTTCTTGATTTTACCGATAGTATCGCGAATGGGGTTATAGACCTGTTTGAAGGGGCGGTCAATTCGGTGATTAATGCGATAAACTCCATGATATCCGCATATAATTCCGTGGCGAGCGCACTTAGTATGCCTACCCTATCTTTGATATCTACGGTTAAATTCGAGGATGTGAAACACGAAGAAATAGATCTAGAATATTCGGGCATTAGTGATGCATTGTCACAGATGGAACAGAAATATGCCGATTTACAGTCAGAGGTTGATTACCGCAAGGAGTTAAGCGCCGCACTGAAAGAGGCGGAAAAATCAGGTGATACTAGTAAGGCAGAAGAAATCAAAACTATAATTGAACAGCTCAATGTCTCGGGATTACTGAGCGGAACGAGTACCGATACAGAAGACTCAGACATTTACACCCAGGCGAATACTTCGCAGGGGGTAGTTATTCAGGGAGACCTGGTTGTTAACTCCCCTGCCGCGGATGCTACTACAATGATGAACACGACAAAACGCACACTCCGTAATCTCGGAACACAGGTGGTCTAATGTATCTTGAATGGACCGGTTACAACGGTGATACTCTAGTGATTGCCGACCCGTCGTTCTCTATCCCAACACCTCCGTTTAGGTACATAACTTTGGATGGATTCGGGGGCCCGGATTATGACATCCAAACATTACGTGGAGCATATCAGGATGGGGCTGCCGTTCAGAATGTCCGACTGATGCCACGGAATTTGATGATCCGGTTCCTCATTACCTCCGCCAATCGTGAAGATGTTGAGCTGAAACGTAAGAAAGTGGCTACAGCGTTCAATACACGGTATGGGTATGGTACACTCATCTGGACTCAGGAGAGCGGGGAGAGATATGGTCTGAGATGCTGGACTCAATCCGGCTCACCGCAGTTTATATCGGGTCGAAAATCCCAAGGTAAAGTATGGCAAGAGGTTACTGTGGACCTCGTAGCCCCCGACCCGTGCTGGTATGATGCTGATGCTGAGACACTATTGATTTCATCTAATACGGGTGGATTGTCATTTCCGGCTTCATTCCCAGCCTCATTCGGTGTTGCTGGGTCTACACTTGAAATCATGAATACGGGGGATATCGCATCACCAATCCATGTAGAAATCCCCGGTCCCTGCACAAACCCGAATCTGGAGAACTTATCAACAAATGAGATAATCAGTCTTACTCTTGCGGTGGCTGATGGTGAGACAGTTGTCATCGACACCACTTATAGTGCTTTGTATTGCCGTATCCGGTCACCATCTGGAACTGAGAGCAATGCCATGCAGTATCTTACAGACGATTCTACGTTCTGGCAGATTATTCCCGGCATAAACATCGTGACCTACACTGCGGCAAGCGGGTCCGGAACAGTCACGATAAAATGTCCATCCCGCTATACAGGTATTTGACCATGACCGTTAATCTAAACTCAGAAGGGTATGAAGCTCTTAGAGAGCGAACTCCCGTCATCGAATGGTATGCAGAACTCCAAACAACCGCAGGTGTAGCCGTACATGGGAGATATTCTCTTGTTTCTACCAGAACCTCATCTGTGGATGTAACCCCAATGACATTTTCCATAACAGTTTCCGGGTCGGATGTGACCCTCCCTTGTTTGATTGAAAAGGTACGACTCTATGAAGCCTCCACCGGGGGAGACCCGTTATGCGACGCTGAAACAATATCCCCATTGTTGCTTGCACTTGCGGGAGACCAAGGGACGGTAGTTCTGACGATAACTCTACCGGCGGTGGTGTAGATGGTCCTTCCTGACCTTTATCCCTCGCAGGTGGGTTCCCCATATACCACACTTGCTGCATCATATACAACCCTTGGTACAACTATGTCATTAGTGGACGCGACAAAACTACCGAATGCCCCCAACATTGTTTGTTTATCGGGGGCTGTCTCAGGTGAGTTCCGATACACGGGGAAAAGCGGCAATGATTTGACAGGAGTATCTAAGTTAGAGGGGACTCCCTCTGCTACTTGGGCGGCAGGGACGTATGCATTCCGCGGGATTGCTGCCTATGATATGACATCCCTCCAAACAAGGGCATCTGCGTTGCAGGAACAGGTTGATTTCATGAATCAACTGAACTCTCCCATTATCGGCGTAATGTGGGATACCAATTCAACAAGCAATATTCTAACTCGCATTGATGCCGCGGGTAATACACTCCCAGCAATGACATCTTCTGACTTTGACAAGCACATCCTTTGGGGAGGTCGCTGGAGGTGCACGCGGAATCGGACAACCGGGATATACACGTTCGGCACAAACCCTAGAGGTGACGGACTGACACTGGACGGGACAGCTGGCGACGTGACAGTTAGCGAGCCAATCGTGTACGCCAAAGCGGATTACGGTGTTGCAGGTGCGGGTATTGGTCGGTATTGGGTATCCCCAAGACCTGTCGCAGGGTTTACCGTGCATCCGTTATGGATGCAGAGGAACAATGGAATTGCATCTCCAGTTGTCTATTCCGGGGCGTATGAATCGTATGGGTACCTAGACGGAAGCACGTTTAAGCTTGGGTCAGCATCCGGGAAAGTTCCCGTAACCGGCGGTGTTGCATATCCCAACCTCCCGAACACTGGTAGATTTACCATGGACGATGCCGAACATTACGCGAACAACATCACCGGCACTATCAAAAGCGGATGCGAAAACATCTGGAATACTCCTGCATCCCAACTACTGATGTACATCGAATACGCTACGACTGACCTCCAGACCGCACTCGGGAAAGGAGTTGTCGATTTACCATCTGGAACGGGTTTCGCTGGAAAGAACACGGGAGCTGATGATATCGATTCGCGTCTGGCAGAAAACGGCACTGGTACCGGGTCAGGCACAAATGGACAGACGCCTATCTGCTGGCGTGGGAAAGAGAACCCGTATGGGAATTGTCTCAAGTACAACATCGGCGCGAACTTTTACCTCGATGGGTCAGTACGGCTATTGAAACGTGATGGGACTGGCACACCGTCGGCAACACTTGCGGCAGGGTCGTATGAAACTGTCACCGGACCTGCTGGTTTGACAAATGGGTATATA
>JBAXYM010000029.1:0-15636 GCA_041670805.1 Patescibacteria group bacterium
AACTTAGGCAAACAAACCTTTGATCCTTCTAAACTATCGTTTAGAACAGAATAAGGATACCGTTACTATTGACTGTTTCTTTTAACAGGTATTTCGAAATGAGGTACTCCGATTGAGAAATCTAGGAACGATACTATGCAAATATAATCTTACTGTAAAAATAATACCAGCAAAGTCTCGTGCATTTCCCAGATCTCTCAGTCGAGTACTCCTTCGAGATGACAAATAAAATTGGTCAAGCTTCGGTATCGGGATTGCCGCGTCGCCCGGAGTACCGGCTCCTCGCAATGACAAACAGTATCAATCGCGTAAGTCCTAAATAGGTAGAATTTTTTTATGAATATTTCACAAACGAAGATTTGCTGTTACTGTTCTTTTCAATCAGGATTGAGTCGGTTTTGGTTTGCGGAAAAATAAAAGCCCTGCGGCATATTTTTCAATAAACCTAAGCTGGCTCGGTGAGTTAGCTTTTCAAATAAAAACGTAAAAAAATATGGAGGAGAGTCTAAATGCCTATAGTCGAAGGTTCTAATATCGTCAAAAACTATGTAGCCAGAAAAGAAGAGATTATGGAATGCCGTTCGTTTCTTCCCCGGTCTTTTGACCCTATTCTTGAAAGCTATCTTTCTGGAATGAAGTTGAAGGGAAACACCTTGGAGAAAATAGAGCTAGAATTTATAAAAAAAGTCCGTGTTTTTCTGGAAGTATACGCAGCGGTCTATGAGAATGACCCTTACATTAAGGGGATTATAATAACTAGCTTGTACGAAGTTGAAGAAATGATGCTCCCGTCTTCTTTGGAAAGCCTCAAATGGTATCAAGAAATTTTGAGAAAAATAACGGAGGATGTTCATAGCAGAGATATAGATTCTGGAATCAACGAAAATATAGAAGGTATTTTGGAAACAATAATTACAGAAGGAAGCAATCCTGCACAGATTGTAAATGGGATTGTCTCATTCCTTGAAATAAGACCTTGGTGGGGTGTAATGGACTCCGATCTTCAAGAAGAAATCAAAAAAGACTGGAGACAGACTGTTTGCGAACATTTTTCTGGCAAGGTCCAGTAAACAAAATAATCATCAAAGCTTTGGGCAAACCTTGTTCAAAGCTTTAATTATTGGAATGAAAGATAAGTATTAAGGATGCAAAATCTTTAAATTTTATGGTCTTTGAATATACCCGCCGAAGTGCTATGATAATCATAATGATGTCGCGTGGAGTAGCATAGCTTTAGCCTGCGCCGCTGCCCCACGCGTGCAAAATCGGCGTATTCGTTCGCATTTCTCACATTGGATAACCGCGCAGGCTAAAGCCATGCTACTCCGCGATATATAATTATTTTTAAGCAAAAATATGTCCAAAGCCAAAAGTCTTGCACTTTTCTTAATCGGTTTTTCTTTCGCCTTCGCATTTTATTTCTATCCGCAAATGCCCGAACGGATGGCGTCACACTGGAATTTTAACGGAGAGGTAGACGGTTACATGCCCAAGTTTTTTGGGACTTTCTTGTTGCCGCTGATGTCGCTGTTTCTTTTTGCCCTGTTTATCGCCATTCCCAAGATTGATCCGCTCAAAGCCAACGTGGCAAAATTTCAAAAATATTTCGACGGTTTCATTTTGGTTTTCGAGATTTTTTTCTTCTACATTTACCTGCTCACAATTCTTTGGAGCGCCGGCTCGCGTTTCGATATGACCGCCGCGATGATGCCGGCGATGGCCATACTTTTCTACTATATGGGCATAATGATCGGCAAAGCCGAACGCAATTTCTTCATTGGTATCCGCACTCCCTGGACGCTCTCAAGCGACAAAGTCTGGGACAAGACTCACCGTCTCGGCGGCAAACTCTTCAAGGCCGTCGCCGCCCTAACCGCGCTGGGATTTTTCTTTCCGGCTTACGCATTTTTTCTGATGTTCGTCCCGATCATTGGCGTTTCGATTTATTTGATAGTTTATTCGTATGTGGAGTTTAAAAAGGAAGGGCGCGCAGAAAATGCAAAATAGTGTTCGCTGATTTTAACGAGAAATTTTTGTATCAAAAAGAAATATCTTGTATTGGAAAAAAAGGTTTGGGACAATGACAGAGGCTCTCTTTCTGTGCGATCTGGAATTTTCCGGAAGAGGAAAATACAAATTGGTTAACCGAATTTCAAAAACTTTTTATTAAATATCCCAATTATTTTTACCATGTTAAATCTTTCATTGCGTCATCTCGAAGGAGTACTTGACTGAGAGATCCGGAAAATGCACGAGGTTTTGTTGGCAATCTTTTTACAACAAGATTGTATTTGCATAGCATCGTTCTCAGATCCCTCAATTGGAGTATCTCATTTTGGAATGACGATATGAGGTTATTTTTATTGATGCCGGGTATCGCTTATATCTCATGGTTGAGGGATTGCCACGTCGCCGGAGTACCGGCTTCTCGCAATGACAAATAGCGTTGAATGCGTAGTATGTAAGATTGTCCCCTCATTTTTCTGAGCGTAGCGGAGTGAAGTCGAAAAATTTCTTCATCACGCTAAAACTTTTTGCCAAATGAGCTAATCCCAAAACAACATTCATGATTTTTGTTTGCGATATTTCATTTTGGATAATGCGAAAGTGTTTTTGCTATACCGGGAAATATTTCTAAAAATGGAGAGAACAGTCCTTCTGATTCTGCAAGGACTGTCCTCGTGCCGGATCCGGTTCGGCGGATCTCCATATTATGCCAAATCAAAAAGTGTTTTAGTGTAACACTTTCAAATCTGCAATTATGGCGGGTTTTTGGGTGAATAAATCGAAGGAGTGCAATTTCCTGCTGATTATGCACGAACACCTGTTTGTTTTTCAGAAATTGTAAGCCTCTTGCCTAAAACCAAATCTTGGGTTAAGATAAAACATATTTATTACAAATTATTTATATGGCAAAAAGACGAACCGGAGTAGGGAAGCCTGTGAAGTCGCACTCAAAGAAAACCGCAAAACGCTTGGAGGTCAAGAAGGTTATGCTTGAGGAGAAAGCGCAGAAGCGACCGAAAGCTCGATGCAAATAAATCGGCATTGGAATTGGGACAATCCGCCTGGGGCGGGTTGTTTTTTGGGGTTGTGCGCAGAACATGGTTTTATGATAGACGCCAAAAATCCGTATTAATAAGAAAATCTGGCTTTGCATTCGGATCACATCAGAAATGATGTGAAATGCCACGCAAGAACGTTTTGTCCTACGTGGTTCACACCATTTCTGGTGTGGTCCAAAATTCATAATCCATAATTCAAAATACATCGGATATGTTAGGGCGGGGCACTGTTCGGATGCATGATCGGGGCCATATATTGCATATGACCTGTTTTTTGTGCTTTACGGAAACATCTTGCAATCTTTTTTGCCTGAAATGGAAAAATATAGTAAAATTAAGCCAGTTAATCATTAAACCAAAATATATGAAAGGATTCAACGACAATATTGAGAAGGCCGCTCTCAATAACAACAATTTTCGCCAAGTGCTCTATACCGGGAAGCACAGTCAATTGGTGCTGATGAGCCTCAAGCCGCAAGAGGAAATCGGCATGGAAGTGCATGTCGAGAACGACCAATTCTTTCGTTTCGAAAAGGGCGAGGGCAAGGTTATTATTGACGACAATGAGTATGATGTGAGCGATGGCTCGGCTATCATTGTTCCGTCCGGGGCGCGGCACAACGTGGTCAATGTTTCCGCAACCGACGATCTCAAGCTTTATACCATTTATTCTCCGGCGCATCACAAAGACGGTATTGTGCGCGCGACCAAAGCCGAAGCTGAAAGTAATGAAGCGGAGTTTGACGGTGTGACTACGGAGTAATGTTTTTTGTTTGAAAAACGTGCAAGCCTCTTTTTACAATTATTGATACCTTAAAAAGCTATGCGAAAGAAAATTATAGCGATTTTGGTGTTGGCCCTTTTTGTTTTGCCCGCTTTGTCGGGAGCGAAAAGTCAGAATGCCAACAATCCTTTTGACCGGATATGGAATGCGGTTGGGAGCATACAGGTTCGTTTGGACAGCCAAGAAAAAAATTCCGCCAATCAGCAGGCGGAGAACAAAAAGGGCATGGAAAATTTGCAGGGACAGATTGACGACCTCTCCTGCCGTTTAGGCGGTGGTGACACTTGCGCGATTGGTGGAGGCGAAAGCGGAGATGGTAACGGTGGCAGTGAGGCGGAGAATGAAACTTTGCATTGCGGGATGGGGGTTTGCTCTCGCTCTGTGCAGAAATACGTCGGCGGCGTTTTGCAGGAATGCGTTCCGGGCGAGCCGGTAGCCGAGGTTTGCGACGGACTTGATAACGACTGCGACGGTGTGAGCGATGAAAGTCCCGATAATAGCGGAAGTGTTTGCCAAGCGGAGTAGCGGGTTTTAGTCTGCACTACTGTCCAATGCAGGAAAAACAAACATATGCGCCGTATTTCTGGCTTGGGACAACCGCGCAGGCTGAAGCCATGCTACTCCGTGTAGAGCGTTTCTTACAAAGAGATTTTTTGTTAAGCTGCCAAACCTCTTGACAGCATTGTTAGAAAAATATAACATGATGATATGTTAATTATTTCTAACACTAAAATATGACACTTCAAGAGTATCGAAAAATCAAACTGGTTATGGTGATTGCCGTTTCCATCATTTTTAGCCAAGCGATTTATTTCAAAAATTACTTTATTCCTATTGCGGTGCTGGCGGTAAGTTCTCCTGTACTTTTATATTTTCGCCGAAGCGTCAAAGAGATTGTTGCTGATGAGAGAGATTTTGTCATCGGTGGCAAAGCGGCGCTTATCGCTATCCGGATTTATTCTTTTTTGGCGGTAACCGCAATGTTCGTCTTTTACGCTTTGCGCGATTTTAACCCCGCTTACGAACCCATTGGTTTGACATTGGCATATTCAAC
Organism: Patescibacteria group bacterium; assembly: GCA_041670805.1. GTDB lineage: Bacteria > Patescibacteriota > Minisyncoccia > JAHIHE01 > JAGLIN01 > STD2-77. The sequence goes on from JBAXYM010000029.1 coordinate 4,904, forward strand.
TTGCATTTTGATGCTTCTTTATGCAGTGATTTTTCGTTATTACAACCGCATCAGTTTTTCCGGCAAAAGACTGAAATATTCCATTTTTGCCTTGGCCTTATTTCTGATCGTCTTTGTCGCCGGGGCTCGTCTTTTTTCCGGTGAAGACGATTGGGTTTGTGAAAACGGGAAATGGATAGAACATGGTCATCCGGATTTTGCCGCGCCGCAAGTTGAATGTAAATAGGATAAATTTATGAAAAACAGGATAAGAGAGCTCCGGACCGATCTTGGCATTACTCAGGACGAGCTGGCTGATCGCGCACAGGTACGGCGGGAGACTATTGTTTTTTTGGAACAGGGAAAATACAATCCTTCTCTGAAATTGGCTCACGATGTCGCACTCGCGCTTGGCGGCACAATCGATGAAATATTTATTTTTGAAAAAGGAGATTAGAGATACGATGATGGAAGCCGTCCGATTCAATCGGCGGTTTTTTGCAATTGAAATAGTTTGAAATGGGTAATCCTTTACATAATCCTTTTTCATTTTGACGGATTAAAAAGTATATGCGAAAATTGAAATAATAGCAGGCTTATTAAAATCAATGATTATTTTACTTGGAAGCGAGAGTGGGCAAAAGGCGGCGATTTTGCGGGATGCTCTTGAGATATTACTTACGGAGGATTTCAAGATCGTGCCTTGTCGGGTGGATTCGGGAATTGCGGAGCAGCCTCTTGATAAAATGACAACCCGGCAAGGGGCAATCAATCGCGCCGTGCACGCTGCAGAGATGTTCGGCGGTGCCTACGATTTTTCTTTCGGACTGGAGGCGGGGCTTGAATCGGTGGACGGGCTTTATCATTTTGTTTCTTTGGTGGCAGTTTTGCGATCGGATGGCAGTCTGTCTGTTGGCGAGGGCGGTTTAATTCCCTTGCCGCGAATGGTGAGCGAACGTGTTTTTGAAGGAGAATATCTGGGTGGTATCATTCGGGAATATCGCAACCAACCTGAACTGAGCGACGAGGAAAAAGAAGCGGTCGAGAATCTTATCAATCGTCGGAAAGGTTTTACGGAGGCGATTTTGGATGCGTGGCAAGCGGAGGAGAGGATGACGACGTTTTTTTAATCTATTAGGAAAAATATGTCAGAAAATTTACAAGATGTTTTGTTAGGCGAGATTGCGGATTTATTGACCGATAGCAGCGAAACGGCATTGAAATATGAGCAAAGAATAAAAGAAGGCAGTCTGACGTGCGATGAAAATCCGGCATCGCATCTCTGCGTATTTTTTGCCGCGATAGATTCCGGGGCGAAGAAGATTTTTATTGGCGATCACAAAAAGTCCGGATTGTGGCTTTTTAATGGCGGACATTTGGATAAAGGGGAAAATTTTCGCATGGCAGTGAAAAGAGAAATCAAAGAAGAGTGGGGATTAAATGCAGAGAGCCTAAATGTCTCAAAACCGGAACTGCTGACGGTTCTCTCAATTGAAAATCCTAGACAAGTTTGCAAAGTCCACTTTGATGTCTGGCATTTTGTTGATGTCGATATGGACACATTCAATCCCGATCCTCTTAAACTGGCAGAGGAAACCTACGAAACGCGCTGGCTTGATTTGAACGAGGCGCGACGGATGTCGGTTGTAGAGGAAACGCTTTTAGGGTTTGATTTTATTGAGAAAAATTATTTTGCCAAATAAAAAACGCGCTGTGGTTCCGGAGGGGCGATTCTTGGGTATTGGCATTTAAGGCTGCTTTAATATACACCGCTTTTTTGCAAAAGAACACAATATCCTATATAATGGATTTATCAAGAAGGCGGGTTTTACCACGGTATTTTGAGGGTTTGGGCGGGGAATGCAGCCGGGTGCGCGCTCGCCGATTTATAAAAAGATAGCTGAAATTATTATGATAAAAATAAATAAAAAACTGCTCGTTTCCACAGTTCTTTTTTTCGTGGTTTTGCTTTTTGCGACTGCGACGATCATCAAAGAAAAGGAGAAAAACGCCCCCAGTCTGGACGTGATCGTGACCGACAGTCCGATCGTGTTTTATTTCGGCGTTTCTTGTCCGCACTGCAAACTGGTGGAGCAGTATCTGACGGAAAACAAAGTGGCGGAGAAGGTGCGCTTTTCCATGAAAGAAGTCTACGAAAATAAGAATAATGCCAACGAAGCTTTTGCCAAGGCGGAACTGTGCGGCATAAGCAAGAACAAGTTGGGAGTGCCGTTTCTCTGGGATGGAGAAAAATGCTATATGGGGGATGAAAATATAATCAATTTCTTTAAAGAGAAATTAAATGAAAAATAATATGAAAAAAGCGAAGATAATTTTGCCTCTTTTGGGTTTGGGGATGCTGGGTGCTTCCACCGCACAGGCAATTTGTCCCATTTGCACGTTGGTGGTTTCAAGCGGCGTCGGTCTTTCACGCTACTTGGGGGTGGATGACAGCGTGTCCGGTCTGTGGGTTGGGGGGCTTACCGTGTCAGCTATCGTCTGGACTTTGGAATGGATGGAAAAGAAGAAAATAAATTTCAGAGGCAGGGCGGCGGTGACGGTTGCCGGATATTATGCGCTCGTGCTTTCGTCTTTTTATTTTACCAATCTTATCAGCAATCCCATCAAGACCATCTGCGCCTGTGCTACGGACAAATTGTTTTTGGGCATCGTAGTCGGCAGCGCGGGTTTTTGGATGGGCGCCGGCTGGTATTATTTTCTCAAAGAGAGAAACGGCGGTCACGCTTATTTCCCTTTTCAGAAGGTCGTGTTTCCGGTGACCCCGCTTATCCTGACCAGCATCTTCTTCTATTATTTAACCAAATAAATCTGCAAAAATATGAGCGACACCAATTCAATAAAAAATCTGGATGAGTTCATCAAAAAGGTGGACGATATGAAGAAGCAGGACAAAATGGATCTCTCTTCGGATCAGGATCTCAGCATTGCCATTATGAATTTGATCTCAATCGAAGAGCACTTTTTTTTCACGGGTGCCAAGTTGGGCAAGCCGGAATATTTCGATCTCATCAAAGAAGTGCGCGAGATGAGAAAGAGTCTGCTGCAGAGAATTGTCAAAGAACCGGAAGGGGAAGTATGGTGCATCTCCAAACATCTACTCTCCGCGTCGATGCGGCTGATGGAAGTCGGGACAAAACAGCTCGGCATGGGACGCAAGGAGGAGGCCGTCGAAATGTTCGACAAAGCTTACAGCCTCTATTCGCTTTTTTGGGGAATAAATATGAACTTGATTGATTTGGGGGATGTCAAGAAAATAGATGACGATGCCCTGGACAAGCACGATATGGAGAAGAAGGAAGCCGCCGCCTCGGGCGATAATAATTCGGGGGAAAAAGAGGTCGTCGCGGCGAGCAGGAATGTTGCGGAGAAAAAAGGCGTAATGGGTAGCCTAAAGGAAATGGTCAGGAAGGCTGTGGATTGTTGTATTGAATAAAGATTTTTTGGTGGAGTTATTTTACGAAAGCAGCTTTAACGCTGTTTTTTGTTGAATATGATTTTGATCATCATATTTCTAAATAGTGGACAGCCTTAACATTCATACATCCGGTGGATCACGCCAGAAATGGCGTGAACAATGCAGGACAGAACGCTTGACAGAACGTTCTTGCGTAGCAGTTCACACCATTTCTGGTGTGATCCAAATGCATATCGCATTAGCTGCATAATGAAAACTAAAATGTCATACGATGACAAGCATAAAGGAATAAAAGCTTTTTTCAAAATGGCGCAAATGTTGTATAATGAATTTATAAGATGTTAACCTTATAAACATATGGAACCGATTTTAACAGTTCGTAATTTGGTGAAGGAGTACGGTGAAGGTGCGCGTGCGGTGGATGATGTCAGTTTCGAGGTGGGTGCAGGGGAGATTTTCGGGCTGCTTGGTCCGAACGGCGCGGGCAAGACCACGATTATTCGCGCCATTTCCACCATTTTGTCTTTCACGTCCGGCAAGATAGAAGTTTTGGGGGCGGACAACAGGGAAAAATCCGGAGAGGTGAGAAGCAATATCGGGGTCTTGACCACGGACATTGGCGCTTATGAAAGATTTTCGGGGCGGGAGAATTTGAAATATTTCGGTGAACTTTACGGTATGGAGAAAAAGGTTTTGGAAAAAAGGATTGATGAATTGGTCCGGCTTTTGGATATGCGGGATTTTATCGACAAGCGGGCGGGGAAATATTCTACCGGGATGAAGCAGCGGCTGGCAATCGCGCGCAGCGTCGTTCACAATCCGCGCGTGATTATTTTTGACGAGCCGACTTCGGGCCTGGACGTGCTGGCATCGCAGACGGTGCGCAATTTTATGCAGCGTTCCAAGGAGATGGGGCGGGCGGTGATTTTTTCCACGCATCAGATGTATGATGCCGAGAAGCTTTGCGATCGGGTGATTATCATTCACAAAGGCAAAACTGTCGCCTATGACAGTGTGGAAAATGTGAAAGCGAATACCGGTATGAGCGATTTGGAAGATGCGTTCTTGAAATTGGTGAAAGATAATGAGGCGGGCGACAGTTGATCGGGTCTGTATTCTTTTTGCCGTTCCGAACGCATCTCTCGCAGCAGTTGAGCTGTGTTATACTGGAGAATATTTCAAAAAATAGCGAGAACAGTCCTTCTGATTCTGCAAGGACTGTCCTCATGCCAGACCTAACCAAAATTTTTTAAACCAAAATTATGAACACGAAAAATATTATCACCATCTGGAAAAAGGAAATCAAGGATACGGTGCGGGACAGGAGGACGCTTGTTTCCATGGTGCTTATTCCCATTCTTTTGTTGCCGGTCATTATGATCGGGATGTTCAAACTCATAGATTCGCAGACAAAAAGCCAAGAGGAGAAGACGGTAAAAGTCGCGATTGCGAACATGGAGGCGGCTCCGCAAATCGCCGATGCGATCGCAAAGAACGGCAGGGTGGAAATCGTGCCGGTTGCGGGAGATATGGAAGCGGCTGTTGCAAAGGAGGAAATCGATGCCGCCGTCGTAATTCCGGCGGATTTTCAGAATCTGATGGCGTCCCAAAAGCCCGCGGAGTTGGAGCTTATCAGCAAATCCACCAACCTCAATTCTTCAAACGTAGCCGCCATTGTTGCCGCAACGGTGGCCGATTTCAACAAGCAATTGCTCGAAAACAGATTTTCCGCGCAGGGGATAAATCCGGAAATTCTTTCCAATGTCACGGTCGTGAATCATGATGCCGCGACTGCGAAAGAAACGAGCGGATATATTTTGGGGCTGATGATTCCGCTTTTTATCGTCATTTATTCCATCGCGGGCGGGCAGTATACGGCCATTGATGTCTCGGCGGGCGAGAAAGAGAGAAAGACGCTGGAGGCCTTGTTTCTTACGCCGGCAAGAAGGGTGGAAATTGTACTGGGTAAATTTTTGGCGGTTGCCACAGTGGCACTGACTTCAATCGTGCTTGCCATCGGAAGTCTTTATGTTTCGTTTTCTTACGTCGGCAATATGGGTCAATCAATGTCGGCGGAGCTGGGTACGGGCGGCGCGGGCGCGGGGGCGCTGAAATTTTCAGTCGAACCGCAAGCGGCAATCCTGCTCTTTGCCGTGAGCGTATTTCTGGTGCTGATGTTTTCGGCGGCCATTCTTTCGATTTCCATTTACGCCAAAAGTTTCAAAGAGGCGGAGAGCTATATCAGTCCGGCTTATATGGTTGTGGTTTTGCCGATCGTTCTGATCAACTCCTTGCCGACTTTCGAACCGCTGCTCTGGCATTACGCTATTCCCGCAGTAAACGCCGTACTGCTTTTCAAGGAAGTGCTGATGGGGACTTACGATACCGGTCACATCCTGATGACTTTCGCCTCTCTCATCGTCGCTTCAGCGCTGGCTATTCTGGTTGCGACAAAAATCTATTCCAAAGAGAGCGTGCTTTTTAGCAGCTAAGACAGGTTATGTGTTATGGGATAAAAATAATCAGAGTATTTAATAATATTGATAGATATGGAAGAGGGAATTAGAGGGGATGTGAAAATCATCTGGTATTTTCTGTCGAAATACAAAAAGGAATTTTATCTCATTTTTTTTATGGTTTTTTTCAGCTCGATTCTTGGAGCACTGGCGCCGTATATCTATGGAAAAGTGGTGGCAGCTGTCATTGCGGACGGGCTAACCTCTTCCATTTTTGTTTGGCTGGTTTTAGGATTTGTTCTTTCTTTGGTGCAGATATCGGCCAACCGCTACAGGTATATCCACGGCAGCAGAGTCTCTTTAAAATGTCGCAATGATCTTGTGCTTTCCTTGAACAGACACTCTGTAAATCTTCTGCTTTCTTATCACAACAAGAACAAGAGCGGAAAACTTTCTTCTCGGTATATCGGTGCTGCCAATGCGTTGGATGAGATTCTAAAAACTATCGTTTTCTGGTTAGGTTCTGATATTATGATGATGGTTGTAGCTTTGCTATTCATCGGCTTGTATATAAATTGGATGATTTTTCTCGTGCTTGCCTTCGGCATCGCGCTGTATCTTTATGTTTCCATAAAATATACGTTACCTGCCCATGAATATATCACGGCGGGCAGTAAATCATATGAAAACGCTTATGGAATTATGAATGACTCTATTTCCAATATCAAATTAGTCAAGGCGAATTCGGGGGAGGAGTATGAAAATGCTAAAGCCATGAATGTTCTGCAGGAGGAGGCTATGCCACAGTTTGAGAAGTTTTGGAAACTCTTCGGATATGTTGGGCTTTTGCAGCAGGGCATCATAGCTTTTCTGGTTTTTTTCTCTTCTTTGATGATGATCCTGTTCTTCTATAGAGGGATTGTGGGCGTGGGTGAGTTGGTCGCTTTCCTCGGTTACTTAGAGCTTGTGAAATCGCCGGTACTCAAGATCGGGTCCAACGTCGGTCCTTACCGTAATCATATGGCGACGTTGCGTCGCGGTTATTCTCTTTTGGAAGAGGAGACGGAAGACTATGGTTCTGAGAATAAGACACCTCTAATTGATGTTAAGGGGGGAGTGGAACTTCGCAATATTTCTTTCTCGTATAATCAAACTCGGCAAATCTTGGAGGAGATAAATCTCAAAGTGTTTCCGGGAGAGATGGTGGCGCTAGTGGGAGAGAGTGGTGTGGGGAAGTCGACCATGATGGACCTTATCTCGCGATATATCATTCCGACTGCAGGAGAGGTTTTGATTGATGACATCGATATCCAGAGGGTCACTCTCCAGAGTCTGCGGCAAAACATCGGCATCGTTCCCCAAGACGTCAGTATGTTTAATGATACGGTGCGCAGCAATCTTGTCTACGGCAAGCCGGATGCAACAAGTGAGGAAATCGAGAGCGCGATCGAAGCGGCCAATGCGAAAGATTTCATCGATGAGTTTCCCAACGGATTGGAAGAGCAAGTAGGGGAACGCGGGGTGCAACTTTCCGGCGGACAAAAACAGAGAGTTGCTATCGCTCGCGCTCTCCTAAAAAATCCCAAGATTTTAATTCTGGATGAGGCAACCTCTTCTCTTGATTCCAAGTCGGAAGCGCTGGTGCAGGAGGCGATGCAAAGGCTGATGAAAGGCCGGACCACTTTTGTGATTGCCCACCGATTGAGTACGATTACTCACGCTGATCGTATCGTGGTGCTTGAGAAGGGGAAGATTGCGGAAGCGGGGACGCATCAAGAACTTCTCGATAGAAAAGGCGTTTATTATAATTTGTATACTCTGCAATCTCTGGTGCGGAGCAAATGATGGCGAAATCTTTCTGTGTATAACTTTTGGCGCATTTTTGTGATAGCTGTTAGAATTGAGATATAAATATTAAATAAAAAATATGGCGGAAGAAATAAAAAAGTTTTATCGTTCCCGGACGGATCGCGTTTTGTTTGGCGTGTGCGGCGGGCTGGGCAAATATTTTGGCGTGGATCCGATTCTTTTTCGTCTGCTTTTTGTGCTGTTTTTCTTTGTTGGCGACGGGGCGGGGATTATTATTTACATGCTTGCGGTGCTTATGATTCCCAAAGAACCGGGCGAGCCGGGTGCAGCCGACAAAAACCTTGAGGGAGAGATTGAAGAATTGGCGGATAAAATCGAGGGAAAGGCGAAAGAGATTTCTCGCGAGGCAAAGTTGGATGAGCAAAAGATGAGCGAACCCGGAAAAACTCTGGGGGTCGCAGTCGTTCTTATCGGTTTGTTTTTTCTCGTTCGTCAAATCTTTCCCATGTGGTGGCTGGACACGGGTATTTTTTGGGCTCTCGCCATTATCGGTATCGGGTTTTATATTATTTTTAAAAAATAGTATGATGCGCGGAGTAGCATGGCTTTAGCCTGCGTTGCTATCCCAAGCCGATAAATCCGGCGCATTTGTTTGTATTTTCCGCGTTGGACAACCGCGCAGGCTAAAGCCATGCTACTCCGTATATAAATTATACCGACTTTGTATCCGGATTTTGGATCTCTCGGATTTCCGGACCACACCAGAAATGGTATGAATGCTACACAAAAACGTTTTGTCCTGTGTGGCTCACACCATTTCTGGCGTGGTCCGTGATCCATAAGTAATCCATAAGTAAGCATTGCGAAAAAGATGAAGAAATGATATCCTACCTTCAATAAGGTAAATCCACATATTAATCACAAAATGCATGTCCCACAAGCAACAAAAAGGGTTTACTCTGATTGAACTTTTGGTGGTGATTTCCATCATCGGTGTTCTATCGACCATTGCGATGACTTCGCTCAACGGGGCGAGGCTGAAAGCAAAAGACGCGGCGATAATGTCTTCGGTGGACTCCATAATGAAAGCGGCTCAGATAGATGCGGTCTCCTCTCAAGACTATAGCGCTTATTATTTTGCTATCTGGCCGACGGGTGATTGCAATGCCGGCTTCAGTTCTACCTCCGACCCTGCAAGTGTCCGAGCAACGTGTAATAGCATAGTTAAAAATATAGGATCTTCTACTTCTTATCCTATTTGGTTCTCTACATGGGGAAGCCCTACATATCCTAAATTGTCGCTGATGGCTTGGTTGCCTGGAGCACAAAAATATTATTGCGTCGGTTCCAACGGAGCCAGCTCGGCATCCCAAACATCATGGAGCTGTGGAGCCGATTGGAATTGTCCGGGCTGTGCGGGAGATTCGACTGCAAAAGGGAACTAGAAAAATAAAATTCCTTTCATTTTTTAGGAAATGATTTTTTGCCGCACTCAACCCCATAGGGTTAAAATATCAATGATTAAATCTGACCTTGTGTTTATGGACCACACCAGAAATGGTGTTGAACCACGCGGGACAAAACGTTTTCGTGTAGCATTCACACCATCTCTGGTGTGATCCGGATGCAAAAAAACAATTTGCCAAACGGAGTAGCATGGCTTTAGCCTGCGCTGCTATCCCAAGCCGATAAATCCGGCGCATTTGTTCGTATTTCTCGCATTGGACAACTGCGCAGGCTAAAGCCTGCTACTCCGCGTTATAACTTTGCGTTATAACTTTTTTATTCTCTGTGTTATAATAAAAAATAATAATAATCTCACATTTCAGATAACAATGTCAGACGCAAAAAGCAAGCCTTCTCTTTCCTGGTCGAAAAAAGCCGCTAAGCTTGGTCTCTGGTCTTCGCTGCTTTTCTTCCTTGGATTTATTTTTATTCCCGCAGTCTATATTTTGAGTTACTTCGGTAATATTGACTCGCTTAAGGATCCGGAAATAGTTCGGGCGCTTTTTCTTTCGCTCTCAATCGGCCTCATCGTTACGGTTTTCAATTTGCTCTTGGGCGTGCCTTTGGCGTGGATGATTGTTCGCGGCAAAAATCGTTTTTTCAAATGGCTTGATAATCTCATCGATCTTTCGCTGGTGATGCCGACGGCCGCGCTGGGCTTTTCGGTCTATTTTTATTACGGCACGAGTTGGGGCATATCCGGGCTTTTCGGTCTTGAAGACGGACTTGTGAGCCGGGGACCGCTGCTTATTATCTTGTTGCATATCGTTTTTACTCTTCCATATATGGTGCGTTCGGTTTCGGCCGCGATTATGCAGCTCGATGTCGCTTTCGAAGAGGCGGCGGACAGTTTGGGCGCCAACTCTTTTACCTTCTTTCGCACTATCGCGCTTCCGCTCTGTCGCGACGGGGTAATCAATGGCGCCGTGCTTTCTTTTACACGCAGCCTTTCGGAAACGGGCGCGACAATGATGGTGGCGGGGGCTTTCGCTACTGCGCCTGTGCTGATTGTGTCGCTCAAAGACGGCAATAATTTTCCCGCGGCGGCAGCGCTCAGCATCATTTTGATTTTTATCGCGCTCGGAATATTGATTTTGGCGCGGATGGCGTTTGGCAAAAAGTCTTTTTCCCTGCCGACGCTCCATCCCGATTTTGAGAAAAAGCTTGCCGGCCTTTTTTCTCTTCGCAATTTCTCCGTCACCTTTATCTATTTCGCGGTAATTTTTCTGCCCACAATTTTTCTGGTTCTCTATTATTTTATGAATTTCAAGATAGCGGATGTCAGCGCTTTGACCGGCAGCCTCCTGATCTCTTTCTTCATCGCGGGAATTGTCACACTATTCAACGCCCTGCTCTCTTTGCCAATCGCATATATCATTGCCCGCAACCGGATGAGACTGGGGGGCATCGTCGAAAGTCTGAATGAAATTATTCTGATTGTTCCCACTAGCGCCTTGGGGTTGAGCCTGGCGCTTTTTTGGCGGCAATTTTTTCCTTGGGAAATTGTCGTGCTCATTTTGGCGCACCTCTGTTTCACTTTTCCTCTT
>JBAXYM010000030.1:0-15025 GCA_041670805.1 Patescibacteria group bacterium
AATTTGGCGGCGGCGGTAGTTTCCAGAATAAAAATTCTTTCCAATCTGAAAATAGATGAAACAAGGAAGCCTCAAGACGGCAGATTTCGTTTCTACCTTTCTGAGAAGGGGCAAACTTCCAGAAGTGTTGATCTTCGTGTTAGCACTTTTCCTACTGTTAATGGCGAGAAAGTGGTTATGCGTATTTTGGACACTTCTTCGGAGATAGCCAATCTCGAGGCTTTGGGGATCAGACCTAAGTCGCTGGCGCTGCTTAAAGAAAATATAGATAAACCTTTTGGAATAGTCCTTATCACCGGTCCTACCGGTTCGGGAAAGTCAACTACACTCTACGCGCTTTTGAAAATACTTAACGGCGAGGGGGTGAATATTGTGACCTTGGAAGATCCGGTGGAATATTATCTGGCAGGTATCAATCAAAGCCAAGTGAAGCCGGAGATAGGATATACTTTCGCTTCGGGGCTGCGTTCTATTCTGCGCCAAGACCCCGATATCATAATGGTTGGAGAAATCCGCGACAAAGAGACGGCTTCGCTGGCGATGCACGCGGCGCTCACCGGGCATTTGGTGCTCTCGACGCTGCACACAAATAATTCCATTGGTGTTGTTCCTCGTTTGGTAGATATGGGCATCGAGCCGTTTCTTATCGGTTCGGCGCTCAACATCGCCATTGCCCAGAGGCTTGTGCGCAAGATTTGTCCGTACTGCAAAGAGGAAATAGTGATTCCCGCTGAAACGACGGCGGAAGTGGAGGAAGAACTTAAGAAAATTCCGCTTGAGCAGCGGGCGGATATAGACTTGTCGCAGGGACTTAAGTTCTATCGGGGGAAGGGATGCAAGGAATGCAAGAATACGGGATCAAGCGGGCGGTTGGGCATCTACGAAATGCTGTCTATGACTCCGCAAATGGAACAGATTATCCATACCAGCGTTACTGACAGTGAAATAGCGAAGGAAGCGGAGAGGCAAGGAATGGTGACGATGAAACAGGATGGGATTATGAAAGCGTTACTGGGCTTAACGACGATAGAAGAAATTTTACGAGTTACCGAAGAATAATTTTTGAAAGCTAATTTGTTAATTTTCATAAATATGACAGGGAAAAAAGCGGACAAAATTCTGATTATTGAAGACGATTCTTTTATCTCCGACATGTACAAAATCAAATTCGAATCGGAGGGGTTCGATGTTATGGTTGCTTCCGACGGTATTCAGGGGTTGGAGACGGTCGGTAAAGAGTATCCTGACCTTATTCTCCTGGACGTGGTAATGTCCAAGATGGACGGGTTTGCCGTTTTACAAAAGCTCAAGAAAACGCCCGAGACCAAGGACATTCCGGTAATAATGCTGACCAATTTGGGGCAGAAAGACAGCGTGGAAAAAGGGCTCAAGCTGGGAGCTGTGGATTATGTTATTAAGGCTCATTTTACTCCGATGGAAGTCGTGGAAAAGGTAAAAGAAATTTTAAACAAATAAAATATAAACTATGTCAGGCATTGACTCTAAACAAGAGATGGATAATCTTTTGTCAATTACAGCGGAAGAAGGCGGTTCCGATTTGCACCTTTCCGTGGGCAGGTATCCTACTGTTAGGATTGACGGACGGCTGGTCCCGCTCGACAAAAAAGAAATTCTCTCGGCAAAAGACACGTTTGAGCTGGTGACTTCCATCTTGAGCAAAGACAGGGCGGAAGCTTTCTTGAGCGAACAGGAACTGGATATGTCCTACGAGTTGGAAGGAAAAATGCGGTTTCGCGTCAACGCCTTTTTTCAGAGAAATGCGGTGGGAGCTTCCTTTCGGCTTATCTCCTCACGGATCAGACCTTTGGAAGAACTCAATATGCCCGGTTCGGTATATGATTTTACCAAACCGGCGCAAGGTTTCGTACTGGTAACCGGACCTTCGGGGCACGGAAAATCCACTACATTGGCGGCGCTTATTGATAGAATCAATTCGGAACGTTTCAAACATATTATTACCGTCGAGGATCCGATTGAATACGTATACACGCAAAATCGCTGTATGATCGATCAGCGGGAAGTGGGAACGGACACCAAGTCTTTCGGCAATGCTTTGCGGGCGATTTTTCGTGAAGATGCGGACGTGATTTTGGTGGGCGAGCTTCGCGACTGGGAAACCATCAGTACGGCGATTACGGCGGCGGAAACCGGTCATCTTGTTTTCGCCACTCTGCACACCAACAGCGCCGCGCAGACTATCGATCGTATCATCGATAGCTTCCCCGCCAGTCAGCAAAATCAGATTCGCGCGCAGTTGTCGGGAAATCTTTTGGGGGTGGTATCGCAGCGGCTCATCCCGCGCGTGGGAGGAGGGCGAGTTCCGGCGGTGGAGATTATGAAAGCGAATTCCGCGGTCAAGAATCTTATTCGTGAGAACAAAATCCATCAGCTGGACCTGGTGATCAATACCAGCGCCGACGAAGGAATGGTCTCGCTCAACAGCGCGCTGGCGAGACTTGTGAGAGCGGGGGAGATTTCCATCGAGGACGCGGTAACATATTCAACCAACACTAACGACCTCAAGATGCTGCTGCGCAAATAGGCTATGCAAAAAAATATCGTGTGCTATAATACAGCTATGAATTTCAGGGTTTCATAGATATAGATTAATAATTAAAATAACAATCGAAGGGAGGTGAAGAAAAGTGAAAATGAATAATTCTAAAGGTTTTACCCTTATCGAGCTCTTGGTGGTTATCGCCATCATCGGTATTCTGTCAACTATCGCTATGACTTCTCTGAACGGAGCAAGAAAGAAAGCCGCGGATGCCTCTTTTAAGTCGTCGGTTTCAAGTGTGCAAGCTATCGGCATCCTTTGCTGCGATAGTGGTAAATTAACAACTCCTGCTACAGTAGGAGGAGTTGTTTGTGTTGCTGCTAGTGGTGTTGCCGGTAATTATCCTTCATCGGGAATAGGCGTTCCCGTTATAAAAACGCAATGCTCTGGTGGTTCTTTCAAGATTACCATACCGAAACCTGCTAATTTTGGTGGATCTTTGACTACCGGTGGATGGTGTGACGAAACGCATTGTGAATTTACATAAAGTTATCTTGATATGAGAACGGGATGAGTAGGTGACTATTTGTATGAGAAAAACGGACAGCTTAGCCTGTCCGTTTTTTTAAGAGTATCTGCCGCTTCAAGTTTGCATCTCTGTACTTGTATTAGTGTGGGGGTCCTAGATTGTTAGTTCCTTCGCTGGATTGAGTAGACTGTTCATTTTCTGAAATTTATGATTCGACGGATTATATTTTTCATGATCGTTTTAGGGTTGCTGTTTGTTTGAAGGACAGATGACCCAGCCATCTGAATTCTTTATTTGTTATAGATGTGATATAATAAAATTGTAAAATTAAATGGTTTTATTACAAAGGAAATGAATAAAACAAGAAGATCCACGGGAGGGCTTTACGCTTATCGAGCTTTTGGTGGTAATCGCGATCATTGGAATCTTGTCTACCGTTGTGTTGACTTCTGTCGCTTCTCAGAGAAATAAGGCCAAAGACGTTTCTTTTCAAACAACAGCAAAAAGCGTTCAAAATGCCGCCGGGATATGTTGTGCCGGAGGCCTGGGGACATTGAGGACTATTTTGGGCGCGGATATTTGTAGTCCGTCCTCGGGTAGTTCTTATCCTTCAAGCGCCAATATTGGTTCAGTCGGAATAGTTAGGGGGTGTGGTGATGCGCAGGGTTTCAGTATCAAGCTTACTCCGGGGACTTCAAATTCCGGCACCATCGACTATGCTCTCTGCGATCGTGATGATTGTGAATTTGTCATCGAATAGAACTTAATCGGATGTGCAATATATGATTTCAATCACATCCAAACAGTATACAGTCCCTGTGGTATGTTTGTTGTGTTTTACATTCGGATCATACCGGAAATGGTGTGAACCACGCGGGAAAGAACATTCTCGCGTAGCATTTCACACCAGATCCGATGTGGTCCGGGCACAAAGCCGGATCTTTAATACCAAATTAACTTAATCCGTTACATAATGAATTTACTTTTATTCCCCCTCACCCCGACCCTCTCCCGATAGGAGAGGGAGAGAAACCAAATACTTTATGAGCGGATTGTGGTGCGGATTAAGTTAATTTGGTATAACAGACTTAATTTATTTTTTATAAAAAATGGACTTTTTCATCCTGATTGCAATTTTCATTTTCGGACTGATTTTTGGCAGTTTTCTGAATGTGGTGATTTTTCGTTTGCACACCAAAGACGGCATCGTCAATTCCCGCTCAAAATGTCTCTTTTGCTCTCACCGACTCGCTTGGTATGATCTTTTTCCGGTCTTTAGTTTTTTGTCCCTGCGAGGAAAATGCCGTTATTGCAAAAAGAAAATTTCTTGGCAATATCCGCTGGTGGAGATAGCCGCCGGAATCGTCCTTGTTGCGTTATTTTTGCAAATTTTTCAAAACTACGATTCCGCTTGGGGAAATGTTTTAACTTTTATTTGTCTGGCGTTTATCTTCTTTGCCTTGATTGTGATTTTTGTTTTTGACTTGAGGCATTATGTAATTCCCGACGAGGTGGTGTTTCCCGCGATCGGCGTTTCTTTTTTATTACTGTTCTTAAAGACCTTTCTGTCGGGCGCGCAGTCCGGTTGGCCGTTGTTTTATGATTATTTGGGAGCGGCAATCTTCGCCGGCGGTTTTTTCCTGTTTCTGATATGGATTACCCAAGGGAAGGGAATGGGCGGCGGAGACGTGAAGCTGGGATTCCTTTTGGGGCTGACTGCGGGGTTGGCGAATACTTTACTCACGCTTTTCATAGCTTTTTGTTCCGGCGCAATAGTGGGCATTCTCTTGGTAGTTTGCGGCAAGAAAAAGATGAAAAGCATGCTGCCCTTCGGACCGTTCCTGATTTTTGGATTTCTGGTAAGCTACTTCCGGGGCAGCGAGATAATCGGCTGGTATTGGGAGACACTTTTATTTTAGAAAATGATTGAATATACGAAATATGCGCGGAGTAGCATGGCTTTAGCCTGCGCAAGCTGTCCCACGCGGGCGGAACGAACATATGCATCGCACTCTCGGCTTGGGACAACCGGCGCAGGCTGAAGCCCGTTATTCCCATCCGTAATAATGAAATTTATCGATATGAACAAATCGGAAGCCAAAACTCGCATCGAGAAATTGAAAAAGGAGATTAACCATCACCGTTATTTTTATCATGTCTTGGACAAGCAGGAAATTTCCGAAGCGGCGCTGGACAGCCTCAAACATGAGCTGTATGTTTTGGAGCAAGATTATCCCGAATTTATCACGCCGGATTCTCCCACACAGCGCATCGGCGGCAAGCCGCTCGACAAATTCGAGAAGGTCGTGCACAAGGTGCGGCAATGGTCTTTCAATGACGCTTTCGAAGAGCGGGAGATCTTGGATTTTGACAATCGCAACCGTAAAATATTGGGCGATCTCGGCGAGAAGATCTCTTTGCCTCTTGATTACACCGCCGAACTCAAGATTGACGGGCTGCATGTGGTGCTGACTTACGAAAAAGGAATTTTGAAAAACGGCGCGACGCGGGGTGACGGCAAGATCGGGGAAAACGTGACGCAAAATCTTCGAACTATCGAGAGCATTCCGCTCAAATTGAATCGTGAGGTGAGTGTCACCGTGGAAGGTGAGGTCTTTATGTCCAAAGACGTTTTTGCCGGTCTAAACAAGGAAAGGGCGGAAAAAAGCGAACCGCTTTTTGCCAATCCGCGCAATGCGGCGGCGGGTGCGATTCGCCAGCTCGACTCTGCGGTTGCGAAGGAACGCAAGCTGGGATGTTTCATTTATGATCTTTCCGCGGCGGAAGACATCAAGCTGCCCGAGACACAGGCGCGGGAGCTTGAACTTTTGGATGAACTGGGTTTTCGGGTGAATAAAAATTGGAAACACATTGCTTCAATCAAGGAGGTATTCGCTTTTCATAAATTTTGGTACGAACACAAAGAGAAAGAAAACTATTGGATCGATGGCGTCGTTTTGAAACTCAACAAAAGGAGATGGCAGGAGATGGCGGGACATACCGGCAAGGCGCCGCGCTGGGCTATCGCCTACAAATTTCCGGCAGAGCAGGTGACAACGGTTGTGGAGGACATTCGGGTGCAGATCGGACGGACGGGCGCGCTTACTCCCGTGGCGCATTTGACACCGGTATCCGTGGCGGGATCGACGGTGTCGCGTTCGACGCTACACAATCAGGACGAAATCGACAGGCTGGATGTGCGCATCGGCGATACAGTGGTCATTCAAAAAGCGGGGGATATCATTCCGGAAGTGGTGAGCGTGGTCGCGGGGCTTCGCACCGGCAAGGAGAAGAAATTTTTTATGCCCGAGAAGTGTCCTTTCTGCGACACGAAAGTCGTCCGCGCCGAGGGTGAGGCGGCGTATTATTGTCCGAGCAAGAATTGTTTTGCGGTGGAATTGCGCAAGCTCTCGCATGCGGTGGGCAAGAAGGCTTTTGATATCGAAGGTTTGGGACCGAACAAAGTGAAACAGCTGGCGGAAGAAGGATTGATTTCGGATCTGGCGGACATATTCGAGCTCAAAAAAGGCGATTTGGAGATATTGGATAGGTTCGGCGAAAAATCGGCGGACAATCTTTTGCAGGCGATTAAGAAAAGCCGCGCGGTAAGCTTGGCGAGATTTGTTTACGCGCTTGGCATCAGGCACGTGGGGGAGGAGATGGCAATTACGCTGGCGAAATATTTCTCCTCTCTGGAAAAGATAGAAAAAGCGAGCCGGGAGGATCTCGAGTCGGTCGAAGACATCGGTCCGAAGGTGGCGGAGAGCATTTTCGAGTATTTTGCCAATGAGGAAAATCTGGAGCTGATTGAAAAACTGCTGAAAGCGGGAGTGGAGATTCGAGAGGACGGGACGGTTTCCAAAAAACTGGACGGACTTTCTTTCGTGCTGACGGGGAGTTTGGAGAAATTTAGCCGCGAGGAGGCAAAGAATTTTATCCGAAAAGCGGGCGGGCAAATGCATTCTTCTATCTCAAAAAATACCGATTATTTGATCGCGGGAGAAAATCCGGGCAGTAAACTGGAAAAGGCGCAGGAGCTGGGGGTGAAAACTTTGAGTGAGGCGGATTTTTTGAAGATGATATAATGCTTGATTTTTCCTTGTCTATCCGGATTTTCAGACCACATTTATTCGGATTATACCGGAAATGGTGTGAACCACGCAGGAGAAAACGTTTTTGCGAAACATTTTCCACCATTTCTGGCGTGATTCGGATGCAAAAATACAAACGGCATTCTGAATTATGTTCCATGTATCCGCATTGTAAAAGAGATTAATATATGGTATGTTCTATATATAACAAACCGATAAAATCCCCATGTATCTAACCATTAATCATAAATTTTATGTCCGGAAGGCAAAAAGGCTTCACTCTTATTGAACTTCTGGTGGTGATTTCCATCATCGGCGTTTTGTCGACAATTGCCATGACCTCGCTCAACGGGGCTCGGGCGAAAGCGCGGGATGCCGTAAGGCTTTCGGACATGGAGCAGATAAGGAATGCTTTGGAGATATACAAAAGTATGTATGGACATTATCCTAAAAATTCCGATACTAATGACAGCTGTGGAGGATGGGATGTGGGGTATAACGGTGGATCCAAAAGCGGGGATACTTTTATTCAGCCGTTGGTGGATGCCGGGCTTATGAGCAAGGTTCCGGGCGATTCGAAAGGAACCAATTGCGGTGATGCCTATCGTTACTATAACTATGGACCTTATGTTGTTTTCGGGGTTGAGAACACGGAAGCAAGCGGACGTCCTCATCCTAAAAGTCCAGGATTTAATCCTGATGGACCTAGCGGGCGCAATTGGCAGAATGAGTTTGAATGGGTGATGGGACTGTTTGAGAATTAGCTTCATTTGATAAATGCAGCCGCATAAGTTATAATGGTTCTAGATTTTTAAGATCAAAAATATGGACATCAAAGAATTGGATATTCAAAAAGCGGCCAAAGGGCTGCGCGTGAAAGAGTTTTCGTCGGTTGAGCTGACAAAAGCGTGTTTTGACCGGATCAAGGCGACCGATGACAGATTGAAATCATTTATTACTCTGACGGAGGATTTTGCGATGACGGAAGCGGCGGCGGCGGATGAAAAAATCCAACGCGGCGAGGGCGGCGCGCTGTTGGGAATTCCCGCCTCGATCAAGGATGTGATTCTTACGAAAAATATCGAGACTACGGCAGCCTCAAACATACTCAAAAATTATATTCCCGCCGAAGATGCGACGGTAATTGAAAAACTTAACGAAGAAGGAATGGTGATGCTGGGGAAAGTGAATTGCGACGCGTTCGCGCACGGAGCTTCGACGGAAAATTCCGATTTCTTCACGAGCCACAACCCATGGGACTTGGAACGGGTACCGGGAGGATCTTCCGGAGGGTCGGCGTCGGCGGTTGCCGGCGGACAATGTTTTTATTCTATCGGTACGGACACGGGCGGATCAATTCGTCAGCCGGCTTCTTTTTGCGGGCTGGTCGGACTCAAACCGACTTTTGGGAGAATCTCGCGCTACGGACTTATTTCCATGACATCATCCACGGATTGTCCGAGCATTATGGCGAAGACCGCCGCGGATGCCGCTGTCATTTTACAGTCAATTGCGGGCGAGGACAAAAAAGACGCGACCACTTCTTCCGCGCCGTTGGATAATTATTTGGAATATCTGGAGAAGTTCGATATAAAGGGTCTGCGCATCGGTGTGCCCAAAGAATATTTTGTCGAAGGGCTCAATAAGGATATCGAAAAGTGCGTAAAGGATGCGATTGCCAAATTGCAGGAACTGGGCGCGGAGGTTGTGGAAATAAGTTTGCCGCACACCAAATATGCCGTGCCGACTTATTATATTATTACGCCCTCGGAAATCAGCTCCAACTTGGCGAAATTCGACGGCATCCGTTTCGGTTATTCCGCCCAGAGCGATCCGGACACTCCCGTGAAAGATTTGCTGGAGGTCTATGTGAAGTCCAAAGGTCAGGGGTTTGGCAGCGAGGCGAAACGGCGGATTATGCTGGGGACCTACGCGTTGAGCAGCGGTTATTATGACGCTTATTATCTCAAGGCGCAGAAAGTGCGAGCGCTTATCAAAAAAGATTTTGACGAAATGTTTGCAAAGGTCGATACGATTATCGTGCCGACTGCGCCGTCTGTCGCTTTCAAAATCGGCGAACACAGCGACAATCCTTTGGAAATGTATTTGGGCGACATTTTTCTTTCCGCGGTGTCTCTTTCGGGATTGCCGGCGGTTTCCGTTCCTTGCGGCTTTGTCAAGCCGGAGGACGGGGAAATTCCTATGCCGGTCGGAATGCAGATTATCGGCAAGCCGCTGGAAGAGAAGATTATCTTGGGCGTCGCCGATGTTTATGAAAAAAATTCCACTTGGCTTTCGCAAAAACCGGCCATCTAATCTAAATTTATGATTTTCGAGCATCTGCTAATCCAAGCCGCCTCTTATCCGGTTATAAATCTGGGGGAGAGCAAGATAGCCTTGTGGTGGTGGCCTTTTACGTTCCTGCTGATTAAGAATATGTTTATCCTGTTGGATATTATTATTTTTGTCGGCATCGTGATGGTTATGGGGCGCTTCAGAAAATTGGGACGCGAGATTTACGACGCGGTGGAAGCGGCCATTACGTCCGGCAAAATATCCAAGGGTAAAGTACAAAGAAAATGGGCGGAAGCGCGCCGCCTCATCGAGTCGGACAGTATCGAAGACAACAAGGAGGCGACAGTGATTGCTGAAGGATTGCTGGATGATTGTCTGCGCAGCGCCAATCTCTCCGGGGAGAATCTGGAGAAACGGATTTCAAAAATTCCCGACACGGAAATAAATTTTCGCGATGATATCATTTGGGCGTACCGGATGAAAGTCCGATTGGAGTCGGAACCTGCATTTGAAACGGACAAGGAAGAGGTTGAAAGAGTCTTCCGTATTTTTGAACGGGCGATGAAGGAACTGAGTATTTTGTAAAAAATAAATATAGTGCTATAATAGCTTTGTGAAATCTTTTTTGTTCGTTGACTTAAATTTATTGTGCATTATATTTCACTTGTTATCCCGTCTTTGCATTCGGATCACACCAGAAATGGTGTGAAATATTACGCAAAAACGTTCTATTTCGCGTGGTTCACGCCATCTCTGGCGTGATCCAAAATCCAAAAGTCCGAAGTCCGAAATTCCGGAACGACAAATAAAAATTGATTTTATCTTTTAATTTGGCAAAAATAAGCGATCCAAAGCGCAGATGGCCCGGGGAGTATCTCATTCCGACAAAATATTAATGTTTATTATTCGACTCGGTTTAAAAATATTTTTAGTGTAAGCACAGGCGAATAAAAAAATACTTTGCACAAAAAACAGAGTGTGGTATAATCTGAAGTAAAGAAGCGTTTTGAATTTTTTGCACAAATCATTTTAGGCAATACGATATAACTAAAAGTTATTTTTACAATTCTATGCCAAGTATAAATTTACTTCCGGAGAATTTCACAATTGAGGCCAATAAAAAAAGAGAGAAGGCTGCCGTCTATGTTTTGGCTGTTTTTTTCGTTTTAGCTTCCGCGTCGGCTTATGGTTTTACGGAGATTGAGAAAAGGAACGTTGAAGAGAAGACGAAAGTCATTGACAGTGAAATAGGAAATGTAAAAACGGAAATCAAAAACGAGATCGAGAAGAGCGATCTCTTGTCTTCGGAGTACAACAAGAAAGACATAGAGAAGGTTCTCGGCGAACATGTTTATTCTTCGAAAGGGATGTCCTTTTTGAAATATATGATTATTCAGGGGGTGTATCTGACGAGCTGGGAGTGCGATCCTGCGACAGCCGGCATCAGTATGAAGGTGGCGGCCAAAGATTATGATACTCTTGTAAAACAAATGTTGATTTTTGAAGATTCTTTCTGGGTTGAATCCTCGGATTTTAGCGGTATAAAGAAGTCAGAAACGGATGGAAGCGTTGAAGTGAACGCGAAAGCGGTTCTTCGCAAGGACATATTCAGTTTTCATGAACAGTATTGGGATTTTGGCTTGGGAGTCCTGTCTGCGCATGTCAATCGCTTTTTGGATATTTCCAGCTATTCCGTAAACCTGCAAGAAACACCGGCGGCTGCCAATAGCGGAAATACCGGCAAGAAAGTTATCGTTTCATTTGAGGGCAAGGCTTATGACAAGGTGCATTTGGATGAGTTTGAAAAATCTCTCAATGAGGTCAGCGAAGTGAATAAGCCGGTGGTTATCAATAGATTTAATCTTAAGGATGACAAGCCCGGCGTTATAAATTTCCGAGGGAGTTTGTCTTTGAATTATTAAATTTGTAAAATCTTATGGATAAAAACTTGAATAATTCGAAAATCGCCGGTAACTTGAAAGGCAATCGGGATGTGGCGCTCTTGTGCGGGTCTCTCCTGCTTTCCATTGCTTTTCTGTATTTTTTCTTGTCGCCGCTCTATCGAGAGAAGCTCAAGATGAAAGAGGCGTATGCCGCCAAGCAAGAAGATTTGCAGAGTAAAAAAGATCTTTTGAAAAACATAGAAGCTTTTAACCAAGAAAATAAAGACTTGGCGGTGAACTCGAAAAAACTGGCGCTTATTATCTCGAACAGAAATAATTATGAAGATTTTTTAATTCATCTGCGGAAGCTTTCGGAAAATTATAATCTGGAGCTTTTGTCCTTTGAATTGGAGGGGGTGAAAGATACTCCGACAGATACGGTCGGCACCACGACCTCGACGGGAGCTGTAATCACTCCGGACGGCGGCAGCATGGCGGCAGGCATGGCGGCAGGAGGAGCGGTTGCTGAGGAATCCCCGCTTAATCAGCAGGGTATAGCGCTTTCATTGCGCGGTAATTTTGCCGACTTTCAGAGTTTTACCAAATCCTTGGAAAACGGGATACCTTTCTTGCAGGAAGATCAAGTGAGTATAACTTCCGAGGCTAAAACAAGTTCGCAATCAGGTCAATCGGAAGAGCAGTCACTGTCACAGGATCCGATATTGGAATTCAAGCTCAATCTCAGATTTATTTATTACTAGACTAAAATGGAAAGCGCATCATTTAAAAAAATAAAAAGATCGCAAAAGATGCTTGTTATTCTTGCCTCTTTGGCGATTTTTGTCGGCGCCCTCTGCTATGTGTTTTTTCTGTCCGGGGGATCGGAGGAGGCGGTGCAAACGGGAATCGGACAAGAAGACGCTTCTTATCAGGAATACCAAGATTATATCAGTAATACGAACAACGGCGTTAAAAATCTTCTGGACGGGGAGCAGCTCAAGCAGATAGTCGTCAACGAGTATCCTGCTATTGATCTTAATCTTCCGCGGAGCGATAATCCTTTCGCGAAATCTTTTTAACTGCTCATGCGGCAGTGTATGATGGTTCGGCAGCGGACACCAAAACTGAAGTCGGAAATCCGGCTTTGCATCCGGACCACACCGGAAATGGTGTGAAATATTACGCAAAAACGTTCTCTCCTGCATTGCCCGTAACCATTTCCGGTGTAATCCATAAATTCCAATGTGCCCTTTAACGGAAACATAAAAGGAAAAAACGATGAGAAAAATAAAAATAGGATTTTTAATGAAAAATAAGACGGAGTTTCTGAGGACTTTTGTGCTTTTATTCTGTCTTATTTTTTCGTTGCTTCTTACGTACATAGTGGGAGCTTTGCTATATACCAGAGACAGTATTGAGTCGCGACAAGTGGGAGAAATGATGAATCCCGATGAATATTTCAACGAATGCAGTCTCTTGGAGTCCGAGTGCTTGGATCTCGGTTGCAAATATTATACCCAGTGTGGAGACGGCAACTACGACATTTGCAGGATTTATGATTGCGGAGACACTTTTGGTGTGTTTACGAAAAATACTGACGGCAAACAGGAGGAGAGTAAACGGAAGAAACCCGATTTGAATGCTGTTGCGGCGAAGAAAAAAGATTGTGCGGGGACAATGGAGGTTTTGAGTCAAGAGTGCGTGGAGGGGAAGGAACAAATCAAAGTTAAAATTGCCACTCAAGGTGAGTGTAAAATAGGCGGTTTTGCCGTTATTTTTGAGGGTTCGGGGGCGGAATCGAACGACTTCACGGCGTCAGGCGATAACATTTACACGATTACGGCTCTCTCTTGCGGAACTGTCAGCCAAATAGTTCCCGCGACTGATGACGGGATTTCACTGGAGTTGCAGTCGGTAAAGGGTTTTTAAGATTAGCATAAAACAAAAAGTATGAGCTTGCTTCCAGCCAAAAATATCAAAAAAAAGTCAGTATTTCTTTCTCTGTTTTCATTTCTCTGTTTTTTTGTTTTCTCTCAAGGCATTTTTGCGCAAGTCCAGGAAGAACAAAACAATCTCGACACTTCGGTAGACAAGCAAAATATCACTTTCAACATCAGTACGGTGGATTATGCGAATTGGTTTGATGACCGATGCACCAACGGGATAGATGATGACAAAGACGGAAAAATAGACAACAACGATTCCGATTGCGACAAGGGGGCAAGGGGATTAACTCCCAATCTGGTCTGTGATAAAGACGGTAATAAATCTTCCGGTTATATGGAACCTCTTCCGGCAAACTTGAAATACGTCCCTTGCGATAAGGACGGCATCCATGATGATTATTATTCCACCAGCACCGCCAACGAAGCCAATGTCTGGACTTCCGACAAAAATCTTACGGTAAAGGTAGGTGCTTCCGATTCTTCCGGCATTGATTCAATCAAGATTGAGTGGATTTCCGGTGTATCCAAGAAAAGAGACGCGGCCGGTTATTGGGACCCGAAGACTTTGAAAAAATATCAGAAGGAGGATAAGGACTTAAATCCGCATAAAACTTCTTTCACTTGCCATCCTTCAAGCGAAGGAAAAGCGTCGTGCGAGATATGCGTGGTGGGCGGGACCTGCGCTCATCCTGTCATACCGACGGGGGATCTCGGCATTTCCGGTACGCAGCAGATAATACTTTTCAGGGCCATTGTTACCGATGGCGCCGGAAACAGCATAGCGACGGGTTTTGATGACACGGATGTCAGTCCAAAACTTGATAAATTTTACAGGTTTGTCGTGTGCAGCAGCAGTTGCGAAGATCCTGCATGCAAGAATAATAGTCCGGAAGCGAAATTGTCGGGATATGACAGGAAATTCTCTTGCGAAGAGCCTCTTCTCTATACCTTGAAATGGAAATTTGAAGATAAAGACGTGAATGACAAGCCTTCCTCTTATATTTTAGAGGCGAGAGAACAAGACAATTCTTCCGTAATTTATTCGGCCGTCAGATCGGCTGGAGATGTCTCTTGCCGGAAGACGGATTCCGGCACGGAATGCGCAATGTCTGCCATTCTCTTTAAAGATTTTTTGCGAAAGAATGACGGCAGCCCGTATAATTTGGAATACAACAAGACTTACGATTGGAGAATAAAGGTTTATGATAATAGCAATGAGGACCATTGTTTAGGGGTTTCAGGGTGGTCTTCTTGGAGTTCCGAATTGGACCCGAGTTTAAGTTTTGCAACTTCTTCTCCCGTTACGCCCGCGTCTTTTACCATGACTAATGATAGCGGAAAGAATTGCGTTTCGGATAAATGCAAATTTTTGGAAGATATCAAATTTACCGGCACTTCCGAGACGGAGAATATAGCTTCTTACAGTTGGCTTATTGATGGCGCAAAATATGGAGATAAATCTTCCGCAACAAAGAACTTCCCGGTGGGAAAGGTGAATTATGCAATTATGTTAACTGTCAAAGATAATCAGGGGATTTCTTGTTCCGCCGGAGCTACATTGACCTTGAGTAAAACAGATGATCCCGATAATCCGAAAGCCGATAAAAGCACAGAATGGGATGAAATTGCACCGGGGGAGACATACGGACAATAGTTGGTCGAGCATAACATTTGTGGCTGTTCGCGTGGCATTGAATTTTAAAAAAAACGTCATTGGGGACATTCTTAGTGAGAAAATATTATTTATAGAACTTACGCATTTA
>JBAXYM010000031.1:0-14916 GCA_041670805.1 Patescibacteria group bacterium
AAATCAACAAACCCGAAAGAGACAGTTATGAATTGGAGGATTAACAGGAAGGACAGTCCTTTTGATGCGGTAAGGACTGTCCTTTTTTGCTGTCCAACGATTTCCACGTATTCCGTAGAGACGTGATTTATCGCGTCTTTATGTTTATGTCAAAACGGAATAATTCTCGGAGTAGCATGGCTTCAGCCTGCGTTGCTGTCCCACGCGCGATAAAACGTTTTTGCCTAGCATTTCACACCATTTCTGGTGTGATCCAAAATCCAAAATGCAAAATGCAAAAAACAATTTGCTACTCCACGTATAATTTTGTATTCCGTAGAGACGCGATTTATCGCGTCTTTTTGTGAAATGGCTATTATTTTCGTATTTCCAAAAATTGTTCTATAATAAAAACATAACACGATAAAATTATAACAATGAAAAAAGGCAAGGGGGTTTTTATCGTTTTGGATGGGATTGACGGGTCGGGAAAGGCGACGCAGACGGCGCTGCTTTTGGAGAGATTGCGGAAAGCGGGGTACAAGACGGGCACGATAGATTTTCCGCGATACTATGATAATTTTTTCGGAAAATTTACCGGGGAATATCTGACGGGCAAGCTTGGAGACGTACATCCTTATCTTGCTTCGATGCTGTATGCGCTGGATCGATGGGAATCGAAAGGAGAAATTGAGAAGAGCTTGAAAGAAGGCAAGGTGTTTGTGTGTAATAGATATGTGTCGGCCAATATGATTCATCAGGGCGGACGCGTGAAGAATGCCAAGCAGCGGAGGGAGATGATGGAATTTCTCAAGAAGATGGAATTTGAAATTTTTGGGATTCCACGTCCGGATGTGGTTTTGTATCTCGATGTGCTGCCGGAAGTCGGGCAAAAACTTATAGGCAAAAAAAGTTCGCGTGCATACAAGGCCAAGAAGCGGGACATTCACGAGAGCGACAAACAGCATCTCATAAACGCTCGCAATCAAGCGCTGCGGCTGGTAAAGGAAAATGACGATTGGAAAAAAATTGATTGTATGAAGGGAAAAGAAATCTTATCGCAGGAAGAAGTAAGTGAGCTTATTTGGCGGGAGGTGGAGGGGTTTTTGAAGTAGTTTTTTTGACATATCATACCGAATTAACTTAATCTGTTACATAACAATTTTACATTTATTCCCCCTCACCCCGACCCTCTCCCGAGAGGGGGAAAATTCAAATACTTTATAAATGGATTGTGGTACGGATTAAGTTAATTTGGTATTATCTATTGTTTTCTAAAAGCTTGTCATCCCGTCTTTGCATTCGGACCACACTAGAAATGGTGTGAAATGCCACGCAAGAACATTCTATCCTGCGTGGTTCGCACCATTTCTGGTGTGATCCGAAATTCATAATGCAAAATTCACTTGTAAAAATGAGATACAATACTCGTCTTGCGTAGCTACGGGATTCCGGATATTTCGGAGTACCGAAATTCCGGAATGGCAGAATGGAAAAGAAGAAAATTATAATTACATTCAAATATTTCGTCTTATTTTTATTTTGTGTTATAATCAATCAAAAGATAGCAAAAAGCATTCGAGTTATAAAAATTCCATATATTTTTAAGAAAAACAAACATGAAAGTTCTCATGTTTGGCTGGGAGTTTCCTCCATACAATAGCGGGGGGCTAGGGACGGCGTGCTACGGAATTACGAAAGCACTTTCCCAAAAAGGAGTTGAGATCAATTTTGTCTTGCCCAAAAGTACAAAAGTTTCGGAGGGTTTTCTGAACATAATTTCCGCCAATCTGCCACAAACAAAAATAACGCTAGTTGATTCTCTGCTGGAGTCGTATATGACCGATGAAACATATTGGAGTGTGTTTAAGACAGCTAAAAACAGGGATTTTTATAGCTCCAACTTGGTGAATGAGGTGGGCAGGTACACTGCGATTGCGCGGGATATTGCCGCGGAGGTTGATCACGATATTATTCATTGCCATGACTGGATGACGCTTGCGGCGGGGGAGGAGGCGAGAAAGATTTCAAGCAAGCCGCTGATTTCACATATACATTCGACCGAATCGGATCGCAGCGGGGGGCGGGGGATGAATCCTGCCATTTCCGAGATTGAGCGCCGGGGGATTGAGAATGCGGACAGAGTCATTGCCGTGAGTAAATTTACGAAAAATAAAATTGCGGATAATTACGATATAGAGAAGGGAAAAATCGACGTGGTGTATAATGGAATAGACAAGAGCGATTTCGCAAATGATATTGAGGCGGTCAATCCGTTTGGCAAAAAGATCGTGCTCTTTTTGGGTCGGCTGACATTGCATAAGGGCGCGGATTATTTCTTGCGCAGCGCGAAGAAAGTTTTGGAAAAGAATAATGATGTGCTTTTTATAGTTTCCGGAGGAGGAGATATGGAGAGAAAAGTTATTGAGATGGCATGCGAACTCGGCATCGGAGACAAGGTTTTGTTCACCGGCTTTTTGCGCGACAAGCAGCTGCGAAAGATATACAAAATGGCGAATCTGTATGTTATGCCTTCGGTTTCCGAACCGTTCGGCATCACTCCTTTGGAAGCGCTGGCAAGCGGTACGCCGGTTATGATTTCCAAACAGTCGGGAGTGAGCGAGGTGTTGAACCATTGCCTAAAAGCGGATTTTTGGGATGTAGATGAGATGGCCAATAAAATTTTGGCGGTTTTGGAAAATCAGGAATTGGAAGACTGCTTGCTGGCAAACGGGAATCGGGAGATTGACAATCTCAGCTGGGGTCGGGCTGCGGATAGGATATTGACGATATACAAGAGTTTGGTACCGATGAAAATTTAACCGGTTTGCGAGGAGCCGGTACTCCGGGCGACGCGGCAATCCCAATACCGGAGCTTGACTGACCCCATTTGTCATCTCGAAGGAGTACTCGACTGAGAGATCTGGGAAATGCACGAAAACTTTGTTGTTATTATTTTTACAGTAAGATTATATTTGCATGGCATTATTCCCGGATTTCTCAATCGGAGTACCTCATTTCGAAATGACAAATATTGATTGTTTCTTTTAACAGGTGTTTCGAATCGACCGAAGGGGGTGTGAGAAATCTGAAAAATGTATTATGCAGTATATAATATTAAGTATAATGTATATATTTCCCCGGATCTCTCAAGTCGAGTACGACTTTCGAGATGACAAGTATTAAAAATTAAATTTTACGAAAGTGCCATCAATTTGCTTTTATTTTCAAGTGCATCAGCCGTACAGAATAAAAAAGTATTCCGTTTTTGACATTGGCAACGATCATGATTATTTCAATGACGGCGCGTCCAATGAGAAGAACAACGAGGCGATTATGAAAAAGGTTGCGCAAAAATGTTATCTTCCTGCCAATCAGGTTCTCTTTGATCTTATTCACAAATATCCGCAATTCAAGATAAGCTTTTCCTTTTCCGGCGTCGCGCTGGAGCAGATGGAAAAATATGCGCCGGAGGTGATAGAGTCTTTTCGGAAACTGGTTGATACGGGCAACGTGGAAATTTTGGATGAAACTTATTATCATTCGCTTTCGTTTTTTTATTCCAATGACGAGTTCGTCGACCAGATCAAGATGCATCGGGATAAAATCAAGAAACTTTTCGGCTACGAGCCGCAGATTTTTCGCAATACGGAGTTGGCTTACAATAACGAGCTGGCGGCCTTGGTTGAAAAGCTGGGCTATAAAGGCGTTGTCGCCGAGGGGTGGGATTATTATCTCAAAGGCAAGTCGCCAAATTTCGTGTATCGTCCTTACAACACCAAGAAAATCAAACTGTTGCTCAAGAATTACAAACTTTCCGATGACATCGCTTTTCGTTTCAGCAATCGCGGCTGGAAGGAGTATCCTCTTTATGCGCCCAAGTTTGCGCAATGGGTGAATTCGATAAACGGCAACGGGCAGACTGTAAATCTTTTTATGGATTATGAAACTTTCGGCGAGCATCAGTGGGAAGATACGGGAATATTCAATTTTCTGCGCAGTTTGCCGGAAGAAATTTTAAAGCACCCCGATAACGATTTCAAGACGCCTTCCGAGGTCGCCGACGCGTATGAAGTCCGCGACGAGCTGGATATGCACGACATAGTCACGTGGGCGGATACGGAAAGAGATTTGAGTGCCTGGACGGGAAACTCCATGCAAAAGGCGGCGCTTCGAAAAATATATGAGATTGAGGACGAAGTGAATTCTTGCGATGACGAGAAGTTGAAAGACGATTGGCGAAAATTGCAGACCAGCGATCACTTTTATTATATGTGCACGAAATGGTTTTCGGACGGAGACGTTCACAAATATTTCAGCCCCTATGAATCTCCGTACGAGGCTTTTATAAATTATATGAATGTGCTTAATGACTTTAAGCTGGTTTTGGGCGGGGCGAAGTGATCGGTGTTTGCGCGTTCGCCGTCATCTTGAGCATGACGGATAAAACGCATTCATCGGGTGACGTCATTGTGAAGTAGTTGCCGCGTCGGAGTACCGCCTCGCAATACCTATTAAAAGAAACAATCAATATTTGTCATTTCGAAATGAGGTACTCCGATTGAGAAATCTGTGAATAATACTATGCAAATATAATCTTACTGTAAAAACAATATCAATAAAGTTTTCGTGCATTTCCCAGATCTCTCAGTCGAGTACTCCTTCGAGATGACAAATAATAGAATTAGTCAAGCTCCGGTATCGGGACTGCCGCATCGCCCGGGGTATCGGATTATCGCAATGACAGAAAAATAAGCATTTAAATTTAAATAAACAAAAAGATATGAAACCAAAAGCGGATATGTTGTTCGAAGCTTCGTGGGAAGTCTGCAATAAAGTGGGGGGTATTTTTACCGTTCTGAGTTCCAAATCCAAGCAGATACAGAAACATTATAAAAATCAATACTGCCTGATCGGTCCCTATTTCGAAGAGGCCAGCCGCAGCAGTTTCAAAGAAGGAGACGCGCCGGAAGAATACAGGGGGGTGTGCGAGGAGATGAAATCCTTGGGGGTCGTCTGTCATTTCGGCACCTGGCTGATTGAGGGCGACCCCGCCGTGATATTGATTGATTTTTGCGGGTACGGTTTGCACATGGACGAAATCAAAAAGGAACTTTGGGACGGATTTCAGGTGGATTCTTTGAACGCTCCCTATGATTTTAACGAACCGGTACTTTGGGGCTGGACGGTAGGCATTCTAATGGAGAAAATAAAAAAAGTTCATGGCGACAAGAAGGTGATTTTTCACGCGCACGAGTGGCTAGCAGGATCGTCGATACTTTTTATCAGAAAAAATAATCTGCCGATTCCGACCACTTTCACCACGCATGCCACGATTTTGGGGCGCACTATTGCCGGCAGCGGGCAGGAACTTTATGCCGTTTTGGACAAAATAAATCCGGAAGAAGAGGCGCGCAGGTTTGGCATCATCGCCAAGTTCAGTATTGAGAAGGCCAGCGCTCAGGCTGCGGACGTTTTGACGACCGTCAGTCAGGTGACGGCCTTGGAGGCGAAGGCGTTTCTTGGGAGAGAGGTGGATGTGATTTTGCCCAACGGCTTGGATATGTCGGAATTTTTGAGCTTTGAGGATCTTACGCAGAAACATAATCTTTATCGCAATCGGCTCAGGGAATTTGCGCTGTATTATTTCTTCCCCTACTACTCTTTCGATTTGCAGGAGAGCCTCTTCTTTTTTACCGCCAGCCGTTATGAATTTCATAACAAGGGTATCGATGTTTTTATAGAATCGCTGGGAAAGCTCAATGAGAAAATGAAGAAAGAGAAAAACAAAAAGACAGTCGTCGCTTTTTTCTACGTGCCGGGAGCAGCGATTTCAATCAGACCCGAGGTTGCAAGCGCGCGGGAGGCTTTTCGCGATATCAAAGAAGCCTTGAACGAGGAAGAAAAAGATATTCAGGAAAATATCCTGTATACCATTACCGAGGAAAAACCTCTGACGGAAAAAGCGATTTTTCACGAGGATTTTTTACGCAGTATGCAAAGAAAGCTCTTGCGCCTCAAGACTTTCAAAGGCAAGCCGGCGCCGCTTTCCACGCATTATCTCGCCAATGAAAACGAGGATGCGATTATCAACGGCTTCAAGCAGGCGGGGCTGGAGAATCGCGAGGAAGACAAGGTGAAAGTTATTTTCTATCCGATTTATCTTTCCGGAGTGGACGGGTTGAGCGATTTGGATTATTATCAAACTATCGAGGCTTCGCACTTGGGGGTTTTTCCGTCGTATTACGAACCATGGGGCTATACTCCGCTTGAGGCGGCGGCTCTGGCTGTACCGGCCATCACCAGCAATCTCTCGGGGTTCGGAAAATACTTCAGCGATGCCTTGGATCGGGACAAAGTGCCGGGTATTCGTGTTTTGGATATGGAAAATAATTCCAAGGAACAGGTGGTCAAGGCGCTTACCAAAAGTTTGCATCGCTTTACCAATTTTGATCGCAAGGAAAGGATAGACAACAAGATCCGCGCGCGCAAGATCGCTTTTATGGCGGACTGGGAGAATTTCGCCCTTCATTATATTGAAGCGGAAAATTTATCAGTGGAGAGAATGTTTGAAAAGAAGAAATGATTGTCGCTCTTGTCATTGCGAGAAGTCGGTAACCCGGCGACGCGGCAATCCCGATACCGGAGCTTGACTGACCCCCATTTGCCATCTCGAAGGAGTACTCGACTGAGAGATCTGAGAAATGCACGAAAACCTTGTTGGTATTGTTTTTACAGTAAAATTATATTTGCATAGTATTGTTCCTAGATTTCTCAATCGGAGTACCTCATTTCGAAATGACAGATATTGACTGTGCTATGCAATTAATAGAGGACATCGTGCGTTTTTATAAAGGGTTTCTGATATTTGCCTCGCAAATTCCGGGATGATATGCGAGAGAAAAAATAATATTTTGATAAATAATTATGATTGAGCTTCGAAAAGATTATATTTTGGACCGTTGGAGTTACATCGCTTTGGGGAGAGGGAAGCGGCCGCAAGAGACGGAGGCAGGAACAAACAGTGCTGCAAACGGTGTCTGCTATTTTTGTCCCGGCAACGAGAATCTGACTCCTCCGGAGATTGGCAGGATTACGCAGGGCGAGGAGTGGAAAGTCAGATGGTTTGTCAATAAATTTCCGGCGGTGGAGCCGGAGCTGCAAAAAGAGATCGGAGCTGAAAACGATTTTTTTGTGAAAGGCGAGGGTTTCGGTTTTCATGAAGTCATTGCCGAGACGCCGGATCACAAAAGGCAATTGGCGGATCTCTCCCGGGAGGAAATTTGCGGCGTGCTGAAAGTCTATGCGCAAAGAATGGCTGAATTAAGCCAAAAAGATGGCGTAAAATATGTGCAGATCTTCAAAAATAATGGCGCCGAAGGAGGCTGCTCGATCGCGCATTCCCACAGCCAAATAGTCGCGGGCAATCTTGTCCCCCGCTATGTGCGGGAAAAAGCGGAAGCGGTCAAGAAATATGCGCAGTGTCCGTATTGCGAAATTATCAAGGAAGAGGAGAAAGGCGAGCGGTTTATTTTTGCCAATGAAAATTTTTTGGCGTTCACGTCTTTTGCGCCGCGATTCAATTATGAAGTGATGATTTTTCCCAAGAAGCATTATCGTAATATCACCGAGATCGGCGAAGAAGAGTTTGGGGATCTGGCGGAAGTCTTTGAGAAAGTTCTTTCCAAGCTGGCCAAGATTGGCGCGCCGTATAATTTCTATTTGCACGTTGCGCCAACCGGAGATGATTTGCATTTTCACTTTGAGATTACACCGAGAATAAATACTTGGGCGGGTTTCGAGCTTGCCACGGAATCGTTCGTCATTACCGTTTCTCCGGAAGAGGCGGCGGCATTTTACAGGGAGTGATAATATTTCCGGGGGAATATGAATATTTGAGCACCCCCCTAACATATCTGTTGCATTTTGAATTATGAATTTTTGATTTCGGATTTCGGATCACATCAGAAATGGTGTGAACAACGCAGGATAAAATGTTATTGTGTAATATTTCACACCATCTCTGGTGTGGTCCGGATACAAAGCCTTATTTCTGATTAATGAGGGGCGGAATAAAAACATACTTTTTAAATCGTATTTTTATTTTTAAAAAATAAAAATGAAAATAATCAATCAATACAAAAATACAAAAACGGAAAAAAGCGTGGAAAACGCAGGGAGTTTGATTTTGGGGAACGATTTTGGGAATTACTTTTATCTGTCGGAAGAGGAGACTCGTTATCAGGGTTTCTATTTTGCCGATAGCAACAATTACGATAGAAAGCCGAACGTCTACAAGATAATCGACGAAATTAAAATATTGGGAAGGGACGAAATCGTCGAGGTGAAAAATAATTTCTTCAAAGTCGTAAGAGAAAGCAAAGACGGAATGACGGAAGACTATTTTATTCCCGATGGACACAATGCCTTATGCCTCAAAACCGGCAAGAAAGCGGAGGCGGAAGTGGTGCTGGATATCAGGCATCCGTACGATTCAAGGCAATTGGGCAGATTTTACGAGGTGGAAGTCCGCGAGGACCACTTGATTGTCAAATATACCAAGCGGCGCGACTGGAAAGAAGATAATTTGGGAGACAAGAAAGAGTTCGGGCTTTTTCTGGCGGTTAAAACCGATAAAGATTCTTTTACCAAGATCGGGGAATTTTTTTCCAAATATTATTCCAAAGACCGGAAGCGAAATTCCTATCCCTGCGATCGCTATGTCTTTCGCGCGTTTCGTATGACTTTCAAGAAGGCGGTTTTTGCGGTTGGCAAGACGAAGAAAGGGGCGATTGAAGAAGCGGATGAAGTGTTTAAAAATTGGGATAAGCTTTACAAGAAGACGCGTGATGAGCATAGCGATTTGAACGTGCCGGAAATCACCGACACGGAGATAAGAGTGGCTTGCCTTTGCGCTCAAAATTCAATCAGGACGCTTATTTCAAAAAATAAATACGCCGGAGCCTATGCCGGCATTCCCTGGTTTTTTCAATATTGGCACAGAGACGAGGCGATGTCGCTCTCGCAAATTTATAAGCTGGATAAGAAAGTTGCGGAAGATATAATAATGTCGCAACTGGACAGTGTCATAGACAGGGACTGCTTTTGCAAACAAAGATTTCCGGAGTCGGTGCAAGAGACTCAGAGCGCGGACGCAATCGGGATCTTGGCGCGCGAATGTTTTGAGATTTTCAAATCCAACCGCATCAGTAAGTTTTTCCGCGCGGATGTGGTGAAGAAATTCGAGAAGATTGTTCCCAAAATTTTGAACGAGAGAATGCAGGATGGTCTTGTGAAAAATTATGCGCAGGAGACATGGATGGACAGTATAGACCGCGACGGTTTTCGCATCGAGGTGCAGGCGGGCATTTTGGCGCTTTATAAATTTCTTTATCTTGAGACCGATAATGATCAATACAGAATTCTTTTGGAGGACTTGGAGAGGGAAGTCGTCAAAAGATTTTATCGCGGAGAAATGCTCTGGGATTGCGCCGATAGCGGCACGACGCGACCGAATGTGTTTCTGGCTTATCATCTTTACCCCGAGCTTCTCTTGCCGGAAAAATGGGAAAAATGTTTCGATAAAATATTGCCGGAGCTATATCTGGAATGGGGCGGCATCGCCTCGCTCTCGCAGGTGGACAGCAGATTTATCGGCAAAGACACGGGGGAAGGCAGCCCGAGCTATCACAATGGCGACAGTTGGTATTTTATGAACAATCTGACAGCATCGGTTCTCTATCGGATCAATCCGGTGAAATATTCGGAGTACATCAACGAGATTATGGACGCCAGCACCAACGAAATACTTTATATGGGAGCTATCGGTCATCACGCGGAAATCAGCTCGGCGGTGTGCCAGGAGTCACTCGGCTGCGAGGCGCAACTCTGGAGCAGCGCGATGTATCTGGGATTTTTCGATGTGGCGATGGGAGAGTGAAAATTGGGGTCATGCGGTAATATATGGTTTTTGACACAGTCAAGGTGCTTCTGTTTCTTAAAAACCATCATTTTTGTCATCCGGTAGGAATCTCTTAAATGATATTATTCGCATATGATACTGTTTAGCTTGTAATCTATCGGTTAAGGGATCCTTACGAGGATGACAAAATGTGGGATTTATCGCAGGAGAAGGAGCTTTGTTTGTTTGTTTGAGTAAAGTTCAAATTGCTTACCGGAATAATACACGGATTTTTAGTCGGAGATTCTTAGTTAGAACCATATATTTGCGTATGACGAAAAATAGACTCTAGTGAGTCTATTTTTCTTTTTATGTACCGAAGGAGGGAATCGAACCCTCATGAGTTGCCCCACACGATTTTGAGTCGTGCGCGTCTACCAATTCCGCCACTTCGGCTTAATTCTCAGAACGCTTTCAGTATAGCAGATGGAAAAAATAATTCAAGAGGCAGTTGGAGTAGCGGAGTAACTTTCGGAGTAGCATGGCTTTAGCCTGCGCCGCTGTCCAATGCTCGTAAAAACCTACGCATACGTTCGTTCCATTTGCTTGGGACAACCGCGCAGGCTAAAGCCATGCTACTCCACCTTGCTGCTCCACCTTGCTGCTCCACGCGACGCTGCTGAACTGGAAAATAATATTCCGGAAAATTGACCTCGCGCTAATTTGGTATTATAATTAAAAACATTCGGGGAAATTTCTGTCGTAAAATTTACCATCAATATGGATGTAGAACTATCGCTATTCATACTCTTTGCCGTTATCGTAGTCGGGTTTATGGTTGTCGACCTCGGTTTTTTGAACCGCAAGAGCCATCGCATTGCATTCAAACCCGCGCTCTATCAGTCGCTCTTTTGGATCGGCATCTCGGTCGTTTTCGGCTTGCTGATCAATCATTTGATGGGTGCGGATAAATCGGCGGAATTTCTTTCGGCTTATGTGACTGAAAAGATGCTTTCCGTGGACAATCTTTTTGTCCTGTTGCTTCTCTTCAATTTTTTCAAGCTGGAAGAAAAGTATCATCATCGTGTGCTCTTCTGGGGGATTATAGGCGCTATTTTGTTTCGCGCTGTTTTTATTGTGGCGGGGGCGTATATTGTCAGCCAGTTTCATTGGGTGCTTTATATTTTTGGAGCCGTGCTGTTTTATTCCGGAGCGATGCTACTCAAGGGCAAAAAAGAAGAACATGTCAACTTTGAGAATAATAAATTCATAAAGGCTGCCAAGAAGATATTGCCCGTGACGGATAAGCACCATGGCGGTAAATTCTTTCTCAAAGAACACGGAAAGTGGCGCGTTACTTCCCTGTTTTTGATTATGCTTTTGGTGGAAGAGACTGACATTATTTTCGCTTTTGATTCCATCCCGGCGGTGTTTTCCATTTCTCAAGATGTGTTCATTATTTTCACTTCCAATATTTTTGCGGTTATGGGAATGAGGTCGCTGTTCTTTTTGATTGAAAATGTCTTGGCCCGCTTCCGCCATTTGCAAAAGGGCTTGGCTTTCGTGCTGCTGTTTATCGGCGGCAAAATGCTGGGCGGCGTCTGGGGGCTGAAAATTTCTCCGGTTGCTTCCTTTGTCGTTATCATCGGAATTCTCAGCGTCGCAATTCTGACTTCCGTTATGACTCCCAAGAAGCGCAAGATTCCGCTTTTGAATATAGAGCTGCCTTTTTAGGGGTCATATGTAAAATATAGTTTTATGACAGACACCAAAAATCCATATCAATCCGAAATTAAAAAATCCGGCCTTGCATTATGGACCACACCAGAAATGGTGTGAAATATTACACGAGAACGTTCTATCCTGCGTTGTTCACACCATCTCTGATGTGATCCGAATGCAAAATTCAAAATACACCAAGCGTGTCAGGGGTGTATAATATTCAGATAACCAGAACCATATATTACGTATGAACCATTTTTAGGAATTCGGACGGAGATTAAAGCAAATCAAAACCGGGCAAGAAAAGACAAGAAAAGTCTGTTGACAAAATACTTGGAAACATTAGTTTGGGAAATATATTTGTCAATATTTTTTTACTATATTATAATGAAGCTATGAGTATAATCGCTTTGGTAAATCAGAAAGGCGGGGTCGGCAAGACTACAACCACCACCAACTTGGCGGCTTATTTGGCTTCTTACGGAAAAAAAGTTTTGCTGGTTGACATGGATCCGCAGGCGAACGCCACGACGGGGCTGGGTTTTCGTCCGGAGAAATTAGAGGGAAGCACTTACGATATAATTTCGGGAAACAAGAGAGCGGACGAGGTCGTGATTCATACCGCCATAGATAATTTTGATTTGGCTCCGGCGGCGGAGGATTTGGCGGGGGCGACCATCGAGCTGGTGGAGGCGACGGAGCGGGAATATAAATTTCACAATGCCATCGGAGAATTGGCGAAAGTGTATGACTTCGTTTTGATTGATTGCCCGCCGAGCTTGGGACTTTTGACTATCAACAGCTTGACGGCGGCGGATAAGATTATTATTCCCGTCCAGTGTGAGTACTACGCCCTTGAAGGGCTGGGGCAGCTTTTGCACTCGATTGATCTCATTCAGGCAAACCTCAAGGAAGATTTGCAGATTATGGGTGCGGTACTTACGATGTTTGACAAGAGGAATCAACTTTCCCGTCAAGTCATCAAAGAAATGAGAAGGCATTTTCCGGGTCACACTTTTGATTCGATGATACCGAGAAGCATAGCGCTGGCGGAGGCGCCGAGTTTCGGCAAGACGATTTTGGAATATGCGCCGCAGAGCACCGGGGCGAGGGCGTAT
This sequence comes from Patescibacteria group bacterium, assembly GCA_041670805.1. Lineage (GTDB taxonomy): Bacteria > Patescibacteriota > Minisyncoccia > JAHIHE01 > JAGLIN01 > STD2-77. The sequence goes on from JBAXYM010000031.1 coordinate 12,721, forward strand.
AATTATTTGGCAAAAGAAGTGATTTATTTGGAGGATAAGTAAGGTTATTTTTTATGCTATGGATCGCACCAGAAATGGTGTGAACAACGCGGGACAAAACGTTTATGCAATATTTCACACCATTTCCGGTGTGGTCCGGAATACGCCAGTTTGTGGTTTTAAGATGAAACATTATAAAATAAAAAATAAATATTTTTCATATGATGAAAAAAAGCAGTTTGGGAACGGGGCTTTCATCTCTGATTCCGGAAAAAACGAAAAGGTTTAGCGAGGGCGTGCCGGCAAATAAGGAAACCGACGTGATAAATGTCTCTGTGGACAGCATTGTTCCCAATCCCAATCAGCCGCGTTATTATTTCGACGGCGAAAATTTGAAAGATTTGGCGGAGTCAATCAGGGAGCATGGCGTAGTACAGCCGATTATCGTGACTAAACTGGCGGAAGGGAAATATGAACTTATTGCGGGGGAGCGAAGATTGCGCGCTTCCAAATTGATAGGGAACAAAGAAATTCCGGCTATCGTGCGCAAGGCTGACAACCAAGAAAAGCTGGAGCTGGCAATTATCGAAAATGTGCAAAGGCACAATCTTAATGCAATTGAAGAGGCCAAGGCGTACAAGCGGCTCAAGGAGGAATTCAACCTGACACAAGAGGAAATTGCCAAGAAGCTTGGGAAGGGGCGGGTCGCGGTGGCGAATACGATGCGGCTTTTGGAGCTTCCTGTGGAAATTCAGAGAGGACTTATTGAGAATAAAATTACCGAGGGGCACGCGCGAGCGATTCTGGGTTTGGAAAATCCGGAAAAGCAAAGGGCTCTTTACGAATTGATTTTGAGGGATAAGCTGACCGTGCGGGATGTGGAAAACAAGGTGCGGGAAATAAATATCCCCACTCACACGCGGAAGATATCCGCTTTGACCGTCAATCCCGAGATTCAAGATCTGGAAAACAGGTTGCAACAGAGCTTGGGAACTAAGATTCAGATTAAGAAAAAGGGGACGTCGGGCAAGATTATGATTGACTTTTTTTCGGAGGAAGAATTCGAAAAGATTAAGAATTTGCTTCTGGCAGAGTAAAAATGCGGATGATTGGTATTTGTGGGGAATCATGCCGGAAATGGGGCGAACGCTACGCAAAAAACGTTCTCTCCGGTATTTCACACCATTTCTGGTGTGATCCGGATACGCGGTACGACGCAAAGCTTCGCAAACTAACACAGAGACAAGTATATTTTCTGAAATGGTGGAAGAAAAGTATAAAATAACATTGTGTAAACAAAATTTGCTTTATTTTTATGATGTGTTATAATGTTTTTGCTTCCAAATATGTTGCTGGAATGCCGGCGTTTGACATATAATTTTAATCTGATATCATACACATTATCTTTTCACCCATTTGGGGGGATTTTTTAATTGCTATAACGAGGAAAAATGAGTAAAAAAATATTAACAAAAGAAGGACTTGATAAATTGCAAAAAGAGTTGGACATCTTAAAAACCGTGGAAAGACAAAAGGTTGCCGAGAGAATTCAGACTGCCAAGGAGCTGGGAGATTTGAGTGAAAACGCGGAATATTCCGAGGCTAAAGAGCAGCAGGCGCTCAATGAAAATCGAGTCGCGGAAATCGAAGACATCATCAAGAATTCCGAAGTCGTCAACAGCGGCAGCACGGGGTCAAGCAAGATCGCGATAGGCTCTACCATAACCGTCAATAACGGCAAAGAGGATCGCACTTTTACCATTGTGGGTTCAAATGAAGCCGACCCGATGGAAGGTAAAATTTCCAATGAGTCACCGATGGCCGTCTCCTTTTTGGGGAAAAAGGAAGGAGATAAAGTCTCCGTGACGACGCCGAAGGGGACTATTGAGTATGAGATTAAGGAAGTGAAGTAAGATTTTTGATTACAGATAAAAAGGCAGACGTGGGAACGCCTGTTTTTTGTCTGCCCCACCTGTGCGTTGAATCGACTATTTTGACCAAACCAAAAAGTGAAATCGATCTTTATCTGTCGTTCCGGATATTTCGGTACTCCGAAATATCCGGAATCCCGTAACTATGCAAGATAAGCATTATATTTCATTTTTACGAGTGTATCTTGCATTATGGATTTTGGATTTTCGGATCACGCCAGAGATGGCGTGAACCACGCAGGATAAAACGTTTTTGCGTAGCATTCACACCATTTCTGGTGTGATC
>JBAXYM010000032.1:0-13378 GCA_041670805.1 Patescibacteria group bacterium
GAGAACTGCATTTTGGACAATACCTGGTGTTTTTTTATAACCATACTGTAATTTATCTACCAATTATGGCTACAGTATCGCACAAAATGCAGTTTTCAGCATTACATATTTACCATTATCCCTCATTGATTTATTTTAGGAAGCGGGTGCTTTTAAGACCAAACCCTACAAATTCTTTCTGTCGGAGTATCCTCTCGCAGCAACAAGCCACAAAACCCATTTCAACTTCATCGAATCTTATACAGTCCTGACATGCCCGATGTATTTTGAATTATGAATTATGGATCACACCAGAAATGGTGTGAAATATTACACAAGAACGTCCTGTCTTGCGTAGTTCACACCATTTCTGGTGTGATCCGAATACAAAACCGGATTCCCGGTGTCTGTCATAAAATCTGTTTTGCGCATGACACCTACTTAACACCCAGGATTTCTGAAACGGTCACGAGGAGTGAGTAGGCGATGAGAGTGATGCCCAGCCCGATGATAGTGCCGGTAATCATTTTTTTAGCATTTTTAATTTTTTCTTCCTCTCCCGCCGCAGTTATATATGTTATTCCGGCGACAATCAGAAAAAGAAGCGCAATAGTGCCGATAAGTCCCAATAACGCCTGTATTGATTTGGTGCCGGCTTCCGTCAACGATTCGATAGTGCCTTCAAGCGGATTGCAGAATTTCCATGATGAAGGATCACATACTGCAGAGGCCGTCCGCGCCTCTCCGAAAAAAGAAGCAAGGGCGGTGGCGATAAACGGTAAAAATAAAACGGTCGGTCTCGAAATGTTTGTTCGGCTGACATCTTTTTTAAGCGTTGTTTTCATTTCTTTGGTTTATTTTTTGAAATGCATAAATCGTTTGACTTTTTATCCTTTATTGTTTCTCTGTCCAAATATCCATGGCAGTAATAAAAACTAACCTTTTATTTTCAATACTTCTTCCAGTCCGACCACGATGCCATAGGCCGTCAGCGCCAAAACCAGCCCCGTCAGCGCCGAAGTAATCGTGTGTTTGGCCGATTCCATATTTTCCTCGCTTCCGGCAGCGACTACATATTTTATTCCTCCGATTATCAGAAAAAACAAAGCAAAAATTCCTACAAACGAAAGCAGAACTCGGATGGCAAGAATAACCACATCCGCGAAGGTGTCAACGCCTTCTCCTCCGGTGTTCAGGGGGTTGCAAAAATATCCGGCGGACGGATCACAGGTTGCCGCCAGCGTGCAAGTCGCGTAACATAAAGGCAAAATCAAAAGCGAAACGGCGAGAACGTTTTTTCTTGCGGATATTTTGTTTTCCATGGTTTGTCTCAGTTTAATTTTTTGCGTTGAAAAAAACTGTCTGCCGGCGGGATTAAACCGGTCCGGCATTACGACTGCATCAAAACTTCAAACTCTTCTTTCTCTATAACCTCGATTTCCATAAGCCTCTTGGTGACTTTCTCCAATTTTTCTTTATTTGCCTGGATGACTTCCGTGGCTTTCTTGTACGCTTGGGCGATAAAAGCTTCTATCTCCGTGTCGATTTCCGCCGCAATTTTTTCGCTATAATTTCTTTGCTCATGAATTTCCTTGCCAAGGAAGACAGTCTCGCTTTCTTCTCCGAAAACTACCGGACCCATTTTTTCGCTCATGCCGAATTTGGTCACGAGTTTTCGCGCAAGGTCGCTGGCGCGTTTGAGATCGCTGCTTGCTCCGGTAGTAAGGTCGTTGAAAATAATCTTTTCCGCGGCATAACCACCCAAAAGCATTGCCAACTCGTCGACGAACTCCGATCGCGTATGGAAAGTTTTATCTTCTTGCGGCAAATTCAAAGTATAACCGGCGGCATGTCCGCGCGAGATGATGGAAATTTTATGAATAGGATCGGTGTTGGGAAGAATATGTCCGACGACAGCGTGTCCGGCTTCATGATAAGCGGTGATTTTCTTTTCTCTTTCCAGTACATTTTTGCCCTTCCTCTCCGGACCCATCATCACTTTTTCGATGGATTCGAGAATCTCATCATTGCCGATGACTTTTTTGTCGCGTTTGGCGGTAAGGATTGCCGCTTCGTTGAGTAAATTGAAAAGTTCCGCGCCGGAAAACCCCGGGGTTCTCTGGGCGATTTTTTGCAAATCAATGTCCTTGTCCAGCGGTTTATTTTTGGCATGCACTTCCAGAATTTCTTTCCGATCTCTGATATCGGGCATATCAATCATTACGCGGCGGTCGAATCTTCCCGGTCGCAGCAACGCCGGATCCAAAACGTCCGGACGGTTGGTAGCGGCCAAGACAATGACGTTGTCTTTTGTATCAAATCCGTCCATCTCCACCAATATCTGATTCAAAGTCTGCTCCCTTTCGTCGTGTCCCCCGCCCAAGCCCGCGCCGCGGTGCCTTCCTACGGCATCAATTTCATCTATAAAGAGAATGGAAGGAGCGCTCTTCTTGGCGTTCTTGAAAAGGTCGCGGACTCTCGAAGCTCCCACTCCGACAAACATTTCCACAAATTCCGATCCGCTGATATTGAAAAACGGCGCATCGGCTTCTCCCGCCACCGCCTTGGCCAGCAGTGTTTTGCCGGTACCCGGCGCCCCCAACAGCAAAACTCCGCGCGGAATTCGTGCGCCCAGCTTCTGGAATTTTTCCGGATTTTTGAGGAACTCCACCACCTCCCGCAGTTCTTCTTTGGCTTCTCTGGCTCCGGCTACATCTTGAAAGGTTATTTTTTTCTTGGTTTCTCCCGGCTTGAAGAATCTAGCCGTGGATTTTCCGAAAGACATCGCCTGCGAGTTGGCCTGCTGTGCCCGTCCGAACATAATCCAAAGAAGGAAACCGAGAAAGACGAGGGTGATCAAAGTCGGCAAAAGTGCAGTTCCCCATGTTTCTACGGCGGATTTTTGCACGCGGACAATGTTAAGGGCGCGAATTTTCGCCTGATCCACTCCATAATCTTCACGCAAAGTGGTCTCCAGCGAGGATTCCGAGTCTTTGTAAGCAACCTGCTTTTCTCCCGAATTTTTGAGTTGGATATCGATTTCTTGACCATTGTCCAAATTCTTGATCTCCAGCTTTTCCACTTGGTCGGCGGAAATTTCGGCGGAAAGTTCGTTCAAATTGACTTCTTTGGGTGCAGTTTCCGTGCTGCTGAATAAACTGAAAATTCCGGTAAGAAATATAAAGAGCAACACGATAGTAAGCAGGTTTTTTAGAAGGTTGTTTTTTGGCGAGATACCAGTATTCTTTTTCGTCATATTTATTTGTTATTTCGTATTAAATCTAAACAAGAGAGAACAAGTCCCAGGCATCTTATTTATAGAGGCATTATATCAGCCAAGTTCGTTTTTTGCAACAAAAAACCTCCCGCCACGGGGAGGAGCAGACTCTTATGCTTTTTTTACATCAACCCCGTTCCGTTCAGGGAATTCATATAACTGTTCATAAAGGAGGGCAGGACGAAAACGAGTGCCGAAAGCGGCAGGACAAAGGCGACAATGGTAAAAATCATGGAATAAAGAAAGTATTTTCTTGTTTTCTCGGCAGAAGTGTATGTTTTTTGCAAAAGTTCCTGATTCTGTTTGAGAAGAAAGAGGATTTGTTCTTCGTTTGTCATATCGGTTTTAATAAAATGATTGATTTATTGATGCTCGGAACCTCCCTCTTTTTTGTCGTGAGGGGGTCGTGCGTTCATACATTAGAGACGGATCACGCTGGAAACAGTGTGAAATGCTACGCAAGAACGTTCTGTCTCGCGTGGTTCATGTCATTTCTGATGTGATCCGAAAATCCAGAACCCAGAAATGCATTTTTGCATCCGGACCACACCAGAAATGGTGTGAATGTTACGTAAAAACGTTTTGTCCCGCGTGGTTCACACCATCTCTGGTGTGTTCCGAAATTCCGGAATGACAAAAATGATTGTTTACCGAAATATACACAACATATGTTCACCATATATTGTGTATACCCTCCTCCTCACCTCAAATGCTTTTCGGATCATGACGCAGTTTTTAGTCAATTCGGCTTTAAACCATATTGTGTTTCGGTCGATATTGCAGAGCTTCCGCCACGTGCATGCTTTCGACGCTTTCTTTTCCTTCCAAGTCGGCGATAGTACGGGCGACTTTGAGGATTTTGTAATAGGAACGAGCGCTGAGATTGAATTGGCTGACGGCGGTCTTGAGCAAATTGATAGTCGCGTCGTCAGTGGGGCAGAATTCTTTGACAAGCTGCGAGTTCATTTCCGAATTGGAGATCAGGTCTTTGTCTTGAAATCGCCTTTTTTGTATCTGCCTCGCCGCTTCCACGCGTTTCTGGATTTCTTCCGAGGATTCTTCCAATTCTTCGCCGGAGAGTTTGTCGAATTTTATTCGGGGCACTTCGATGCAGAGGTCAATGCGGTCAAGCAGAGGTCCGGAAATTTTTTTCTGATATTTGATAATTTGCGAAGGCGAACAGGAACAGTCATGTTCGGGGTCGTTCAAATATCCGCAGGGGCAGGGATTCATGCTGGCGATGAGCGTGAATTGCGCGGGGAAAGTGAGCGTGCCTTGGGCGCGGCTGATGGTGACGATGCCGTCTTCCAACGGCTGGCGCAAATTTTCCAAAATGGTGCGTGGAAATTCCGGCAGTTCGTCGAGAAAGAGAACGCCTCGGTGCGACAAGCTGATTTCTCCGGGGCGCGGGAACGTTCCTCCTCCGACCAATGCCGGCGCACTCGCGCTATGGTGCGGCGTGCGAAAAGGCCTTGTGGTAATCAACGGTTTATCGCTGGGCAGAAGTCCGGCGATACTGTAAATTTTGGTAACTTCCAGTGCTTCTTCTTTTGTCATTTCAGGAAGGATAGTCGGTACCGCTCGTGCCAGCAAAGTCTTGCCGGTTCCGGGCGGTCCGCTCATCAGAACATTGTGCCCTCCCGCCGCGGCGATTTCCAGCGCGCGTTTCACATGTTCTTGTCCTTTAATATACGCCATATCAATTGAGTGTTTCGGCCTTTTATCCGCCTTGCCGATCCCCGGCGTCTTGGCCGGCTCAATTTCTTCTTCGCCTTCAAGAAAAGCGATGAGTTGCTTCAAACATTCTACGGGAATAATTTCAATGCCTTCCACCAATCCCGCTTCAAATTCGTCCACCTTAGGAACGAAAATTCTTTTGTAATTTTTCTCTTTGGCAAAAAGCGTGATGGGCAGAACCCCGTTAGTGTGGCGCAGTTTGCCATTAAGCGCCAGCTCGCCCACAAAAAGGCTTTCTTCCAGATCAACTTCGATTTCCAGTTGTCGGCTGGCGACGAGTACTCCGACCGCGATCGGCAAATCATAAGCCGGACCCTCTTTCTTAATATCCGCCGGAGCGAGGTTGATTGTTACGCGCGTTCCCGGAAAATTCGTCCCGCTGTTATTGATAGCCGATTTCACACGTTCTTTTGATTCTTGCACCGCCGTATCGGGAAGCCCCACCACGATAACATTCGGCAATCCCGGGCTGATGTCTATTTCCACCTCCACTCTTTCGCAATCCAAACCGACCACCGCGCAGGAATTGATCTTGGAAAGCATAACTTTAAAATTAGAAATTAAATTATCAAAAAGAATATCTTAATAAAACTTCAGAGCGATTTTTTATTAATTGTATGGTTTATAATCTCTATTCGAAATGATCGCTGGCGACACAGTTTTTGTGCAAATTATATTTCGATAAAATGCTACCACCCTATAACTATGCCACAAGAATTTAATTTTGTGAAATAAAATTAAAAAATTAATAAAACACAGAGATGCTAATGCCGTTTTTTTCTTAATAATAAACAGACTGAACACGCAAAAGATTTTTTTCTCGCATTCGGACCACACCAGAAATGGTGTGAAATGCTACGCAAAAACGTTTTGTCCCGCGTGGTTCACACCATTTCCGGTGTGATCCGAAATCCATAATTCAAAATACACCGGATATATGTTGGGACTGTCTACTGTTTAAATATATGGCTTGTAATCATATGTTACGTATGAGCCGTTACGCCTCTCTTTGTTTCTTGTGGTTATTTTTCAAAACCTGATTTTTATTGCTTTATCTCTCGCATTTTGATAGTATTCATTTTAGATCAGGACTTACGCGTTTAAACTATATAGAATCGTTTTTTTATAATTCCCGCATTGATATGTTCTTTTTGTCATCTTTGTAAAGATCCCTTGTATACAGTTAAACAAAATAATAAGGGGATTCTTACAAGAAGAACAAAATGTAAGTTCTATCGCGAAAAAGAAATTCTTGAAGATTAAGAAAATTTGAAACGCGTAAGTTCTAAAGATAATAATATTTTATGAGCAAAATAATCAAGCGGGAGAATATTTTTAAATATTTTTTCTTTTGTTTTCTTCTCTCTGTTCCTCTGCAAACCAGAAAAGTATTTCTGACCGATTATTCGTTTTATACCGGCGAGTTTACCGAATACGGCTCCATTTTTCTGTACCTCTCAGACCTGCTGTTTCTCGCAGCCATGACTTCCCTCGTTCTTTTCAATCCGGATATCGTCAAAAAAGGCTTATCTGAGCTAAAAAATAAAAGCGGGAAAAGAGGGAACGGTATGATTTTTCGTGCCATGTTTATACTCGTCGCTTGGTTCTTTATTGACACTTTGATAAACGGAAATTATATCGAAATCGGTTTATTCCGGTCGTTTAAAATGGCAGAAATGCTTTTACTGGTTTTTTTTATTTTTTCTACTTTGAAAGAAAAATCTTTTTTACTGACATCCCTATTTGCAATAGTAATATCCGGATTTTCGCAAAGTATTTTAGCAATTTACCAATTTTTATACCAAAAAAACCTATTTTCATCCCCATTACTGCATAAATTAACGGGAGAGACTGTCTTATCTCCTTTTCTTCCCGGTATTGCCAAAATAGGTGAAGGCGGAGAAAAAATGATCAGAAGCTATGGCACCCTCCCCCATCCGAATCTGCTTGGAGGTTTTTTGATTTTTTCTCTGTTCATCTCTTTTTATTTATATGTAGAACATAAAGACTATATTTTGTCAAGGATAACTTCGTTCTTTAAAAATAGCAGAGGGCTTTTAAATAGGTATCTTTCCTCTGTTTTTTGGATAACGATTTTCACAACTCAACTTCTGGGCTTGCTTTTGTCCTTTTCCAGATCCGCGTGGTTTGGATTCGCAATTTCTTTGGTTGTTTTTTTAGCCTTGACCTTCTGTTGTGTCAAGATTGTTTCACGTGAAACAATTACGGTAAGTTTTTTCAAGAAATATAAAGAAATAATTTTGACCGTTTTGCTTCTAATGTGCTTATTTATTGACAATGTAAATTTATTATCAAATAGGATTTTTCAAGATGTTTCGATGGGGAATGTTACCAGCTCACAATCTGCAACTCTTCCTCAAAACAATACTTTTGCGGATAGATATTTTTTTAATATTGTTTCACGTGAAACAATTGCACAGAGTCCCATTTTGGGATCCGGACCGGGTACTTCCGTATTTCAAATTAGTCCGTATTTGGACAGAAGCGGAAAAACTGACCAACTTGCACCTTGGCAGTATCAGCCTCCACATAATATCTACATCTTATCCACAGCCGAAATTGGAATTATAGGTTTTTGTATACTTCTTTTGGTTATTGTAGGTTCCATTAGAATGTCGATAAAAGATATTGTTTCACGTGAAACAATTTTGGATAAGAAGATTTTTAAAATTTGCATCCTTTCGACTTTGTGCGGATTTCTTTTTATCGGTTTTTTTGATCATTACTTCTGGACGCTTCAACAAGGGCAACTGATATTTTGGATGACAATCGGGTTGCTTTTGGTTTAGCACTAAAAAATGTTTCACGTGAAACATTTTATAGCAACAATAATCAAGGCAGGCAAAAGATTGGGTGCATTTATTACACAATACTTTATCATTTTTGTCAAATTCGAACGGAGTAGCACGGCTTTAGCCTGCGCCGCTGTCCAATGCAATAAAAACAAACATATACGTTCGCTCCATTCGCTTGGGATAACCGCGCAGGCTAAAGCCGTGCTACTTCGTATTGGCAAGTGTAAAAGTCTTTCATAAAAAACAAGCACTTCGGAGGTGCTTGTTTTTTATGATGTGTGGACCTGAGGAGACTCGAACTCCTGACCTCCTCCATGCCATGGAGGCGCTCTACCAACTAAGCTACAGGCCCGAACACTTAAAAAGTATAACGGATTTTTATAAAATGTAAAGCTTTGAATCTACAAAACGACAATTCAAAGTAAAAACCCAATTTATTATCCTTTATGTCTTTGTGTCCTCGACAGGAATCGAACCTGTATCTGAAGCTTAGGAGGCTTCCGTTCTATCCGTTGAACTACGAGAACAAGGCTACAACATACTCAACTATAGCAAACTGAGTGCCAAAGTCAATGAAAAGCCGATGGAAATATTTGGATGTATTTCAGCAAAAGAGGGGTGACACTGCAAGAAATGTGTGCTAGACTCAAAATATGAAAATACCGCAAGAAATACAATCTATCAGTGACAAATTGGAAAAGAGCGGCTTTGAGGCCTATGTTGTGGGCGGATCGGTGCGCGATTTTTTGATGAATAAAACTCCGCAAGACTGGGATATGACTACTAATGCCAAGCCGGAGGATCTTCAAGCCATCTTTCCTCACAGTTTTTATAACAATACTTTCGGCACCGTCACTGTTATAAACGAGGAAACGGAAAGCGAAAACCTGAAAACGGTCGAAATCACCACTTATCGCACGGAAACCGAATATTCCGACAGTCGTCATCCCGACCAAGTGGCGTTTACTTCCAGTTTGGAAGAGGATCTCAAGCGCCGTGATTTTACGATCAATGCTATGGCGTTGCGAGAGAGGGCCGGAGAAGAGGAAATCGTAGATCTTTTCGGAGGCAAACAGGACTTGAAAAACAAAATTATAAAAGCGGTGGGCAGTCCGAACGACAGATTTTCTGAAGATGCCCTACGGATGTTGCGCGCCGTGCGTTTCGCCGTGCAATTGAGGTTTGACATTGAAAAAGCGACCTTTGACTCTATTAAAAACAATGCAAATCTTCTCGAAAAAGTTTCCGCGGAGCGCATTCGCGATGAGTTTCAGAAAATCATACTTTCCGAAGACCCGGCAAAGGGCGTGGATTTGCTCCGTGAATCGGGACTTTTGCGTTATGTCATACCCGAACTGGAAGCGGGGATAGGTGTGGCGCAAAATCGCCATCATATTTATACCATTTACGAGCATCTTTTGATGTCGCTCAAAACCTGCCCTAGTGGCAAATTGGAGGTACGTTTGTCCGCGCTTTTGCACGATATCGCCAAACCTCAAACCAAAGTCGGCAGCGGGCAGGACAGTACTTTTTACAATCACGACTATATTGGCGCAAAAATTACCGAGAAAATCCTGAAACGGCTGAAATTTTCCAACAAAATTGTGGAAAAAACTTCCCTGCTCGTTAAGAATCACATGTTTTATTACAATACGGGAGAAGTGTCCGAAGCCGGAGTGAGAAGGCTTATCGCGCGTGTCGGTCGGGAAAACCTCAAGGATTTGATGGATTTGCGCATAGCTGATCGCCTGGGAAGCGGCACTCCCAAGGCAAAACCTTATAAACTTCGCCATCTTGAATATTTGATTGAAAAAGTGAGCAAGGACCCTATCTCTCCCAAGATGCTCAAAATAAACGGTCAGGATATTATGGAGCTTTTGCATATTCAGCCCGGGCCAAAAGTCGGTGCTATCCTTAAAGTGCTGTTGGCGGAAATTATAGAAGACCCGGAGAAGAACGATCCGGAATATCTTGAGAAAAGAGTTAAGGGCCTCTATGAACTTTCGCTGGAAGATATCAGAAAAAGTGAGAGGATTATCGAAGAAAAGAAAGAAGAAGAGGATTTGAAGGATAAGGATAAATTTTGGGTAAAATAATCCGTAGCTTCAGTTCATGCAGAAATGTTTTTTATAAAACTTATTTGGGGTTTGGACTTATGTGCAAAATATGGTTTTATAACAAACACCAGAGATCCGGCTTTGTATTCGGACCACACCAGAGATGGTGTGAACTGCTGCACAAGAACGTTTTCTCCCGCGTGGTTCACACCATTTCTGGTGTGATCCATAATGCAAAATATATAGGAGGTATCAGAGATGCCTGCCGCTTAAATACATGAGGTGTACGCTGCGTTATTTGTCCAAGGCGGAAGGGCATATTTTCTTCAGTTGGCAAATCCCGCACTTGGGTTTGCGGGCAATGCAGACATTTCTGCCGTGCAATATCAAGAGGTTGGAAATCTTGCCCCAATCTTTTTGCGGAGTGATCGGCATCAGGTCTTTCTCGATAATTTTCGGATCTTTGCTTTCGGTGAGTTTAAGCAAATTTGTAAGGCGGATAACGTGCGTGTCCACCGCTATGCCTTCCTGTTTGCCAAACGCTTCGGAGAGAACTACATTGGCGGTCTTGCGCGCCACGCCCGGAAGGGTGACGAGGCTTTCCATTGAGTCGGGAACTTTGCCGTTATATTTATTGGCGATTGTTTTTGAAGCGGCGATAATATTTTTGGCTTTGTTGCGATAGAAACCGGTGGAGCGGATGTCTTGCTCGAATTCGGACAAATCCGCACCGGCGAAATCTTCGACGTTCTTGTATTTCTTAAAAAGATTTTTTGTTACCAAATTGACCCGCACATCCGTGCACTGTGCCGAGAGAATAGTTGCCGTCAAAAGCTGATGCGGGTTTTTATAATTGAGCGCGGTTTTGGGATTAGGGTAATCTTTTTTTAGGATAGAGATTATTTCCTGAATCAACAGCTTTTTATTTTTCATAATGTAGCTCCAGCTTTAATGTTTAGAATACCTTGGTGAAAATGTAATAAAAAACGAGACAAAGCACGCCCCGCTTTTTCTCGTTATCAGTTGTTTTGTGGACCTGGCGAGAATCGAACTCGCGCCTCCGCAATGCGAATGCGATGTAATACCACTTTACTACAGGCCCTTGCTTCACCCATCCATTATACACGTTTTTTAAAAAAAGCAAAGGTATGATTTCGATCACGCATCCAACCGGCAGACAGCTCTGATATGTCTAAAGTATTTTGAATTATGAATTATGGATTATGGATTATGGATCACACCAGAAATGGTGTGAACCACGCGCGCGAAAACGTTCTTGCTTAGCATTTCACACCATTTCTGGTGTGGTCCGAATGCAAAAAAGGCTTCAACCGTTTTAGGCCAGGGCGATAAAAAGGGGGGTGATGTAGGTTTCGATAAGTGCCGCCAAAACCAGGGCGGGGACTATAATTATCACGGCGAATTTTATTCCTTCGGAAAACTCCGCTGTCAGACCGGCTCGCTTGAAAAAGATTTTTTTTATTACCGCTTCGCCTATCTGCAAACCGATTGCCGCTGAAAGAAACATACAGGGGATCTCGATGATGCCGTGCGGGATGATGCCCAGAAAGAAAAGCGGCAGCATACCTTGCGCGTACAGCAAGCTGGCGAATACGCCCAGTATAAATCCGTTAGCGAAAAGAAAAGTGAGCGAAAACAGTCCTGCAAAGATGCCCATAAAAACCACCAGCAGCATCGCCTCGACATTGTTTTGCAATATCATCAGAAAAGTGCCCCAGAGAGTGGGGGATTGCATGGAAGTAAAAAATGTTTTTGCCTCCTCAAGATAAGCCTGTATTTCCTGCGGGTAATTTTGCGCGACGTAAAAGCCGGCGGCGCAGGACAACAAAAAAATCGCCAGCGAAATCCAAATATATTTTCGGATGCGGTAAACATAGGATTTGGATTCTTGAATGGTTTTGTTCATAATTTTAGAACTTACGCGTTTAATTTGTCGTTGCGAAAAAGGTGCTTCTGCTAAAAGAAACAATCAACAGGTATTTCGAAAGGTAAAAACAATTTTTATTTGTCATTCCGGAATTTCGGTACTCCGAAATATCCGGATGACAACTTTTTAGAAAGCAATGCCTGCTATAAAGAAACAATCAATATTTGTCATTTCGAAATGAGGTACTCCGATTGAGAAATCCGGGAATAATACTATGCAGTTATAATCTTAACTGCAAAAAATAATACTAACAAAATCTCGTGCATTTCCCAGATCTCTCAGTCGAGTACTTCTTCGAGATGACAAAAAATAGAGTCAGTCAAGCGGTATCGGGATTGCCGCGTCGCCCGGAGTACCGGCTCAACGACAAACAGTATCAATCGCGTAAGTCCTGAATTAATCTTGTAATTATATTATCAGTATAGCATCAGTATGAGAGATAACAAAATTTAAGCCCAAGTTAGACTTGAGCTTCGATTATTTTCTCTTCTTTTGCCTCTTCTTGCAATTTCCAAAGTTTATTTCTGAAGTTTTTGGCATCTCCTTTTTTGATTTCGTAATTAAAGAAAAAGATGGAGATGTCCAGCCTTCCATCAAAAAGAGGGTGGTTAAGAGGAACAATAAAAATTTGTTTTATTCCATATTCGTCCGCTGCCCCTTTTACCTCTTCAATTTGTTCGCGATTTATCGGTATTCCTGAATATATAAGATCTTTCTCTCCTATCTCTTTAACAAATACCATGTTTTCCTCTCCTTTTTTTGTTTTTGTTAGGACCTTTTGAAAAGTTGAAAAATATTTTTTTGCAAATAATTTTTTATTTGCAAAAATAATTCTTAAAAATTTCAGACAACAAAAAACCTACCATTTAGATATGGCTTACCTTCGAATTTCTCGCTTACAAAAAATCAAGCTAATTCAAAAGCAAGCTAACCAAGTAGTAGGCTTAGGTTCAAAGCTAAAACGCAATCAGATTTCTGATTTGTTTTCGGAAAAACAAATTGAGAATTGAATACATCCATAGTTTTGATTAGAATAATTAAATTTTAGCAGAAGAGGGGAGTTTGTCAAATAATTAGAATCGGGTAATCAAACCGCTTCGGATGAAATAATTAAAACCCAATCCGTATTAGGTTTGGGTTGTTTTGCAAAGTGGACATGCCCTTTTTCCAGGAAATTTGAATTTTCCCGACCTTTTTCTTTTTTCAAATTCTTCTTTCGCTGTAGCATCACCCCAGAACACATACTTTACGGCATATGGATCCGCGTGATCTGAGATAGTATAGCTGAATTTTTTGGTACCATCATCATCATATTCTCCCCGCTTTATAATGAGAGAAGAATGTTCTACTTCTAATATCCTATCGTCTGTTTCTTTTGCACATTCAGGTTTAATTAGAAATATAGTCAAATCGATCCTCTCCGATAATTATTTTTGTTTCTTAGGACTTACGCGTTTAGCTTGTCATTGTGAGAAGGTACTCCTGTTAAAAGAAACAATCAATATTTGTCATTTCGAAATGAGGTACTCCGATTGAGAAATCCGGGAATAATACTATGCAAATA
>JBAXYM010000033.1:0-13296 GCA_041670805.1 Patescibacteria group bacterium
CCATCTCCAAACTTCCATTCCCATTCAGTTGGATCTCCTGTGGATTTGTCAGTAAACTGAACATTCAGAGGGGCTTCGCCTTCTGTTTTGTCAACTTCAAACTTAGCCACAGGTTTAATCGGTTCTCCCGTAACGGTAACCATTACCGACGTTTCGTCGGTGCCGTTCATATTAATGGCTTTTAATGTGATCTTATAGTTTCCGACTTCTTCGTAGGTATGGGTCACTTCTTTGAAATCACTTTCTTGCCCATCCCCAAAATACCATGTCCTATAAGTTGCCCCTGTCGATTTATCAATGCATTCTACCTCTAGAGGGGCTTTACCACTGGTTGGTTTGACTTCTAACTCGGCTACGGGCAGAATTGGTTTTGGGTTTGCATGAATTTCTATACTATCCTGAGAGACCTGTTCTCCCGTTTTTTTATTTGACAGAGTCAGAATAACCGTACGGGTATACTGGTATGCCTCGAACGTATGCTCAAAGGAGCCTCCTTCGGATGGTAATACTAAAGTACTGTTGTCTCCAAAGTCTACTTCGTGTTTTAGCTCCTTCGCGTGCTCGGACAGATCAGTAAAATTTACTGTCAAAGGTGCAGGACCTTCTGTTTTATCGGCCGTAAGCTTTGCAATCGGCGGCAACGCCTCTGCCACTTCTACGGTTTTTGTGACAGAGACATCATTGGCAGTCAGCGTTACGGAGTATTCTCCCGCTGACTGGTAAGTATGAATTGGATTCTGATCGGTTGACGCAGTTCCGTCCCCGAAATCCCAACTTAAATCGGTTACGTTCTCTGGCAATATGGCAGAGAAAGTTACATCTAACTCTTTGGCGGTGTACGAAAAATTCGGACCGTCCTCCCCTGATGCTGCTCCACAGACTCCTGTGAAGAGCAAAACGATTGCCAAGAAAGTTATAAATTGTTTCCCAGCAGTTGTTCTTTCCCTTTTCATTTTGTACTCTCCAGTTTTGTTTAATTTTCAAAGAACCACAAAAACACTGGCTCAAATTTGTTTTTTGCCTTTAATTCAGGCAAACTATATTTGATTGCCCCGATTCTAAACCTATTTTACGGTTCTTGTCAAGTATTTTATCCACATCTTTAGGAAATCAGGAAATACGCGGAATACGATGCGGAGTAGCTGGCTTTAGCCTGCGCGGTTGTCCTAAGCGTATAGAACGAACGTATATGTCTGTTTTTCTTGCATTGGACAGTGGCGCAGGCTGAAGCCTGCTACTCCAGCCATGCTACTCCGTGGCTGTGTCATCTTTTTTCCTGTTGACATATTTTATTAAAGTGAGAAAATGCATAAGTGATATAAATAAGAATTAAAAAAAACACTCTTTTTTTAATTCTTCAAATCAAGGTCCGGTGCGAAGGGGACCGAGAAGAGGGATCAAAATTACGGGTAATTTTGATTTTTTTGTTTTTATCAATTCTAACTTATAAAATTATGATATCTGAAGATGTGCGAAAAGAAATTGAGAAACACGATGTGAAGTTTGTGCATTTGCAGTTTTCCGACTTGTTGGGGACTCTCAAGGCGGTAACGATTCCGATTCATCAGTTGGAAGAGGCGGTTGATAACGGGAAATGGTTTGACGGTTCGTCCATTGACGGCTTTGCGCGGATTTCCGAGAGCGATATGTTTTTGCAGCTTGATATGTCCACTTTTCGGATTATCCCATGGTCAAAGGGGAACGGGCACACGGAAGCGCGGGTGATTTGCGATATTTTGATGCCGAACGGGAAACCGTTTGAGGGCAACCCACGATATATTTTGCAGAAGCAAGTGGAGAAGGCGAAGGCGATGGGCTTTGATTATTGCGTGGCTCCCGAGGTGGAATTTTTCCTGATGAAAAGAAATGAAGATGGCACGCTGGAAAAGATGCCGCACGATAAAGGCGGGTATTTTGACCAGACGATAGACGGCGATACGGCGACGAGGCACGCGATGGGGATTGCGTTGCAAGATTTTGGCATCGATGTGGAGGCGCTGCATCACGAGGTGGCCAATGGTCAGCACGAGATTAACTTCAAATATGACAGTCCGATTAAATCCGCCGACAATACCATTACTTTTAAATACGTGCTGAAAATGGTCGCCAAGGATTTGGGACTGCACGCTACTTTTATGGCAAAGCCTTTTGAAGGCATCAATGGTTCGGGAATGCACACCAACCAGAGTCTTTTCCAAGAGGGCAAGAACGCTTTCTTTGACGGCGCGGACGAGTACGGGCTTTCGCAGATCGCCGAGCAATTCGTAGCGGGGCAATTGAAACACATCAAGGCGATGAACGCCATCATCAATCCGACGGTAAATTCTTACAAACGTTTGGTGGTGGGTTATGAGGCGCCGGTTTATATTTCCTGGGGACGGACCAACCGCAGCGCGCTCATTCGCATTCCGCGCGTCAACCCGAAGTCGCCGAACTCAACTCGCTGCGAACTTCGCTGCCCGGATCCGATGTGCAATCCGTATCTTGCCTATGCCGTAATGCTGGCGGCGGGAATGGACGGGGTGAAAAATAAATTGACTCCGCCCAAGCCGGTAGAGGAATCCACTTACGAAATGACTCCGGAAGAAATCGTCAATCGCGGCATTGATACCGTTCCGCGCAATCTGCGTGAGGCGCTGGAGGAACTGTCCAAGGACGAGCTTATTAAGTCGGTGCTGAGAGAAGACCTTTTCAAACGTTACTATGATATCAAGATGGCGGAGTGGGACGACTTCCGCATCCACGTGACGGATTGGGAGAAGGAGAGATATATGGAGGTTTATTAAATTCGGATAACGCGCATAAGAAAAGAACGATTTGGAAATCGTTCTTTTTGTTGAAAAAATGTGTTGTTTCAGGCTGAAAATGTGGTGTATATGTTTGTTTTTCTTGCATTGGACAGCGGCGCAGGCTGAAGCCATGCTACTCCGTTTAGCAGTTTGTTTTTTCATTTGCTACGGCAAACGCTCCAAAGTCCTTTTCGGGCGGTCGCGGCGGAGGTTTGTGCCGTCTTGAATTCGCTTTGATACTTGTAGGTGATGCCGGCATAAGTGTATTCTTTGGCATTGCCTTCCTCGACCATACATTTGTTGAAAAGCGTGCCGTCTTCAAGATGAACATAACGCAAGAGCCGGTCGTATTTATCTTTGTCGCCGGAGACAGGATCGGCTTCCAAATATATTTTCTTGCCTGCGAGCTTGTCTTTGGCGGCTTGGGAAGCTTGGATCCCATAGCATTGGGCGGCGGTGTAGGAACTCGCAATTTCCGGAGTGTCGATGCCGATCAGCCGCACGGTTTTGTTGGCGCCGTCGATAGAGACAGTCAAAGTATCGCCGTCGATGATTTTATAAATGTCGTAAGGTCCGGTCAGGTTTGCCGCCACATTGGCTTCGGCGTAGTTTTCAAAGTCGACGCTGTTGATGGTGTAAACGCCGTTTAGATCCAAGCTTTCGGTGTCGGTCACGAGAACTTTGCTGCCGTTGTCGTCGTTCGGAGTGAGGCGATAGATTTCCGTCGTGCCGTCCACGCGCACCAAGTCGGAGGTCGCAAAAGAATTTATCGTGGCTTGATCGACGGTAACTAAATCTTCCCATTTCAGATGCCTGTAGCTCTCAAATACTTGCGGATTGAGGACCAGCCGCTTGTAACTCTTGCCGTTCAAATATTTTACGACATAAACATCGGGATTGCCGACGGTTTTTACGATAGCCCCTTCGGGAATATTCAGCGCCAGCGCCGGCAGGGCGAGGGCAAAAACAGCTGCGAGGATGGCAAAGAATTTTTTCATAATTGCAAAATTACGAAGCTGTAAACTTGATTACAATTTAACATATCGATGAGGTTTGGTAAATCAGGCGTTTTGCCGCGCGCGGGTTTTGGGGTATAATGTGAAGTAATGGATCACACCAGAAATGGTGTGAATGCTACGCAAAAATGTCCTATCCTGCGTGGTTCACACCATTTCCGGTGTGGCCCGGATACAAAGATAGTGTCAGTTAACTCTGTATAATTATTACTATGTCAAAGACTGTCTTTATAATTCACGGAGCTTACGGAAACGCGGAGGAGAATTGGTTTCCCTGGCTTCGCGGTGAGCTGGAGAAAAACGGCTATCAGGTTTTTGTGCCCAATTTCCCAACTCCCGATGGGCAGACTCTGGAAAATTGGACGAAAGTGTTTGGTGAATATGGATTTTATTTGAATGAAGAGACGATTTTTGTCGGTCACAGCATCGCCGTGGCATTTATCTTGAATGTGCTGGAAAAGGAGCAGAAACCTGTTAAGGCATGTTTTTTGGTTGCAGGATTTGTCGATTTTCTTGATGATAACGAGTTGAATTCGATGAATAAAAGTTTTACGGACAAAGAATTCGATTGGGGCAAGATTAAAAATAATTGCAATGATTTTCGCATCTATCATTCCGATAATGATCCTTACGTGCCACTTGCAAAAGCGGAGGGGTTGGCGGAAAATTTAGGAGTGAAAATCAAGACGGTCAGCGGTGCCGGGCATTTTAATCGCGCGACGGGGTATGATAGATTTGAGTTGCTTTTGAAAGATATTTTGGCTTTATAAAGTCGCGGAGTAGCACGGCCTTAGCCTGCGCCGTTGTCCCAAGCGGAAGAGACGAACGTATACTTTGGATTTGCGCGTGTATGACAGCCGCGCAGGCTAAAGCCATGCTACTCCGCGTGTTGGCTGCTCCGCCCATCAGATCCTCGTTGACTTTAAAAATCTTTGGTTGTATACTTTATTCTACCGAGATGGAAAGGGTGTTTTGTTGTTAGCGGTCTCGGGCAAAATCATATACATATATGAAATTTACAATTAATGATGAAGAGCCTCCCGATGTTCACACGGTTGTGAAAATCGAGACTTATCTCTACGCGTACTTCTAAAAGAAGGCCGGCTTTGTTGTTAGGCTTTTTTTGTTTCTTTATATCTAAAAAATAAAAACATATAAAATACTATGGAAAAAACAGCCAAGAAAATGATCAAATTAGGCAAACGTATCGGGGCGAAGATGCTTCCGCAAAATGGCAAGGTGGAGGGGCGGACGATACTTCTGGTAAATACCGGCTCGATCAAGAAGCGATTTATTTTGCAAAAGCTCAAAAAGATGGGGCTGAGATTGGTGGTGCTCAATGCGGAGAAAAATTGGGCCGAGCCTTACGTCGACGAGTGGATATTGGCGGATACGACGCGGCATGCGGAGTCGCTGAAGGCGGTGCAAAAATTTATGGAAGATAATCCGCGGCGCAAGGTTGAGGGCGCGCTGACTTTTTGGGAAGATGACGTGCTTTTGACGTCGAAGATTGTCGACAAGTTCGGATTTATCGGTATTCCATATGCAGTTTCGAGCGGCATACGCAACAAGAATCTTTTTCGCAATTTTTGCGAGGAAAATGATATTCTTTCTCCCCGGCATCGGAAGATTGAGTCGAAAAAAGATTTGGATTTTGTGCGGGAGAAATTTCATTTTCCAATCGTGATCAAACCTTTCTACGGTTCGAGCAGCGCCTTTGTGGTGAAGGTGGAATGTCCGGAGGATTTGCGCGAGGAGTATGAATATGTGAAATCTTCGCTTTCCGAGCAGGTGGATTCGGCGCTTGCCGACGGACGGCAAATTTTGGCGGAAGAATATATCGAGGGCAGCGAGGTGGACGTCGACGTCTTGGTGCAGAACGGGATCATCAAGACTTATGCCATTTCGGATAACAGCGCCACACGCGAACCTTTTTTCATCGAGACTTATCGGCTGACGCCTTCCAATCTTCCGGACGACGGTCAGGAGGATATTATTGCGACGGTGGAAGAAACGCTGGAGAAACTGGGGGTGCGCGACGGCTGTATTCATTTTGAGGCCAAGCTGACGAAGCGGGGCACAGTGCCGATTGAGGCGAATTTGCGGATGGGCGGAGATGAAATGTATTCAAGCGTGAAAAAAGTCTGGGGTGTGGACTTTATTGAGGGCGCGGTAAAAATTGCGCTTGGAATTTATTTGCCCAAGACAAAACCGATTGAACCCAAGAAATGCGTAATGGCCAAGACTTTTCTCGCCGATCATTCCGGAGTGGTGGTGCAGCTGGATATAGATCCCGAGCTGGAGAAAAAGGATTATGTCGAGGAGGTGAAATTTTTCAAGAAGGTGGGGGACGTGGTAATGGCGCCGCCGGAGGGTTACGAGTATCTGGGGTGGATGACGGTGTCGGGCGATAATTCTTCCGAAGTGGAAGAATATATGGAAGAGGCGGAGAAGCTTGTGGAATATGAGGTGGCGCGTTTCCACTCCGCGTCTTTCATCGGCAAGACGGTGCGGAAAGATCATTTTTCTTCGTCGGTTTCCAAGATGAAAGATCAAAAGACGAGCGAAAAGATTGAGAAGATCCAGAAAATGGCCATCAAGGATCAGAGAAATCTGCATATCGGAGTGGCTTGCAATTTGTACGAAGGGAGAGGCGACGGCATTTTGGAAAAAGAATTGACTTCGATCGGATTTCATATCGAGCAGGCACTGAAAGAGCGGGGGTACAAAGTAAGTTTTTTTGATTTTAATGACGTGGCGAAAGCGTTCAACGATTTGAAGGAAAGCGATGTGGATCTGGTTTTCAACGTCTGCGAGAGAGTCAACGATTCAAGTCTTTTGGAGCCGCACGTCGCATCGCTGCTTGATGTTCTGGAAATTCCATATACCGGGTCAAACCCTTTTACGCTAAGCCTCTGCATTGACAAAATTCGGGTGAAGAAGCTGCTGAGCTATCATAAGATTCCGACGCCGGAATGGGATTACGTTTATTCGCTGAAAGATCAAGTCAGAGAGGATCTCAAATATCCCCTGATCGTGAAACCCGCCAATACGGATAATTCCATCGGGATTACCAACGATTCCATTGTGACCGACGAAGAGCAGCTTGAGAAACAGCTCCGGTACGTAGTGGAGACGCTGGGAAGACCGGCGCTTATCGAGGAATATATCGAGGGCGACGAATATGACGTTTCGATTTTGGGAAGCGAAGAAGACGATTTGAGAGTTCTGCCACTTTCGCGTTCGATTTTTGACAAAATGCCCGAAGGCCGCTGGCATATTTTCCCGTTCGAATCGAAATACGGAGAAGAAGATTTGTACAAATATGTCACCGTGCAAAGACCGCCCAAGAATATAAGCAAGAAACTGGAAGCGGTCATCAGTGAAATCGCGCTGGACACTTACAATATTTTGGATTGTCACGATTATGGAAGGGTGGAAATCAGGGTGGATAAGAACGGAAACCCTTATGTCCTGGAACTCAATCCGAACCCCACGATTGATTCGGTTTCATGCGTGCCGGCGGTGGCTTGTCTTACGGGGATGGACTATGGAGATTTTTTGGAGGAAATTATCCGCATGGCGATCAGGAGATACAAAAACCGTCCGCCGTATTATCACTTGCAGGCGAATCTAATTTAGTAATTTGAAAAATATGTTTTCCATCAGGGTTGTTTCCAAATTGGATGAGGCCCGAAATGTTTGGAATCTTTTAAGCCCCAAGAGCGGTCTCTATGAGGATTGGGATTTTTGTTTTGTGTTCTATAAATACTTTCAATATCCGCTTCGGTTCTATGTCGGGGAAGAAGACGGGAAGGCTGTGGGATTGCTTGCGCTGCAATACCATAGCGAAAAGGGGTGTCTGGAATTTTTCGGAGGAAACTTTATGGAGGACAATCACGTCTTCATAAAACCCGGATTTGAAAAATATATCCCGAAATTTTATGAAGCTATCAGGGAAAAGGCCAGACTGGAAGATATTGTGAGGGACAATGAATATGTGCCCATGGAATTTTTGGAGAACAAATATGTAATAAATCTGAAAAACATAAGCGGCATAGAAGATTATTTGCAAAAAACTTTCAGTTCCAACAGCCGCCGCCGGTTTCGGAAAATAAAAAAAACGATGGAAGAGCTGCCTCTTTTTCGGATTATGGAAAATCGTTTGGAGGATGTCGATGCCTTGATGGAGATGAACCAAAGAAATTTCGAGGCGGAATCTTCTTTCAACAAACCTTTTCGTTCTCAAATCTATCACGATCTCGTTCGGCAGAAAGAACTTGATATCGTTATGTTCACGGCGGAAATCGCCGGCAAGGTGGAAGGAGTTTCTCTGGGCATAAAATACCAAAAGGTTTTTAACAGTTTTAATGCCGGGGTCAACAAGCGGGATTTTTCCAATCTGGGTTCGTATTTACGGCTGTGCAGAATCGAGAAGGCGATTGCTTTGGGGTGCGATACTTTTGATGCCGGCTTGGAAGATTTGGGATGGAAAGAATTGTGGCATTTGGAGAAAGTGCCGGAGTATAAATTTACGGTGGGATAGCTGCCGGTCTTTTGAAAACAAACGGAGTGGTTCGCGGAGTAGCATGGCTTTAGCCTGCGCCGCTGTCCGATGTGACAAGAATAAACATAGGGTTTACGCATTTCAAATTTTCTCAATCTTCAATACTTTCTTTTTCGCAATAGAACCGACATTTTGTCATTCTGGTGAGAATCCCTTGATTGCTGTTTAACTTGTATACAAGGGATCTTTACAAAGATGACAAAAAGGAATGTATCAATGGGAATTATAAGAAAGTCATTTTATACAGTTTAAACGCGTAAGTCCTAAAACATATACGTCCGCTCCATTCGCTTGGAATGAACCGGGTTAAATTCGCTATTTTACGCAACAACAAGATAATCGCACAAATCCCGAAAATAACATTTTGTCGGGTATGCTTTTTGTGCTATAATTCAAACGATTAAACAGTCGTAATATAATTAAAAAATGTCAGATAAAAATGAGTTATTCGTATTGCCTTTTGACCATCGCGGTTCTTTTGTGGAAGAAATGTTCGGTATCTTGGATCGGCCGACCGAGGAGGAGAAAGAGCGCGTCAGATTTTTTAAGAAAATAATTTACGATGGCTTTAAAATTGCGATAGACCGGGGCGCGGTGCCGAAGGCGAGCGGGGCGATTTTGGCGGACGAAGAATTCGGAGATGCGATTTTGCAAGATGCCAAGAAAAACGGATACAGGTTTTGTGTATGTGCCGAGAAAAGCGGGCAGAAAGAATTCGAGCTGGAATTCGGGGATAAATTCGCAGAGCATATCAACAAGTATCGTCCGGAATTCGTGAAAGCGCTGGTTCGCTACAATCCCGATGACGATTCCGATTTGAATGATCGGCAGATAGAGAAGCTGAAAGTCTTGAGCGATTTTTGCCGCGAGGAAAAATATAAATTGATGCTGGAGCCGCTGGTGTTGCCGACGGAAAAGCAGATGGAAATTGTGGAGGGAGACAAGGAGGCGTATGATCTGGAGATGCGTCCGAAATTGATGGAACTGATGATGGAGGAATTGCAGGGCGGGGGAGTCGAGCCGAACATCTGGAAAATCGAGGGAGTGGAAGAAAAAGAGGATTATGAGATGCTGGTCGAACAGGCGCGTTCGGGAGGCAGGAAGGCGGATATTATTATTCTCGGTCGACATGCCGGCGACGAGCAAGTGAAGAGATGGCTGGAAACGGGCGCGCAGGTGCCGGGCGTGACAGGTTTTGCGGTAGGGCGCACGATATTTTGGGATCCGCTGGTGGATTATAAAGAGGGAAAAATCACTGCGGAAAGGGCTTCGGAGACGATCGCCAGCCGGTTTGTATATTTTTATAAAATATTTAAAGGGAAATAATCCGTCACGATGTAGAGACGCCGATTCATCGCGTCTTGATTGATGTCGATTTATTGCGTTCCGGTTTATCACACAAAAACATTTTATCCCCCATCAGAGACGCGATAAATCGGCGTCTCTACATAAAATTCCGAGTTTTTCTTTTTCTATTTTTTTAGAAAGGAGGTGATCAATATGAAACTTCCAATTGAAAAAACGGAGCGTAGAAAGGAGCCGATGAGCTCCGAGGTTGCGCCATGGGCGGAGTCTCGAGCTTTGATGGAAAAGCTCTTCCCCGAAAGTTGGATACAGCCTTGGTTTAACTGGGAAAAAGGATTTTATCGCGGAATGGAAACTTGGATGCCCCGCGTGGATATTGCCGAGACGGACAAAGAGTTTTGCATCACGGCGGACGTGCCGGGTGTGAAGCCAGAAAATATTAAGGTGGAAATTTCCGGCGATAATCTTATTATCAGCGGTAAAAGCGAAGAAGAAAAAGAGGAAAAGGGCAAGACTTGGCATCGCGTAGAAAGAAAAAGCGGCAGCTTCTACCGGGAGTTTGAACTGCCCAAGGGTGCGGATGCGGACAAGATAGAAGCTATGACCAAAAACGGTATGCTTACGGTCAAGCTTGCAAAAAAGCCGGAAGCGCAGAAAAAAATCATTGAGGTTAAGGCGAAAGAATAATCAGAAAAGAAAAAATATCCCGTAATATTACGGGATATTTTTTATTACTTTTTTGCGATCCGTTCGTTGTAAATGTCGGTGAAGATGAGACCTTTTATTTTTAGCCGGATCAAACGGATATTTGTCGGTGAAACGATTTATGACACGGAGTAGCACGGCTTTAGCCTGCGCGGTTGTCCCAAGCCGCAAAAACACTTGTACGCGTTCGTTTTCTCCGCATTGGACAGCAGTGCAGGCTAAAGCCATGCTACTCCACATCCATTTTTCGCTCATTAAAAAACAAATTGTGATCATTGTCTTAAACTCCTGTGCGGTATATAATTTAAGCAAGTTAATCGGGTCAATATTTTTAGAAAAGTTTAATCAAATAAAAAATAACATGGAAGAAAAAAATGAGGACGGTTTAAAAATTTCCAACGAGTCTATACCCGATGCGAATGTCGGTTCTTTGACAAAGAACGGCCGCGGTGCGGGAAAGGGGGTTTTGAAATTTGTTTTTTCTTTGGGCGGTCTTGTCGTTTTTGTTTTTCTTATTGCCGCTGTTATTTTCCGGCAACAGCAAAACGGCGCGCTGATTCCGGGAGGGGACGGTGGAAAGGGAATCGCTCTTTCTTCCAAAGTGTCTATTTCCGCCGTGGGGGCAAATGCTTTCGGAGTTTTGTCCGACCTTTCCGCCGGAGGGGATGGCGGTGTCCCTAATGTCGACGGTTCTTTCGCGACTTCTTCCGAAGATGCCGCGGGTTCGACCGATAAAGCAGCGGAGCCGGTTGCCGCATCCCAAGGCGGAAGCGGAGTTGGCGGTGCATCTCCCGATGAAACCGCAGTTGAGGCGACATATCCCTATGAGCCGACGTATTATGTTTACACGTACAAAGGGGCGGATTTTACTCAGAACGAAACAAAGATGAATGTGCTGAAACGCACTTCCGGAGTTTCCGGTGTGTCGGCGTCGGTTCTGGCGCGTTCGCTTGATTTTAATCTTTTTGATTTGAGAAAATTAAACAGTGCCAAGACTTCCAATCTGAGCTTTTTTGAAGATAGAGAGTTTGGCTATCGTACGGATATTGATCTTGACCGCGGTGCCGTGTCTATTTACAAAAATTATGAGAAATGGCCCGAAGCCTATGCGGACTGCAAAGGCGACGTTTGTTCCGGCATGGCATCTTCGACGGATTTGCAGTCCGCCGATCTTCCGAGCGACGAGGAAATCATAAAAGCGACAAACGCTTTTCTCAACGACTACAAGGTGGATCTCAGCGCCTATGGCACTCCGGAGGTTAATAAAGACTTTTTAAATTATTCCGTTAAGGGACAAGAGGCGTATATTCCCGAAGAAGTCGCGGTGGCGTATCCTCTGGTCGTGGACGGCAAGAGCGTTTTTGAAAGCTATGGCGAAATCGATGGCCTCAGCGTTAATTACGATGTCAGAAACAGGAAGGTCTCGTCGATGTATAATCTTATGACGCATAGCTATCAGTCTTCGAACTACGAGGCGGAAACGGATGTTGCCAAAATCTTGGAGGCGGCAAAAAATGTGGACGGCACAATGCCTATGCCATTGCGAGACAATGGCGAAGAAGCGGCTTACAAGAAAATCGAGATTGAATTGGACACGCCGTTTTTGAGTTTTGAAAATATGAACAGATATGAAGGTAATCAAAATTCGGAATATCTGGTGCCTTGCCTGGTGTTTCCGGTCAAAAACGGCACGGATATGTCGGCGTATGCAAGAAAAAGAGTGGTAGTTCCGATTATCAAGGATTTTCTCAACCAAAATGATGGCGGTCCGGTTATGATTATGAAAGGCGCGACAAGCGCCGGGTCTGCGGCGAGCGTTCCTGCCGCCAGCGTCGATTCTGCCACAAGCTCCGGTTCGGTTGGGGGAAATTGAAAATGATCCTTGTCTTATCAATCGCCAATACGATGCAATCAAAAAAGTACATGCTTAAGGATTTGCAAAAAGAACTTGAAGAAAATGCCGACGAAAAACAGGCGGCGGTTTTGCGGCGGTTTTTCAAGACCGGCAAAGGGGAGTATGGAGAGGGGGATAGATTTTTGGGAATCAAAGTTCCGGCGCAGAGAGAAATTTGCAAAAAGTATGCCGGGCTTGGGCTTCCTGATTTGCGCAAGCTTTTGAATAGCGAAATTCATGAAGAGAGATTTTGCGCGCTGGCGATCCTTGGAATCAAGTACAAAAAAGCGGGGGAGGCGGATAAGAAAAATATTTTTGATTTCTATCTGCAAAATGCCGAAAGGATAAACAATTGGGACCTGGTCGATCTTTCCGCGCCTAATATCGTGGGGGATTATCTGTCGGACAAAGACCGGAAAATTCTGTATGAATTTGCGAAATCGGATAATCTATGGAAAAAAAGAATAGCCATTCTTTCGACCTTCGCTTTTATCAAAGATAAAGATTTCGACGATGCCTTGCGGATTGCGGAGATGCTATTGCGGGACGAGCACGATTTGATACACAAAGCGGTCGGGTGGATGCTGAGGGAGATCGGCAAGCGGGACATGGCGGCGGAAGAAAAGTTTTTGCGCAAGCATTATAAAAAAATGCCACGGACGATGCTGCGGTATGCGATTGAGAAATTTGAAAAAGACAAAAAAGATTTTTATATGGGGAGAAATGTCCGATTATCTTGAAACCGAACCGGGTCATGCGCAATTCTTGACTCACCTGCGCTTTTAATCGCTTCTTTATGGCCAAATCAGAAGGTAAAAATCAATCCATATTTGTCGTCCCGGAATTTCAGTACTCCGAAATAGCCGGAATCCCGTAACTATGCAAGGCAAGCATTGAATTTCATTTTTACGAGTGTATCTTGCATTATGGATTTTGGATTTTCGGATCACGCCAGAGATGGCGTGAACCACGCAGGATAAAACGTTTTTGCGTAGCATTCACACCATTTCTGGTGTGATC
>JBAXYM010000034.1:0-13257 GCA_041670805.1 Patescibacteria group bacterium
CTTGACTTTTTTCGCAAATGTGATAGGATTGACGGTTAGATATTATATTAGATTTAAGACTATGGGACTGAACTCTCAAGAACAGATAAAAGATCAAATCAACAAGAATGAGGCGATTTTGGTTTGTGTCGGCAAGAATCCCGAGGGCGATGCATTGGGCAGCGCGCTGGCGCTTTATGGCGCTCTCAAGAAAATGGGAAAAAAAGTGGACATCGCGTGTCCGAGCGTTATTTTGGAGAAATATTCTTTTATGCCCGAAGCGGACTCAATTGCTCATAAATTGGACGGCGCGCGCGACTATGTTTTTTCTTTGGATATTGACAAGAAAAAGCTTCAGCAACTTCGTTATGAAGTCGAAGAGAACAAACTCAAAATTTTTATTACTGCCAAGAACGGCGAAATTAGCAAGGACCGCATCTCTTTGGAATCCGCGCGGTTTAGTTATGAACTTATTATCGTTTTGGGCACGAGCGACTTGGAAAGTTTGGGCAGTCTTTACGACGAAAATTCCGAACTTTTTTATGATGTGCCCGTTGTCAATATCGACAATAATCCTTCCAATGAATATTTCGGCAAAGTAAACGTAGTGGACGTGGCGGCTTCTTCAACGGCGGAAATTGTTTTCAACCTCATCGGCGAGTTGGATGAAAAATTGATAGACGAAAAAACCGCAACCAACCTCCTGACCGGAGTGATTGCGGCGACGGAAAGTTTCCAGAATAAGAACACCACCCCCAAAGCTTTTATGACCGCCGCTTCGCTGATTGCCAAAGGCGCAAACAAGCAGGATATCATTCGTTATCTGTATAAAACAAAGTCCGTTTCCATGCTGAAACTGATGGGCAAAGCGATGACGGGACTCAAATACAACGGCCAGTACAAATTGGCATGGTCGCTGATCGAGGATGACAGCTTCCTCAAGGCGAATGCTTCCGCAAGTATCAATCTTGCAATCAAAGAGCTGGCGCAAAGCTCGCCGGAATTCGACCTTTTTTTCCTGCTCTATAACATGGACGGATCACTGAGAGGCATTATCGATCTCTCTGACAAGAAAGGCGCGGACGGACTGATGGAAATTATGAATGGACATATGGAAGAGGGACAAATTATTTTCATGCCGGAAGCGACTGATATTTCGGTGGCGGAAAAAGAAGTCCTACGCAAACTCAAAGTCTGGTTCGACGAACGGAAACGTTAGATTACGACAGAAATTTTAACATAGCATAGGACTTACGCGATTGATACCGTTTGCGAGAAACCGGTACTCCGGGCGACGCGGCACAATCCCGATACTGGAGCTTGATTGACCCTATTTTTTGTCATCTCGAAGGAGTACTCGACTGAGAGATCTGGGAAATGCACGAAAACTTTGTTGGTATTATTTTTTACAATAGTATTATATTTGCATAGTATTATTCACAGATTTCTCAATCGGAGTACCTCATTTCGAAATGACAAATACTGATGGTTTCTTTTTACAGGATCGCTTTCTTATAACAACAAACTAAACGCGTAAATTCCAATAAAATAAAATCCTTTTTCGAAAGGGTTTTATTTTTTCTGATATATTATATCGAATTAACTGAAATCGGTATAAAATCACTTTTCTATAATTCCCGCATTGATATGTTCTCTTTGCCATCTTTGTAAATATCCCTTGTATACAGTTAAACGAGTAATCAAGGGATTCCTACCGGACAAAATGTCGGTTCTATTGCGAAAAAGAAAGTATTAAAGATTGAGAAAGTTTGAAATGCGTAAGTCCTATATATGTAAATTGTTTTTATTGTCTTTTTTCCTCTTTTAAACTAAAATTAAAACAGACATAAACTTTTAAATCCATACATTATGCAAATTATAAACGAGAGAGACAGAGAACAAGAAAAAAGAGAAGATATTCGAGACAATATCCAGAAAGAAACTCTGCGGCATCTCTACCAAAAAAGCGAGGAAGAGAGAGCAATGCGCGTGGCGGCGCAATATAAGCTTCCTTATGTGGATCTCAATATTATTTCAATCAACGCCGAAACCGTTAACGCCATCCCGGAAGAAAAAGCGATAAAGGCCGGTGTTGCGGTCATTTATCGCGTCGGGAAGAAATACCAGATTGCCGTTTCGGATCCGGAAAATATCGAAACCAAAAACCTGTTGGAAGATTTGCAGACACGGGAAGGAATTTCTTGCAGCCTCGTAGTAGTTTCCGAGGACGGACTAAAAAAGGCGTGGAATAATTATCGCCTCAAAACCGTAACTGACAGCTTCGAAGAAAAGGGAGTGTCTCTCAAAAGTGGAGATCTTACGGATTTTGAAAAAGGAATCACGGGGCTCATTGATCTCAAAAAAAGAATCGCGGAAATCAACACCACCGAGATTTTCAATATCATTCTCGCGGGGGCGGTAAAAACGCGAGCGAGCGATATTCATATTGAGCCGGAAAAAGAATCTATCCGCCTGCGCTACCGTATTGACGGCGTATTGCAGGATATCGTAAAATTCCCCAAGAACGTGCACAAGACGATCATCTCGCGCATCAAGATGCTTGCCAAGATGAAGCTCAATGTCAGCGACGTCCCGCAAGACGGAAGTTTCAGCGTGGATTTGGAGAACAACGCTCTCAATATTCGTGTTTCCATACTGCCAACAAGCTTCGGCGAGAGCGTGGTAATGCGCGTTCTTTCGGAAAACGCCGAAGGATTGGATATTGATGAGATTGGTTTCAACCAGTACTATCTGGAAAAAATCCAGGTGGAATTAATGAAACCGAACGGGATGATCCTTACGACCGGTCCGACCGGAAGCGGGAAAACCACCACTCTTTATTCATTCGTCCGCCAGGTCAACAATCCGGGCATCAAGATTATTACTTTGGAAAATCCGGTGGAATATCGAATCGAAGGAGTAACTCAGACCCCCGTGGAGCAAAACGATGAATTTACTTTTGCCAACGGTCTGCGGGCGGTAGTCAGGCAGGACCCCGACGTGATAATGGTCGGAGAAATTCGAGACAACGAAACGGCCTCGACGGCCATCCAAGCTGCGCTCACCGGGCACTTGGTACTTTCCACTTTACACACCAATAATGCCGCCGGCGCCATTCCCCGGCTTCTGCATCTGGGAGTAAACCCCGCGCTCATAGCTCCGGCGCTCAACGCCGTCATCGCGCAAAGGCTTGTACGCCGGCTCTGCGAACATTGCAAGGAAGAATATATGCCTACTGAAGACACTTTGAATATGATCAGAAAAGCTGTGGCAAACATCCCCAAAAACAGCAGCATGCAATATCCCGACAAGATCGACAAGCTGTACCGCAGTCACGGTTGTTCCAAATGCAATTTTATCGGATATACCGGACGGCTGGGGATTTATGAAATCTTCACGATGACCGCCAATATCGAGCAAATCATTCTCGCCAACGTCTCCACAGGGGACATGCTTGAAGCCGCCAGAAAAGACGGAATGATATCAATGGGAGAAGACGGAATCCTAAAAGCGCTCCAGGGCCTCACCTCGCTGGAGGAAGTTCGCAGAGTAACGGGCATTATGGGAGAGACTTTTACCGACAAAGGATTTGTCAAAAACATATAGGTCTTGAGAAAAATAAAAATAAACGTTGGAAGGACGTTTATTTTTTAATCGGTCAAGCGGCAACTTGCTCAGCGTATTTTGAATTATGGATTTCGGATCACACCAGAGATGGTGTGAACCACGCGGGACAAAACGTTCTTGTGTGATATTTCACACCATTTCCGGTGTGGTCCGGATGCAAAATTTGGTGTCTGTTATAAAAACATATTTTGCGTATGCTCCATCTTTCTATTCGGCCGGATTTTTATACCTCACTTCATATTCTTTCGCTTTTTCCGGACTGCCTGTAACTTCATAGATCTTGCTCATATAGAAAAGCGCTTCGGCATTTCCGGTATCCAGCATCAGACATTTTTCAAATGACGCCCGCGCCTGATCATAATCGCCGGCGGCAACCAGGGTCTTTCCCAAGACCAGATAGGCATCGCGATATTTATCGTTTCGCGCCAGCACGATATCGAGATTTGCCAACGCCAATTCCTTTTCTCCCAGTTTGCGAAAAAAATCGGCGCGGCTGACAAGTCCGTAATCCGAATCGAAACGGACGCTGTTATCTGTACGCTCAAAAAAATCCTCGACCGCAGACGCCTCGCTTTTATATTTTCCATCGCCAAGATTTTTAAAATCTTCCGCAGAAAATTTATCATTATTCAATCGAATAAGCCCACGATAATAAATAACATCCTCGCTGTTTTCTTTCTGTCGTGTTTCTTCCAACACCCCTTCCGCTTCGGTAAACTTTCCGCTTCGCGCCAAATTTTTGGCTCTCTCAACAGACAATTCCGCAGTAGGATCTGTTTCATATGCCTTCGCAAAATATTTTTCCGCTTGCGCATAATCTCCCTGCGCATTTTTTGTCTTGCCCATCAATTCATAGAGCGCAGAGTTCCCACTGTCGGATGCCAACGCTTGCGTCAATTCTTGTTCGGCCGCAGCATACTCGCCGCGCTCATAAAATACTTCTGCGCGCTTGATGGAAATATCGCCGCCGCTTTTTTTCTCGTCCAATGCCGAAGCGAAGATAAGATTTTCCAATGCCGCATCCTTGTCGCCTGTCTGCTTCGCATTGTTGGCAAGACCGATATACTCGTTAAAGATACCTTCCCTGCAAAAATAAAAAAATCCAAAGACGACCAGGACTGTCAAAGAAATAATTATTTTTCGAGAAAGGTTCTTTTGCATAAGATTCATTTACTCCTTTTATTATACATTTTTTGAAAAAAAAGAAAACAAAAAATGCCCAACAATTTGTAGACAGCATCTCCCTGACTTTACAAAAAACCCAAGGTTGGAGAATTTCCGAGGAATAGACCAGTATTCCAGTACAGCAACCCAGACTACCCGATACTAAGATAAGACCCCACTGTCTACAAATTGTTTGGCACTTTCGTTGTCTGCTTTCTCAGCCCAACTGGACATACTAGCATATATTATAGAAGTTGTCAAGAGCCTCGACTTTTGTGTAAAGCGAAAGCGAAGTTGAAAGGTGGAGTAGCCTGGCTTTAGCCTGCGCGGTTGTCCAATGCGGGAAAAACGAACGTATACAATCGTTCCCTTCGCTTGGGATAGCAGCGCAGGCTAAAGCCATGCTACTCCGTTTGGCAAATTGTTTTTTGTATCCGGATCACACCAGAAATGGTGTGAATACTACGCAAAAACTTTTTGTCCTGCGTGGTTCACACCATTTCTGGTGTGATCCAAAATCCATAATGCAAAATACATGTCCCATTTTTTCTCCCCCTACCCGACTTTTTCTGCATACGCTATAATGAAGGCATAATCCATACCATATGAAAGAGCTAAAAATTGTGACAAATAGCGCGAAAGAAACTCGGGAATTGGCAGGGAAATTCATCGGGGAGGTTTTGGCGGAAGCGCGGACGGCGAAAGACGGGGCGCGGTTGATTTGTCTGTGGGGGGATCTGGGCAGCGGCAAAACCACTTTCACGCAAGGGCTGGCGGAGGGTTTGGGGGTGAAAGGCGTGGTAAACAGCCCGACATTTCTTATTATGAAAAAATATTTGTTGGGCGGAAAATATGCGGGGATGAATTTGTATCATTTTGATTGCTATCGGATTCGCAGCGCGGAGGAAGTTGATGATTTGGGGTGGAGGGAAATTTTGGCGGATGGAAATAATCTGGTGGTGGTGGAATGGCCGGAAAAGATTACGGAGATTTTGCCGGAAAAGAGAATCGATATGGAGTTCGAAACGATGGCGCCGGATGCGCGGCGGATTGCGATTAAAAAAAGAGAATAGTTTTTGCCATTTTTGACATGGTAAAGAGAAACAGGTTCGGTCGTCTCGATGTTATATTAAATCTGGGACTTATACGGTTTAGCTTGTCGTTGCGAGAAGGTACTTCTATTAAAAGAAATAGTCAATGTTTCGAAAGGTAAAAACAATCTTTATTTGTCATTCCGGAATTTCGGTACTCCGAAATATCCGGAATCCCGTAACTATGCAAGACGAGCGTTGAATTTCATTTTTACCGCCTTAGTAACGGGATCCCAGATATTTGCTGCGCAAATTCCGGGATGACAGCTTTTAGTCGGCACAGCTTCGTGCATTTCCCAGATCTCTCGGTCGGGTACTCCTTCGAGATGACAAAAAATAGGGTTAGTCAAGCCCCGATATCGGGATTGCCGTTTTGCCTGGAGTATCGGCTCTCGCAATGACAAACAGTATCACAGTCGCGTAAGTCCTAAAATCAACAAAGTAAGAACAGTCCTTTTGATTCTGTAAGAACTGTCTTTGGTCTCTCCAATTTAAATCAATCAGATAAAAAATATGCCGGCAGATAAAAAATTCATTCTCATAGATTCCAACGCGATTATGCATCGCGCTTTTCACGCGTTGCCGCCGCTTACGACCAAGAGCGGCGAGGCGGTGAGCGTGCCTTACGGGTTTGCGTCAATTTTGCTGCGGGTTATCAAGGAGCTTAAGCCCGATTATATCGCCTGCACTTTTGATGTTGCGGGCGGAACTTTTCGTGACGGGATTTTCGACAAATACAAGGCGACACGCAAGAAACCGGACCAAGAGTTTTACGATCAGATTGACAAGGCGAAAGAGGTGGCGCGGGCGATGAATATTCCCATTTATGAACAAGCGGGTTTCGAGGCGGACGATGTGATCGGGACAATCGTGACGCGCATTGACGAAGAAAAAGAAGGCATAGAGACTTTTATTGTGACCGGGGATATGGACGCCTTGCAGCTCATCGACAAGCGGGTGAAAGTTTATTCTCTGCGCAAAGGCATTTCGGAAACCGTCATCTATGACGCGGTGAAAGTGCGGGAACGATACGGTTTTTCTCCGGAGCAGGTCATCGACTACAAGGCGCTGCGGGGAGACGCTTCGGATAATATTCCGGGCGTGAAGGGAGTCGGCGAGAAAACCGCGACGAGTATTTTGCAGGAGTTCGGCTCTCTGGAAAATCTTTACGCTCAAATTGAAAACGGCGAGACGGGTTCGTTGCGGCCCAAGATTGCGGAAAAGCTTGTCGCCGAAAAAGAGGCGGCTTTTATGAGCAAGGAACTGGCGACTATCAGGCGCGATGTGGAGGTCGGTTTCAATTTGCAAGATTGCCTGTGGGGGGATTATGACCGGAGCAGGCTGACGGAAGTTTTCCGCAAGTTTGAATTTTTTTCTTTGATCAATCGGCTGAACGAGGTGGAAAAAGACAACGGGTATAAAAATATCGTTGCCGTAAAAACTTCGCCATCGGAGGAAAAGCGCAAGATCAAGAAAATAGAAAAAGTGAGATGCCGCGTTATTGCGACGGACGGCGAACTCAAAAATCTTCTGGACAAAATGGAAAAGTCCGGGCGTTTCGTTATCGATGTCGCGGAGAGCGGGCATAAAATCGCCGAGCGAAATTTGACGGCGCTGATTTTTGCTTTTGACAAGGATGAAATTTTCTACGTGCCGGTTCAGCGCGCGCCGGAAGCGATTCCCACGCTTTTCGGCGAGGCGCTGCCGCTGCAGAATAATTTTTTACAAAAGCTGAAGCCCTGTCTTGAAAACGCGGCGTACAAAAAAATCGGCTTTGACCTCAAGCGATCCGCGGAGGCGCTGGCGGCTTACGATATCACGCCGGGCGGTTTGGAATTCGACGCGATGCTGGCGGCTTATCTTTTGGATCCGGGCAAGCGCGATTACGGCATGGAAAAAATTCTGTTTGAAAAATTGGGCGTTGAAGGCGGATGTGAAATTCTTTCGGAAAGAAATGAAGTTGTGCCGGATTCAAAATTTTCCGGACTCGTTTATCTTTTTGATCTTGTCGAGACTTTGCGAAGCGAAATTGCGGATGCGGAGATGGAAAGACTTTTTTCAAAAATAGAGATGCCGCTGATTTCGGTGCTGTGCGATATTGAGATGGCCGGAGTAAAGATCGACACGGCGCTTTTGAAAAAAATTTCCGCTGAGACGGACAAGGAAATCAAAAGGCTGAGCGAAACCATTCACGAGATGTCGGGCGATGAAGCTTTCAATATTAATTCTTCGCGGCAGCTGGCGGAGGTGCTTTTTGAAAAAATGAAAGTCTCGACCGCGGGCATCAAGAAAGGCAAAACCGGCTACTCGGTGGCGGCGAGCGAATTGGACAAGATGCGCGAGGCGCACCCGATTGTCGATTTCATTTCCGATTATCGCGAGCTTTGCAAACTCAAGAACACTTACATCGATACTCTGCCGAAATTGATAAATCCCGAAACCAAAAGGCTGCACACCACTTTCAATCAGAATGTTACCGCGACGGGGCGGCTGTCTTCTTCCGATCCCAACTTGCAGAACATTCCGATTCGCACCGATATCGGCCGTAAAATCCGCGAGGCTTTTGTGGCGGAAGAGGGAAGGATTTTGCTTTCGGCGGATTATTCGCAGATTGAATTGCGCATTATCGCGACCATCGCCGATGACAAAAAGATGCAGGAAATTTTCCGCAACGGTTTGGATATTCACACCGCAACGGCGGCGGAGGTGAACGGCGTGCCTTTGGAGGAAGTGACTTCGCAGATGCGCCGCGCCGCAAAGGCTCTCAATTTCGGCGTGATCTACGGGATGAGCGTTTTCGGTTTCGCGCAATCGGCGGGAATAGATCGCGGACAGGCCAAAGAATTTATCGACAATTATATGAAGAATTTTACGGCGGTGGCGGCATACATCGAGCGTTCCAAGTTGGAGGCGGCGGAAAAAGGCTATGCCGAAACGCTGTGGGGGCGCAGGAGATATTTACCCGAGCTTCATTCTTCCAACGCGATGGTGCGCGCGGGAGCGGAGCGGATGGCAATCAATATGCCCATCCAGGGAACGGCGGCGGATCTGATGAAAATCAATATGATCAAGATTCAGGAATGGACGAAAAAATATAACCGGGAAAATCCCGACGCGGTGCGGACGCTGCTTCAGGTGCATGACGAACTTTTGTTCTCCGTTAAAAAAGAATTTTTATCCGATGCCGGCGATTTTATCAAGCGCGAAATGGAAAACGGACATATCAAATTTGACGGACATGATATCGATTTTGCGGTGCCGATCGAAGTGAGCCTCAAGGCGGGAAAGAATTGGGGAGAGATGGGATAGGGCAACCGCCAAACGGAATAGCAATTTGTAGAGACGCGATTTATCGCGTCTTTTGTCTATGTCAAAACGGAGTAATTCCCGAAGCAATGCGCGGAGTAGCATGGCTTCAGCCTGCGCCACTGTCCCACACGCGATAAAACGTTTTTGCATAGCATTCACACCATTTCTGGTGTGATCCGAATACAAAAAAACAATTTGCCAAACGGAGTAGCACGGCTTTAGCCTGCGCCGCTGTCCAATGCAGGAAAAACCCGCGTGTACATTCGTTCCATCTGCTTGGGACAACCGCGCAGGCTGAAGCCGTGCTACTCCACCTGCTCTTTCACCTTTTAACTTCGCTTTCCGCTCTTTTCATTTTTCAAATCCTATGTTAATATAAAATCATAAATTGCCTAAACCCTGATATATATCCGGGCATGGTATATAAATCCTAAGCAATAAAGACGGTCTTCTGACCGGCACTTATTGCTTAGGTCTATTTCGAAAGAGATAGGGCAGCCCGAAAGGGTTTGTCGCCGGTTCGGGAGGCCGTTTTTGTTTTCCCGAATCGGCTTATATCCTAAAGGTCGAAAGAAGGATTAACTGAAAATATTACAAAAATTAATTTTTTAATTCTTCGAGATTCTAAATTCTCGTTGCATCAATATTGGTTCCAAACGGAGTAGCATGTGGTGGAGTAGCACGGCTTTAGCCTGCGCTGCTGTCCCATATCCGTAAAAACCAGCGCATACGTTCGTTCCATTCGCTTGGGACAACCGCGCAGGCTGAAGCCATGCTACTCCACGTTCTATTCCGCGTTTCTTCCGATCTTAAAATTTGTCGTATTCTCTATTTTTATATATAATTCAATCAAAAGATCGCCTTTAAAATATTGTTTAAAAAATAAAGCATCAAAATTATGCCAACAAGAAAAAACGTAGATTCGATTACTCGCGTCAATTCTTTTTCTAATACTTCAATCTCAGGGGAGGGGCTTAAAAGTCCTACTCTAAAACCTCATATAAAGAAATCCTCCTATCGCAAGCTGACTTCTTTTTTCTTGATCTTCGCTATGTTGTTCCAAATCATAGGCGGAATTTTTTTGTTTGTGCCAAAGGAGAATGAAGTAAAAGCAGATGCTTCGATATCTTGGTATGATTCCTCCTGGCTCCATCGCAAAGCAATCACTATCAACGGTTCCACTGCCGGAGCTCAGACAAACTATCAAGTCAGTGTTCCTGTTACATATAGTGCTAATATGAAAGCAGACTTTTCAGACATCAGATTTACTGATTCAAACGGTACTACTCTTCTTAATCACTGGATGGAATCAAAAACTGATTCCACTTCTGCAAACTTTTGGGTAAAGATTCCTTCCATTCTCGCCTCGCCTTCTACGGCTACGATTTATATGTATTATGGGAATGGCGCGGCAACGTCCACCTCAAGCGGGAGCGATACCTTTAATTTTTTTGATGATTTTAACACTATACCGTCACCAACAAATCCTGTCATTGAGCCTTCACAAACTTGGGAAATGGGCGGACAAAGCAGGTTCGGAACCATTGCTTCTTTGAATGGCACATACTATATGTATTATACCAGTGGTGGTATTGCAAGTAGCAAAGTCGGAATAGCTACTTCTACAGATTTAAAAACATGGACGAAAGATAGCAGGAATCCAATTATAAACAATGTAATTGCACCTTAGTTTTTAGAGGATTTTGATGGTCAAACTCCGATTTTGTCTGGGGGAAAATATTACATGACAACTGCTAATGCCAGTGGAACAAATGTCCAGATAAGAAGTGCTTCGGCTATAGATAGCAATACATGGACTGTTGAAAACGATACGGCAGTGGTTCCGACTTCTGCTACTTGGTATAGCAGTAAGGTTCTTACCAACTCTTTTGTTCAAGAAGGCTCGACTTATTATATCATTTTTCAAGGTTATGATGGAAGCGCTTGGAAAATTGGTTATGCTACGGCTTCGGCTCCATCCGGACCTTATACCGTACAAGGAACTTTATTGCAACCCTCTTTGAGTTGGGAAGGAACTGCCGTTGCCGATCCTCGTATTCGTAAATTTGGCAGCACTTATTATCTTTTTTACACCGGAAATAGCGGAGCGTCTTGCTATAATTCTTATGCTACATCCACTTCTTTAACCGGAACTTATACAAAATCCAATATTCTTCTCACCCCTAAAGGACTTTCTTATCCAGAGATACTTTTTAATTCCAATGATGCTAATTATTATCTGCTTGGTGATGATTTAGCTTCGGGAAGAATCGGAAAAAGTTTATACAAGAGAGCTGATTTAACCGGTGCTTTTTCTGACGCGATTTTTTCCGGTTGGGCGGATATGGGGGCATCTTCGGCAAATAGTATTCTCACACTGAAAGCGGGGTCTATTATTAAGTCCACTGGCACATTTGGTTTAAATACTGCTTTAAGAACTAAGGCTGCTTTTGTGACTTATCAGGACTATATCCAGTTTGGTTATAATGATGATACTGGTGCCACCACTACAAATAATGCTAGTTTTTTCGGTTATACTTCTTCTATCGTAAAAGCAATATCTTCTTCTATGGCGACTACCACAGCAACTGATTTAGGTGCTCTGGGAACGGCATATCATACATGGGAGGTAACTAGAAGGAGTAATGAGAATAAGTTTTATGAAGATAATACGCTTTTAGCTACACATACATCACATATCGTAACATCTTCTCTGCCGATTACGTTCGCGATTACGTCAACAGACACTGGTGAATTGGATGTCGATTGGACGCTTGTTCGTAATTTTGTCTCTCCCGAACCGTCTCTTGCCTCCTTCGGCTTCGAAGAATCTTCCGAACATCTCACCGTCACCGGTACTGCAACTCAAACCGCTGGCACAACCCAAACCATAACTCTCACCGCTATAACCAATTTTGGTAATATTTACGCTCCATACACTGGCGACAAAATCCTCACCCTCTCTGGCCCCGCAACTATCGGCTCCAGCGTTCCCACCTTCACTGACAAAGACGGTCATGAAATAAATTTCGGTTCTTCTGGAACTATCCACTTCACCGATGGAGTAGCCACTACTGATATCAAACTTTACAAAGCAGAGGATACCGAGATAGACGCAACTGATGGAACCTATTCTACCACTGGCGATGTGTCATATGATATAAACGTATCCGTATCTCCCAATGTCATAAACAGCTTCGACATTAGCTCTCCTTCCAATATTACTTCCGAGACTCCTTTTAGCCTCTCTCTAACCGCCAAAGACGCTTACGGAAACACCACAACCAACATAACCAATTCTACAATTCTATCGGTAAATTATGGAAAGATAGATATTCTTTCTATTCCTAATACAGAGTTTCAAGATGATGGAGTATATACCAATAACATAACCATTTCAGAAATATATACGGATAAAAATATCGTATTGACCATAGGAAACGGATCTGCCACACAGGCTATAAACTTATCAGTCACCGGCGTACCTCACGGAGTCGGTTTTATCCCTCCTTCCAAGCCCTCCATCTCCAACCTCGACATCACTAACAACAACGGCACCCTTTCTTTAAACAATCTCCCTTCCACCATCACCCAAATAGCCGTCTCCACCTCTCCTGACTTCACTGATTCTTCCTGGGAAGACATATCCAAGAAAGATGATCTCCTAAAACAATACACCAATACCGATACTCTCTACATCAAGTTCCGTACCCAAGAAGGAGGGGTATCCGACACAATCATCAAAGAAGGCAACAACATTACCGAAAATGAACAAGGAACAGTCCAAGATAATGGCAATACAGATACAAACAATTCCAATCAATCTCTCCAAGACGGAGACATAGTAAAAACCACTGACTCTTCTGATATCTATGTCATCAAGTACAAGAACAGCAAACAATACAAACGTCTCCTTCTTTCTCCCGCCATTTTCAACTATTATCTCCATCTCAAATGGAACAACATTAAAACCATCTCCCAACAACAATTAGACCAATACCAAACCTCCAACCTAGTAAAGGAAGCAACCGACACTGTCATCTATACCCTTACCTCTAACGGAGACACCGGCAAAAGAAAACCCCTC
>JBAXYM010000035.1:0-12598 GCA_041670805.1 Patescibacteria group bacterium
GCGCCCTTTGATGAAAATAATCTCAAATCTGCGAGCTATACTTTTACGCTTTCACCCAAGATATTGGTTCCCAAAAAAGTTCCTCTTGTTGTCATCAGTGCCAAGCAGGAACGCGCGGAGATTATAATGGGCCCCGACGGATTTATTTTGCAGCCGGGAGAATTCGTTCTTGGATTTACGGCGGAGCATGTCGCTTTGAAAAATCGCTATGCGTGCTTTTTGGGCGCGCGCGGCTCGTGTGCGCAAGCGGGGCTGAGCGTTTTGTTGAGTTCAAATTTTGCCGAACCGGACACGGACAACGCGATTATTTTGGAAATTCATAATGTTGGGAGTTCCCCGATTCAGTTGAAGTCCGGGATGAAGATTGTAAAAGGAATATTCGCTCAAGTCGAGGGAAAATAGTCTTGTGCTAAACAGTAAACACTGGTCCACCTGAACTTTGAATCTCTTATTTTAGCCAAATCAAAAGATGAAATCAATCTTTATTTGTCATTCCGGAATTTCGGTACTCCGAAATATCCGGAATCCCGTAGCTATGCAAAACAAGCATTGTATTTCATTTTTACCGGCTTAGTAACGGGATCCCGGATATTTGCTGCGCAAATTCCGGGATGACAGTTTTAAGAAAGTAACAGATAACCGTATTTCGTTATGGTCCTAAGAAGGAGACGGAAGTTAAAAATCATAAAAGAAAATCTATGCGCCAAATTGTAAAATATTTCAAGCCTTACCTGCTTTCGTTCGCGATTTTGCTGTTTTTTGTGTGGGGACAAAGCTATGTCAATCTTGCCTTGCCGGACTATACCGCTCGAATCGTCAATGAAGGAATCAGCCGGCAAAACATTAACATCATTTATGACGTGGGCGTGAAGATGTTGCTGCTTACTCTTTTGGGCGGGTTTCTCACGACGGGTACCGGTTTTTTATCCGCCAAAATTTCCGCCGGTTATGCGCGGCGTTTGCGCGAGGCGGTGTTTTCCAAAGTGGAGAATTTTTCTCTGGACGAGTTCAACGTCTTTTCTCCTTCCTCTCTGATTACGCGCGCGACCAACGACATTCAGCAGCTGCAAAATGTTCTTGCGATGATGATGCGTATGACGCTTATGGCGCCTTTCTTGGGTGTCGGCGCAATCGTCAAAGCCAATCGTTTGGCTCCCAGTATGTCCTGGATAATGTTTACCGCCATTGCCGGTCTGATTGTTATGTTGGTAATTCTTTTTCTTATCGCTTTGCCGAAGTTCACTCTTATTCAGAAACTGGTCGATAAGCTCGGGCTGGAGGTACGGGAAATGCTGGTGGGTGTGCGCGTGATTCGCGCCTATGGCAAAGATGCCGACCGGCAGGAACAATTCCTCCGGACGAATCGCGAGTCGATGGATCTGAATATTTTCTTGGGAAAACTGATGTCGCTGGTGAATCCGGTAATGACGTTGATCATGGGGCTGGCATCCGTAGCCGTGGTCTGGTTCGGCGCCTATCTCATCAACGACAGCAAACTGAATGTCGGCAACGTCGTGGCTTTGATGCAATATGTTTCGCAAGCCATCTTTTCTTTTCTGATGCTGTCCGTTATTTTCATTATGGTACCGCGTGCGGCGGTGTCCGCGCGGCGCATCGGCGAGATACTGGAGATTGTGCCGAAGATAAACGATCCGAAGACGCCGGAGCATTTGCCCGAGATTGTCCAAGGCGTTGT
This sequence comes from Patescibacteria group bacterium, assembly GCA_041670805.1. Classification (GTDB taxonomy): domain Bacteria; phylum Patescibacteriota; class Minisyncoccia; order JAHIHE01; family JAGLIN01; genus STD2-77. Next base: position 1,697 of record JBAXYM010000035.1, read on the forward strand.
GGAGTTTAAAGATGTGAGTTTCAGTTATGAAGGTTCGGAGAGTCCGGTGCTCAATAATATTTCTTTTACCGCTCAACCGGGGCAGACCACGGCCATCGTCGGCGGTACCGGGTCGGGCAAATCGACTTTGCTCAATCTGATCCCGCGGCTGTATGATGTGACTGTCGGTTCAATCACGCTGGACGGGGTGGACATCCGCCATATCACGCAGCATGAACTGCACGAGCACATCGGCTACATTCCTCAGAGGGCGACGCTTTTTTCCGGCACGATAAAAAGCAACATCGCTTACGGCAAAGCCAAGGCGTCCGTCGCCGAGATAGAGAAGGCCGCCGCCATTGCCCAGACAGCGGAATTTATCGACGCGTTGCCCGAGGGGGTCGAGAGCGCCATTTCCCAAGGAGGAACCAACGTGTCCGGCGGACAGAAGCAGAGATTGTCGATTGCCCGCGCGCTGGTAAAAAAATCTCCGGTGATATTATTCGACGACAGCTTTTCGGCGCTGGACTTCAAAACGGACGCGGCTCTTCGGAGTGAATTGCAGAAAGAATTAAAGTCGTCCACGATTATTATCGTGGCGCAGAGAATCAGCACCATTATGCATGCCGACAATATCATCGTTCTCGACAACGGCAAAATAGTCGGGCAAGGCAAACATGCCGCGCTGTTGTCCTCGTGCCGCGTTTACCAAGAAATCGCCGAATCGCAATTGTCGGTAGAGGAGTTGGGTCGATAAAATCTCCGGTATTTCATTATACCGAAAGACGCGCGGCAGAGTAATAGGAGAGACATAAAAACGTTTCTAAAATTATTTTTATTAAAATTAGGACTTGTGTGTTTGATGTTGTTGTTGCAAGAAGGCATCGGCTCCTTGCAATGACAGTACCTTTTATTGAATAAAATAGGAAAAATATATGATCAAAACGAAAAGATCAGACGGGTTTCGCTCCGAACCTCCGGGCGGTATCGGGATGGGCCCCGTTGCCAAGCCGAAAGATTTCAAAAAAACTTCACTGGCTTTCGTCAGCTATCTGAAACCGCATTGGACCGGTTTTGTTCTGGTTTTGGCGTTGGCCGTTTCAAGCATCGTGTGCGGACTTTTCGGCCCGAAACTTTTGGGTAATATGACGGACGTGATTGCGCGCGGACTTTTCGGCGGTCAAAACGGGATAGATTTCGCCGCGATTAAAATAATCGGTTTGTATCTGATAGGTTTGTATGCGGTCAGCGGCGTTTTCGGCTATATCCAAGGTTGGATTATGTCCATTGTTTCGCAGAAAATCACTTATGCTTTTCGCCGCGATATTTCTCTGAAAATTTCCAAACTGCCTCTCAAATATTTTGATCATCACGAAACCGGCGACATTATCAGCCGGGTCACGAATGACGTGGAAAATATCAGCCAGAATCTTAACCAGAGCTTGGTGCAGGTCATTACTTCGGCGGTAACCGTCGTTGGTATTTTGATTATGATGATTTCAATCAGTTGGCAAATGACTTTGATTGCGCTCTTGGTGCTGCCGGTGAGTATGATTTTTATCAAAGTCATCGTCGGACGCTCCCAGCGTTATTATACCCGTCAGCAAGATTTCTTGGGCAAGATGGACGGTCACATTGAGGAGATGTTTTCCAATCACGTTATCGTCAAGGCTTTTAACGGCGAAAAAGCTTCCGTGGCGCGCTTCAACCGGATCAATAATGATCTTTATGACAGCGGTTGGAAATCGCAGTTTATGTCCGGACTGATGATGCCGCTGATGCACTTCGTCAGCAATCTCGGCTACGTCGCAGTCGCTTTGGTCGGAGGTTATTTGGCAATTGCGGGCAAGGTCAGCATCGGCGGCATTCAGGCATTCATCCAATATATGAATCAGTTTACCCAGCCCATCAGCCAAACTGCGAATATCGCCAATGTCTTTCAGGCGACTATCGCTTCGGCGGAAAGAATTTTTGAATTTTTAAACGCGCAGGAAGAGGAAGCGGAAACGGAAACAGTTGCCGCGCCGCAAGTCATTTCCGGCAAGGTGGAATTCGATCACGTCTTTTTCGGTTATAACGCGGACAAGATAATCATCAATGATTTTACGGCAAGCATCAAACCGAAGTGCAGCGTGGCCATTGTCGGTCCGACGGGCGCGGGCAAGACGACCATCGTCAATCTTCTGATGCGTTTCTACGATCTCGACCGCGGCACCATTGCAATTGACGGAGTTGACATCGCCAAGATGAAGCGCCAAGACGTTCGCCGTATGTTCGGCATGGTTCTTCAGGACACATGGCTTTTTAGCGGCACGGTGGCGGCAAACATCGCTTTCGGCAAACCGGACGCTTCCAGGGAAGAAATTATCAAAGCGGCCGAAGACGCTCATGCCGACCATTTCATCCGCACTTTGCCCAACGGCTACGATACGATTATCGCCGACTCGTTCGACAATATTTCCGCCGGCGAAAAGCAGCTTCTCACTATCGCTCGCGCAATTCTAGCCGATGCGCCGATGCTCATTTTGGACGAGGCGACCAGCTCGGTTGATACGCGCACCGAAAGCTTGATCCAGTCCGCCATGGATAAGCTTGCTCACGGTCGCACCAGCTTCGTCATCGCGCACCGCCTTTCGACCATCAAAAACGCAGACTTGATTTTGGTTATGAAGGACGGCAACATAATCGAGCAGGGAAGGCATGAGGAACTTTTGGATAGAGGAGGCTTTTACTCGTCGCTTTACAACAGCCAGTTCGCCGGGGCGGGCGTTTAAATTATTGCTATATGACGGAAAGGTAATTTTATTTTTTGAAATTTGAAAGAACTGCGGCCCTCGTGCGCAAGAATTATTTTTATAACAGAGCCACCAACCTTGCATTCGGATCACGCCGGATATGGCGTGAAATGCCGCGCAAGAACGTTCTGTTCCGCGTGGTTCACGCTATCTCTGGCGTGATCCACAAATCCAAAAATCCATAATTCCGGAATTCACCGAACATGCTAGGAATTGCGTACAACCCGGAACTGTTCTCGCCGCGTTAAAAATTTAAAATAATCGTATGTTTTGCCCTCGTTGCAACAGAGAAATGGAAGACGATGATGGAACTTGCCCTTACTGCCTTGAAAGAATTTACGGCAATACAAGGACGAGCGCATACTCCCATGCGTCTTCAAAACGTAAAAACGCAGTTAAAGCGTTATTTTATGTCTGTCTGCTTTTTGTCGTAATATGCAATCCGTCCGGTTCCAGGGATTATCTCGTCAAACAGGCGCATCGCATCGCATCCGAACCGAAGGAAATGTCCGACGCTGATTTTCCCAGTCAGACGGAAAATCCCAAAACCGTAAATTACCAATGGTCTTACAAGGGCAAAGAATATTCCGTCGAGGAAACGCTCTACGGGAATATTGACGCATATTACAAAGAACATCCGGTCAAAGCTCTTTACGAAGGAGATTCGGAGGAAAAATATTATGATAATTTCGCCCTCAATCTTGAAAATGGAAAAGACGCGACCATAAGCGACGTGGTGAGCGACATAAAAGCGGAGGGTGTGAAAAATAATCTTTCCGAAGAAGAAATCTTGGAGCTGGTGATAGCTTTCGTGCAAGACATTCCTTATGATGATGCAAAATATAATACGATGGTAAGCGACAGCGGCGCCGCCGAAGAATCTTGGCCCAGATTTCCCTATGAAGTTTTATATGACAATGCCGGCATTTGCACCGACAAATCCCTGCTTGCCATCGCCATGGTCGATAAGCTGAATTACGGCACGGCATTATTCGCTTTGGACGGAAAAGAACATATGGCGCCGGCCATACAATGCACGCAAAAGTATTCTTCCTACAATTCCGGATACTGCTACACGGAAGTTACGAACACCGGTTTCAAAATCGGCGATTCGACGGTCGGCGATATGGAAGGAGGCAAGGCCGTCACAAAAACATCGATAAAAAATGCGGAAGACGGCGGATTGGCGGCGCCCGAGGCAAGCGGTGTTGAAGATTTTCACATATATGGCGAAAAGAAGGGGAAATCATACAATGGCGTAGTCGAAACCGTAAACACCATGGACAGAATAACCGAGCTGGAAGACCGGCTGCGTCTTATGCGTTCGGACATGGAAACTTTAAAAAATAATTATCTGGAATTGGAAGGAACCGTGGCGTCTTACAAAAAGCAATCGGACAGTGCGTACAGCAGACATTTGACTTCCCGCGACGCCGCGTCTTATGACAGCTATTTGGATTCATACGGTCGGTACAAAGATATATATGCGCAATATGAAAATGAAATAAAATCATATAATGACAAGGTCAATGAGTACAATGACTTGGCGAATGAGTACAACGGTTTAATAAAGTCTTTTTACAATTAGCAAGGCGGACGGCGCGGCAAAGATTTTTCTCGTGACGAGATGTGCCGTATTATGATAAAATATAAAACAGGGTTGCAATCCCGCAATTAACAAAATAAACCATCTTTATGCAAAACAAGAACCGGCTGTTTCAAATCGTTTCGTTCATTCTGTGCGCGTTAATCTTGCAATATTTATCAAATAAATTTCTTGGCATCGACAGCTGGTGGGTTCAGTCGATCGCCATTGTCGTCATTTTTTCCGTAGGGATGGGATATATTTTTACCAATACGGTAAAGGTGATTGAAGAGACCACCGATGTTCTCAAAGACCGGACGGGATTGGCGGGAGGTTTGCTTCAAGCTCTCGGCACGGCTTTTCCGGATATGATTGTCGGTATTATGGCCGCTATCGTTTCGCTTCAGGTGAGAGACACCGACTATCCGCGCGCAATCAATCTGGCCATCATCGCCGCTTCGGCTACTTTCGGTTCGAATATTTACAATATCATTCATGCGGCTTGGTGCGTCAATCGGCAGAATATTGCCAATAGGAGAGATAAATCCGTGATGATGTTTCCGGGTCTCAAGTTTGCCGGAAGAGTGAAGCCTCTGCGCGAGCATAAGGTCGCGCCCTCGGCGTTGGAGATCGACAATGCTATCAGCATCTTGACCGCGCTCACTTTATTGACGGCATTCGTGGCGGTATCGATGGTGCTCTTCGGTCAAGTTCCCAAAACCGCCAGTCTGACAATGTCCGGCGATCTCTATCAACTGATAAAACCCGTCGGCTTCGTACTCTTTGTCCTTTGCGCGGGAGTGCTTTATTATTTTCGCAAGAACGAACGCGCCGAATCAATGGACAAGGAAGTCATCAAAGCCGAACGCTACTATGCGACGCGCAGCACGTCGCGCATCTGGGCGGATTTGTTCCTGTCGGGCATCGCCATTTTGCTCACGGCCGAGAGCATGGTCAGTGCCATTGAAGTCTTTTCGGATCTGACGCACGTTCCTTTTGTGGTCAGCGGTATCCTGGCGGGCTTCATTGGGTGCTTCGGAGAAATGATGGTGGTGCATAATTTTTCCGTCAATCCGAACGGGCGGATCAGCGACGCTATCAGCGGCGTCGCCATGGACAATATTTTCACCACCATGGCCGCGGCTATCGTCGCCATTATGGGCGTATTTTCTTGGGAGGTAACGCGCTCATTCTTATCTTCATTATCATTTTGGCATCCAACACTGTGCTCATTGAACAGATCACGCGGCTGAGAAATAAGCTGTGATAAAAATATTTTTTGGCAAAGCAAGGAATGGCTGTGGTGAAATCAATATTTTTCTGTCGTGCTCCTGTTAAAAGAAACAATCAACATCTGTCATTTCGAAATGAGGTACTCCGATTGAGAAATCTAGGAACAATTCTATGCAAATATAATCTTACTGTAATAGGACTTATACATTCCAAACTTTCTCAATCTTCAATACTTTCTTTTTCGCGATAGAACCCATTTTGTCATTCTGGTAAGAATCCCTTGGTTACTGTTTAACCGTATACAAGGGATCTTTACAAAGATGACAAAAGGAATGTTTCAATGCGGGAATTATAAAAAAGTGATTTTATATGGTTTAAACGTGTAAGTACTGATAATCTTATTTATTAAGAATAACACTGGCAAAGTCTCGTGCATTTCCCAGATCTCTCAGTCGAGTACTCCTTCGAGATGACAAAAAATAGGGCTAGTCAAGCTCCGGTATCGGGATTGCCGCATCGCCTGGAGTACCCCGGCTCCTCGCAAACAGTATTAATCGCGTAAGTTCTAATGTAGTAAATTAATTCAATTTTATGTCTCTCGAAGCTACTCATCTCCGTTTCTCTCTCGCTATCAAGAAAGACTTGGGCGTGATTGACTTGGAAAAATTTACGGCGGGTGTCATTTATCCCGATTCAAGATATGTTACCGGCATCCAACGCAGCCTTACGCACGACCTTGACTATTTTGTCGACCGTAAAAATCTCAGCGATTTCCAGAAAGGCTGGCTTTCTCATATTATTGGCGATAAGATTTTCGAAGAAGTGATGGAAGACAAGTTTGGAGATATGATCCTGTTTGATGAAGTGGGCGAGCGCTGGCCGGTTATTACGGCTATCAAGATAATCCAAGACCTGGAAGATTTCATCTCTTTCGATATCCAGAGTATCATAGATTATCTCGACTACTACGAAATCCATTTTCGCGAAGACGAACGCAAGGTGATTGCATATAGTGACATTATAAAGAACCTGTATAAAGGCAAAACGAAGCTCACTGTCGAAGATTGTCTTTTAATGTGGGAAAAGCTGGGAATGAATCGCGAGCGGCTCATTCTGGTACGCAAAAAGATAGTCGAGTTTTATGAAGATGAAAAGCTCATAAAAAATATAAATGAAAATTTTGCAGACGGGATGGATTTGTATGAAGATAAATATAAAAAGCTTATAGAAAATTATGCTCGATAAAGTCAACGAATTTGTCACGGAGAGTTTTGGTAAAGAAAATCTTCATCTGACGAGGACACTGTATTGGATTGAGAAAATGAAATCTGACGCCAGCGAGGAACTGCGTATTGCGGCTTCCGGTCATGATATCGAAAGAGCTTTTCAGTCCGAGGCGGATAGTTCTAAAAAATTCAGCTATAATTGGGGCGAAGCGATGGAAAAGCATCAAGTTGAGAGCGGAATAATTATGTTTGATTTTTTGCTCAAGGCGGGATATGATCCAAATAAGGCGGAAAGGGTACGTGAATTGATTTCCAAACACGAGGTCGGGGGAGACGCGGAGCAGAATTTATTAAAGGATGCCGATTCTTTGAGTTGGTTGGAGATAAGCGTGCCACGCCATGTAAATTTCATTGAAGAAAAGGGTCTTGAAAAGGAAGAGTTGAAGAAGAAAATCGATTTCATGTACAATCGGATTACCTCTGAAAAAGCAAAAGAAATAGCCGGGTTATTTTACGAGAATGCGATAAAACTATTGGATAAGGTAGAATAGAATAATGTCATTCTGAACGTAGCGGATGCGGAGTGAAGAATCCCGTTGCTATGCGGGATAGCTCGGGATCCTTCGGAGTACCTCAGGATGACATATAACATATTGAATTTAAAAATGACTACATTTTATAACAAAACCAAAAAACCTATTCTGGCGTTGGCGCCGATGGCGGGATATACCAACCGGCCTTTTCGTCGCATCTGCAAATTCTATGGCGCGGACATTTTGTATTCGGAGATGGCGAGCGCGACGGCGCTTTCTTATGGCGGGAAAAAAACGTTGGAACTTTTGAAATTCAGCAAAAGCGAACGGCCGTATGTGGTGCAGCTTTTTGGCAATGATCCGAAATATTTTCAAAACGCGGCGCGGATTGTGACGGAGAAGATTCGTCCCGATGGCATCGATATCAATATGGGCTGCCCGGCGCCGAAAGTTTTCAAAACCGGCGCGGGCGCGGCGCTCTTCCGCGATCAAGACAAGGCGATTGCGATTATCGAAGAAACTTTGAAAGGCACCGATCTGCCGGTTTCCATAAAAATCAGATCGAGAGTGGGGAAATATACGGCGTACAAATTTATGAAAAAAATAAAAGATTATCCGCTTGCGGCGGTGATGGTGCACGGGCGCAGCTACGAAAAAGGTTTTGCGGGAGAGATTGACTATGAAACCATCCGGCGCATTAAGGACATGGTGAGCTATCCCGTGATTGCCAACGGCGGCATCAACACGCCGATGGACGCGAAGGTTATGCTGGAGAAAACCGGCGCTGACGGCGTGGGCATTGCGCGCGGGGCGCTGAAAAATCCATGGCTCTTTCTGCAAATCAAGGAATATTTGAAGACGGGGGAATATCACGAATTTGATCTGCGAGAAATCAAAAGGGCCGCTCTGCGTCACACCAAAATGTCTGAAGAGGATATGGGCGCGCACGGTATTTTAGAAATGAGAAAATATCTTCTCTGGTATTTTCGCGGCTTCGAAAACGCGAAAGAGTTTCGAAGAAAATTGGTAGAAGTGGAAACGTTGGAGGATATAAAGATGACGTTGGATATGTTGGAGGGGTAGATTTCAAAAAAAACAAGGCTATAGGAGCCTTGTCTTTTTAAATCTTCAAATTAGTATTCGCTCAGCATCTCCGCATACCTGTCGTAATTTCCCAAGATGCGATTCAGCTTCTGGTGTTTTATTTCCCAGATCTGGTTGCAGACTTCGTTGAGGACGTAGCGGTCGTGAGAGATAACCATAATCGGACCGTCGAACATTTTGAGGAAGTCGACCATTGCTTGCCGGCTTTCGATGTCGAGGTGATTGGTCGGCTCGTCGAGGATGAGAAAATTGGATTGCCCCAAAATCAATTTGGCGATGGAAACTTTCGCTTTCTCGCCTCCGCTCAGGTCGGCGATTTTTTTGTAAATATCGTCGCCGGTAAAGAGCAGGCATCCCAAGGCGCTGCGGATCTTCTCGTCGCTGAGGTCGCAGACTTCGCGCAGGTTCTCTAGAATATTTTTCTCGTAGTCCAGATTTTCGTGGGATTGCGCGTAGTAGCCGATGTTGATTTTGTGCGCGAACTCCACGCCGCTTTTCTTGTCGGCTTCTTCCATAATGGTTTTGATGAAGCTGGTCTTGCCCGCGCCATTCTTGCCGATGATGCCGATTTTGGCGTCATTGTAGATTTCCACCTTGCCGCTGATTTCCACCAAGAGTTTGTCGCCGCGCGAAACGATAATGTCCTCCATCTCCATTACTTTGGAAGGAAGGCGACCTTTGATATTGTAATTGATGCGCATCCTCTGTGTGCCGTCTTCCGGTTTTTCCACTTTGTCCATTTTATCCAGCATCTGAATGCGGCACTGCACCGCGCTTGCCTTGGTCGGTTTGTAGCGGAATTTCTCGATGAACTTTTCCTGTTTCTCGAAATATTTTTGTTGGCGGTTGTATTGCGCTTCTTCCAGCTCCATCACCTTGTCGCGTTCTTCCAAGTAGCCGCTGTAATTGGTGTAGAATTTGCGGATGCGGCCATTATAAATTTCAAAAGTTTTGTCGCAGACATGGTCCAGAAAATAGCGGTCGTGAGAAACCAAAATAATGGCCTTATCCCATGCAATCAGATAATTTTCCAGCCAGATAATCGTCTCCAAGTCCAAATGATTGGTCGGCTCGTCGAGGATCAGCAAGTCGGGATTGAACAAGGATAATTTCGCCAATCCCAGCCGGGTCTTCTCGCCGCCGCTCAGCGTCTTTATGGCGCGCTTGAAGTCTTTTTCCTTGAAACGGAAGTCGTTCAGCGTTTTTTCCGTTCCCGCTTCATAGCCGTAGCCGTCGCGCGCCTCGTATTTATCCATAATATCCTCGTAGTTTTTGAGCGCGCTCTCAAGCTCCTCCCCGCTGGCAGATTCCAAGAGATTTTCTATTTTGGTTTTTTCTTTGATAATGGCGAACATTTCCGGGTCGGCGCTGACGGTTTCTTCTTCCAGCGTATTTTCCAAATCGACAAAATCGCTGTTCTGCGAGAGGTAGCCGATTTTCAGACTGTTGCTTTTGTCGATTGCGCCCTCGTCATATTCCTCAAGTCCGACAAGAATCTTGAGAAGCGTGGTCTTGCCCTTGCCGTTTTGTCCGACGATGGCAATCTTGTCGTTCGCATGCACGTTGAAAGTGACATCCGAGAATATCTCTCGCAACCCTATAAATTTCTTAACATTTTTTACATTCAGTATGCTCTGATTTTCCATATATTTACAATTATTTATAATCACGTTTTGCAGGAAGGACAGTCCTTGAATGCGGCAGCCTTCAAGTATTTTTCCAACTAAAAAAGAGGCCCTTGATAGGCTGCATTATACTTCTATTATTTTCCGTAAATAGATACAATGCACCTAAAAACCAGCCTCTTTCCCGTAGCTTTCATCCTTCGTGATTATTCTTGTTAGGAATATGTAATTGTTGTTAAATTCTTGCTGCATAATTTTCATAAAATATCGATTAAAACAAGCATACAGCTAAATCCGAAGTTTGTCAATTTTTGCCGAATAAAAAAGTGACGGATGAAATGACAAGCGGAGTAGCATGGCTTTAGCCTGCGCGGTTGTCCCAAGCGAATGGAACGAACGTATATGTTTGTTTTTCTCGCATTGGACAGCGGCGCAGGCTAAAGCCATGCTACTCCGTTTGGAAAATTGTGTTCGGACCACGCCAGAGATGGCGTGAACCATGCAGGACAAAACGTTTTTGCGTAGCATTCACACCATTTCTGGTGTGATCCGGGTACAAAAAAATAATTTGACAATCGCCCTATTTTTCTAAAATTACAAACCATTGCGATTTTGGAAAAGCCTTCAAGCGAATGTTTGAAGGCTTTTATAATGGATAAATAAAAACAACGAATCTTGAAAAAGCTCGTTGTTTTTTTGGAGATAATGGTAAATATGTAATGCTATTTTGATAATAATTCATCAATCAATTTCAGTTTCCTGTTCTTTTTCAATCCTCTGTGAATCCTGAGCATATCTTTTAAATGGGAGAATGATCCATCC
>JBAXYM010000036.1:0-12586 GCA_041670805.1 Patescibacteria group bacterium
AAGGAAGTCAAAGAAACAAAACCGGCAACAAAGAAATAGCTTTCAATTATTAAATCATCGAAGTTCGTATGTCCAACAGACATCTATGCAGGTCAATCGCGATGCAAAGTCTTTTTGAGTGGGATTTTGACAGTTCACTTATTGACGTTCCTTCGCAAGAAGCCAAAAAATTCGACAGAGAGAAATTGACCGAAATCCTCAGAGCCAATTTGGAGGAATACGCGGAAGGTTTGGAGGACTGCAGTTTTGCGGCGGACTTGGCGTTCGGAATCTTCGACAATATGAAAGAGATTGATGCCGTGATAGGCAAGCTGGCTCCCGAATGGCCCATCGAGCAGGTGACCATAATCAACAGGAACGTGCTCCGTATCGGGGTGTTTGAACTCAAATTCGGCAAGCGCGAGGACGTCCCACCCAAGGTGGCAATCAACGAAGCCATTGAACTTGCCAAGACATTCGGCGGGCAGTCGTCGGGAAAATTCATAAACGGCGTTTTGGGCAGTCTATACAAAGAGATTGAAGGAGGTGACGCGGTGGAAAACGTGGTCGAAAAAGCGGAATAATCGAGTTGCAGCTCGTTTATTTGTTTTAAATCTTTAATTTATAAAAATGACAAACGATATATCGAAATTGGAGGAGAAAATCGGTTTCGTCGCCAATGACAAAAAACTGCTGGCGCAGGCGATGGTGCATCGTTCTTACCTCAACGAGCATCGGGACTTTGATCTTGAGCACAATGAAAGACTGGAATTTTTGGGAGACGCGGTTTTGGAACTTGTGTCGACCGAATATCTTTACAACAATTTTTCTAACCCCGAAGGTGAACTAACTAATTTTAGGTCAGCTTTGGTGAACGGAAAAATGCTTGCGAAAGTTGCGGGGGAGGTGGGTCTGGAAGAACACTTAATGATGAGCCGCGGGGAAGAGAAGGACACCGGCAAGGCGAGGCAATATCTTCTGGCTAATTCGGTGGAAGCGGTAATCGGAGCGATTTATCTCGATCAAGGCTATGCCCCGGCGAAGAAATTCATTACGGAAAAGATACTTTCTCATATGGATGATGTTTTGGAAGAAAAGCTTTACGAAGATCCCAAGAGCAGATTCCAAGAGGAGGCGCAGGAGCAAATCGGAGTCACGCCGTCATATCACGTGGAAAAAGAATGGGGTCCGGATCACGACAAACATTTCATAATCGGGGCTTACATAGGAACGGAAAAAATCGCCGAGGGCGAAGGCACCAGCAAACAAGCGGCGCAGAGGCGCGCGGCGGAAAAAGGACTGGCAGCCAAAGGATGGAACAAGAAAGAAGAGTAAAAACTCTTCTTTTTTATGATTCCGAACGTGATATCTTTAGGACTTACGAGATTAATATTGTTTGTCATTGCGAGGAGCCGGTACTCCGGGCGGCGCGGCAATCCCGATACGCAATCCCGATACCGGAGCTTGACTAATTTTATTTGTCATCTCGAAGGAGTACTCGACTGAGAGATCTGGGAAATGCACGAAGACTTTACTGGTATTGTTTTTATAGTAAGATTATATTTGCATGGTATTATTCCCAGATTTCTCAATCGGAGTACCTCATTTCGAAATGACATATTGATTGTTTTTTATAACAGGAGGATCTTCTCACAACAAGCTAAACCCGTAATCTTTAAATTGAGGTTTTGTATATTTTAGTAAACAGTTTGAACTTTACTCGGGCAAACAAAGCCTTTTCTCCTGCGATAAAACCCACATTTTGTCATCCTCGTAAGGATCCCTTAAGCTGTCTGTTTACCTGAAAGAGTAAATATTATGATATTGCCAGAGGGACAAGGGATTCTTTCAAGAATGACAAAAAGGATGGACTTTATAGCGGGAAATATTATAAGGACTGCTTGAAATGATAAGTGGTAAGTTTATCAGAAGTCTATCTTTGTATTCGGATCACGTCAGAAATGGCGTGAACCACGCGGGACAAAACGTTTTTGCGCAATATTTCACACCATTTCTGGTGTGATCCGTAATTCAAGAGTATATCGATTTCTCGAAAAATGACACACAGTGGCAAGGTCGGCGGATTATTATAATTGACCTCAAAAAACATCTAACCTATAATTAAAGCGTTAAACATAACGTATAAAAAATATGTGTGGAATTGCCGGATATATAGGCGATGGGGTCGCCAAGGATTTTCTTATCAACGCGCTTAAAAGGCTGGAGTATCGCGGTTACGACTCGGCGGGGATTGCCGTTTTGGAAAAGGGCGGCGAGGTGCGGTGCGTTAAGAAAGCGGGTAAGATTAAAGAGCTGGATGAGTGCTTGAAAAATCAGGAGTGGAAAGAAAGCGTGGGAATTGCGCATACTCGCTGGGCGACGCACGGCGTTCCTTCCGAGGAGAATGCGCACCCTCATTGCGATTGCGCGGGGAATATTTATCTTGTGCACAATGGCATTATCGAAAATTACAAGGTTCTCAAAGAAAAGCTTGAACAGGAGGGGCACACTTTTCGTTCCAATACCGACACGGAAGTTCTGGCGCATCTTGTCGAGAAATACTTTGCCGGCAATTTGGAAGAGGCGGTTTTGAATGCGCTGGGGCAGGTGGAGGGCGCTTATGCTCTTGCCATCATCGCCAAGGAAGATCCGGATAAAGTTGTGGTGGCCAAAAAAAGCAGCCCGCTGGTTTTGGGTTTCGCGGAGGGAGAGACTTTTGTCGCCAGCGATCCTTCGGCGCTGGTGGGCTATACCGATAGCGTGATTTATATGGACGATGGCGAGTTGGGGGTCATTACCAAAGACGATTACAAAATTATTTCCATTGAAGACAATTCCGAGATTGAGAAGAAGCCGGGCATTATTGAATTGGATCTTACGGATATTCAAAAGAACGGTTTTGATTATTTCTTGCTCAAGGAAATTTTCGAGTGTCCGGAAGTGATTCGCAATTCCACTCGCGGCAGGATGATCGTTGAAGAGGGACTGGCAAAGCTCGGGGGGCTGGAGGTTTTGGATCAGGACAGATTGCGCAATATCGAGCGTCTGATTATCATCGCCTGCGGTAGTGCCAGCTATGCGGCGATGGTGGGGGAATATATGTTGGAAGAATATGCCGGCATTCCGGTGGAGGTGGAGCTGGGAAGCGAGTTCAGATATCGCAAGCCGATTCTCGATGAGAACACGGCGGTTTTGGTGGTGAGCCAGTCGGGGGAGACGGCGGATTCTCTGGCGTCGCTCTTGGAGGCGAAAAGAAAAGGCGCTCTCACTCTCGGCATCGTCAATGTGGTGGGCAGCACAATCGCGCGTTCGACGGATGCGGGCGTCTACAATCACGCCGGACCGGAGATTGCGGTGGCTTCGACCAAGGCGTTTATTTCGCAGATAGTGGTGTTCGCGCTCGTTACGGTTTATTTGGGAAGGATGCGGGATATGTCGGTTGTGACCGGCAAGCGCATTTTGGAAGAGCTGTCCAGACTGCCGGAACTGGTGGAGGAAATTTTGAAAGAGAGCGAAGACCTTCACGCTCTTGCGAAAAAATATGCCGCTTATGAAAATTTCTTGTATCTGGGAAGAAAATACAACAGTCCGATTGCCAATGAGGGCGCGCTCAAGCTCAAAGAAATTTCTTACATTCACGCCGAAGGTTATGCGGGAGGAGAAATGAAGCACGGTCCGATTGCGATGATTGATGAAAATTTCCCCTGCGTTTTTATCGCTCCCAAAGACAGCGTCTACGATAAGATGCGCAGCAATATGGAAGAAGTGAAAGCCCGCAACGGCAAAATCATCGCCATTACCACCAACGGCAATGACGATCTTAGCGATATCGTTTCCGACACTATTCACATTCCCAAGACGCTGGAAATGCTTACTCCCGTTCTTGCTTGCATTCCGCTTTATCTTTTTGCGGCGTACATCGGCATTGAGCGCGGACTGGACGTCGACAAACCGAGAAATCTCGCCAAGAGTGTGACGGTGGAATAGGGAAATGCGATAGGCAAAGGTGGTCTCTGCAAAGAGCTAATCCATGGCATATCCGGTGCATTTTGAATTACGGATCACACCAGAAATGGTGTGAAATGCTACGCAAAAACGTTCTGTCCCGCATGGTTCACACCATTTCTGGTGTGATCCGAATACAAATGCGTATAGCTCCCTAATCTTTTTCAGGCAAAAATTTTATGAACCAAACTCAGTTGCACGAAGAATTGGCTACCTACGGGCGGCTGGATACTTATGAAAAAGTCAAGCGGCTGATAAATTTTGAAACCGGCGATAAGCTTAAAATCTTGGATGTCGGATGCGGTCGGGGCATTCTGGATGAGTATTTGCGCAGGCTGGGACACGAAGTGACGGGTTTGGATATTCAACAGGACTTGCCGCTGTTGCCGCCAAATTTTATCAAATGCGATATTAACCAAACTTGGCCGGTACCCGACCGCGGTTTTGATTTGATTATCTGCACTGATGTGCCGGAACATATGTACGATCCCGCGCACGTGCTGCGGGAATCGGATCGCGTTCTGAAAGCGGAAGGCCGCCTGATTTTTGGCGTGCCGAATCATTTCGATTTGCGCCAGCGGCTGCGCATGCTTTTCGGCAAGGGAATAGTGCATTGGGACAGTTTGCAGTACGGTTTGGAAGCCTGGACTTTTCCGCACATTCGTTTTTTCACTTTAGCGGATCTGCACGAAAAATTTGCTAAGAATGGCTGGAAAATTTCAAGGCGGCAGTTTAATTTTATGGGCTGCGGTCTGGTTCCTTCTTTTTTTCGCCCCCTGAATGCTTTTTTGCTCAGGACTTGCCCCAAATTGTTTACCGGAAAGTTTGTGATCCTCGCACACAGAGCCGAAGAACGAAAAGATCAGCCGCCGGAAAAGGATATATACGTTTCTTATACTTTCCCGGGGATGTGAATACTAACCAAATTAAAAATTTGTCATTCCGGAATTTCGGTACTCCGAAATATCCGGAATCCCGTTACGATGCAAAACAAACTTTCGGTTATAACGCATTATAGAGCATTGCCGGCAGACATATGAAGGAGCTTTTTAATTAATGGAATCCTCCGTCAATTTGCTATGGGGTAGTTCATTTAGTAAGTCGTGTTGAAAATACATATTGAAAATATCAAAGGCAATATGGATAAAACCTATTATGTCTACATCATAACCAACGAAAGAAACACGGTCCTGTACATCGGTGTTACGAATAACCTTGTCAGAAGAATTTATGAACATCGAAACGGACTGGTTGAGGGGTTTTCAAAAAGATATAACGTTAAAAAGCTTGTCTATTACGAAGATACGGGCGATGTTAGGGCTGCTTTGGAAAGAGAAAAGGAACTCAAAAAGTGGAGGAGGCAATGGAAAATTGAATTGATAGAAAAAGACAATCCTGATTTTGCGGATTTATATGATTATATAATTTTTTAGCCGGAATCGCGGTACCGGAGAGAGATAAATTTAGCAAACGTTTGATGAAACTTTTTGCGGGATTCCGGATATTTCGGGGTACCGAAATTCCGGAATGACACAGTATAGTACGGAATAAAAAACAGAGCTTCGGGCTCTATTTCTTCATATTACAATTCTATATCTCCTCTCTCTTAATATCCGCTCCGAGGTTGCTCAGACGTTCTTCAATTCTTTCATATCCCCGATCGACCTGTTCGATGCCCGAGAGCGTGCTCTGTCCTTGGGCGAGTAAGGCGGCGATGATCATCGTGGCGCCGGCGCGCAAGTCGAAGCTGGTGATGTCCTTGCCGTAGAGCGGCGTGGGACCGGTGATGATGGCGCGGTGCGGGTCGCAGATGACGGCGTTGGCGCCCATTTTAGTAAGCTCGTTGACGTAGTTCATCCGACCTTCATAAAGAGTGTCGTGAATAAGAGTGTTGCCCGTAGTCTGGGTTGCCAGTACGGCGAAGGGCGCTTGCAAGTCGGTGGGCAGTCCGGGATAAGTGCGGGCTTCGACTTTGCCAAGCGTGCCTAGTTTGGAGGTCGGTTTTATGTGCAAATTTTTGCCGTTTTCGATATCAAAAATCACTCCGGCTTCTTTTAATTTTTCCAAAACCAGATCAAGGTCGTCAGGTATGACGTTTTTGATAAGCACGTCGCCGCGGGTCGCTCCGGCGGCAATGGCGAAAGTTCCCGCTTCAATCGGGTCCGGTTGAATGGAATGTTTGGCGCCGTGAAGTTTTTGGACTCCCCGGATTTCGATGGTATGAAATCCGCAGCCTCTGATGTCGGCGCCCATTTTGCGCAGGAATCTGCCGAGGTCTTGGACGTGCGGTTCAATGGCGGCGGTGCGGATGGTAGTGGTGCCCTCGGCGAGCGTGGCGGCCATCATCAAATTCTCCGTGGCGGTGACGGAAAATTCTTTGAGCACTATTCTTTTGCCCGTCAATTTGTCCGCATTGAAATAATAAAATTGATCGTCTTGAGTGATGGTGGCGCCCAAAGCTTCCAGCGCGTCAAAATGTGTGCCGATAGGGCGCGCGCCGATGATACATCCGCCCGGCTGTTTGATTTTGAATTTATGAAATCGCGCCAAAAGACTGCCCAAGAGCAGAATTGAAGAACGCATATGCCCGACAAGCGCGAAGTCCATCTTCTCGGGATCGACATTGTCGCCGGCCTTCACGCGCACGGTTCTTTCGCCGATGCGCTCGACTTCCACACCTATACTTTGCAATATCTTTATCATATTCATAACGTCGGTAATGCGCGGAACATTATCGATAATACATTCTTCTTTTGTGAGCAGACACGCGGAAAAAATCGGAGTCGTAGCGTTTTTCGAACCCATAACTTCAATTTCCCCTTTAAGCGGCTTGCCTCCGTTTATAATGAATTGTTCCATTTGCAGTTTTTACGGTTTACGGTTTAATGGTATAATATTAAGAAGGAATTGACAAGGACGGGATAACTGATAACTTATAATCTATAATTGATAACAAAAATATGAAATTGAAAAAAATCGTCTGTTTCGGCGGCGGCGGCGCGTTGCCTGAGGTGGTGCTGGCGTCGCTTCGGGAATATCCTTCGGAAATAACTTCCATAACTTCCATGACGGATGACGGCGGTTCGACGGGAGAGCTGCGCCGCGAGCCGGGGGTGCTTGCGCCGGGAGATATTCGCCGGCACATTCTGGCCTTTAGCGATGCTCCGGCATGGAAGAAAAAACTTTGGAATATGCGTTTCGGTTCGGAAGAATTCGAGGGCGGACACAAAGGGCACAACTTCGGCAATATTTTTCTTGCAGGGCTTTGCAAAAATTTGAAAAGCTATGACGAGGTGCTGCGGGAGTGTTGCGCTTTTATGGAGGTTGGAAAAAAATATAGACCGCTTCCCGCAACTTTGGGAAATGTCACTCTTTGTGCGGAACTTGAAAACGGGCAGATAATCGAGGGCGAAAGCGAAATCGACGTGCCCAAAATGCACGATGCGAATATTAAAATCAAGAGAATATTTTTGCAACCGCAAGCCAAGGCTTACGCACCGGCGCTCTCGTCCATCGCAAAGGCCGACGCGCTCATCTTCGGACCGGGCGATCTTTATTCTTCGACTTTGGCCTGCCTGTTGCCTACGGGCATGAAAAAAGCGGTGGCGAATTCGCGCGGCAAGAAAATTTTTGTCTGCAATTCCACGAACAAAAAAGGCGAGACGAACGGTTTTTCGGTGGAAGATTTCGCGGATGAGGCGGAAAAATATATCGGTACGGATTTGGACTTTGTTTTATACAATAAAAACCTTCCCGGCGAAAGGCTTATGGAGGAGGCGAGAAAAGAGGACGACAGCCTGCTTTCCCCGGTCGCTTTTGCCGGTGATTTGGATAGAAATAAATTTATCGGCGCGAATATTTTGAAAAAAAGAGTTGCCGAGCTTGATGCAAAAAAGACAGGCGCAGCGATTTGGAAGTTGATCGAGTGATTTTTGGTTTGGATTTTGAATTATGGATCACACCGGAAATGGTGTGAACCACGCGCACGAGAACGTTCTTGTGCAGCATTCCACACCATTTCCGGTGTGGTCCGGATGCAATAATGCATTTCTGGATTTCTGTTGCGGGATAAAATATTGTGAAATTTAATAAATCGTGAAGCGTTAAATTGTAAATATGAAAATACTTCTAACCGGCGGAGGCACAGGCGGTCATCTTATACCGCTGTTGTCAGTGATTGAGGAAATAAAGAAGCGGGATGCGAACGCCGAGTTTTTGTTCGTCGGGCCCAAGAGTGATTTTAACGACACTTTGCGCGACGCGGGCGTGGAGATAAGAGAAGTAAGTGCGGGAAAATTCCGCCGCTATTTTTCGCTGGAAAATTTTTCCGATATTTTCAAAGTGCTGATGGGAACCGACCAGGCGTTTTTTTACATTCTGAAATTCAAGCCGGATGTGATTTTCAGCAAGGGCGGATTTGCCAGCGTGCCGGCGGTGGTAGCCGCTTCTTACACGAGGATTCCGATTCTTACCCACGAGTCCGACACGGTGCCGGGACTTGCCAACAAGCTGATCGGCAGATTTGCGCGCAAGATATTCATCTCTTTTCCCCAGACGCGAAATTATTTTCCGGACAGCAAGATAATCGTCTCCGGCAACCCGATTCGCAAGGATATTTTGGCGGGAGACAAAAAGCGCGCGCAAAGATTTTTCGCTCTGCGGGAAAATCTGCCGGTCGTCCTCGTCTTTGGCGGCAGCCAGGGCGCGCAGAAAATCAACGAGACTTTGCTTGACGCGCTGCCGCAACTGCTTGAGAATTTTCAAATAATCCATATCTGCGGAACGAAAAATCTCGACGAGCTTGAAAAGAAAACAAACGAATTAAACTTGGTTCACAAAAACCGTTATAAAATTTATTCTTATCTCAACGAAGAAATGAAAGACGCCTTCGCGCTCTCGGACTTCGTAATCTCCCGCGCCGGCGCCAACTCTCTTGCAGAAATAATCGCGCTGGAAAAACCCGGCCTCATCGTTCCGCTCCTGTCGGCTGCCAATAATCACCAATATCACAACGCCAAATATTTTGCAGATCAGAATATGATTTTGCTGGCGGAAGAAAAAGATTTGAATGGTGATAAATTGTCGGAGAAATTAAACGAGCTGCGAAATAGGAAAGGCGAAATTGCAGAAAATTTGAAGAAATATAACGAATCATCAGGCGGCAAAAAACCGGTGGAGATTATCGCAGCGGAGATTTTGAAAATAAGGAAATAAGATTCTTTAAAACGGAAAGTATAATCAGAATAAATGCAAGAAAAATGAAATTATTATATGCAACTTCCAACGACGGAAAGGTCTATAATATGAAAAGGAGAGTTCGGGGCTTGCCGATTGAAGTAATAACTCCGAGAGACCTGGGAATCAAGCTCGAAATCAATGAAGACGGCAAAACTACGGTTGAAAATGCAACAAAGAAAGCGCAAGCATATTACGATTATACCAAAATGCCGACTATCGCAGGCGATTCCGCGATGTATATCGCTGCTTTGCCTGAAGAAAAACAACCGGGACTCTGTATCAGAAGAGTCGACAGCAAGGAACTGTCAGATGAAGATATGATAGAGCATTATTCAAAGCTGATTGAAAAATACGGAGGTAATTCCAAAGCTTGGTATTTAACGGGAATTGCTTTGATTGATGAAGGCGGATTGAATACCATTGAGATAGAGGAAAATAAGTTTATACTAACTTCAAAAAGAGATGTCTTGCATGCCTATAGAGGCAATCCATTGGATGTCATAAGGATCGACCTGACTTGCCATAAATATTATTCCGAAATGACAGATGATGAAATAAGAGATATGGGCTATAAATTTGACGTCGAGTTGGTTGATTTTTTGAAAAAATATCTGCTGATATGACAAGAATGATTCGGGTAACGGATAATAAGTCTATTCATCTATTGCAAAAGAAGATCATCAAAGCATTAAAAAGAATTATTTTATATTGAAATATCATTTAAAAGATTGGATTATCCGGTCTAGGGCCTAATTAATTTATAGTATTTATGAAAAAATTTGCTATTTATTCAAAAGTCAAATTAGTCAAATCTCCGAGTTGGTTTAATAAATTTCGAAAAGAATATCTTAATGAAGATTGGCATGTTACCTTAAAACAAACTTGCCGGATTGAAGACGGTCAGGTTTCCGATATAAAAAATAAACTCAAAGAATTGCACAAAGAACTTAATGTCAAAGGCGGTAAGATTGATATTAACTTTGATAAGCTGGTTATCGATAAAGAAGAGAAGGGCGGCGGTAAAACTATAATGATTCGGGCAATGGATAATAAGCCCATTCGTCTATTACAAAAGAAGATCGTCAAAGCATTGAAAGGTTATGATAATTATGATATTCAGGAAAGCGGCGTTTGGGAAAGAAATTTCAAACCGCATCTCACATTAGCCGGCAATCTGAAAGAAAAAGATTTCCTAAAAGCGGAATCGTATATAAAAGATTATGCTTGCGAAGGCGTTATCGATAGTATCACTTTTATTTATTTAGACAAAGACAATAATAGAACACGAATTAATTATAAATTTTTGTGAATATGAAAAAAATTATAGTCAATGTCGATGATTTTGGAATGAGCGAAGTTTTTAATGAGGTAATGTTGGGGTTATTGGAAAAAGACTTCATAAAATCTACATCTGTATTGGTCTTAAGGGGCATTGAAAAACAGATTGCTCAAATTGAAAAACTAAAAGATTTGGCGGAGCAAAAGGATATTTCAATAGGCCTTCATTTTGAGTTGGATGAAAAAGAGAATGATAGTGAAAAGGCGACAAGGAAAATAGAAAGGCAAAATGAACTTTTTATTAAATATTTTAGATTTAAGCCCAGTCATATTGATAAGCATAAAAATATATATTCCAATGAAGAAGCTCAAGCGATGATAAACTTTGCGATAAAAAACAATATTTATATTCGTGATTGTTTTTCTGGGTATATTTATAAAAATAGGGATAAAATAAAGACAAGCGATCGCGTTGTATTTTTAGCAGAAAAGAGTGTTAATGATATGGGAGAAATTATATTAAACATGCAGGATAACGAGGTTATGGAAATAATAGCCCATCCGGGAAAATTTGATCGAAACTGTCAATCTTCTCTTAATAAAGACAGGGAGAAAGATTACAATAAAATATTGGAATTAGTACATTTTTTGAAAGAAAATAATATTGCGATTATAGGTCAGAAAGATGTCTGTAGGCGTTAAGGATAAGGACTGTCCTTTTGATACTGTAAGGACAGTCCTTATTAATGTAGCATCTCTTTATTTTTTATCACTTTTCTATTATACTGTATCCATATAAAAACCTATTTATCAAATAAACAATCGCAATGAATTCAAAAGAACTTCGAGAGAGATACGTCAATTTTTTCATATCCAAAGGACATAAGCGAATTCCTTCCGCGTCGGTTATTCCGGAGAATGATCCGACGGTGCTTTTTACGACGGCGGGGATGCATCCGCTGGTGCCGTATCTTTTGGGCGAGACGCACCCGGAAGGCACGCGACTGGTGAATGTGCAGAAGTGCATTAGGACGGGGGATATCGAGGACGTGGGCGATAGCACGCACAATACTTTTTTCGAGATGCTGGGCAACTGGTCGCTCGGGGATTATTTCAAGGATGAATCAATCCGTTGGAGTTTTGAATTTTTGACGGACGAAAAATATTTGGGGATTGACCCTAAGCGTCTCAAAGTGACGGTGTTTGAGGGCGACGAGGACGCGCCGCGCGATGACGAGTCGATCAAAATTTGGCAGGAATGTTTTGCGACTGTAGGGATTGAGGCGAAAGTTTGGAACGGCAAGAATAACGAAGAGGCGAAAATATTTCCGCTGCCCAAAGACGACAATTGGTGGGGACCGGCAGGCATCACCGGGCCGTGCGGTCCGGATACGGAGATTTTTATCGACCTGGGAAAGTCTACGAATTATGAAAATTGTCCTGACGGAGAAAACTGCAAGCCGGGATGCCATTGCGGAAGATATGTGGAAATTTGGAATAATGTTTTTATGCAATATAACAAAAACACGGAAGGGAAATTCGAGCCGCTTTCTCAGCAAAATGTGGATACGGGGATGGGACTTGAAAGAACTCTCGCGATGCTCAACGGGTTCGACAATATTTACGAGAGCGATGTTTTGAAGCCGATTGTCGATAAAGTGAAAGAACTGTCGAAAGGCGATGCGTCGTCGGATTCCGTAGAGACGCGATTTATCGCGTCTATGCATGGAAATAATCAAATGCAAAATGCCCCCCTCACCCCGACGCTCTCCCTTGAGGGCGAGGGAGAAATACAAAATTCAGATAAGATAAAATCTGCAAGAATTGTCGCTGATCATATCCGAACCTCGGTCTTTATGATTTCCGATGGAGTTACGCCATCCAATTTGGAGCGGGGATATATTTTGCGCAGGCTTATCCGCCGTGCTATTCGCAGCGCGCGAACTTTGGAAATGAAAGAAAACTTTTTGCCGGAATTGGTGGAAGTGATTATGGGAATTTACGGCGAGGAATATCCGGAGCTTTTGCAAAATAAAAATAAGATTATTGAGGAACTTACCGGCGAGGAAGAAAAATTCGGCAAGAC
>JBAXYM010000037.1:0-11607 GCA_041670805.1 Patescibacteria group bacterium
GAACTTAGGCAAACAAACCTTTGATCCTTCTAAACTATCGTTTAGAACAGAATAAGGATACCGTTACTATTGACTGTTTCTTTTAACAGGTATTTCGAAATGAGGTACTCCGATTGAGAAATCCGGGAATAATACTATGCAAATATAATCCTAATGTAAAAACAATACCAACAAAGTCTTCGTGCATTTCCCAGATCTCTCAGTCGAGTACTCCTTCGAGATGACAAATAAAGTTAGTCAAGCTTCAGTCTCTCGCGTTAAAAAATAGTTTTTGTCTATGAAAATATATTTGGATTTTGACGATACGATTTTTGACACGGACGGCTTTACCAAAGAGCTGATTCGGATTTTCAATGCTGCCGGTTTTACGGAAAAAGATTTTTATGACAATCTCGCATTGACCAAAAAGAAAGTCGGCGGCTTTGACCTCGACACGATTTTCAATTACTTTGTCGCTCAGAATGAATTCGATGCGCGCAAGACCCGCCGTTCCATTGACAATATTTTTTCCAATGCCGACGTCTTCGTGCATAACGATCTTTTTGATTTCATCAAGGAATTTCCCAAGGAAAAATTGGCACTGCTTTCGCTTGCCGCTCCTACGCCTTTTCAGCGGGAGAAAATCGAGAACTCCAAAATCGTGCCTTATTTCAGCGAAATTATCGTGACTCCCCGAAACAAAGAAGAGAGCTTCAAAGAGATTGCGCGCGAGCACAAAGGCAAGCAGCTGTTTTTCGTGGAAGACAGAGCCGACCAAATCGACCGCGTCAAAGCTTCGACGCCGCAGGTGACCGCGATGAAAATCGAAAGACCTAGCGGCAGATATTCCGACATCAAATCCGAACTGGCGGATTATGTCGTGAAAGATTTATACGGCGTGACGGATATTATAAAAAGCAAAGTTCGGTAGTGGAAAGGTTGAAAACGGTTCAGGTAGTTTTAATTCAAGTATAAGCTAAAAATTATGGAAAAAATCAATGAAGGGGTGTTCAAGGCTTATGACATCCGAGGTATTTATCCGACCGAGATTGATGAAGATTTTGCCTACAAACTGGGCTGCGGTTATGCCGCCTTTGTTTTGGAAAAAAATCCATTGGCCAAAACGGTAGTGTTGAGCAGCGATATGCGGCTTTCCTCCCCGGCTCTTCGCGCCGAGGTGGAGCGGGGACTGCTGGACAGCGGGATGAATGTGATTGACATCGGGCTTTCCAGTACGCCGACTTTTTATTTTGCCGTTGCGTATTATGGCTATGACGCCGGCATCCAAGTTTCCGCGTCGCACAACCCCAAACAGTGGAACGGTTTCAAAATGGTGCTCAAAGGAGGTTTTCCGGTCAGTAAAAATACCGGAATCTTGCGCATCAAGGAAAATATGCTGAATGGCGTTTGCGTGAAAAGCGGCGAGAGAGGAATCGTCCATAAAGAGGAAAATGTCTTGGAAGATCTGGCAAACGAGCAGCTTGCCAATGTCGATTTTGCCAAGATTGGAAAATTCAAAATCGTCATTGATGCCGCCAATGCCATGGGCTCACTGGATATGGAAGAATTTTTCAAACACGTTCCAGCGGAGGTTGTCAAAATCAATTTCGATTTGGACGGCAGTTTTCCCTCGCACGAGTCGGACCCGATGAAGGAAGAAAATATCGCGCTTCTGAAGGAGGAGGTGGTAAAAAACGAAGCCGATTTCGGCATCGCCATTGACGGCGACGCCGATCGCTATTTTCTCGTAGATGAAAAAGGGGACGTACTGCCCTTGGAAATACTTCTCGCCATGATGGCCAAAGAGGAACTGAAGATCTATCCCGGTTCTCCGATCTGCTACGATGTGCGCTGCGGCAAGACTCCACTCGATATCATTACCGAAATGCAGGGCGATCCGATTTTGACGCCGGTCGGGCACTCGCTCATCAAAGAAATTATGCTGGAAAACGATGCCGTTTTCGGCGGTGAATCTTCCGGTCACTTTTATTATCGCGAGCATTATGGAACTTTTGAAATGCCCTTTGTTCTTCTCACGCGCTTTCTCGCGCTTCTTTCCGCCGAGGGAAAATCTTTCTCCGAGATGGCCGCTCCTTACAAGCGTTATGCCGGTTCCGGGGAAATCAATCGCAAAGTTGCGGATACGCAAGCGACCTTGGCACGCATCAAAGAGACGTACAAGGACGGCAAGATTGTGGAAATCGACGGCGTCTCCGTCGAGTACCCGGACTATTGGTTCAACGTCCGCGCTTCCAATACCGAACCGCTTATCCGCCTTAATCTGGAATCGAAAAGCAAAGAACTGACCGACGAGAAAGTGCAGGAAGTATTGAAAGTGATTGAGGCGATTGAAGGGTAAAAAATAATCTTTATTTGTCATTCCGGAATTTCGGTACTCCGAAATATCCGGAATCCCGTAGCTATGTAAGAAAAGCATTGTATCTCATTTTTACGAGTCATACACAATGTTCTCAATCATATATTTAAACGGCAGGCAGTCCTGTGATACATCCTGTGTCTTTTGAATTATGAATTTTGCATTATGGATCACACCAGAAATGGTGTGAACCACGCAGGACAGAACGTTCTTGCGTAGCATTTCACACCATTTCTGGTGTGGTCCGAATACAAAGACGGGCAATCCCGGATGTTTGCTGCGCAAATTTAATCGCTAATACGAAATTATGCATTCAGTCATTCTTTGTGGCGGGTCCGGCAAGCGCCTCTGGCCGTTGTCGCGCAAAAATTTTCCCAAGCAATTTCTGAAACTTTATTCCGACAAATCTTTGCTTCAAGAAACATTTTTGCGGATACGGAGAATTATGGAAGCGGACGATATTTATCTGGTTACCAACCGGGAGAATTATTTTAACGTGTTCAATCAGATTCGCGAGATATATCCGCAAATGCAAAAAGAACACATCATCATCGAGCCGGTCTCGCTCAATACCGCGCCGGCAATTTTGCTGGCGGTGAAATATCTCTCCGATCGGGCGAAGGTGGATGAAAATGACCCTTTGATATTTTTGCCTTCCGATCATTACATCGGCAAGCCGGAAGAATTTGCAAAGATTGTGAAAATGGCACTGGAAAATGTCGGCGACAACGTGGGCACGCTCGGGATCACGCCGACCGCGCCGGAAACGGGATTCGGATATATCGAAAAAGGGGAAGCAAAAGAAACTTACAGCATCGTCGCGTCTTTCAAAGAAAAACCCGACCGCGCCACGGCCGAAAAATATCTTGCGTCGGGAAAATATGTCTGGAATAGCGGGATGTATCTTTTCAGTTCCAAGACGTTCAAAAGCGAGCTGGAGAAATATGCGCCGAAGCTCGCCGCGCATTTTGAAAAATCGTATGAAGAATTTTTGCAAGACTTCGGACGATTGGAGGAGAAATCCATCGACACGGCGATTTCGGAGAAGTCGGACAAGGTAATCGTGTTTGAGAGCGACTTTGATTGGAGTGATATCGGGTCTTTTGACGCGCTTTCGGAAATTTCCGCCAAGAACAATCTTATTGATAAGAAGCATGTGTTTATAGATTCAAACAATGTTTACGCGCGTTCCGAGTCGGGAAAAATGATTGCGACGCTTGGGATAGATGATGCAATCGTTATTGAAAGCAACGACGTGGTATTTGTCCAAAAACGGGGAAGGAGCGAGGATGTGAAAAAAGTTTTAAGCTACTTGAAAGAAAACGGCCGCAAAGAAGTCGAGCATAGCATCATCGTGTACCGTCCTTGGGGAAAATACGAAGTACTCGTCGATAATGCCGATAATCATAAAGTGAAAAAAATAACCGTTTTTCCGGGTGAATCGTTGAGTTTGCAGTCGCACGAACATCGCAGCGAGCATTGGGTTGTGGTCAAAGGGGTGGCGGGCGTTGTCAACGGGGAAAGTCTGCTGACACTTCGTGAAGGCGAAAGCACTTTTATTCCCGCCAAAGCGCGGCATAGGCTTTCCAATCCCGGCGAGGAAAATTTGGAAATTATCGAAGTGCAGACGGGAGATTATCTTGGGGAGGATGATATCGTGCGCTACGAAGATGTATATGGCAGAACGGTCGGAGCGTAGTTTGCTATTGCGGTAAAAATATGATAAATGCGGATTAGCTGACAGGCGGAGTAGCCTGGCTTTAGCCTGCGCGGGTTATCCCAAGCTGCAAAAACATTCGCATACGTTCGTCTCTCCTGTGTGGGACAGCGGCGCAGGCTGAAGCCATACTACTCCGCTACGTACTCCACTCTGCATCTCGCCACGCGATTTTGCAACCTGCCGTTGACACATATTTATCTATAGGGTAATATTGAAATCAGGAAATAAAATCAATAAAAATTCGATATGATAAAAATGAAGTGGGAAAAAATGTTTTGCGACGCGCCGGGAGTTACAAAGACATTTTTTCTTTTTTCACTTTTATCTATCAAAGAAATAACCTCATAAGAGGTTATTTTTTTGGGTGGAAAACGGAAACAAAAATAAAAACAAAAGATAAGAGGAGGATAACCTAATGTGTTTATTACTTATGCGTCATGGCGATGATCGACCAGTATTGTTAAGAGGAAACGAGTTCTTATGCAAGCGGATTGCAATTAAAGCTGTCATGGTCTTGTGTGAGAAAGAATGCAATAATTGTGTTTCGTTCATCTGCCAAAAAGACACATGCAAATTAGAAGACTCCTTTATGAAGTCTTAACGGAGTAACTCCCATTAGTTCCTTACGAAAGGAAGGTTTAAAAAATATTTGCAATGTTCCTAAATCTGTCGCCTGATGGTTGCTCACAAAGCAGCCCTACTTTTTTTCTCACTTCTTCCATCGTTTCCTGTGCTCGCGCGTTGGCTTTCTCTGCGCCGTGACGGAAAATTTCTTTTACCAGATCGGGATTTTTTTCCAGCTCCGCGCGTCTTTCGCGGAAGGGGCGGAAATATTCGGAGATATCGGCGGCGAGAGCTTTTTTCAACTCGGAGAATTTTATGTCCTTGTTTTTGAATTGCGGCGCGAAGTATTCTTGATTTTTCACCGAACCGAATTCTTGCAAGAGCGTGGCATAAAAATCGTAAACATCTTTATCGTACGAAGTGGTGGAAACCGCTTTTTTCATTTTGGATTCAATTACTTCCGGCGCGTCGTTGATGGCGATGTAGGATTTCGGTCCGTGCGACTTGCTCATTTTTTTGGCGGGGTCGGCGAGGCTCATAATTTTGGGAGTCGGAGTCACGACCTCCTTGGGCTCGACGAAAGTCTGACCGAATTTATTGTTAAAAAAGCGGGCGACTTTGCGCGTGAATTCAAGATGTTGGAATTGATCCTGCCCGACCGGTACGACGGTGGATTTGGATATCAAAATATCCGCGGCCATCAGAACCGGATAATCCAAAAGCCCCACGTTGATATTGTGAATATGCTTTTGTGACTTGTCTTTGAATTGCGTCATTCGTTCCAGCTCGGCGAGGGGAGTGACGGTGTTAAAAATCCAAGCCAGCTCGGTGCAGACCGGCACTTGAGACTGGATATAAACGGTGGATTTTTCCGGGTCGATACCCGCGGCCAGATAATCCAGCGCCAGATTCATAGTCTGCCCGGCTTTCTCTTTCGGATCGTAGTTGATGGTCATAGAGTGCAGGTCGGCGATGAAAAAAGTGCAATCATAGCCTTCCTCCTGCAATTTCACGAAATTACGCAACGCCCCCAGATAGTTGCCGATATGCAATTCCCCCGAAGGCTGAATCCCACTCACGATGATGTCTTTTTTCATTTGGGTAAAGTTATTTGTTTTCTCGGATTAATTATAAAATATATGGAAAATTTAGCAATTTAATATAAAAGGGGGATGGCAGGGATATTTTCTGCCATCTTATTTTGTGTCGTTTTGAGGAGCACCCTCTCCTGCTCTTTGAACAGGCTTTCTTTGTGGTGTGTCTCAGTAAAAAGTTGTGTCATCCCGGAATTTGCGCAGCAAATATCCGGGATCCCGTTACCAAGCCGGTAAAAATGAAATGCAATGCTTTTTTGCATAGCTACGGGATTCCGGATATTTCGGAGTACCGAAATTCCGGAACGACAAATAAAGATTGTTTTTTTCTTTCAATTTGGCTAAAAGAAGCGATTCAAAGTGCAGGTGGGTCAGCTTTTTTTGTCAGGAATGCTTCTTCCGACGGCATTAGTTCTCCATTGCCCCAACCACCTTGTTGGATCTTTCCGATACGCCAATGTCCGCATTCGCATTCTGCGGAACCTTGGACAAAGCTGAGTTCTTTTTTGCAAAAGGGGCATTCGTTTTCGTTCCCATCTTTTAAAATAATTTTGGTTGGTTTTTTGGTGTTATCATCGATCTTCGGAAGTTCCGAGTTTAATTTAACCATTCCGTTTCCTCCAATTTTATTTCTATAATCGTAATGTTCGCTGTGCTGCTCTCTTTTTGTTCGCAGCGATTTTTACTCTGTATAAATATCGTTTTTGCCTTTTCCCGTTCTGCCAATTTCGACAGCAAGGACGAAGCTATTTCTCTTCCTTGCTCCTGCAGATTCGGGTCTATCAAAAAATTGGAAAAGAAAATATTCTTTTCTTTGTCCAGCCGGTAGGAAGCAAAAACTATCAGACTGGCATTTTCAATTCTCCTTTCGCTCAAACCTTGAATCTCGCGCTTGAAGATTAAGCAGAGAGTTTCTTCTTCAGTGAAAGGAACTTCAGGGCAAGAACACGTTTCGTTTTCTCCATAAATCTTTGAGCATAGTTCCTCAAATTTTTCCTTAATTGGTTTTAGGAGTAATTTTTTTGTTCCCATCTCGGATATTTTTAATATCAAGGTTTTTTTGTTTTTGATCTGTCCTTGTTCGTTTTTTATTTGGATTGCTGGGAGATGATAGATATTTCTCCTCTCCTTTTTTTGTTTTTTAATAATAAAACTAGCAGTTCTTTTAGGCTGCTTTGGTTTTTTCCAAAAAAATTAGATTTTGAGAAAGAGCAAAACAGCCTAAAATTGTTTTTTAGTTTGACCACCAATGTAATGGGGTGCTGCTTTGTGTTCTTCTTGTCATAGTTTTTAATATTATTCTCGTGATTAACAGTATCCGGACATGGGGCTACCACAACGTGGGCAGAGCCGTTTGCCTAAATAAGTACCTTCCGGCCCTGAAGCGCTATGGTAGCATTTGGGACAGTAGTATGACACTGTTTTTCTTCCTTTCGAAAACTCCGTTGGTTTTTGATTCATTCCCTTCCTTCCTCTCTTTTTGTTTTTATTCTAACTAAAAAACAGCCTTCTTCCGGCTGTTGTGAATTTTCTCAAGGAAGTCTAAACTCTATAAGAAAACAACAAAACAGCCCGACGAAGTCTGCCACTTCTTAAAATACATCTTGCTGTTGTTTATTGTTTTCATAAAATAAAAATATCAATCACAATTCCATTATATGTGGAAAATAAAATCGGTCAAGAGGGGATTTAGAAAAAGATTTGGAAAAAGAGGATAGAGCTAGAAGCCTCATCCTCTTTGTTTGCAGTGAGGACAGTCGATAGTCTCTGTCCTTGTCGTCCAGACGTCCCTTGACTTCACGGTTCTTTCTGCCAATATCTTGCCTTGGTCTTTGCACAACTCACACTTGGGTTTTGTCTTTTTCTTTCTTTGTTTAGTCTTTGGATTTTTTGCTCTGGTCAATCTGTTTCACCTCCGCTATTCTCTTTATACTATTAAATATTATAAAAGTCAAGCGGTTTGATTGGTTTGATTGGTCTACGCCGGCTGTGTCCATATTCGGATATAAAGTTTTGGTCTGCGTGGGATAATCGTGCGGGATGAGCCCCACTACTTTGCGTGTTGATCCTCATCGGCATACGTGATTACTGTTGGAGAAATAGTTGTTCATTAAAAAAGGGCACAAGATATTGTGCCCCTACGGGGAAACAAAAAACCCGATTTTTCAAAAATCGGGTTTTTGCTGTCGTAAAGATTTTACACCTCAATTACCACCGGCAACACCATCGGTCTTCTCTGGGTCTTGTCGAACAGGAACTGTCCGACTTGGTCGCGGATATTATCCTTGACGTAAGTCCAGTTGATGTCGTTGTCCGGCGCCGAGGTTTTGTTGGCGATATCCACCACGCGCCGTTTGGTTTCGTTGATCAGTTCCGGCGAGCCTTTCATATAGATGAAGCCGCGGGAGATGATGTCCGGCTGTCCCAGAACTTTGCCGGTTTTGCTGTCGATGATGACGATGATGGTAAACATACCATCTTCGCTCATCTGCTGGCGGTCGCGCAACACGACATTGCCGACATCTCCGACGCCGAGTCCGTCCACCATTACGTAGTTGGCAGGTACTTTTTCTTTGGTCATCACGGCTGAGTCGGCGGTGAGTTCAATCACGCGTCCGTTGCCGGCTACGATGGACTGGCTTTGTGGGATGCCTACGGTCTCCGCAATGTCGGCGTGCAGCTTGAGCATATAATAGTTGCCGTGCACGGGGATGAAGAATTTGGGTTTGATGAGATTAAGCATCATCTTCAAATCTTCCACTCGTCCGTGACCGCCGGCGTGAACGTCCATCATCTGGTTGTGCACGACGTGCGCTTCCTGGCGATAGAGCTGGTCTTTGAGATTCTGCACGGTTCTTTCGTTTCCTGGCACGACCGAGGAAGAAAAGATGACCGTGTCGCCTTTTTTGATATTGACGAACTTGTGCTCTTTGTTGACGATGCGCATCAGCACTGCCTTTTCCTCGCCCTGCGCGCCGGTGCACATCAGCGACACTTGGTTGTCGGGATAATTCTTGACTTGGTCCGTTTTGATGAGCGTGCCTTTTTTGATTTTGAGGTAGCCCAACTGATGGGCGATTTCTACGTTGTTGCGCATACTGAATCCGTCAATTGCCAGCTTGCGATTGTATTTCTCTGAAAGAGTTATAATCTGCTGGATGCGGCTGATCAGCGAGGCGAAAGTGGCCACGATGATGCGTCCCTCCGCTTTGACGAAAATATCGTCCAGGA
Source organism: Patescibacteria group bacterium (assembly GCA_041670805.1). Classification (GTDB taxonomy): domain Bacteria; phylum Patescibacteriota; class Minisyncoccia; order JAHIHE01; family JAGLIN01; genus STD2-77. Next base: position 8,966 of record JBAXYM010000037.1, read on the forward strand.
CTTTCTGGATGTCGCTCTCACTGGTGGAATAGCCCGGCACTTCGGCATCGGTACTGTCCGACATTAGCGCCAAAATATTTTTGGTTCCGATTTGCGCGATGCGTCCGATGTCTGCCGGTTTGTCGGCAATCGGGCTGTGGTCGAATTTGAAATCCGCGGTGTGAACGATAATGCCTTCCGGCGTGTGGATTACCAGTCCCAGCACTCCCGGGATGGTATGATTCACGTGGAAAAATTCCACCTTGAACGTTCCTAAGTTGATTTTACTGTCATAGTCCACGACGTTTACTTTGACGGGGCTGTTGGGATAATCTTCCTGCCTTTTTTGAATGATGCCGGCGGTCATTGCCGAACTATACATGGGCGGGTTGCCCAGCTTGGGCATCAAATGGGGGATGGCCCCAATGTGGTCGTAGTGTCCGTGCGTGATGAACACGCCCTTGATATTTCTTTCTTTGCCCTTGAGATACTCGATATTGGGGATGATATAGTCAATGCCCGGCATATCTTCTTCCGGAAACTGCAGCCCCATATCCACGATAATAATTTCATTCCCGTACTCGAATACGGTCATGTTCTTTCCGACTTCACCCAGCCCTCCAAGGGGGATGATGCGGAGTTTGTTTTGTTGTAACATTTTTTTGTTAAAGTTAAAATTGTGCCATGAGTTTTTTGGGAGCGATTTGGTGTAATACTTTCTCTTGAAAAGATAAAGTCAAATCAGCCCAAAACAAAACCAAGTCGGCAAACCCATAATTTGCTCATTAGGCGTTTTGTCGCGCTCAAGGCGAGATTGATTAAATTAGGATCCCATGATTAGATCTCAATCCTAAAAGTTTTTTAAACTATGTGCCGATGGTGGGAGTCGAACCCACATGCCGTGAAGCACACGAACCTGAATCGTGCGTGTCTGCCAATTCCACCACATCGGCGAAAATAACTGAAGAAAACTTACAACAAGGAGGCTTTTGTGCGGGATTATTGAGCCGCAATGTTTACTCGGGTATTATAATCGGTTTTTTTCGTTTTGTATAGGTTTGGAGGTGTAAAAAGTTGAGTCCTTCTCTACGGAGTAGCATGGCTTTAGCCTGCGCTGCTATCCCAAGCGAATAAAACATTGCATACATTTTTTATTTTCACGTGGGGCAACCGCGCAGGCTAAAGCCATGCTACTCCGCTTACGGTTTTTTATTCCGCATCTTCCACCAATTGAAAAATATATTCCTTGCTTTTTTCCACGCCCGGCTGGTCGAAGGGGTTTACGTCGCGGAGGATTGAGGAATAATATGCCGCGTACTGGAAGAAAGCCACCAGCATTCCCGCCGTGGAAGGGGAGACTTCTTTTAGCTGCAAGTTTATGACGGGATTTTTTTCTTCGATTGTGTCCTTCCAAGTTCCTTCAAACTCGGTGTGGATTACGTCCGCTGCCGAAAGCTTTTCAAAAGTCGCGATGTCGATATTTCTGCATCTTATGTCTTTTATTGCCTCCGGCACTTTTATCGCGAAGTCGTTTTGGAAATTCTCGACAGTCATAAAAAATGCTACCGAGTTTTTTCTGCCGGAATTGAATCTCTGCAAGGTGTGGTGCTGATTTTCCGGAGCGTCGCTGCCGTAAATCGTTTGCCCCTTGCCGTTTTTGCAAACGCTCTCGTGAAAGAGCTGAACAAAGAGCTCGCTGAATCCCCACAATTTTTTGGAATAAATCGACAGGAAAAGTTCAGTATATCCCAGTTTTTCCAATTTGTCAAGATGCAGCGCAAATTGTAGCGCCGGGTTGGTTTCAGAAGGGGAGTCGGGCGCGCATCGGGCATACATTTTTTGGGCGCCTTTTGCGATGCCTTCAATGTCTATGCCGAGGATTGCCGCCGGAATGAAATGGAATTCGGATATGCCCGAGAAGCGGCTGACCGGCTGATCTTCCGCCGAAGTGACGCAAGTGGGAACATCCATCGCCTGTCCGATTTGGAAGAGCGTGCTGCCTTGAATAGTGATAAAAATCGTCTCATATTCCGGCAGCAGCAGGTAGCCGGAGATGGTCTGAATGCTGTTTCCCGAGCGGTTGATTATCATCAGCAGGGTGTCTTCCTTCTTGCATTTTTTCTTGAGCTCGGCGATGTAATCCGGATCGTCGGTGTCGAGAATAAAGACGTTCTTGTCGGTGTCCGCACTGAAACAGCTGGAAAAGGCGCGGATTGTCGATATGGATCCGCCGTTGGCTTCTATGATTATATTCTTTTTGTTTTTATATTTTTTGGCGACCTCCTTGATGCTTTCGCATTCCGGAGAATATTTGGCAAAGAAGGGAGTCTCTAGCGCGCTGATTTTCTCTTTGGCAAATCTTTTTTCTTCTTCGGTAAGATTGGCTTGCGAAAATTCCAAATTCAAAGAATATTCTTCGTTCATAGTTTTGGTTGTTAACGGTTATTTAGTTTACGGGGTTGATATTCATTTGTAATTGCCGGAAGCCGATTTGTCTTCCGCGTCATCCCGGAATTTTGGTACTCCGCAATATCCGGGACACCTGTTAAAAGAAACAATCAATATCTGTCATATAAAGGAATTAGCAATAGTGATATACTTAAGGGCAGGAGGAAGAGACTAAACTGTCAATGGCTTAGAGCCACTCGAAATACTATTGTCTC
>JBAXYM010000038.1:0-10306 GCA_041670805.1 Patescibacteria group bacterium
TAGTTTTTCAATGAGAAAGAATTTATCCCTTAACATCTGATTTTATCAATTGAACCGAGACACCTTGGGATATGTTTCAATTTGTCCGGGTTTTGAGGGTAAGATCAGTTTCGTAATTCAAAGTATATTTCAAAGTGTTTTAGTATAACATTCTTTTTATTTTGCGAAGGAGTACTCGGCTTAAGAGACCTGAGAAATGCACGAAGACTTTGTCGGTATTGTTTTTTACAATAAGATTATATTTGCATAGTACTATTCCCAGATTTCTCAATCGGAGTACCTCATTTCGAAATGACAAATATGTTTCTGCGCAAGGTGAGTATTTAAACCATAATTTTTTCGGCGGCTTTAATCATTGCGAAAGAAAGCACCACAATTACAAGACCGAGTATAATATAGGAAACCATATTTTTCGCTCTCTTCTGCGCTTCCGGATTTCCGGCGGAATACATAAAATAAATTCCGGCCCATATCAAAAGAAGAAGGGCGACGGCGGAGGCGTAATTTAGCAACGTGCCGGCAAGCTCTTGAAATACGGTCGAAACATCGGCATCGAAATATTCAATTTTCATATTTGAAAGTTACACCGAATTATACCAAATTAACTTAATCTATACCACAATCCACTTATAAAATATTTGGATTTCTTTTCTCTCCTATCGGGTGAGGGGGATTAAAATTCAAAATACTTTTAGAGAGAACTGTGGCGCATATCCTGTCGTTTAATTATTTTGTCAGAAGACTGTCGACAAAGTAAATAAAGGAATAAGATAACAGAACAAGGATCAAACCTGTTATCACTGCGGACAACATCCTAGTTGCTTTCTTTTGAGAGTTGGGATTGCCGATGGAAATCGTAAAAAAAATTCCGCTGGCAATCAGGAGCAGTAGCGCGATGATGCCGGTTATGCCGAGCAAATATTCCAGCGCTCTTTCCGCCCGCTCTTTGACGTTGACGCCCAAAAATTTTATTTCGATGGGCTTGTCCGAGGCGGCTGCCGGCAAGGATGCCAAAAGAAAAATAGTTATTGAAGAGAAAATGTATTTTATTCCGCTGGAAGACATTCTTGTAATGATTATACTTGTTTAATTTGATTATACAACAAAAGGAAATAAAAAAACAGCAGATGCGGCTGATGGTTTATGCGGGCATAGAACGGTATTTTATAGAGATTTGAATTACGGATCACACCAGAGATGGTGTGAACCACGCGGGAGAAAACATTTTCGCGTAGCATTCACACCATTTCCGGTGTGATCCAAATGCCGGTTTAAAATGCAGAAAGGACTGTCCTTTTGATTCTGTAAGGACAGTCCTTTCTTTTGCCCTTTGTCTGTTCTAGCATGCCGAGTCGTCGCCTTTGATAAAAATCAAAAAAGTTTTGAAAAGCAATATTACGTCCAGGGACAAAGACCAGTTTTCGATATAGAATACATCCAGTTTTACCTCGCGCTCGAAATCCAGATCGGAGCTGCCATTGACTTGCGACATTCCGGTGATGCCGGGTTTGATAGTCAGCAGTTTGCGGTGGCGTTTCTCGTATTTTGCGACCTCTTCCGGTTCGTGCGGTCGCGGCCCCACCAAGCTCATATCTCCTTTAAGTACATTGAAGAGCTGGGGGAATTCGTCCAAGTGCGTCTTGCGAATAAATCTGCCGAATTTGGTGACGCGCGGATCGTTGTGAGTTTTGAAAAGAGGACCTTCGCCGCGTTCGTTGAGTTTTTTGAATTCTTCGCTGAGAGTGCCGTCAGGATTATATTTCATTCTGTGCGTGCCTTTGAACATCGAGCGGAATTTATATAGCTTGAATCTTTTTTTGGTTTGACCGACGCGGTCAAGCCGAGCATAGACCGAACCGGCGCTATCCAGTTTGATGCCGAGCGCGATCAGGAGAAAGAATGGAAACAGAACGACGAGTGCGAGGGAAGAAAAAACTATATCAATCACACGCTTGATAACGCGCCCCCAGCCGTCAAGCGGCGTTCTTTTGACTTCGATGAGCGTGATGTCGGAGAGCGTTTCCATCTCGAAAAGCGCCGCTTGCGATTGGAACATATCCGGTATGAATTTAAAAACGATATTTTTTTCCCGGCAGAAATCCAAGAGAAGCTGTACTTCTTCCTTGTCCATCTCCGAAGAGCAGAGAATCATCTCGTCGATTCCCGGGTCTTTGTGTATTTTGGCAAGGAGATCCAGGTCCACTTTTTTCAGTTTGCGCACCACTCTGTATCCCAAAGTACGGTTGCGATTGATCTCGTTCTGGATGGTTTTCATCAGAGAATTGTTGCCTACCAGCACCAAGCGGTGGAAACCGTAACTGTATTTGCGCGCGACATAGCCTTGGACGAAGCGCACGGCTATTCTGCCGATGGAGATGGTGCAAATCGCGAGGAACCATGCGGCGAAAAAAATGAAACGCGACGGGAACTCTTCGCGGAGAAAGAAAATCAAAAAGAGAATGAACATAAAGCTGGCGGAAACTCCCGCGATTACGCGCAAAATCTCTTTCCAGAATTTGCGCACGCTGTTCAAACTGTAGAGTCCGAAAAAAGCGAGGAAGCCGATGAAGATCGGCGTCATTGCAAAAACCATTTCCACAAAATCCGGGTAGTTCATTTCAAAGCCGACCGGTCGCAATACCGCCATTTGTGGCGCGAAACGGACATAGTAGGCGAGTATTCCCGCCGATATTATCATTGCGAAATCTATCGGAACCAAAAGCACGTTAAAAATCATCTCGGATCTTTTCATATATTTTCTTTATTTCCGTCAAGCGGCTGAAAACTTAAAAACAAATTTCACAGACCATAAGCCGAATTCTGTTCCCTGCAAATTCGCATTTGCGGGGTGATAATCATCTATCTGGTTTTGCCGTCACCGGCAAAATCAAGCGAGCTACTTTTTCTTGGGCGACCGAAGTCTCCCAAGTTTGCTCTTGCACCAGGCAGGGTTTTCCACCGCTTGCCGTCACCGGCAAGGGACAGCCGTAGCTTCCGAGGAAACATCGACTGACTTTTCACGTTTGGGAAGCGAGCTTCCTAGTATGGTCTCTGCGGCACTTTCCCTGTCTCTTCACTTACGCAAAAAGACGGTTGCCGTTAGCAACTGCCACGACACGCCCGAAGGCGCGGGTGTTCGGACTTTCCTCTGGGGAAAATTGTTTTTCCTCAGCGATTATCTGGTCTGTAAAATTTGTGTTCAAGCCTCTTTATTGTATGGGAAAAATGGGATTTGTCAAGGAAGGAAGCCCGCACTTTCCGGTGTCTATTATCTTTACTCTCTAAAAACTGTCATTCCGGAATTTGCGCAGCAAATATCCGGGATCCCGGCTTTATATCCGGATCACACCAGAAATGGTGTGAAATGTCACGCAAGAACGTTTTGTCCTGCGTGGTTCACACCATTTCTGGCGTGGTTCATAATGCAAAATTCAAAATATACTCGTAAAAATGAGATGTAATGTTTGTCTTGCATAGCTACGGGATTCCGGATATTTCGGAGTACCGAAATTCCGGAATGACAAATAAAAATTGATTTTCTCTTTTGATTTGGTTATTAAAGAAACGATTCAAGGCGCAGGTGGGGCAGCTAACAAAAAGTCTCCACCCCCGGTTCCTTCCGTCCGAATTAAAAAACCGGCTTTATATTCGGACCACACCAGAGATGGTGTGAAATGTCACGCAAGAACGTTTTGTCCTGCGTGGTTCACACCATTTCTGGTGTGGTCCATAATGCAAAATTCAAAATACACCGGATTATGTATGACCCGTAAAATGAAATACAATCTTGTCTTGCATAGTTTCAGTATCATTCGTACAAAACATCTACAATCCGATCCGCTTCGTCTTCCACGGCTTTGCCTTCGTAGTCGCCGCTGTGGGCGGTTTCGGTGCCGTAGCTGGGGCGTTTTTGGTCGAGGTGGAGATTGAGGGTGTATTGTTCTGCAAGCTCGTCGATATAGACGTGAAAGCGCGGGTAGCCGCCCGTGCCGAGTATCCGGACATAGCTGTCATGAAACGGCGCGTAGCCTGCGCCGCGCATAAAAGCGATGATGTTGACTTGAAGTTCGGATTTCTTGATAGGAATTTTCATAAGCGAGAAAGTTATCGGTTTGATTTCATTATACCGAATTAACTTAATCTGTCACATAATGATTTTACTTTTACCCCCTCCCGGCGGGAGAGAGGAAATCCAAGTACTTTATAGGCGGATTGTGACACGGACTAAGTTAATTCGGTATTATAGGATAAAATTACAAAACGGAATAGCGAAATTTATTTCGTGTAAAATTACGATTATATACGTTTATTTTTTCCGCGTGGGACAGCGGCGCAGGCTGAAGCCATGCTACTCCACGTAACTGTTCCGCCTGCCACACCATCCGCTGTCTTTTGAAAAGCTTTTTAATAATTCGACGAAATGATATAATTAGCGTACTAGAAACTAAATATCTTGATATGCAAAAACGTTGGTTTGTCCATAAAAAATACCCAAAGAATTTTGAGAAAAAATTTCCGGAATATTCGACCGTAATGCTGCAGCTGCTCTGGGACCGCGGACTGCGCGATCAGGCGGCGGTCGATGAATTTTTCCATCCCGATTACGAGTCGGATTTGCACGATCCGTATCTGCTGAAAGATATGGAAAAAGCGGTTGTGAGAATTTTTGCCGCGCTTGAAGGCGAGGAGAAAGTTTTGGTTTACGGCGATTACGATGCCGACGGTGTTACGTCTTCCGCGGTGCTGATGAACACTCTCTGCGAACTGAAACGGGTTTTGAAAAATATGGACGCGGATGAGGCGAAAGATTTTTTTGACGTTTATATTCCCGATCGCGAGAAGGAAGGCTATGGCATTACCGAGAAAGCTGTCGAGGAAATCGGCAAGCGCAAGCCGGATCTCGTTATTACGGTCGACTGCGGAGTTTCCAATGTGGAGAGCATTGACGCGATCAATGCATTCGGTATCGATGTTATCGTAACCGACCATCACCATGTGCCCGAGCAACGACCGGCGGCGTTCGCCATCGTCAATCCAAAACAGAACGATTGCAAATATCCTTTCAAGATGCTGGCGGGGGTGGGAGTGGCTTTCAAATTGGCGCAAGGGCTGCTTTTGTATTTTCGGAAAAATTATCCGGAAAAATACAGCGAGATAAAACCCGGCTTTGAGAAATGGCTTTTGGATCTGGTGGCGCTCGGCACCGTCGCTGACTGCGTGGATCTTTTGGGGGAGAATCGCACTCTCGCTTATTACGGACTGCGGGTGTTGAATAAAACGCAGCGCACGGGAATCAAAGAACTCTTGCATGTTGCCGGTTTGGCGGCGCAAGAAAACGGAGGCTCCGCGAAAAATAAAAATATTGATACAACCAATATCAGCTTTAATCTGGCGCCGCGTCTCAATGCCGCCGGACGGATGGATCACGCCAATGCCGCCTATAAACTGTTGATGACGAACAGTGCGGATGAGGCGGAAAGTTTGGCGTTGAAATTGGAAAAGAATAATCAGTCCCGACAAAAGCTGACGGATAAAATGATGCAGGAAATTCGTGCGCGACTTGCAAAAAGAAAAGTGTTGCCCAAAATCGTCATCGAAAAAGGCGCGGGGTGGAAAATCGGTTTGGTGGGTCTGGTGGCCGGCAAGCTGACGGAAGAATACTCGCGGCCGTTTCTTGTTCTCAGTGAAGAGGAAAACAAACTTTCCGGATCGGGCAGGAGCATTCCCGCTTTCGATCTGATCGAGTCGATTGAAAAATGTTCCAAGCTGCTTGTTCAGTTCGGTGGACATTCGCAAGCGGCGGGAATGAAACTCAAAAAAGCCAATCTCAAAAAATTTGAAAAACAGATAAACGAAATTGCGGAAGAAATTCTTGCCGAAGATGATTTGATTCCTTCCGTTGACATTGACGCCGAGGTGTCCGTAACGCAAATCGACTGGGCCTTTCTTGACAGTGTCAACCGTTTCGCTCCCTTCGGATTTGCCAATCGCAAGCCGACATTTCTTGCTCGAAATCTGGAAGTGTACGAAGTCAAAGCGGTAGGCAGTGCGCAAGATCATCTCAAAATATGCCTCAAGGCCATACTTGAAAACGGTCAGGCGAAATATTTTCCCGGCATCGGTTTTCGCCTCGGGCATTTGCTTGAAGCGATGCCGGAACGGGAAACCGGCTTGCGCTGGGGTGACAAAGTGGATGTTGTTTTTCAAATCGAAGTCAACGAATGGAACGGGAATCGGGAATTGCAGATGGTTGTGGTGGATTTGAAATTGTGCGAATAGTTTTTTGAGATGCGACGTATGAAAGTGCAAAAAAACTCATAATGATGTAGGGTTTTACGACAGATACCAAAAATCCGTATCAATCAGAAATCCGTCTTTGTATTCGGACCACACCAGAAATGGTGTGAAATATTACGCAAGAACGTTTTGTCCCGCGTGGTTCACACCATTTCCGGTGTGGTCCATAATTCATAATTCAGAATACACAGGGGAGTGTTATGCATGCCCCCTTTAAAACTTTATAAAATAATTTTTATTTTTTGCTTTTTTAACGGTTATTAAATCGTTCCGGCCGATCTTAAAAGATTTTTGTCCGTCGGCAATGACGTAAGGCAGGTTGGCGGGATTGTGGCTCATGTCTCTCAGCTTGACGGTTGTTTCGGTGGGAACAACCAGCGATTTGGTAATGGGCAGAAGGCTGGCAGATGCGAAAAAAGCGTTGTTGGCAACTATGCTGAACGCCTCTTCAAGCAGCATCGGACCGCCGGCATTGATATTGTAGGCGGTTGATCCCGTCCGAGTGGAGATGATCAGCCCGTCGCCGGATATTTGAGTCCCAAAAGTCCTCTCGGGAGTAATGATGTCCGCTTCCAAATGCACGGTGCGATTGATGCCGCCGACAGAAATTTCGTTGAGAGCTTCAAGCGATACAGCCTTTTCATTTTCTCTTTTGATTTTTGCTTGGATGCGGGTTCTTTCAACAACCTTATATTGACCTTTCACGACAAGGCGGATGCCGTCTTCGACTTTGTCTTTGTCGAGTTCGCATAAATATCCGCGATGACCGAAATTGATTCCTACAATGGGAATTTTATGATCGGCCAGCAAATTGGAGACATACAGTACCGTTCCGTCGCCTCCAACCGCGATAGCCATGTCTATTTGAGAGAATTTGTCAGCGGCAGGGTTGAGAAAATAAGAAAGCTCGAGTTTTTTCAAAATCGCCGAGACCTCAAGAGCATAAGCTTTATTTGCCGGATTGGTTTTGGCGTTATAAAAAATTGCGAATTGCATAGGCGGAGAGGATAGCGAATTAATTTAATCTGTCGATAGGGACTTACGCGTTTGAACCATATCAAATCACTTTTTATAATTCCCGCATTGATACATTCCTTTTGTCATCTTTGTAAAGATCCCTTGTATACAGTTAGACAGTAATCAAGGGATTCTTACCAGAATGACAAAAGGTTGGTTCTATCGCGAAAAAGAAAGTATTGAAGATTGACCCCATTTGTCATCTCGAAGGAGTACTCGACTGAGAGATCTGGGAAATGCACGAGACTGTGCCGATGTTATTTTTACAGTAAGATTATATTTGCATAGTATTGTTCCTAGATTTCTCAATCGGAGCACCTCATTTCGAAATGACAAAAAAATATATTTGATTGATTTTTGTTATTAGATTTTGTCAAAATAAGAGGTTTAAAATGCGGGTGGAATAGGATTGAAGCTGCCCGGTCTTTTGGTTAATTCTCGAATTTCAGTGGCGGAGGAAATTTTATGCAGGGTATTTTGGGCGGTTTGGTACTTGAATTTTTTTCTGTTGATGAATTTTATTCTGAATCCGACTTCTTTTAATCCTATCTCGTATTCTTGGAAAATCCGGTCGGCAAAATATACGGTGTTGACGGTGTCATCCGCGAGACGGCAGCGCTTTTTGAGAAAAGCCGGCCAAGCCGAATCGGGCTCGATATCTTTGGCCGTTACGATCGCGTACGGTTTCGAGAAATTTTGCGCCTCAAGAAAAGTTTTAAGCGTCTTTAATCTTGCGCGGACGGAAAGAGGATTGCGCGCGAAAAGCGGGTCGTTCTCGGCGATTTTTTGCGCGGAACCGACACAAAGAACGACCTCGTCATTTTCTTTGAAGATCCGCTTTATCATTGCCTCGTGTCCCGGGTGTTGGGGCTGGAGTCGGCCGAGAAAGATGCCGATTTTTTTGTTTGTCGCCTTTCGCATATTCTTTGGTAAGTATTATAATTCTAATTGAGAAACAGACAAAAGTCCAGTTTGAGCGGCGATATAAATTGACCGGAAGGAAATCAAAAACGGTTTAAAAAGATGTTAAAAAACGGGACTGATCCACCTGCACTTTGAATCGCTTATTTTTGCCAAATTGAAAGATAAAATCAATTTTTATTTGTCATTCCGGAATTTCGGATCACGCCAGAGATGGCGTGAACCATGCGGGACAGAACGTTTTTGCGTAATAGTTCACACCATTTCTGGTGTGATCCGGATGCAACAATGCATTTTCGGATTCTGGATTTTGGACCACATCAGAAATGATGTGAACCACGCGGGACAGAACGTTCTTGCGTAACATTCACACCATTTCTGGTGTGATTCGAATACTAAAGACAGGACAGCTTTTTAGAAAGCAATAGAAATGTCAGAAAGTGCAGGTGGGTCAGAAAGCAGTCAGAAAGCAGGCGGGCTTGACATAATGAAAAAAGTGTGATAAGCTGTTTAGTTCTGACAAAGGTCGGAACTTATCAGTGAGAAGTATTTTAGATCTTGTATCGGTGTTTTGCATTCTTATAAGGTCTAAAACTTTTACAAGTGAGAATATCGGTTGTTTAGATATAGATACAAAAGCCGGTGAAATTTTGCAGAGCAAAGGGGGAGAAACGTTTTGGAATCTCTCTCCCCCCAAATCGTTTTTGTCTTGAAGCTCTGCAAAACTTCGCCGGTTTTTGTTTTTGCGCGGAAGTGATATAATGAAGATATAAGAAATAAAAACAACCATATGAACCTGATAGAAATCGCGAAAAATTTGCAAGAGAATGAACGGCTGACTTCGGGACATCGGATGTGTCCCGGTTGCGGCGAGCCGATAAATATTAAGTTGGTTACGGCGGCAATCAAGGAGCCGCTGGTAATTATTAACTATACCGGCTGCCTCGAGGTGGCGACGACGATTTATCCTTACACCTCTTGGAAGACGCCCTGGATACATAATGCTTTTGAGAATGCGCCGGCGACGGCAAGCGGAGTGATTGAGGCTTACCACGCGATGCTCAAAAAAAGTCCGGCGGATCGTCCGAAGTGGGCGAAAAATTTGCCGGCTAATGTGAAATTCTTGGTGATAGGCGGCGACGGCGCATTTTATGATATCGGGCTACAGAGCCTGTCGGGCGCGATGGAACGAGGACATCAGTTTCTCAGTATCTGCTATGATAACGGCGCATATATGAATACGGGTAATCAAAGATCCGGCGCGACGCCGCGCGGCGCGAACACTACGACTACGACAGTGGGGAAAAATTCGCAGGGGAAGAAAGAACGCCGCAAAGATTTGACCGCAATTATTGAAGGGCACCATATCGACTTTGTGGCACAAGCTTCCCTTTCGCATTACGCCGATCTGACGGAGAAAGTGAAAAAGGCGATTGCGGTAGAGGGACCGTCATTTATAAATCTTATCAGTCCCTGCCAGCGCAGTTGGGGATTTGATCCCGCCAAGACCGTTCAGATGGCAAAGATGGCGGTGGAGTCCAACTTCTGGCCGATTTATGAAATCGATCACGGAACATTCAAATTGAGCTATGAGCCGAAAGAAAAAGTGCCGGTTGCGGAATGGCTCAAGCTGCAAAAGAGGTTCAAGCATCTCTTGGCGCCGGAGAATAAAGAACTTCTGGACGAAATCCAAGCGGACGTTGACAAGGAATTTATGCGACTGAAAAAAAGGATGGAATGCGGATATTAAAAACAGTGCGATTAACGGACCGTCTCGCCAGAGGCGGTTTTTATATTTGTCCCTTATCATAGTTTCCGGCAAAAGCGGCGGAGTGGCATGGCTTCAACCTGCGCGGTTGTCCCAAGCCGAAAATGCGGCGTGTGCGTTTGCTCTTTCTTATTAGGACTTACGCGTTTAGCTTGTCATTGCAAGAATACACTCTTGTTAAAAAAAACAATCAATATTTGTCATTTCGAAATGAGGTACTCCGATTGAGAAATCTAGGAATAATACTATGCAAATATAATCTTACTGTAAAAATAACATCAGCACAGCTTCGTGCATTTCCCA
>JBAXYM010000039.1:0-10279 GCA_041670805.1 Patescibacteria group bacterium
AAATCAACAAACCCGAAAGAGACAGTTATGAATTGGAGGATTAACAGGAAGGACAGTCCTTTTGATGCGGTAAGGACTGTCCTTTTTTGCTGTCCAACGATTTCCACGTATTCCGTAGAGACGCGATTTATCGCGTCTTTTGTTTATGTCAAAACGGAATAATTCTCGGAGTAGCATGGCTTTAGCCTGCGCGGTTGTCCCATGCGCGATAAAACGTTTTTGCCTAGCATTTCACACCATTTCTGGTGTGGTCCGGATACAAAAAACAATTTTACACGCGGAGTAGCATGGCTTTAGCCTGCGCGGTTGTCCCAAGCCGGATGGAACGAACGTACATGCATTTGTTCTTTTTTGCATTGGACAGCGGTGCAGGCTAAAGCCATGCTACTCCACCTTGCTACTCCGCCTATCGAAACCGTTCCGTATTTCTCTTTTATTTTTTTTGTGGTAAAATTCATTTGAAAGACCCGGACATAAAAAACAAAAAACATTGCCACGTTTTTTATTCAATGAAAATATTAACCATCCAGTTATGCAAAGCCTGAAGCATACAATATCCCTCGCCTTTTTCTTGGTTGCGTTTTTTTTTGTTATGCCGGCCGGAAAAGCTTTTGCCATTAGTCCCATGTGCGATTATTCCAAGCAATACGATGATGAGCAAATGATCTATATAGAAGCGACCGGAAAGGATGACCAAAATGTTATTAATAAAGCCATCGAACAACTTGATGGTAAGAATAAAATTTCCGTATTTATGAAAGAAGGAAAGTATATCCTTAGCGATTCAATTCAGATGAAGGACCTCTCAATGCTGGAGGGGGACCAGGAGACTATAGTAACAATCGATGATCATGCGGGATGGAAAACGGGAGTGCCGCTTATTACCGCGCCGGACGGTGCCAATAATATGGAAGTCAAATGTTTTCAGATGGATGGGAATTATGATAACAATACTTCCCAAGCCGCCGACTCCTGCTATCGTCCTCTCAGCTGGAACTCCAATTTTACTGATTGCGAGAGCAAGACGAAAGATCGGCTTTTCGGCAGAGGCTATTACAATTTGGTGCACTTTACCGGCGGGAAGGATTATTCAATGCACGATATGTATTTGCATGACAGTGCGGGGGATGGCTTTCGCGTGGACCGGGGCAGGAATGTTAAATTTTTTAATAATTTCGTTTACAAGCTGGGTCATGATGCGGTGGCTTATTATGGCTGCGAATATGCGGAGGCGTGGAGGAACCGGATAACCGTTCGGACCAACGCCGGTGTCCGTGTGGAGAACAGCAATATTGTTTCCGTACATAATAACGTGATTGAGGCATTCGATAACTGGAGTGCGGGCTGGGCGGGTATTGAAGTTGTGCGGGACGACAACAGCGCGCTGCCGATGAACAGGATTTCCATCTATTACAATACTTTGCATCATACTTACGGTCCGGGTGTGCATATCGTTGCAAGCGGGACCTACGAAAAAACCGACGTGAAGGCAAGCATCAATCATAATATTTTTTACGAGACGGGTCTTAGCTATGACAGCAGCAAAAATTGGATGGGAGCAATCGTTACCAGCGGTTTTGGCGAACTGGATATTGAGAACAATACTTTTGATAAAGTTTATAATTATGGAATCGTGGCGGCTATTACCGCCAACGGTGTCAGCAGTGACGGCTACGAGATTACAGTTAAAAATAATATTATTGCCAATACGCAACACAAACGGAATAGCGCCGGGGGTGACAGCGGTTTGGGCGGGGTCGGTATAGTAAATTTGGATGAAGCTCATCATAAGATAGTGGTTTCTTATAACGACGTTTGGAATAATATCGGGGGGGATATTGTAGGGCATCAAATTTATTTTGAAAACGACGGTGAGTCGATTGATCGTGACAGTCTCGGGGGCAAGGCGGCGGAGGAAGGTTCTCTGTCCAATAATCTGAATGTTAATCCTTGGTTTGTAAATGCGGACGGGCATGATTATCATTTGAAAGAAGGCTCGCTCTGTATAGATGCCGGAGATCCAAAAAGTGATTCTTCCAAGGAGCCTGACCCCAAGGACAAAAAGATTAAGAAAAGGATTGACATAGGTCGTTACGGAAACACCAGCGAGGCGGGGGAAGGCAAGACCGGGATTGCGGCGGCGATAGGCAGCAGCAGCAACTCTGACGGCACGGGTGCCGGCAATCCGGGTAACTCTGCAGGCAGTGGAGGATCGGAATCTTCCGCTTCCGACGTGGAGGAGTCCGAGCTTCCCGCTTATTGGGATCCGACAGGGGCGGAGACTGAAACCAGTATGGTCACCGCGCTTACGCCGGCAGCTTTTAAAGAAGGGGGTGCCCTACAGAGTATTTTCGGCCCTTTGAGAGATAGCGCTTCAACCGCTACTGCGACTTGCAGCGTCATTGACAGTCCGGGAGGTCTGATTCCCTGTGGCAGAAATACAAACAGCTCCGGCACCGCTTGGAACGAGTGCGACGCGTGCGATCTTTGCGCGCTTGTTTTGATGGGTCAGCTCTTCATTGAATTTATGGTAAAAGTGGCGGCGGTTGCAGCCAACTTGACCATTATTTTTGCCGGCTTCCTTTACATTTTCGCGTCGGGCAAGACGAATTTGATTGCTCAATCGAAATCGATAATGAAATATACCATTCTTGGATTTGTCGTCGTTTTTGCCGCCTGGGCCATTGTGAGCAGCCTTCTTACCATTCTCGGATACATTGATCCCGTCGAGGGCAAATGGTACACTATGTGCTGACTTCATTTTAGATACAAAACTCGCGTGGATTGAAAGTTCCAAAAGACATCGCGTTCATATTAACAACTCGCCTCATGCAGAAACATATTTGTCATTCCGAAATGAGGTACTCCGATTGAGGAATCTAGGAAGAGTCCAATGCAATAATAACTTTATCTTTTAATAAATATAATATTCGCAGAGTCTTATATACTTCCCAGATACCTCAGATGAGTGCATCTTTCGGGATGACAAAATAAAAAATGTTATCATGAAACCAAAAATCCCAATGAGCGGGTCCGGAGAGCCACTTCTGCGTAAGGTGAGTTTAATAAACAATATAACCCTATGAAAAAAACATTGCTGCCGATTTTTTTCGCTTTCGTGTCATTTACTTTTTTCGCTCCGTCTGTCTTCGCGGCCGATTCGGGGTGCAATGACGGTAATTATTCCTTGCCCAATACCACTTACCTTTCTCCTTCTTCCGGAAACAATAATCAGGACCAGATCAATACGGCCATTGCCAGCGCTCCTCCCGGCGGATCGGTTTTTCTGAAGAAAGGAACCTATATAGTTAATGGTTCGATTCATCTCAAAAGCAATGTCATTTTAGAGGGAGACAGTGATGCAATTATCAAGTTGAAAGATCATGCAGGTTTGAAGAGATCAGACTCCATAATGGTCGGCACGTCGACGCAAAACGTGGAAATAAAATGTTTTCAGATTGACGGCAATTATAATTTCAGCTCAGGCAATTATTCTGCCGCCGCCGATTCTTGTTATGATGGTTTGGTTTGGAATTCTCCCGATTCGGCCTATGCGGCATGCGAGAGCAAGACTGCTGACAGATATCACGGACGCGGATATTATACGATGGTAGATATCAATAACAGTATCAATGTTTCTTTGCATAATATGACAATGCAGGACGGATGTAACGACGGAATGAGGGTGACCCATACGGCTGGTGTGAGATTCTATAACAATTATGTCAATGCCATGGGGCATGAAGGGCTTTATGCAAACGTATCTCATGGTATTGAAGCGTATGGAAATAAAATAGCAGTCAGAACCAGTGACGGTGTCAGAGGGGATGATTGTTATGATTACAGCATTCATGACAATGAGATGTATTCTTATAACGGAAGGGATAGCAGTTTTGGTGTGCAAATTGACAGCAAGGCGGGGAAGCCGGTATACAATATTCAAATCTTTCGGAATGTATTTCATGATATTTGGTGGGGGGGCGTATGGTTATCGAAAGGAAACATTCCGATGCATGATGGAAGATATGCGATAGAGATCCATCACAATCTGTTCGTAGGAAACGGATACAGCCGTAATTCCGGGACGGGGATTAACGGTGCCATTAGGTCCGATATCAGCGCGGCCAGCATTATTTTTAATAATACTTTTGACGGCAATTACGGATACGGAATATATGACCCCACCGGGCGAGCTAGAATTGTCAGTAATATAATAACCGGAACCAAATCCAGCAAAAATGGCACGGGCGGCGGTGTGGGGGTAGCGGGCGGCGGCGAGATGTCCTACAATATTTTCTATGGCAACGGTAAGGACTATACCAAAGGCGGGACTGCAAACTATACCGCCAATCCTCTTTATTTCAAATCCGGCGCGGATTACCATCTCATGTCCAAAGCCGGCAGATGGGATCCGGCGCTTTCGCAATGGGTTGCTGATTCACAGAATTCGCCTGCCATCGATGCCGGGACTATGGATTCCGTTTATGGTGAATACAAAAACGAGCCGGAAAACAACGGAGACATGTTGAACGCGGGTGTTTATGGCAATACTTCCCAAGCCAGTCTGACCGGCAATGTAAAACAGTCGCCGATGCCACCGGCTCCGGCACTGGACTTTTTCTCTACGGTTATTTTTACCGGTGGCGGATCGGATGCCAGCGCTGGTGGTACGGGTATTGATATTCCCGGTGGCGGCGGAGGTACCGGCGACATATATATTCCCGGCACCGGAGAAACCGGCTCCGATGCTTTTTCCGGTATGGGTACTGCCGGGGAAAAATATGACGGTCCTATCTATTATGATCCGAATGAGGCCGTTACTCCTGCGGATTCCGGCGAAACTGTCACTCCCGCCGTGTCTTTGCCTGAAGCGGTAATGGCACCGCTTTTTCCTCAGTTGGGGAATGCTCCCGCGACAGCCACCGCTTCTTGCAGTGTTGCCGCGGAATCCGGCGGTCTCGTTCCTTGCGGCAGAAATACGGATGATCCCGGTACCGACTGGAACGAATGCGACGCGTGCGATCTCTGCGCCGTTATTCTGATGGGACAATTGACCATAGAGTTCCTTATGAAAATGGCGGGAATCGCCTCGGTTTTGTCCATTGTTTTTGCCGGTTTTCTCTATATTTTTGCCGTGGGGAAAGCAAGCTTGGTTTCCAAAGCGAAGGATATGGTAAAAAACATACTCGTCGGCTTCATTATTGTATTTACGGCCTGGGTAGTGGTAAACAGCATCCTTACCATTCTTGGGTATATTGATCCGATCGGAGGGGCGTGGTATACCATATGCTAATGCCGGATGTGCTTTGATATTTTAGGACTTATGTGTTTAGCTTGTCGTTGCGAAAAGACACTCCTGTTAAAAGAACCAATCAATATCTGTTATTTCGAAAGGTAAAAACAATTTTTATTTGTCATTCCGGAATTTCGGTACTCCGAAATATCCGGAATCCCGCAGCTATGCAAGACAAGCATTATATTTCATTTTTACCGGCTTAGTAACGGGATCCCGGATATTTGCTGTGCAAATTCCGGGATGACAGTTTTTAGAAAGCAATGTCTGCTATAAAGAAACAATCAATATTTGTCATTTCGAAATGAGGTACTCCGATTGAGAAATCTGGGAATAATACTATGCAAATATAATCTTACTGTAAAAAATAATACCAACAAAGTCTTCGTGCATTTCCCAGATCTCTCAGTCGAGTACTCCTTCGAGATGACAAAAAATAGGGTTGGTCAAGTTCCGGGATTGCCACTTCGCCGGGTTACCGACTTCTTGCAATGACAAATATCAAAACGCGCAAGTCTTAAATCTGACATTGTTTCCGGTCCGCAAATAAGTATCGTTAATAAAAAAAATAAAGAAGTCAAATATGAAAACCTTTAGCAGAATATTTATTTCTGTAATTGTTATAACTTTTTCAATGCTCTTCGTACTGAATTCGGGCAAAGTAGAAGCTGATTCTTCAGAAAGCAGTGATGCAGAATCCGTTCTTGGAGATTCCGGCTCGACCGGTACCGTTGATAATAATGTCCCTGGCAATGTTCCCAAAGAATATTTCGATCCTATAAATCCGCTGACTCCTTCCAGTACCAATTCCGATGGTACTTCTGCTGTCCTGCCGCCGGAAAATGACTCTGAAGACTTATTCGGTCCCTTGGACAAAAGCGCGGACACCGCTACTGCAACTTGCAGCAGTATTAAAGGTTCGGGAGGAATTCTTCCTTGCGGAAAGAATGTCGATGATCCCGATACCGCTTGGAATGAATGCAATGCGTGTGATCTTTGTTCTATGGTCTTAATGGGGCAGCTTACCATCACTTTTCTCATAAAGATTGCCGTTTTTGCCGCCACTCTGGCCATAGCTTTTGCCGGTTATGTTTATGTCTTCGCCGTGGGAAAAGAGGAACTTATCCGTACCGCCAAGGAGATGATCAAATATTCTCTGATAGGCGTCCTTATTATTTTTTTGGCTTGGGCTATCGTGGACAGTGTCCTCTCGACCCTCGGCTACATTGATCCTATGGGAGACAGCTGGTATACGGTTTGTTAGCATTTCCGGGATCGTACACGTCTTAATTCAAAATCAGAAAACCGTCTTTGTGTTTCCGGACCACACCGGAAATGATGTGAAATGCTACACAAGAACGTTTTGTCCTGCATGGTTCACACCATTTCCGGTGTGATCCGTAATGCAGAATACGCCGGATCCGTTAAGTTTGGCATTCCTCTCGACTATGAAATCGGTCTTGCCCGCAAGCCGGTTTTTTGTTGAGTGAGATTGAAAAGAGTGCTAAAATCAATAAAGATAATATTAACGGAAAATAATGAATAAAAAAACGAAGAAGTTGTTGCTGTTGGTCTTGGCAGTCGTTTTGATATGCTGCGGCTCGGTCTTTTTAAAAAGAGAAAACGCTTTTGAAATCAAAGGCGGCGCGTCAAGTTTAGATTTAGATACTCCTAAACAAACCGAAATAGACCAGGCGGACAATGCCGCTGCGCAGGGACCGAAAAGCCCGCTTAGCGGTCTGGCTTGCGAGAATGCCGCCGCGCGACCCATCGCCGTGTCGTTGGGAGGAGACAAGGAGTCGCGTCCTCTAAGCGGCATTTCACAGGCGGATCTGGTGATCGAGATGCCAGTGGTGACCGGAAGCATTACCCGCTATCTGGCGTTTTTCGGTTGCAACAAAGTGGCGGAGATTGGCAGCGTACGCAGTGCGCGGCACGATTTTATCCCGCTGGCGATGGGATTTGATGCTATTATGGCGCACTGGGGCGGTTCGCATTTTGCGCTGGAAAAACTGAACGCCGGCGTTATGGACAATATCAATGCTCTTTATCTGGAAGGCAGTGTTTTTTACCGCAAGCTGGGAACCGTCGCACCGCACAACGGATTTACCGGTTATGATCGGCTTGCAAAATATTCCGGCGAGAAAAATTACCGTCTCACCACTTCTTTTGTGGGGTTCAAATTCGCCGCGACGGAAGAGTCGTCGGGAATGAAAGGGCGCATCACCATCGGCTACCCGTCTTCTTTCAAAGTGGAATATGAATACGATCCGATCAAGAACGAGTATCTGCGTTTCAAAGGCGGAACGAGAGAGATGGACAAAAATACTTCCCAGCAGGTTGTCGCCAAAAACGTCGCTGTGATGTTTGCGGCATCGCGCCAGATTGAGGGACAATATAACGATATGGATATCGAGGGCGAGGGGAAGGCGATTGTCTATCGCAACGGGGAGGAGATTAAGGGCAAATGGTCGAAGGACAAGAGCAGCCTTAGTTCCAAATTGTATTTCTATGATGAGGCGGGCAAGGAGGTGGAGTTCGTTCCCGGGCAGACTTGGATTCAAGTCGTCCAGACGGATCAGAGCGTGGATTGGACTACCGGATTTTAAATTACAAATATGCAAACAAACCAAGGACAAAATATTTTTTTCTGTTTCGGCAATGACAGCTTTTCAATGCGGGAACTTTTGCGCGGTGCAAAAGATTTGATGATCGCGGCAAACAAAAATGCCGACATCAACGATTTTGATTTTGCGTTCGCGCCAAGCCGCTTTGAGCTGGAAACCAAAGTCAGGGAATCGCTGCGGGCGAATTCGCTTTTCAGTTCGGACAAATTGACGGTGATCAGGGATTTCTGGTCCGGAAAAAAGAAAGCGAAAAAAGACGAAGGGGAGGAAGAAGTCGCCGCACAGTCGCCGCACAAAAACGACTTGGAGGATTTTCTGCTGGACTATGTCCGCGAGATAAATTCCCGCGACAAGATTTTTTTCATAGAATCAAAAAGCTTGGACAAGCGCGGGCGCGCCTACAAATTTTTTGAAGGCTTGGCGAAAGATGCGCGTTTTGCAAAAAGAGAATTCGCTTTGCCTCTCGGTTTTCAATTCAATGTCTGGCTTGAGGAACGGGTGAAAAAATGCGGAGGAAGAATTTCCAAGGCGAATGTCGATCTTCTGGCGATATTGCTCGGCAAGGGAATGGAACAAAAAGAAAGGAACGGCAGCCTTGTCGTCGCTTATGATCTCCATCAAGCCGCTGCGGAAATCGATAAGCTGCTTGCATACTGCGACGGCAAAGAGATGGAAAAAGAGGACATCCTGCTGCTGGTTTCGGGGCGGGACGATATGAATATTTTTAATCTTATCGAAAGTTTGGGAAAGAGGGACAAAAATCGCGCTCTTTCGATTTTGTCGGGACAGCTTCGCCAAGGCTCCAACGGGAACTATATTATGACGATGCTCGTCTATCATTTCCGCAATCTGATAAACATCAAAAGCTTGCTTGGCGAAGGTCTCAGTGCGGGCGAGATCTCCAAAAAGACGAATATCCATCCATATGTGGTGGAAAAAAACGCCGCCTATGCGCGCAGTTTCAAAGAAGAAGATTTGGTTTTTATTTACAAAAAATTATACGGCGCAGACCTCAGCATCAAGACCGGTAAAATGGAACCGGAACTGGCGCTGGATCTTCTGGTGGCGGCGATTTGAATTTTTGAACGAGGCACGCTGTTGTTTCAACCTTGATATACCCGAAGTATTTTGAATTATGGATTTACGGATTTCGGACCACACCAGAAATGGTGTGAGCCACACGGGACAAAACGTTTTTGTGAAACATTCACACCATTTCTGGTGTGGTCCGAACACAAAGCCGGATTTTTGATTTTGGATTGATAAAGTTTCGTATGTCTGAGTCCCATCAACGCGCAAAATAAACCACCCTTTATGGGTGGTTTATTCTGGTCTATTCCTCTTTTGTTTTTTTGTTTATCTAAAGTTCCGTTATTTTGATGATTTTTCCTGCAATTTGTTCACCTTCTTTGCCAGTCCCGATTTCTTGCGATTGGCGTTATTCTTCTTGATGATTCCTTTCTTTGCAGTTTTGTCGATTGCCTTGTAAGCCGCTTTCAGGGCGGTTTCAATCGCTTTCAAATCTTCGCCGGCGATATTTTCCGCTTTTTCCAGCTTGGCGGCGGATTCCGTCAGGTCTTTGACAATCGCCTTCATTCGGTTCTTGGTACGCAAATTGATTTCCTGTTTGCGGACGTTTTTGGCTAACTCTTTCTTGGCTGAACTTGTATTTGGCATATTCTTTTAAAATTAGATTATATTTGAATTGAACACTTGCAGTTTATTATAATTTGCGACAAATGTCAAATAAATGCTATTATTAAAATAATCTTTTACTAAAAATAAATTATATGATTTCATAAATCGAAGGGGAGGTAATCTTGCGGGGCGTAAATTTCATCATTCTCAAATCCGGCGGCGTGGGGTTCAAGGTTTTCGTTTTGCCCGACGTGGATGTTGCGGTCGATCGGATCGGACTCTATACTCACATGGCGGTGCGCGAGGATGCGTTGACACTTTTCGGATTTAACACTTACGAAGAGATGGAGCTTTTTGAAATACTGATTGCAGTTTCCGGCGTGGGGCCCAAAGCCGGTATGGGCATTCTTTCCATTGCCAATCCCAATACCATCAAGCTTGCCATCGCCAAAGAAGACGCAAGCATTCTGACGCGGGTTTCCGGCATCGGCAAAAAAACGGCGGAGCGGGTGATTCTTGAACTCAAAAATAAATTCACTCTCGCCGACATCAAGACCGGCGAATTGAATTCCACACAGCAGGAAATTATGGATCAGCAGGATGTTATCGAAGCGTTGATCGGTTTGGGTTACGGACAGAACGAAGTGCGTCAAGTCCTCAGCAATATTCCGCGAGAAAAAAGTCTTGAGGAAAGAATCAAGCTGGCGCTCAAACAATTGGG
>JBAXYM010000040.1:0-9306 GCA_041670805.1 Patescibacteria group bacterium
CTATTGACTGTTTCTTTTAACAGGTATCTCGAAGGAGTACTCGACTGAGAGATCTGGGAAATGCACGAAACTGTGCCGATGTTATTTTCACAGTAAGATTATATTTGCATAGTATTATTCACAGATTTCTCAATCGGAGTACCTCATTTCGAAATGACAAATATTGACTGCTTCTTTTAACAGGAATACCTTCTCACAACAATAAACTAAACCCGTAAGTCCTAATACAGTTCAAGCGCGTAAGCCCTGAGCTTGTAACCTATTATCTAAGGGATCCTTGCAGGGATGACAAAAAGTGAGTTCTGCTTCCGGAGAAGAAGTTTTACATGTGATGAGTCGTTATTGTCATAGAATATATGGAAATCCGATTTTTTTACGATAAGCGAACTATTCAAAACGCGGCAGGGCGAATGGTCTTTGCAAATACTCCAGATATAATTTGATATCACTGAAATGGTCAAAGGCGAATTCTTCTTCCAGAGGCAAGGCTGACAAATCAAACCATGTTTGTTCGTCGCTCTCGTCATCCGGTACGCCAATTTTTTCCAGAGCGTCACAAAAATGAACAAAAGCTATATTTTGCCTGTCCTCGGCAGGTCGGTTCGGCGCATCGATAATGCGCAATAGGGTGATCCTTTCCACTTCGTAGCCGGTTTCTTCCAAAATCTCTCGCCTTGCCGCTTCTTTGACAGTTTCGTCCCTGTCGACGTAACCTCCTGCCAACCCCCATTTTCCTCCTTCCAAAAGTTTCCCCGTTCTCTTTACCAAAAGGATTTTTCCGTCTTTAAGGACGAGATTATCGACTACGACATGCCGCAGTGACGCCTTGTTGCCATTTTCAAATTCGCAGTTGATCATATGGAAATTTAATGTTTAACGGATGATATAATTATATCTTATTCTGTCGGGTTTTGACAATTTTGTTTGTCTGACTGAAACCAAATCGTTGCGGAATCAGTCAGGAGGTCGGTTCCGGCTCATTCTTTAAACCCACCTTTACTTTGTCGGTCCTAAAAGCCTCTTTCTCTTGCAATAAAGCCCACCTTTTGTCATCCTCGTGGGGATCCTTATAATCCATCTGCACTTCCCGATACCTTTTTTGCTTTCTAAAAGCCGTCATCCTGAAATTTGCTAGGCTGTTATAACAGGCACCAAGAGTTCATATCAATCAGAAATCCGATTTTGCATTCGGACCACACCAGAAATGGTGTGAAATATTACGCAAGAACGTTTTGTCCCGCGTGGTTCACATCATTTCTGATGTGTTCCATAATGCAAAATTCAAAATGCATGGGACATGTTTACTATTTGATCGAGCTTCTGTATATTTTAGTGTATTTTCTAGTAAACAATCCGAACTTTGCTCAGACAAACAAAGCTCCTTATCCTGAAATAAAACCCACATTTTGTCATCCTCGCAAAGATCCCTTAACCGATAGATTATAAGCTAAACAGTATTATGTGCGAATAATATCGTTCAAGGGATTCCTACAGGAATGACAAAATGATTGTTTTATAGCGGGAAATATTGTTTGGCAGATTCAATAGAATGGTTTCAAGTTTTATACATTCAAGAGAATGAGCCAGACTTGGTCCGGCTCCGGCATTTGGATGATATACATTTATTTACTTTGTAATGTTCGGTCGCGGAATCGAAACGAAAAGGAGCAGGTTTAAACCTGCTCCCGCACGGAAACCTGCTCCCGCATCAAAACCTGCTCTCGCACGGAGTAAACGTTGCCACTGCGTTGCCGTCGGCTATTTTCAAATTTGAATAATTGATGTATTATTTTGTATAATACCGTATGCTTAAATTTATTTCCACTGAATTATGAACGAGCCGTTTTTAAAGAAATGTGCAGTGATTGTTGCGGTCGTCGGTGTTTATTTGTCCGTTGCGAATTATTATATCTATTATAAGATCGGAAATAGCGGATTGAAGCCGTCGGATAATCAATATACATATATGATGGGAAACGAAGCACCCGCCGCGTCGCCTTTGACATATGTCGCGCTAGGTGACAGTCTTACCGCCGGCACAGGCGCGGATAAATATGAAGATTCGTATCCGTATCTGGTGGCGCAGAAAATGGCGGGCGACGACAAAGTGACTTTGAAAGACTTTTCCATTCCGGGGGCGAGAACGAGCCATCTGATAGACAAGTTGCTTGTTCCGGCTATCGCTGCGAAACCCGACGTTGTCATCGTGCTTATCGGCACGAATGATATCCATGGCAGGGTTAGCGCGGCGGACTTTGAAAAAAACTACAGATATATTATTGAAAATTTACGGAAGCAAACCGATGCCAAGATTTTTCTTGTCAGTATTCCTTTCATCGGTTCCGACAGGCTTTTTCTTCCGCCTTATAATTATTATTTCCGGCGAAAGACGGTGCAATTTAATGAAATAATCGTTCGTTTGTCCAAAGAGTATGGTGTCGATTATATAGATATCGCCACTCCGACCGAGAAGATTTTCGCAAAGGACGGTCCGCATTATGCGGTCGACTCTTTCCATCCCTCGGCTGACGGTTACAAACTTTGGGCTCAAATAATTTATGATCATATCCATCAGTAATCCAATTGAAGCAACCCGTATTTTTATAGCGATTTTTACCGTTGCTCTGTTTTTGTCCATGAAACGCAGAACCGATCGGGAGCTTTTCCCTATTTCCGTTACGCAGGAGCTGAAGGGGCTGGCGATATTGGCGATAGTTTTCGCCCATGTTGGCTATGCGTTGGTTTCCGATAACAGGTTTCTTTTTCCTCTTTCCATAATGGCCGGAGCGGGCGTCGACTTGTTTTTGTTTTTGTCCGGCTACGGTCTGGTCGTGAGCGGCATAAAAAGGAATTTATCCGTGAAAGATTTTTATCGCGTGCGCCTGCTGAAATTGTTCTCGCCTCTCTGGCTCAGCATCACGGCATTTTTTCTGCTGGATTTTTTCATCTTGGGCAAAACGTATTCGTGGTGGGGATACGTCCTGCCATCTTTTGTCGGCATCTTTCCCAGTGCGGATTTGTCCGGCGACTTGAATTCTCCTCTTTGGTATTTTACTTTTATTTTATTTTACTATTTGATGTTTCCAATTGTTTTTTCAAAAAGAAAACCGTGGCTTTCCGCGACGATCATTTATGCCGTCAGTTATATCATACTTCATCACAGTCCTTTATATTTGAGCAGGGTCATAGGTTTTTATGAACTGCACACCATAGCTTTTCCTCTGGGTATGATTGTGGGAGGAATATTTTGCCATCTCGGTCATCGGTCGGAAAGTTCAACTCGGAGCAAGGCGGGGCTGCTTGTGAAGAGTTTCAAGAGGCGGACGGGAATAGCCGGCGCTGCGTCGGACAAATCTGCAAATAATATCAAGTCGTCCATGCCAAAAATATTCAAGCGATTGGGATATTATTTGTTGCTTGCCGTCTTGATGTTTGTTATTGCTTATACGGCTTGTCATTCGGGGTCGGACAAAAGTCCGTTCGTGCGGCAACTTATCAGCATTGTGACCATGTCGGCGATTACCTTACTGTTTTTGGTAAAGAAAACGGAGGTCAGGCTGCTGTATTGGTTCGGATTGTATTCTTATGAAATATATTTGCTGCACTGGCCGATCTTGAGCAGGTACGATATATTTTTCAGATTCTCGCCCAGTTGGGTCGCTATGGCGGCTTATTTATGTTTGTTCTTGGCGTTGGGTTGGCTGTTGAGAAAGGCGGATAAATATTTTGCGGGGAAATGTTTTAATCTTTGATTCACAAACTATTTTTAGAGTCGTCGAATATTCAGCCGGGAAATTTGCGAAGATGGAGAAGGCGGAAAAACAAAAACGGTCCGGATGAGATTTTTAGCAAATATAATTTGAATAATATGCCTGAAGACGAACAGAAAATAAAATGTCCAAAATGCGGGGAGTCGATTTCCATTGATTCCGTGCTCACGAGCCAGGTCGAGACAAAGGTCAAAAAAGAATTGGCGTTGGAGCAAAAGGTCAGGGAAGAAGAATTGGAAAGACAGAAAGAAGATTTGCGGATGAAGGAATTTCGTTTGTCGGAAAAAA
Organism: Patescibacteria group bacterium; assembly: GCA_041670805.1. Taxonomy (GTDB): domain Bacteria; phylum Patescibacteriota; class Minisyncoccia; order JAHIHE01; family JAGLIN01; genus STD2-77. The sequence goes on from JBAXYM010000040.1 coordinate 4,059, forward strand.
TCAAGGCGGCGGATATTGATGTGAATGAAAAAGTCGCCGCCAGAATTGCGGAGGAAAAAGTTCTTTTGTGGAAGAAGGCTTTGACCGAAGCGGAAAAGAGCAAGTCTGCCGAAATGAAAATACTGGAAGGGCAGCTTGAGGACAAAGAGCGGAAACTTTCCGAGGCGAATGCCGAAGCTTTGCAATTGCGCCAAGAGAGACGGAAGCTGGAAGCGGACAAGCAAGAATTCGAATTGAAAATTCAGAGGCAGATGGACGAAGAAAGAAAAATCATCGAGGAGGAAGCGGGCAGAAAAGCGGCGGAAGAACAGCAATGGCAAATTGCGCAGCTGAAAAAACAGATTAGCGACGCCAATGTCGCCAATGAAAATTTGAAGAGGAAATTGGAGCAAGGCTCGCAGCAGACGCAGGGTGAGGTGATGGAATTGGCGCTGGAAGAAATATTGAAACTGGAATTTCCGGCGGATGAGATCGTGCCCGTGCCCAAAGGCGTGAACGGCGCCGACATCGTTCAAAAAGTCTGCGACCGCTCCGGGCGTCTGTGCGGACAGATCGTTTGGGAGTCGAAGAAAACCAAGAATTGGACCGAGGGGTGGATTCCGAAATTGAAAGACGACCAGCGCGCCATCAAGGCCGAGCTGGCGGTCATCGTCTCCGCCGTCTTACCCGGCGACACCAAAGGCTTTGCGTATCGAGACGGCATTTGGGTGTGCGATATCCGTTTGACGGTCGCTCTCGCCACGGCGCTTCGTTCCACTTTGGAGGCGGTGAATCGTGAAAAAATGATGGCGGTCGGCAAGAATGAAAAGATGGATGTTATTTATTCTTATCTGACCGGGGTGGAATTCCGGCAGAGAGTGGAAGCGATTGTCGAGGCCTTTTCCAATATGAAAAACGGACTGGAAAAAGAAAAAATGGCGTATCAAAAAATCTGGTCGGAAAGAGACAAGCAGATTCAGAAAGTGATCAACAACACCGTCGGTCTGTACGGAGACTTGAGCGGACTCGCGCCCTTGCAGGAAATAAAATTGCTGGAATTGGGAGAAGGGGAAGAGGGCGACGAGTGAAGTGCCGCGCGAAATGGCGAGCGGAATGGCGGGCGGAGTAGCATGGCTTTAGCCTGCGCGGTTGTCCCAAGCCGAAAATGCGGCGCACACATTCGTTCTTTCCGCGTTGGACAGCAGTGCAGGCTAAAGCCGTGCTACTCCGTGTATGTGTTTGGATCACACCAGAAATGGTGTGAACCATGCGGGATAAAACGTTCTTGTGCAGCATTTCACACCATTTCCGGTGTGATCCGAATGCATAAATTAAAAATATGCCAGGCATGTTAGGAATTGCTTATTGTTTGGGTTTCGTGTGTGACTCTTTTTTTTGATATGCAGCGAGTGCGTCTTGGAGCGCTTTGTTGGCGATGAGAGAGCAATGGTGTTTGATAGGCGGCAGCCCGTCGAGGCTGTCGACAATGTCTTTGTCGGTAATCTTTTGCGCTTCGGCGATGGTTTTGCCTTTTGCCAATTGCGTCAGCATTGAGCTGGTGGCGATGGCGGCGACACAGCCGAAGGTTTTGAATTTAATATCTTTGATGGTGCCTTTTTCTATTTTGAGGTAGACCCAGATAACATCGCCGCATATGGTATTACCGACTTTTCCCACCGCGTCGGGATTTTTAATTTCGCCGAAATTCTTCGGCTTATAGAAATTTTGTAATACTTTTTTGGAATACATATTTTTGGTTATATTGGATTAGCTATTGACTCACTTTGCACAGAAACATATTTGTCATTTCGAAATGAGGTACTCCGATTGAGAAATCTAGGAAAATTCCAATGCAATAATAACTTTATATTTTCATAAATATAACATTTGCAGAGTCTTATATGCTTCCCAGATCCCTCAGATGAGTACATCTTTCGGGATGACAAAATAAAAAGAATATTATCCTGAAGCCAAAAATCCTAATGAGTGGGTCCGGAGAGCCACTTCTGCGTAAGGTGAAATATTGAATCAAATTGATTTGTCATCTCGAAAGAGTACCCGACTGAGAGATCCGGAAAATGTACGAAACTCTGTTGATATTATTTTTACAATAGAACCATATTTGCATAATGTTTTTAGATTTCTCAATCGGGGTACCTTATTTCGACAAATTGCGGTTAACGATAAACATCAGGTCGACCTTTATTATTTGATTCAGTATTTTTCCCTGCTTGGGACAGCGGCGCAGGCTAAAGCCGTGCTACTCCGCATTTCAAACCGGGGAATGCGATCACTCTTTTTCTGATTTCAGTCAATGGGCGAGATGGCGCGCAGGCGGGCGATGATTTTCGGCAGAATTTTGACCACATGTTCGATGTCTTCTTTTGTCGTCCATCTGCCGAGGCTGAGGCGCAGCGAGCCGTGCACTTTTTCGGGTTCGATTCCCATGGCGATGAGCACATGGCTGGGCTGCAGATTTTTGGAAGAGCAAGCCGAACCGGTGGCGCCCGCCACTCCGCCGGCATTGAGGAGCATCAGGATTGATTCGCCTTCGATGCCGTCGAAGCGTATGTTGATATTGTTGGCGAGCCGTTTGGTCGGATGACCGTTCAAGTGCGATTTGGGAATTTCGGCGAGGAGTTTTTTGGTAAGATCATCGCGCAGTTCGGTGAGCCTTAGATTTTCTTTCGCCATTTCCGCCATGCAAATTTCAGCCGCCTTGGCAAAACCGACGATGGCGGGGATGTTGGCGGTACCGGATCGCAAGCCGAACTCGTGTCCTCCGCCGTGCAAAAGCGGGTCGATTTTCGTGCCTTTGCGCACAAAAAGCAACGCCGCGCCTTTGGGTCCGTAGATCTTTTGCGAGGAGGCGGTGAGCAAATCAATATTCATTTTATCGACGTCAATGGGAATCTTGCCGAAAGATTGCGCGGCGTCGGTGTGAAAATAGATATTGCGTTTTCGACACAGCTTGCCGATTTTTTCTATAGGCTCGATGGCGCCCATCTCGTTGTTGGCGTGCATCACCGAAACCAGAATCGTGTCGGGGCGCAGACGCTTTTCGACATCTCCGGGGTCAACCAAGCCGTATTTATTCACCGGAATTTTTTCGATTTCGAACCCCTGCTTTTTCAGCCATGCGGCGCTTGCCAATACGCAGTCGTGTTCAATGGCGGAGACGAGGATATGTTTGCCTTTCTCCCGGTTGGCAAAAGCCACGCCCTTGAGCGCCATGTTGTTGCTCTCGGTAGCGCTTGAGGTGAAAATGATTTCTTGCGGTCGGGCGCCTATCATATGAGCGATTATCTCCCGGCTCTCTTGCAGCACAGCCGCGGACTTGACGCCGAAGTTGTGCAAGGAGGAAGCGTTGCCGTGATATTTGTTAAAATAGGGCAACATCGCCTTCACTACCGGCAGATCAACCGGAGTGGAAGCGGCATAATCCATATATATCTGTTTTTTCATAATTGTTTTTAGCGGATTATTTGATCAGGCTTTCCAGCGTGACGGTCTGCAAAGTGGAATGGATGCTTTCGTCGATTTTTTTCCAGATGTCGCGGGTGGGGCAATTCTTGTGACGCGGGCAGTGATAATGGGAATCGACGCAAGGCGCGGGCGAAGTGGTCTTCTCCAAAACTTTTACTATATCGTCCACGTTGATTTCGTCCGCCGGTCGCGCCAGAAAGTATCCGCCGGTCGCGCCGCGTTTGACTTCGATGAGCCCCGCCTTGGCGAGCTTCAAAATAATTTTTTCCAGATAAGGAAGGGGGATATTTTCCGCCTCGCTTATCTCGCGCGCGGAGCAGATTTCATTTTGGTGGGCGATATATACTATGGCGCGCAGGCCGTAGCGGGTGGTTGTTGAAAATTTCATAAGATTAAATTACATCGGATTAATTGTTGCGGTTGCCGCCCCACCTGCACTTTGAATCGCTTATTTTAGCCAAATCAAAAGATAAAATCAATTTTTATTTGTCATTCCGGAATTTCGGTACTCCGAAATATCCGGAATCCCGTAGCTGTGCAAGACAAGTGTTGTGTTTTGTTTTTACGAGTATATTTTGCATTATGGATTGTGGATTTCGGATCACACCAGAAATGGTGTGAACCACGCGGAATAAAACGTTCTTGCGCAATATACCACACCATTTCTGGTGTGATCCGGATACAAAGCTGGATTTCTGATTGACACAAGGTTTTGGTGTCTGTATAAAATCATATATTGCGTATGTCCCATTTACCGGCTTGGTAACGGGATCCCGGATATTTGCTGCGCAAATTCTGGGATGACAGCTTTTAGAAAGCAAAAAATAAGTGTCGGAAAGTGCAAGCGATTGTTCTCTTGACAAAATAATTTAATGGGATTATTCTGAAACCAGACAAAAATAGTCTGATTTAAATTTAATCCAAATTTGCATCAGTGTCAAGCGGGTAATTATTCATCACAAATACGTATGGACGGGGAAGGACGAAACGGCGCGGACCTGTACGGGAAAGCTCTGCAACTGGAATATTTTACGGTCGGTTATAATATTGTCGAAGGGGTTGTTTCCATTGGCGCGGGCGCTTTGGCGGGCAGCATTGCCTTGGTCGGTTTCGGGCTTGACAGTTTCATCGAATCTTTTTCGGGAGCCATTCTAATCTGGCGGCTTCGGAACCGTTCCGAGGACGAGGAAAAAGAAAAGGCTCTGGAGAAAAAAGCGGTAAAGCTTGTCGCTTGTTCTTTCTTCGTTCTCGCGGCTTACGTCGCATATGAATCTTTGCAAAAAATATATTTGGCGCAGAGGCCGGACGGTTCGCCCGCAGGCATCGCCATCGCATTTCTGTCCATTGTCATTATGCGTTCTCTCGCGAAACAAAAAATGGAAGTGGGAGAAAAAATCAAAAGCCGCGCGCTTATCGCCGACTCGAGGGAGACAATCGCTTGCATCTTTTTCTCCATTACGCTTATCGTCGGACTCCTTCTCAATTATCTTTTCGGCTGGTGGTGGGCGGATCCTGTCGCTTCGCTGATTATCGCAGGCTTGCTGGTTCACGAAGGGTGGGAGTTTTATGAGAAAGAGGAAGAAGGAGCGAATGCGCAAGCGTGATTTTTATTAATAGTATGACTTACGCGTTTAGCTTGTCGTTGCGAGAAGGTACTCCCGTTAAAAGAAACAATCAATATCTGTCATATAAAGGAATTAGCAATAGTGATATACTTAAGGGCAGGAGGAAGAGACTAAACTGTCAATGGCTTAGAGCCACTCGAAATACTATTGTCTCTTCC
>JBAXYM010000041.1:0-8858 GCA_041670805.1 Patescibacteria group bacterium
AAAACAATACCAACAAAGTTTTCGTGCATTTCCCAGATCTCTCAGTCGAGTACTCCTTCGAGATGACAAATAGAATCCAGTCAAGCTCCAAGTATCGGGGTTGCCGCGTCGCCCGGAGTACCGGCTCCTCGCAATGACAAACAGTATCAACCGCATAAGTCTTCTTCTTATTATTAAACAAGTCATACGTAAAATATGTTTCCGTAGCAGACACCAAAAATCCGTATTAATCATAAATCCGATTTCACTTCTTGTAAGCTCCGCCATATCGGGAAACACTCAGCAGCACGCCCACGCCCGCCAGCAGAGACATCAGGGCGCTGCCTCCGTAGCTTATGAAAGGCAAAGGTATGCCGGTAAGAGGCAAAAGCGAAGTGATAGCGCCGATGTTCAAAAGCGTTTGGAAAATAACCCAGCTCGTGATACCGATTGCTATGAATTTGCCGAAGTCGTCTTTGGTATTGGCGGCAATGGCAAGTCCGCGTTTGGCGAAAACTACAAAAAGGAAAATTAGAAATGCCAAACCTAACAACCCCAGCTCCTCGCCCGCTATGGCGAAGACGGAGTCCCCGATTGGCTCCGGAAGATAATTGAATTTCTGCCGGCTGTGACCCAAGCCCAAACCGAGGATTCCGCCCGAACCCAGCGCCAGCAAAGATTGGTTTATCTGATAGCCTATTCCTTGCGGATCAAGTTCTGGATGCATAAACGTGGTAAGCCGATTCATACGATAGGGCGCAATTTTGATAAGCGTAATCACTCCCGCGAGTCCGCCCGCGAACAACAGAAGAATATAAGTAAGCCCGGCACCGGCGACAAAATACATTGAGCAAGCGATGGCGCAAACCGCAACCAACGTCCCAATGTCCGGCTGTTTAATAAGAGGAATGGCAACCAGCGCGACAATCATTACAAAGGGCAAAAAGCCCTGCGAGAAATCATTGAGTTTTTTCTTTCTCTCCTCCAGCCACGCCGCCAGATAAATAATAAGAGCAAGCTTGGCCAACTCCGAAGGCTGGAAACTCATACCGGCAAAAAAGATCCAACTGTTTACCCCGCGAATATCCGAACCGATGCCGGGAATAAACACGACGAGCAGCAGCGCAAGAGTCGCCACAAGAAACAGTGGTGCGCTTTTTTTGAATTTTCTATAATCCATCCGGCCAAGAATAAGGGCGAGGATAATTCCCGGCAAGAATCCGAAAACAAACTGATGAATGAGGTAATAATAATTGTTTCCAAACTCATTGTAACTCATAACCACACTGGCGCTTGAAATTATCACCAGCCCGCAGACGGCGAGCAGCAGCACGTCTAAAATCAGAATTTTGTCGTATCCTCCGAATTTCATCTAGCTTAAAATTATATTTTTAAAAACGGTTTCTTTGATTTTTGCAAAATCTTTCGTGAAACTGTTCCTTGACTCCATTATACCACAAGCCACCTGAATATTTGCATACTCCATATCCGGATCGACCGACTCGCCTTCCGCCGCGCACTCCACAAAAAATTCCCTCCGCTCCATTGTCTCGTCCGCAAAGTACGCCTCGCGCGCAAAACTTGCTGCGCCGCCACCGTCCATTTTGTAAATACCGCTTCGCATCGACTTTTCCACGACAAGCGGCGCGTTTGTCACATTGCGCAAAATGAGCTGCGAAAAGGCAAAATCCCGTGCCGACTCTTTTATTTCCAAATCCCGAAAATCAAAATCCAAAAAAGAAAGAATGTGAAGCAAAAGCAGAGGAATCTCGCCGGCGGCAAGTTGAAGTTTGGTAAAGACCGGTACCGAACCGACCAGACGCGGATTCACTTCGATGAGATGAACGCCGCTCTCGCCGACCACGAAATCAAATCCCAAAATGCCGCGATAGCCAACGCTTGATATCTTATCGACAACTTTCTCGATAACGGATTGCAAATCTTTTCTCGCCTCGCCGCCAAGTCCGGAGCTAAAAGCAAAATCATTGCCGCAAGTGCCCAAAGCGTTTCCGTTGAGCTCCGGAAATCCGGTAATTTGAAAAATAGGTTGGCTCGCCGCAAACCCAAAGTCGCCGATGCAGACATCAAAAGTATAAGTATCGCCCTCCACAAAATCGGCGATCTTCATTTTCCGACCGACATTTTCTTGCAAAATCAAAGAAAACTCCCGCTCTCCATCAACGATGAAAGTGGAATTCCCCGAATAGCCGCGCGAAAACTGAACGACATATTTTTTGCCTTCCGAAAAATCCGGCGAGCTTCTCAGTTCTTCTATTTTTTCTTTTTCGATTTTGACAATACGGCTATACGCGTTTGCCACGCCAAGCGCCCCGGTAATTTCGGCAAACTTGATTTTGTCCTCCCATTCGCGATTGATTTTTGAGTCGTTCCCCAGATAACGAAAACCGTTCTTCTCACAAACTTTCTCGATCATCGGACTGGGCTTGAAAGTGAGAATATTGGGTCTTTTGCCTTGTGAATTGGCTTTAATGTAATCCGTGACTTCTGGATCGGACAAAATCTTGCCTGAATTTTTAAAATCTTTTTCAAGACAAAAAACTTTCGCCCCCGCCTTTCGCAAAAGCTCGACATTCCGAGGTTTCCGGCAACAAACGATATGATAATCGGGCAGTACGCCTTCCAACCCAATCGCCTTCCCCGCCGTCGGTGTCACATAAAAGATCGGACCGGCCTCCTTCAAATATTTGTAAATTTCATCATCCAGCATATTCTCTTGAATCTTCTTATAAGTTTAAGCCTCGCGCTTGAATTGTTATACCAAATTAATTTAATTTATACCGCAAATCCGCTCATAAAGTGTTTGGATTTCTTTCCTCTCGGGAGAGGGAGAGGGTCGGGGTGAGGGGAAATAAATGTAAAATTATTATGTATACTAAAACACTTTGAAATATAGAACTAACGTGCGATATCTCGTCCCCTCTCCGCGCTGGGAGAGGGCTAGGGTGAGGGGAACAAAAATGTATTTCTTATCAAGGGATCCTTAACAGGATGACAAAATGAAGGTTTTGTTGCGGGAGAGAAAGTTTATGGGATATGCCAAATGGGAAAGTGTTTTAGTATAACAAGTTAATTTGATTTACTTGTACGGACCACACTGGAAATGATGTGAATGCCACGCAAGAACATTCTGTCCTGCGTGGTTCACACCATCTCTGGTGTGATCCGGATACAAAGCCAGGTCTCCAATCCTTATTCATCTTACAATCCATCCGCTCCAACGACATCGTCCACCTCGTCAAAGCTCTCCACCCGATATATATTTTCTTCATCCACTTCCCGCTCGCGCTCGCGCAATTTCCCGGACAACACGCATACCGCCGTTTGAAAATTTTCAATATTGTGTTTCTTCACAAATCCCGCAAAACTTGCGCAACCTTCCAGAGAAGTTTCGATTTTCCTTTCGCTCAAAAATCCTCTTGCCGTCTCCGCGTCCTCCCCGCTCACATAAATTCCCCCTCCTCCGGTTTTCCCGATAATATCCAAGATCTCGGTTTTGCGCTGCGTATTTTTCACGCCCAGCTGTCCTGCCTTTATCTCCGTTTTCTCTTCCTCCACACCTCCGGATCGCGTGCTTATCAATTCCGCGTTTTCTTCAAACTCCTCCGCAATGGAAAAAATTTCTCCGCTCTGCACCGCGTACATTTTCGGAATCTTACTTATCTTCCCTTCCTGCAAATACTTCTCAAACCCCCGGTACATCCCGACAAAAGAGCTGCCCGAGGTGACAAAAGTAAATACGGCATCAACTTCTCCCGCCTCGTCCGCGATTTCAAAAGCGATTGATTTAAACCCTTCAATCGAATCATCGTCCTTCGAGGGCCGCAGGTTCGGCAGCTTGTATTTGACCGCGGCGTAATTGGCAAAGCGAATCGCGCGACTGCTTTTGACAATGATCGGGTCGTATTTCTGCATATCCGCGATTTTCCCCTTCTCCGTATCAGGCGAAATAAAAATAAACGCTTTCATTCCCCCCTCTTTGGCATAAGCCGCCGCCGCGATACCCGCATTGCCGGAAGTGGAAATCACAATCGCCCGATTCCCGCGCTGCTTGGCAAGCGACACCTGATAAGCGAGACTCCGCCCCTTGAGCGATCCCGTTTCGTTCTTGTCCTCTCTCTTGAAATACAGATGCTCCAATCCCAAAAGCCGATTCACTTCGTCGTTCTCCTCCAGCGGACTGTTGCCGTCCCCCAAAATCAGCTGATTCTCCTCGGCAATTTTTTCCGCATAAAAACCGGCATATTTCCAAATGCTCTTTTCCCTCTTCATTTTGTCCAAAAATTCCAACATAGCGACTTTGTTCAAATATAATTCTATTTTACAATAAAAAAAGCAGGATGGGAAGAAAAGTTTTGATTAAGACAAAAAATAAGGGAAGGAAAAATTTTCCTTCCACGATTGGAGTTATTATTTGGTTACTTCGCACTAGACATCCTTTTTGTAAGATATGCTCTGCACCTCTTTTCTGTTTCGACCGAGTCTACAATTTCTAGACCGTGGTCCTGAAGCATTTTTTTCCAGCCCTCGTCAGTCTTAACGAGATAAGGACTGAACAAGTTCAAGAATACGTGCTTGATAGCATTTATAGAATTAGCTATCATACTTTCCTTGTGCAGAACCTCGATAAAGATGGCGAAACCATCAGGAGCCATCGTCCTATCCAATTCATCAAAGAAGTCGTTCCGACCCGAGGAGTTTAAAGCCTGCAGTAAAAAACCTGCGATATGAACCTTCACACTCTTATCGGGAATATCCGTGTGCAGGGCATCTCCAAGACAAAAAACCAAATTCTTGTCGAGTTTGTATCCAGCAACATACATGCTGTTATCTATCCCGATTACCATAATTTTAGGGTAGAACTCCTTCAAATAGTCTACAAAGAATCGAGTTACCTCCATTTGTCCACACCCTGAATCAAGCAAGGTATCAATCGGACCAGATTTCATGATGATTTCAAAAAGAGGCCTAAGGTCTTTTGCGATGTGAGTTCCCCTTCCTTCCCTAAATTCCCTAATAGGGCGAAGTTCCTTGATCCGGTTCATTGATATCTGCCAGAAAGGCCTACCCTTCTCCTGCTGAGCGCGGACCGTATCTTCACCATAGTGGTTAAAAGCTTCCGTAAAAGTACTGAACACCACCTCGGTTTCCTCCTAATTTTTGAATGATTTTTTTGTTTATTTTTGTATAACTAATTTATGTCACTATACTATAATGTCACCCTATTGTCAAGCAGCACGTCCTAAATTCTATTCTGAAGTGCAATTCGATGCAATCCAAATCCCGAAACCGCTAAATTCAATCCGGCGAGTAATCTCTCTCCTTGTTGCGGGAGCAGGTATTCACCTGCTCCTTAAAGTTTGGTTTCAGAGAAAAAAGATACCAAGCTGGGGAAATTTAATACGACATCTTTTTTGCGCAAATATTTTTTGCTATGGAATCGAAGACGTTGGGAGCAGGTGAATACCTGCTCCCGCATCCTCCCGCATCGAGGCGTCTGTCCTCCCACGCTAAAAAGCACACTCCTTTCGAGAGTGTGCTTTTATCCTTATCTGAAATTTTATTTCGCGTTCTTTTCTGCGAGTTCCGCTGCCAAATTCTTGGGAAGTTCTTGATACTTCTCGAATTCCATAGAATAGGCGGCGCGTCCCTGGCTCATTGAGCGGACTTGGGTCGAGTAGCCGAACATCGAGTTCAGCGGTACGTGCGCGGTAATGACTTTGATGCCGTCGCTGCGGTCGCTCATATTTTCGATCTGACCACGCTTTGAGCTCAAGTCTCCGACGATGTCACCCATGAATTGTTCCGGCGTGGTTACTTCGACTTTCATGATAGGTTCCAAAACGACCGGGTCAGCTCGCTTGAAAGCTTCCTGAAATGCCAGAGAGCCTGCGATCTTGAAAGCGGCTTCGGAGGAGTCGACTTCGTGGTAGGATCCGTCGTAAACGGTGGCTTTGATATCGATTACAGGATAGCCCGCGATTACGCCGCGCGCCATCGCCTCTTCAATTCCTTTGGAAATCGGCTTGATATATTCCTGCGGAATGACACCGCCTTTTATTTCATTCACGAATTCAAAACCCTTGCCTCTTTCCAACGGCTCCAGACGAATCCAGCAGTGACCGTATTGTCCGCGTCCTCCCGATTGGCGGACATATTTTCCTTCCGCCTGCGAATCGGTTTTGATTGCTTCGCGGTATGCCACTTTTGGTTTTCCGACATTGGCCTCCACTTTCATTTCCCGCATCAAACGATCCACCAAAACTTCCAAATGAAGTTCTCCCATTCCCTTGATGATAGTCTGCCCCGTCTCTTCGTCGGTCTCGACTCTGAAAGTCGGATCTTCGTCGGCGAGTTTCTTGAGCCCCATGCCCATCTTTTCTTGATCGGCTTTGGTCTTCGGCTCGATGGCCACGGACATAACAGGTTCCGGAAAAGTCATCTGTTCCAAAATAACCGGATATTTTTCATCGCAAAGAGTGTTTCCGGTAGTCGTGCTTTTGAGTCCGACTGTTGCCGCAATTCCTCCCGCATAAACTTCGGTGATTTCCTCGCGATGATTGGCGTGCATCTGCAAGATACGGCTGATTCTTTCCTTCTCGCCGGTATTCGTGTTGAGGACGTAAGTTCCCGCTTTCAGCACTCCGGAATAAACGCGGAAAAATGTCAGCTGTCCCATAAAAGGATCCGTTGCCACCTTGAAAGCCAGAATGGCGAGAGGCTCGTTGTCGTCGGATTTTCTTTCAACTTCCTGCTCGGTGTTCGCGTCGATGCCCTTGATCGGAGGCACGTCAATCGGGGAAGGAAGATAAGCGATTACTCCGTCCAAAACCGGCTGAACGCCTTTGTTTTTGAGCGCAGTTCCGCAATATACGGGGAAAAGCTCGGTGGCAATGGTCGCCTTTCGGATGCCTCGCACAAGATCTTCCTCGGTGATTTCTTCGCTCGCCAGATATTTTTCCATCAGGTCGTCATTGTATTCCGCAACCCTCTCCACCAAAAGCGATCTCCATTCTTCAACTTTTTCCTTCATATCTTCCGGCACTTCGCCCTCGGTCACGACTTCTCCGTTCTGCCCCTCAAAGCGATATGATTTGCGGCGCACCAGGTCAATAACCCCCTCGAAATTCTCTTCGGCTCCGATAGGAAGCTGCACCGCCACGGCGTTTTTATTAAGCCTGTCCAAAATGGAGTCAAAGCTGCGGTAAAAGTCCGCCCCCATCCGATCCATTTTGTTGATAAAACACATTCTCGGCACGTTGTATTTATCCGCCTGCCTCCACACGGTTTCACTTTGCGATTCCACGCCGGCAACACCGTCGAAAACCACGACCCCGCCGTCAAGCACGCGCAGACTTCGTTCCACTTCCACGGTAAAGTCCACATGCCCGGGAGTATCGATCAGGTTGAATTGGTAGCCCTTCCAGATGCAAGTCGTAGCAGCGGAAGTAATGGTAATTCCTCGCTCTTTCTCCTGCTCCATCCAGTCCATAGTCGCCTCACCGTTGTGCACTTCGCCGATCTTGTGGCTCATTCCGGTAAAAAACAGAATTCTTTCCGAGGTGGTCGTCTTTCCGGCATCAATGTGAGCGATGATTCCAAAATTGCGCACCTTGTCAATTGGGTATTGTCTAGGCATATTTTTCTTTCCTTAACTTTAATTAAACGGTTTATAAAATTTAAATAGAAATAAACCACCATCTTTCAAAGCTGGTGAATTTTGTTACTACTTTTTACTTGGCTATTATATTATAAAAAGTTGGGAGTGTCAATTTTGTTGTTTTCCCTGAAAAGCAGTTTACAAAATCACAAAAAGTGTTAGAATCATTTAGTCCGGTAGAGAAATTTTCGACCAAGAGCCAACCGGATCAGAAACAGGGGGTGAAACAAACGAAAAGAAGAATGATTGCATTATTCTTAATAGTAACACTACTAGCAGCCTGCATCTTCGTGACAGCCGTAGATGCCGCGCCCATAGGCACGGACCCAAAAACGGTTGTTAAATACGCCAAAAGCTGGGTAGGAGTAAAAAACGTCCATGGCGGAAACAGCCGCGCAGGAATTGATTGCTCTCATTTGGTGCTTCAAGTATATAAAGCTGCCGGAGCGAAAAGTTATTATTTTATGAAAGTCCCGGCGATGAGGAACAATAAAAACTTCAAAATAATTACAACTCCGGCTTTTGGAGATGTAGTGTTATTCAAAAAAGACGTAACATACAAAGGAAAAAAGTATGGGCTTCCCGGTCATGTAGGGATATATATCGGTGGCAATGAAATGGTTGACACTTCCTTCACTTCAGGCAAGGTAGTCATCACCAACTTCAAAACAAGTCCCTTTAAAGATGGCTCGCCATACTATGCCCGATGGACTAAAAAATGATTTTAACTACTTCGAATTTCAATTTAAGAGCAATATTTGCTCTTCTTTTTATACAAAAAATACACCCGAAGATGTATTTTGCAGGTGGTCGCTGGTGGACTCGAACCACCGACCTTACGAATGTGAATCGTATGCTCTAACCAACTGAGCCAAGCGACCTCATGAACACGGTTTATAATAACGCGATTTTTCAAAAATGACAAGATGGCACATTAAGGTGCCATTAAGGACAGTCCTTACGGAATCAAAAGGACAGTCCTTACCGGATTCAATGCGAAAGCGATTCAGAAAAAAGGACAGTCCTTACGCATTTTAAAAGGACTTGCGCGGGAGCAGGTTTAAACCTGCTCCTCAAGTTTCTTTGAATTACGAAACTCCCATCCAAGTTTCAATAGTGGTATAATAGTATTGTAATAATCCAACTATTACACCACTATGGAAACTAAGATTGTCCTCTATGAGGAAATAAAGAAAGTGGT
>JBAXYM010000042.1:0-7214 GCA_041670805.1 Patescibacteria group bacterium
TGTCATGCTTCTATCCCCCTGATTGATTTGTACATCTCGAGAATCCTTGTTTCTGGGATTTCCTTTTGTAGCACACCGTGCCTCTGTGATATCTCTAACTTAATCCGAGCGTAATACTCATTGTTTGTTTCTCGGTCTCTCTGTGTTACCTCTGGGATTACCATCTTCAAAAATCCTAATCGGACAATCGTCTCTTCAATATATAAATCGACGGTTTTCTCATGGCTTTCTACTTGTGTTTTATGCACCTCTTCTATCTGTTTCCTAATTTTGATTTGCTCCATGTTTTGCTCTTTGAACGCTTTGCGCATCTGTTCAGTTGTCATGAGAGTATTTGCCATCATGATTTCTTGACCATTTTCAACGTTGAGATATGCAGTCAATGCACACTCACATAATAAAGAGATACTTGGGCGGTTCGATTCTGATAGGTACACGTTGTACAAGCTCCTCGGAAGGGTGACATTGGTATAGGTCACATCAGGGTTTGATGGACGTCTGGCCATTCATCTCACCTTTTTCAAGTCCTCAATGATGGTTTCCTGAATCTTGTTCGACAATGCTTCTATGATCGTCGCTCGGAAATTCACTCCCTTCTGTTTGGCGAGATGCCAAAGGTCGTATGGGATGTCAACCGAAATTTGTTTCGATGCTGAGTCTTTCATGTTATAGGATAGGATAGGATAGGATAGGATAAATAATTTACGATTCGAAAAAAAAGATATGAGGTGGGGGATTTCAAGATAGTGTACTTAGTTGTACTTATTCTGTACCAAATTAGTTCGTACAGGTGAAAACTAAGTACACGGAAGATAGTCTATTGTCTATCTCCCTAACGGACAATAGTCTTGTGTTACCTATTTGTTTTTATTAGTATATATATTTAATTACAAAAAAACGGGAAGTGTACTTAGTTGTACTTGACACAGACAGAAAAGTACAGAATAAGTACAATTAAGTACACTCTGGATTTTAGCATAAATGGAATCTAGATTTCCACTCGCAGTAAAGGGGTTATTGTTTATCCAAAAATACAGGGCAATTATCATTATGATATGATTTATGGCCCTCTGCACAGTCGATAATATACCAATTCCCAGCTATACCCTGCATGAAATCTACCGAAAAATACCCATTGTCATCTATCAGTGTAGCAAATAATTCAGATTCACGAGTGAGTATCTCTACCTCTAAAGCATCTTCAACATTAAGATCGCTGAGTATGTCTCTCCAATCTTCCGGATAATCCTCTTTGAAGAACTCTATGCTACTTTCTTCCCAATACGGATGGTGGCATAAGACACGTTTATTTTCAATAAAATACCTTCGCTCCTTTCCAATAGGCATATCATTAAACGCTGACAGCTTGGTTTCCGGTTGAATATACTGTTTGAACACCAATGCATTTATTGGTCGGCAGTCATCATCTTGATTCAAAGACAAAAGAGATAAGATGTTCGCTCTAAGGTTACCTTTGTGCTCAACAAAGCACGAATCTGACCAATACCATTTCGCAGAATAAGTATCTGTTTTCATGAATAACGGATACCTAATTCTTTCTTTATCCAGAATTGTTTGTATTATATTAATTATATTGCCAATTGTATCAGTGTCATCAAAATCATGAATTGATACTGGGATTATTACCGTTTTTGGAGTAGGAATAATCTCTTTAATAAGTGGATACCAATACGTAATTGCTGATTTATCCATATGGGCCGTACGGGACTCGAACCCGCACAATACCAGTTATGAGCAGGACGCTCTGCCATTGAGCTAACGGCCCTAGCCCCGAGTGACCCCGCAGTTTGCGTGCTTATAGTCGACAAGCCATCTCGAGGATCATCCCGAGGGGATTTGAACCCCTGATGACCGGATTAAAAGTCCGGTGCTTTTCCTGGCTAAGCCACGGGACGATGTTTGTCAGGCTGCCTCCGTATTCGTGGAAGCATTTAACCTCCTTGCTTTACATTCTTACCTGACATTAACAGGGAGTGCATGCAGATATAATCTGCCGTAGAGCCCTGGACGCCACCAACAGGACTCGAACCTGTGACGTGCTGATTAACAATCAGCCACTCTACCAACTGAGTCATGATGGCCCTCTTGCCCCAGGAGACCCGATCATGATCTGCTTATAGCCTGCAAGCCTGCCTGAGGAATGCCCAAAGGAGGATTTGAACCTCCACCTACCAAAATAATACCTAATCCCTAACATTCCACTGTGGGGGGGCACGGATTATTATATGGTACTCTGCCGTTTGAGTTACTTGAGCAAGAGATATCCCCAAGTCAGCCGCGATTAACTGGCAAGGGGGTGGAGGAATGCACGCAGTTTACCTGCCGCATGATCGCGCCACACGGCAGAACCCCCGATAGTCCATACAGGATTCGAACCTGTGTCACCGGATTCAAAATCCGGTATGATTGACCACTACACTAATGGGCTGTAATTATATATTATCCGCTATAGTATAAAAAAAGTAGTTTGGTCCAATCCAAATAATATCTATTTCCGCTCTCCGGAATAGGTACTGAATGACTCTGATATCTTTATCCCGCCGTTATCGGGGCTGTGCCAGTAGTTCGTAACCATCCTGATGAGTAACATATAGGGGAGGATAGAATACGAATACAGAGGGGATACGTTCTTAAAAATCCATGACCCTGGGACTTGTGATGTGGATTGAGCATTTATGATCCCTCTTTTGAACTGGATTCCCCGGGAGGTGTATTCGATAGAGGGTTTTATCCCATCCGGATACCCTACACCCTCCACAATAGCCATGAGATGCTTCGTCAGAATGACCGCAACTGCCTTATCATGATTCTGCCGTATGACAAGGAGCGGGGCAAGATGATCCTTTGCAGCATTGGCGCATGTTTGGTCCATCCATATGCCGACATTAAGAGATTCCTGCCGTTTGCACTCTATCGAGAACGGGAACACTTTTCTAGCGCGCTCCGACATGATAATATCTGACCCCGGGGACCCCATCGGGCGGGATACTGCCTCCGATTCAGGCAGCATGAACGATTCGCATATCGAAGACGCGACATATTTCTGCAACTCCCTCCCTTTGCTTTTACCGGACGAGGTACTTCCAGCGACCATGTCACACCTCAGGGAGATTAGTTACTGTCATGCCACTCTCTTCCATGTGGCAGTGGTATCTGACCGGGGGATGTAAGGGCACACCATCGGTTTAGTATACTCGTCATCTTCTACAATCAACACACACCGATCATCCCTCCCGCAACTGTTACATTCATAGACTTTCATAGTTTGGCTCCATCTTTACAAAAAAGAGTGAGTTTATGGCAGAACTCATCGCACATCTCCTTGGATTCAAACAGGAAGTTCTTATTGAGGTATGTCCATTTTAAATTCATCTCTGGAGTTTTGTCAGTAGATTTAATGATCATCGTGGGGTCTCCCTCGAGCCCGTAGTCATCATCATTGTGTCGGTAAAATGGTAATACCGTAATATTTCCCCCGTTAGCAAATCTAAACTTGAATTTGTAGAGTTTTGTTTCCTCCGAGGTATAACTCTCGGTATACTCCCCACATACAGGACATGTATCCTCCATCATTTTACCACTTATGGGGGATACAAATGCAATCTTCCGGCTATTGTTGCATGCATTACATTTCTCAGGGCGTTCCAAATGAGGGACTGGTTTGTAATATGCCACTCGAAACCGGCTGGTAATCTCATCAATCGTACTCCGATAGAAGTTATTCTTCTCGCGTTGTAACTCTGAGATACACTTTGCGTGCTCTGCTTCCATCTCATCTACTCGAGAAGCATATTCGGATACCTCTTTGAGCTTGTTGGTCAACTCGTCAATCTCCCGGGTATACTCATAGATAACCATATCCACATGGCATCTGAGCTCGTCAATTATTTCATTTTCAAAAATGATAGGTGGGGTGGTCATAATGTCGCCCCGGTGAGCTGGTGCACATCATACTGATATGTTGATAGAGCCTCACCTATAACCTCGACGTTTGCGACATGTTTCCCTTCGCAAAACGAAATGACCTTAGCCGTTTTACCCGCGTTTACAGACGCAGTATCGGATATCACACAGTTCTTCCCAATCTGGAGTAGTCCCCCTCTTCTCTGAATCTTCATCCACTTTTGGGTCACGGCGTTGCTATTACGCTGACCCGGATGGGTATCCGCATACCGGACGCATGCATCCTCAGCAGTTCCGCACACCTTGATTGTATCTACCTCTTCATCAGTCCAAACATTGCCCGGAATTGCTGCGGGGGCACTTATGACCTCAGGAGTATCCTCAACCGGGGATTGCGACACGACATTAACTGGTTCTGAACGAGATACTGTTTTAGGGTCCGGAGATGCAACGGGTTCTGGTTGCGGCAATGGTTTGCAGGGACAGACCAGCTCACGTTTGACCAGGCTCCTATGGGAGCCATGGAGCCTATAAAATACACAGAGGGATATCGGTTCTAATGAATTAGGACCGGTCTCGAGTATGGCAAGATGGTTTCTCAACTCTGGACAACTCTCACACTCTGGGAAATGCAATTTCGAGATAGGCAGCAAGATCTCATCCTGGTCCGAGATTGCAGGGATGTCGTCAATCGCAACTGTGCATGTATTACGGGTGCACCGGTATATTACCCCGTCGGGATTATCTACCATATTACTCACCCCCTCTAGTCTTCATCTGTTCTCCTGCCTGATACTTTTTCCTGCACTCTGCACAGTATGATTTACCGTTGCAGAACAGTATTGACATGTTTTTCTGCATTTGCGTTATTTTTACTCCGCACTCTTCACACATGATTACATCATCTCCTTGTTTTGGTTCCTGTTTCGGTTCTGGTTTTGTTTCAACGGGGGCGGGTTTAACCTCAGGTTTAATCTCTGGTTTCTTAACCGCAATCACCGGTTTAGTCTCTTGTCTCTTCACAACCGGTTTCTTTACTGGGACCGGTTTCGCATCATCCATTTCCTTTCTCTTTTTCCAATCTGCCTTGATTAGATCCCCATCATACAACCCGTCTGATATCTTGGCCTGGTCGAAGATGCTCAGGCTCCATCCAGACGCCGCATAATCTTCTTTAACCCCGTTGATTTGTGACTCATCGTAGATAGTTTTTGGGGTTTGCGTTGGAACTGGTTCAACCGGGGTCTGTTTCTTGACGACATCAATACCCTCCTCAATCCAGACCCGAAGCGCATTCCCGGTTTCAATCGTCGGTCTGAACACATCACCCAGACCACCTAGTATCTGCGTCTTGTCCTTCACGATAGTTGCAGTGTGCGACCCATCCATCTCAAGCAATACAGAGAATTCATACTCCACATTATCCCGCTGAATCGGGCCGAGTCCAATCTTTCTCGGGGTGTTCCGACCGTCTACCGTGTCTACAACATACTGCATCTTCATCCTCATTGTGGTTATGATGTGGATGGGAGACCGGATCATAGTGTTAAGGAACCGGTTGTGACGCGGGGTGAGTTCTCCCCAGCAACTCCATCGACGCTTTGAATCCTTGTTCTCGATTGCCGCTTGGTCATCTAGGATTCCCCCCTCTCCCGACCATTCGTGCGAGATAGTGTCCAGAATGATCGCATCATACCCAGATGCCTGAGCTGATTCAATAGCCTCTATAAACTTCTCGGGGGTATATGGAGGTTCCAGAGTAAGGATATCGAACTTAGTTATGTTCGCATACAAGTTAGCCTCGCCACCTTCGCAATCTACAAAAGCTATCCTGCCCTTCTCACCAACCAACCCGCGTGCCAATAACACAGCTGAATAGGTTTTTCCTGAAAATGTCGGTCCCATAATCCCAATTCTAATGGATGATTTAGACCGGTTCGCTTCACTAAATGTCATAGTCATTGTTTCTTACCTCTCTTTGGCCATTCTTTTTCAAACTCAATCCAGTATTTCAGGCGCTCGATGTGAAAGAGCGAACCTTCAAGACCGGCAACGATTGTTCCGTAAAACACCCGTGATTTAATGAGCCGTTCTGTCTTTATCAGTTGTTCAGCTTGTTTGACGCAATCAAGAGCCTGATTGAGGAAATCAATCACAGCCTTCTTGTCTTCTGCTTGTGAAGCCATTCTATCAGTCCTCAGGGATATGCCTACAAAGGTCGGTGACCATCTCATTTATCAGGGGACCAAAATTTTTACTCGTATACTCTTTCGACATACACTCTCCCAAAAGATATATCCCGTAGGTCATATCCCGGAATTCTTTCTGATTCATAGCACAAGAGGCGCATTTAAGTATCGCTTTCTGATAGGGAGCTGGGAGACATTTCTGGCGGGAAATTTCCTCCGCCTCAATGCTGCCTCCTCCATCTATTGTATCTGAACTCATGCTTCTCCCTCCATCTTTTTCAGATTCTTGTTTTTCTGGAACTCTGGAAGAGGGACAACCTTGAATGATTTAACCTCGCTCCGAGTGATTCCGCCTTCCTGCTCTATTGCATCGATCTCTTCCTTCCCAACCACTTTCTCAACATCGGACAGAGTAAGGACCGCATTCTCATTAAACATTTGAGGCTGGGCTTCCTTAATCATGTTCTGGAAGGTTCGGTAATCGCCGCATATCGCGACCATAATAGATACTGCCGACGGGTGCGATACATGAACGCATTTCGCGTAGATTTCTGGTTCGTAAACCTTGAACCAATCCTTGTTCACAACACGGCTTGGGGTAACGGAGGGTCTGAGTTCATATCCGATTGGCTGAATTTTATTCGTTATGATTTCGTTGACGAGTTCTGATAATTCGGCTTCTTTCTCCTTCATCATCTTTGCCAGGTCCTTGAGTTCAGATTGAATCTGGTATGCCTGTTCGTAAAGGTCGTCGCTCATTTCACAATCACCTGCTCTTTGGCGATGATGATGTCTCGTAGAGGTCTGTTCCTGATCATGTTGTTCGCAGCCTGAACCGCGTCAGCATCGATCACTTGTCCGGGTCTTAATCCGGATACATCTGTTTCCTTCATGGTTTTCTCGTGGAGCATGACAAGTCATCTCCTGTTTTTCTTCACGCCCTGGGAAGCATCCCGAGGGCCTTATGAGAAAAAGAGAAGTTAATAGTTTGAAAGGAAACTACAGAGTTTGAAGTACTCGTTTGGTGCGAGGGTTCTTGACGCAAGTGTCATCAGTGTACTTACCTCACTTCTGAGGGTATCTCTTCTGATGACTTCACAA
>JBAXYM010000043.1:0-6193 GCA_041670805.1 Patescibacteria group bacterium
CGTCTCTACGGAATACGTGGAAATCGTTGGACAGCAAAAAAGGACAGTCCTTACCGCATCAAAAGGACTGTCCTTCCTGTTAATCCTCCAATTCATAACTGTCTCTTTCGGGTTTGTTGATTTCATAGATGGAATCGGGATCGTAAGAGGTGGAAGGATTGAGGGGTTTTCTTTTGCCGGTGTCTCCGTTAGAGGTAAGGGTATAGATGACAGTGTCGGTTGCTTCCTTTACTAGGTTGGAGGTTTGGTATTGATCCAATTGTTGTTGGGAGATGGTTTTAATGTTGTTCCATTTGAGATGGAGATAATAGTTGAAAATGGTGGGAGAGAGAAGGAGGCGTTTGTATTGTTTGTTGTTCTTATACTTGATGACATAGATATCAGAAGAGTCAGTGGTTTTTACTATGTCTCCGTCTTGGAGAGGTTGATTGGAATCGTTTGTATCTGTATTGCCATCATTGATATCGTTTTGAACTGTTCCTTGTTCATTTTTGGTAATGTTATTGCCTTCTTTGATGATTGTGTCGGATACTCCTCCTTCTTGGGTACGAAACTTGATGTAGAGGATATCGGTATTAGTGTATTGCTTTAGAAGCTCATCCTTCTTGGCTATGTCTTCCCAGGAAGAGTTAGTGAAGTCGCGAGAGGTGGAGATGGCTATTTGGGTGATGGTGGTGGGGAGATTATCGAAGGTAAGATGGCCGTTATCCGTGGTGATGTTGACATTGGCAAGACTGGGCTTGGATGGAGGGATAAGAGATCCACCACAGTTTATATTCAGATCCGAAGCATCATAACTTCTGATAGAATTACCGGCATTGTCAAAGGCTTTCACATACCAGGAATGATTGCCGCAAGAAAGCTCAGAGTTCACAGAAATAGAAGCCGAGGCGGGATTTATGTCGTCTGCTTCTAATTTGTCATCCACATAAAGCTGATATTTGGCAAGACCGGACATGGAATCGTATGAATTATTCCAAGAAAAGATTGACTCTCTGTCGGCAATTACATATTCAGCACCGGAGAGAGAAAAGGGTGAAGAATTCTGACCGTCTTGAACAATAGCTTTATCGAAATGGACCGCCCAGTTATACAATTTGTTTCCGTATTGGGAAACGGTATCGTCGCTGTCCCGAAGATTTCCCCGGGCAGAACCCTCCGAATTTGCTCCCGCATTAGCACCGACAGTTCCGGTATAGGCATAGCGAAGCCTTTGGTCATTTCCCGTGGGAACGGTATTCAAAGTCACTTTTACGGTGTCATCGCCGACGATTTCCACTGAGCTTATGGAAGCAGAAGAGCTGGCATCGTAATATTCAAATCCATAGTTTTCTTTTGCCAGAACGAGAGAGGTGTCGAATTGCAACGGCCCTTCCGGAACATCAAATTTGGCATAGATTTCTTTTCCGATTCTGTAGATTTGTTGGGGAGCGAGGGGCTTCCACTCTTCTTTATCGACCGCAACTTTCTTTATAACTTTTCCATAGTATTCCCCCAGCCAGCGGTAGCTGGTGTTGGTAAGATGAATACCATCACTGCTATAGGGCAAAAAGTATTTCGGTCCTACCAGATAAATCTTGTCCGGATTGTCTTCCGCAGCGGCAAGCTGAGCGCTTGGAATTGGAGAAACTGCTTCTCCATATTTAGTGAAAGAACCCATCTGATCGGTAAACAAAGGGATTACATTTGATTGTCCGGTTATGGCCCGGACATCCGTCTGATAATCATTCTGCCATTCTTCCAGATAGCCTTCATACTGAGCGGCAGTAATCCCCTTATCGTGGTCCGACTCTCCATGAATAACCGTCACGCCTATAGCACGGTCCGTCTTTCCCAGGCCCACAGCCGCACCATATACGCTAGAGGTCTGACTGATTCCCAAAGCGTAAGGGGCTGTGCCTTTCTTCAGACCGCTATAAGCAGTTCCGCCAACGCCATGCCTTGTGACCGCAATCTGATAGTTATTTTCTTCCGTATTTGAAGTAATAAAATTAGCCATGGCGCTGCTGATAGTTTCGACACCGCTTTCAACCAGAGGAGCGAGAGCGTCTCCGCTCAGCATTTTATTATCATAAGGTTGCGTCGTGCTTAGCGCCGGAGAGCCGCCACTCCCGACAGACAAACTCTGTCCGGTCGAAAGGATGTGATTGAGATAATCATTGGAGTTTATTTGTCCGGTTGGCGCGCTTAATACGGGAGCGCCTGCTTTGGGAGCAACTACAAAAACGGGAGTAACTTCAAACTTAATAAATTTTCCCAGATCGTCATTTGTGAGAGTATACGTTTTATTTGTCGCGCCGGGAATAGCCCGGTATTCCCCATCCGGAGAATCGGACCTTAGCCAGCGAAAGAGAGATTCCCCCTCGGCATTCCCGTGCAAATTGGAAAGAGAATATCTTCCCGCCAAGACCTCGCCGAGAGAATTCGCGCCGATAATCCTTACGGATGACACCAAAGGGGTCATTGGGGAGAACGAACCCAGTCCGACTGTCACGCTCGTGAGAATCGGTCTGTTCCCATTTTGAAAGGAAAGAACAGCTTTATATCTGAAATATCGGTCGCCTATCCCGTCTCTAAAATCCGCATCTATGGTTTCTCCTCCTGTGTGGTCAGTGAAATAGGTGGCGGTGTCGCATCCATCCGCTCCGTTATCCGGTCCGCACCAATCCGTCCAGTCGATTCCATCGGCAGAGGTGGAAAGTTGAAATTTGATGTCCGTGGTTTCATCGGGAAGAGTTTCCGACCAGGCCAAGCTTGAAAGCACGCTGGATTCCTCTCCGATGTCAAAAGGCGAAGAAATCAGCTCTCCGGCAAGAAGAGTCCTGGTTATGGTAACAGACGAAAGAGAGGGAACGCTTGAATCATCAGAAGCGGAAAGTGTGGCTTTGTATTGGATATATTTTTTGCCGTCAAAAGCGTCCAAAGAATCGCCGCTTGAAACACCGGACCACCCCATCCAAGTCCCATCGGGAGCAGCAGTGTCTCCCGCCCTGACTTGCATGGATATGGCAGTTCCCACAGGGATACTGGAATCCCAGCTTATGGTTTGATAGTCGGACGGAACTCCGGAACCGATTACATCGGAAGTGAAGATGCCGGAGAAAGTTCTAATATCATCTTGGCTAAGAGCATAGTTAACGCTCACTTGGCTCACGACCGGAATATTTTCTCCGTCGGGAGAAAAAGAGATCTTATATTGGACAAATCTATCGCCGACTCCGTCAGTGAACATATCGTCAATTTTTTCCGAACCATTGGAATTCGTGAAATAAGCTGCGCTGTCGCACCCCGCGCCGCCATTGTCCGGTCCGCACCAATCGCTCCAAGTCGTTCCATTGGGAGAAGTTCTGATTTGCAAGAGCGCTTCAGAATTTCCCGGCAAAGTCTCCTGCCAAGCAAGAGAACTCATACGAAGGGCCGAGTCTTCCGAATCATAAGGAGATGAAATCACATAACCGCCCAGAAGTTGGATTGTGACATCGGAAACGCTCGGGAAAACAGGCAAATCGGAGCTGGAAGAAAAAACTATTTTATATCGCACAAAAGGCTTGCCGTCGAAACCGGAAAGCGAAGCTCCATTATTTACGTTTGACCACTCCGTCCAACTTCCGTCGGGATCGGCAGAGGTCCCCGCTTGCGCTTGTACGGCAATTGAAGCTCCGGCAGGGACAGTCTCATTCCAGCTGATAGTTCCATAGTCGAGACCTTCCGAACTAATCACACCGGAAGTGAACGTCCCTGAAAAATCAGCTCGAGCGCTCGCAGGCTCCAGCACAAAACCCATAGAAAAGAATATTAGCAAGAAAAACATTAATTTCATAAATCCCAATCTATTTTTTTCGTACATATTCTTTTGTTATGATTTTAAAAGTATATATTTTGATTATCTTTCTTTGCTTTTGAAGTTTATGAAGCTCTTCGAATATCGTAGGTAACGGCTATCTTTTGCCTCGAGAGATTAACCTCGACCTATGGAAATGGTAATTGTCCTGCATAGTTACAGGATCAAGGATTCATACTTCAATGTTTTAGCGCTGAACGTAATCAGCCGTAAGCTTCCCAAAAGTCCTCTTGTCTTCCCAAACTGCGCATAGCTGAACCAAGAGCGAACCGAATCATCAAATTTTTCGTTGGTCATTATCTGTGCCTCCACCCTCCCCTGATATCTTTTTGTCCTTTTCACAAACCTCTTTACGGTGCTTTTTCTCAACAGTCTGTATTGTCTGAAAATCCGATATCCCAGGAAACAAATGCCTTTATTGACCGGAAAAATGTTCGCCTTTTTGGGATGCAGAGTGAGCGCCAGATTGTCAGCCAAGAATTCTTTTATCTCCCGTTTCTGATTCTGCAATCCCCCCTTGTCAAAGCTTAAAATCAGAAAATCGTCCATGTAGCGCACATAAAATTTTTCCCGCAACGTGTGTTTTACAAATCCGTCCAATTCATTCAGATAAACATTGGCAAACAGCTGGCTCGTAAGATTCCCGATGGGAATCCCTGCCGATTCGTACTCAAATAAATTTTTAAAAACTCTCTTGTGCCAATCGCTGTCGATTATCTCCCTGATCAAACACAATGTTTTGCCGTCAACTATATTTTTTTCTATAATTGCCAGCAAAATTTCATGGTTGATGCTATCGAAATATTTGCTCACATCGCATTGCAGACAATATAAGCGTTTTTTCTCCTGACCTTGCGAGTCTTCCGCCGATTGCCAAAATTTTTCCAGCCGCATAATTGCTTTGTGAGTTCCTTTTCCCTTTCTACAGGCATAAGAGTCGTAAATAAATTCTTTTTCAAAAATCGGCTCAATGACATTACACAAGGCGTGATGTACGATTCTGTCACGAAACGGCGCCGCCTTGATGAGTCGCTTTTTGGAATCGCAAACTGTAAATTCCCGATAGCCACCATGCCTATAAGTCTGATTTATCAATTCCGTTCGCAATTGCAGCAAATTTTCTTCCAGATTATAGTTAAATTCCAAAATCTCATTCCGATATCGCTTGCCTTTTCTAGCTTTCAAATATGCCGAATACAAATTCTCGAAAGAGCATATTTCCCCATATAGATTTTTGTATGTTTTCATGATTGATTTTAATTTGTCATTGCGAGGCGGTACTCCGCCGTGGCAATCCCGAAACTACAATTCACCATACTTTATTTGTCATTGCGAGGAGCGTATTTTGTATTTGCGACGTGGCAATCCCGTTACCACAATTCACCCGGTGTTATATAACGCTTCATGAGTCAGATTCAGGGATTGCTTCGTCGGAGTACTTTCTCGCAATGACAAATTATACAGATTGGGGGCTCAATTGATTCAAAGCAGAAATTTCATCAAGAAAATTACTCTCACTGTCTCGAGATAAAAGCCCAATATTTTCCCTTTCGACCTGCGCCACATTAATTTGCCTCGCAAATTCTCAACGGAGCGAGCTTTACCGGGGAAGGAAATAGGCCAGTAGTTTTCTGGCTCTGGGCTAACTTCCGTGAAAGTTTCACTCTGGCCAATGTTTTGGAAAGTACCGAACGCACCGGAAACCGATGTTGTTGTTGGAATTGCCCGGCGCATTGTTCAGATTCAACGTGAACGCACCCGCATTCGCACCATTGTTCCAATTGCCACCGCGTTTGAAGGCGTCTTCTTCAGCCGCATCCCTCTTGCAAAAAATGCAAGGAACAATTCTGCCGACTATCCGACAAGCCGCAAAACTGTTCTCTGAATTTTAACCGCAACTCTTCATCCATCCGCCCAACATTTTTCCGATTTCATTTATTTTTCCAATGGCAAATTCATATTGTTTGATGCTCAGAAATTTCAGATCCTTGGTGAGTCTGATGAGGATCCTAAGCTTGTCCAATTCCACACTCGCCTGTTTCAAATATGACAACTTCGCTTTTTCGGCGTTTGCCTGAATAATCAGTTTTAGCAGATTCAGTACCGTATTCTCAATTTGCTGACCCAGTACAAACCTCTGCGTCTTGGGAAATTTATTCACTGCGGGATAAATCCATAGGATCAATTCATAGGTTTTTTCAAAAATTGATAAATTTTGAAAGCTCATATACTTTTTTATAAACCCGCTCGCGGGGGGGGGCAAGCCCCCCTGCAAAATCTAAAACTCAAAACCAAATTACTAAATACCAAAGACCAAATTTCTACACTACCGAACGCACCGGAAACCGACGC
>JBAXYM010000044.1:0-5777 GCA_041670805.1 Patescibacteria group bacterium
CAATGGTATCACGCAGGATGTTATCCTGGACTCTGATTCCGGGGCACTGCGTGATTATGAGGCGAGGGCACTATTAGCCCTCTGCTAGTTTTATTATCTTATTCTAATATCCACTTATTTTTGCAGGGTTTCTGTCGTGGCTTCCATAAAAAATGATTGGGGATTAGTGCCATCAATCGAACGATGCACTATATGCGGCAATTGATATTGATTTTGAGGCCCCATAATCACAAGACAATGTATATGATATTTTATCCGTGTCACTAGTAACGGTAACTGGTACATTTGCGTGCTGTTGAGTCCCAGTACCACTATATGTTTGTATAATAGTCCCATCCGTGCGTTTGGTAGTTGCCGACCAGTAGAAATTACCGACATACCCATCAACATGATACGCTAATACCACAATATAAGGGATATTTGACCCATATCCCAGATTACCAAAGATGCAAAACGCAGGATTTACGGAGGCGAATTGGGATGTGCGGGCTACAATACCAGTGGCTATATCCCCAGATATATTGACACTTGAAGAGTATGAATTGGCTGGAATTAGGTCGCCGAGAGTAAATATCCCCGGTGCAGTTCCGATAATGATATTGCGCTTGATATTCCCCGATATATCCCCAGTCAAATCCGCGACAACCCCCCCAGCGAATGCGACAGATCCCCCATACGTTGCCGCACCTGTAACATGCATATCACCAGCGACCGACACATCCCCACCAACATCCAAATCACCCTGCATCTCGACAGCAGCCCGGAACAGGTTGGTCATGTCAGGGAAAACCCGCTGGTCGGTGATGTTTGCGGTCAGTATTGACGTCACGCCAGCACCAACCGCAATCTGAGCCAGAGGAATCTCCCATATCCCGGAGGTCTGTGTCAGCGCGGGGGCAACTGGGGATGCAGCAGGGGTCCCTGCAATAACTACAATATCGATAGTCCTTCCAGATACCGCGGATAACCGAACGACCACACGGTCGATTCTCGCATAGGTGGAATGCGCGGTGGAAATGGTCATCGTCAACGCCGCGTCATTCTCACAGAAACGGCCCTGCACCATTGCAGTGCCAGTAGCTACAATGATACTCATTCCGGGGGGATCTGACACTGTAACTGTCATCTCATTAAGGTCTCCGGTAATGATACCGTTGTCTAGGTATTTGCTCACAATTCTACTCAAGAGTGCCGCCGTGTATGTCCTGTCTGGGGACAGAGGGTCAGCCGAATCAAATATTCCGTAGTTCAATGTCATTTACGTGTTCCTGCGGGTTGTTTCCGCATGTTCCGGATTACTGATACCAAGTCCGGCCATTCTTTTCCCAGCGTGATGATGATATTCCCACTGGGGTACTGTTCTGTCACCGCGATGATACGTGCTTGTATGGTGCATATATCGGGGTATTCGGCTGATACAATATCGCCCAAATCAAAATCAATACCGTATCGGTAAGTGGGGGTTGGCACATACTGGACTTCCAGTACAGTTGTATCACCAATAGCAGTTATAATCTCCTCTCCACGCGCTGTCAATGCGGCCGTTGTATCGAGATTACTTGCATCCTCAAACCCTTCCCTTCTATCCCACCCTGTTGAAGTCCCAACCTCTACCAAGGTCCTCGATGCATCCTCCCCCTGCCCGCCAACAATGACTACCGACGGGGTGTCGGAGATGCTTGCCTTATATCCTGATATCAGGCAGTTGCCAATACGGGGTGATAACAGCACACTACCTGACCGGTCAGACCCTTCAAGGACGTTGAATACAAACTCATCTGCGGTGAAATCATAGGATATATCCCATCCAAGTCTCGATTGAAGAGCTATAGACTCCAAGATATCCGGGACTGGTTCAAACCGGGCAGATACCGTAACAGACAACCCCCGCGTCTGATCTGTTGCTTCCAGAACCAGATTGGGGATTGTCCTATTAGTATCAGTGGGGGACACTGCGTTCCCATCGACATAATGCCGCATAGCTGTTTCGCCGACAATAGCAGTCTGAGTATCATATCCTGTACCTGACGACGTTCCCGCGAGGCATATCCTGTCTGCCAGGATAATCCCTGAGCATCTCCCATGAACAGTCCATTTCTCAGATATGACCCCCTCATCAGTCATTTGCCCATCAATCGATTCTATACGTCCGATAAGCGCCTTACCAGCCCTAGTCAGAAATATGAACCGCCCCTCTTTGATTTCATTGGCTCCTGTGGCATACCGGGACACGACAACCTGCCAATCTCCCGGTGTCCTCCATTTTCGCCCCCACTCGATTGCGTCATAGACGTCAATTATGGCAACCAGAGATAATAATCCCGCGGTGTTGGAGTATACCCGTAACGGTTCCGGGATGAGGTCTTCAACATCTAATGCTGGACCAATTTCCATCTGATACGAGCCAGATAACGGGAGTGTTATCGAGGAACCCCCAACCCAAACGAGCGTTAATTTGATGTTGTATGTGCCGGGATGAACGGTATCCGTGGCGGTGAAATCGCACAAGAGCGTTCCCATAGCTGGATTCTCTACCGTCAGGTCTTTATGAATGACCCATCCGGAATACTTTGAGTGCGTTGCGATGAGAACAGCGGTAGCCCCCGTTAAGGGGAGGGGATCACTGCCTCTAGTTAATGTCAGACGATACAGGGGCCATGTACCCGCCTGCTGTATGCTGATGTCGATAGGCATATTATATCAACGAATCCTCAATAACCAGAGTGTAGTATCCTGTATCAGGCATGATTAGGACATCCCCATTCCCGAACGTGACGATAATCTCGGCTCTGCATTCGGCACACGCAGGGAAGTCATCAGTGGTTCGTGTCAGTTGACACTCTGCGGTTTCGACGTCGATTACCTCGAGGTTTTGGTCAATGATGATATCACTCGAATACTTGGACCGTGCTAATAGCCTGACGGTTGCTCCTGCCAATGGTAACGGCTGAGTTTCAGCATCAGGTCGATACAGTTTTACTGTATACACCGGCAGAGAAGAACCCCGCTTGAAATGGATGTCAGTCATATATCGTAGACCTCCTCAAACTCCACTGATATCCCTCCAGATACATCAGGGACAGCATACGATCTCCCCGCAATATACCCGCCGGGTCCGGTAATGGATGCAGGGCGGTCTGCCGCAACTAACGAGCCGCGATAGGCATCCAGTGCGCCAGAGTCACCATTAACTTGACCCGTGCATGATTGTAATGTACCCAGCGTTGAGAACCGGGATATTCCAAAGCGACGGAACGACGGAACAAGATAGGATGGGGGAGCAATCATGTATGACAATGCACCGGCGATACCTGACGCTACGGTAACACCCACAGGTCGGTCTACTAATGAAACGGTTCGAACACACGATGCAGTAGCCTCATCACAATCAATTTCCCCTATGCGCGATTGAAGAACACCCAGAGTGTCAAATCCGGTAAGGGAATACCGGTACATTATACTCCAGCTGCCATAGCCCACCCTAAGATGGCATCAGACTGATTAGCAATGTAAGCAAGACCCGCAACTGTAAGACCCTGCCTTCCATCAACACGCTCAACGTATTCATGGAGTGGTAACGCCCACCAGATGACCTCTTCCTGATATGCGTATTCTGTGTGCGATTCCCCATCTATTTCGATTTCAACTGTGTGGATATCCCACCGACAGAGTAATCGGACAGATCCGTTTTTGACAACATCGACTTTTACGACGTCGGGATTTTCAAGTGAATAAACCAATTTGGACATGATACCTGTTTTGATTCTGATGCGTGTTCAACAGCAGTTCTAAGCAACGGGTTTTCATAAAGATATACCCTTGCGAGATTATAAGCGTTACAGTGTTTCAGCCATCCATAATATGCTCCAATAGACCCTAACACAGCGTCAGGACCCATGATTTTATAGTTCTTCTCGATTTCATGAATCTTCTTCTTGAATCTACGACTTGATGATTTCCGTAGTATCGTATGTGTTCGAAAACACCGATACCCAAGGAAGTCAATACCACACTTATCAACTGGAAAGATGCTTGTTTTTTGATTCAATGTCAACCCAAGCGGTTTCAGATATTCAGAGATTTCAGTTCTGATATATTTCAATCTCTCAATATCACCATGCAGGATTACACCATCATCACAATATCGGATATAATACTTCATTCCCAACACCTCTTTAATCCAATGATCAAACGGGGATAAATACAGGTTACTGAAATATTGACTGAGATAGTTTCCAATCGGGACGCCGCCGCCCGCGTTGCTGAATATGATATCTTTCAATACCCATAGTACATCCTGGTCCTTTACAGTGGCCTTAACTATCTCATATAGTTTTTCCGGAACAATCGAGGGATAATACTTTGTGATGTCAAATTTCAAACAGTATAAGGTATTATTTGTATCTTTCATAAACTCCCTTAACCGATATGACCCCGCATGTAACCCCTTCCCAGGAATAGCGGAATACAGATCATAAATAAACTTCTTATCCCATATCGGCTGCATGACTTGCATTATCGCATGGTGTACGATTCTGTCAGGATAATAGGGCAGTTTGTAGATGACTCTCTGTTTTGGTTCATATATCGTTTTCGTGCGATATGGTGCGGTAGTGAACGTTTTATTAATTAGTGAGTCCTGCAACTTACGGAGATACATTTCAGGGTCGCTATCAACCATCTTCACGGCTCTATAATGTGTCTTACCTTTACGCGCGTTTTGATGGGCTAGTCTAAGGTTATCCATTGATACAATTGTCGAAAAAAGGTTCCCCATACGTTTCATAATCCCACCAGAAGCCCTACCAACAGATGGGAGCGGTCTACTCTAGACGAGATACTAGCACCCATCTGCGGATTGGTTGTGTATTTGACCCAGATATACTCCAGATTCTGGTTTGTGCGCTGTTCAAGGCTGCCCAAGAGGGACCTGAGCTCGAGGCGGGTGGCATTATTCCGATTGGAATTCGAAGGCGTATTATTCGCATTCCGATAACTGGGACCTGCATTAAGCGCATTGTTCCAATTGCCCCCTGCAAGCAGGAGAAACAAAACAAGCCAACTGCATCGCGCACGAACCAATAATATATTAGTCATTATCCTCCTTCAAGTTAACGTATAATACCGGTTAATTTTTTGCAGTGTCGCTTCAAACGGTATCTTATCCTCATATTTCCTGAGTTGTTCGGCGATAATTTGAGACCCAGTAAAAAATACATGGCGAGTATTATCAAGCACAAACTGGACGGTAATATAATCCGTATCCTCTTTATACTTGCTTCGTCCTACTTTAAATCCAGTAATTAGTATTTCTTTATTAATTACCGCGTTGATACTCATTTTTTCGCCATCAAGTTGTTTTGGTTCAGTAGCGAACTCTGAAAATTTATTTGGTGGCGTTATACTTCACCACCGAGGGGATAGAACTCGAGGCGGGCGGCATAACCCCGACCGGAATGCGAAGGCGTAGCAGTCGCATCCCGATAACCGGGACCTGCAGAAAGCGCATCGCTCCAAAAGCCCCCCGCAAGCAGGATGTTCCCGTTTGCCGTAGGCGCATACCAATAATCGCAGAGATAGTATGCACTTCCACCGCCTGCGACAGATTTTGGGATAAATGCAAGGTTGCTGACTTCGTCCTGCAATGTCGCAGATATATACCCATTTGTCAAACCAGCAGGTCCGGTGACAGTTTCATACGACCCTGCCGCAAGTGTTGCCGACGGTGTGCCAGTCCCATCACGTTTCAATAGCCGTACTGACCCATCGAGGTAAAA
>JBAXYM010000045.1:0-5557 GCA_041670805.1 Patescibacteria group bacterium
CTGCCGCTGTTGAAACTGCTGGCATGTCCGCCAATCGTTCCGTTTCCGCCTTTTCTGCCTTCATAAATATTTCCTTCGGGATCTATCAGGTAATTATATCCGATGTCGCCGAAGCCGGCATAACTCGTTCCGTCAGAATCGACCCATTTCTTGCCCGAAGTATGGTATTTATAAATGCTATTCACCATACTTTTATACTCCCCTGTGCCGTCGGTGTCCGGCACCAAGGTCGTGCTCGCCGTGTGGTGCACAATAAATTTCTGCACCTTGGCGTATTCGGCCACCCAAGTTGTTTGCGACTCGTCCGCCCCCCAATAACTGCGAGAAAATATTTCCGGAATTGCGGGGTTGGTTTCAACGTCCGCCGAAGAAGAAGAAGGCAGAAACGCGAACAGCAAAAAAGCAAAAGAGATAAAAAATTTGTTCACGAGTTTCACGGTCGTTTTTTTCATATGCATAAATCTTAGAGGTTAATCGATACTCGGTCCGTCGACGTAAGAAGATAAAACTTCCTCGGAAGTCACCGTGACGGAAGACCAGTTGAAATTATTTTTGGAAAATGCTTCCGGACTCGTTATCCAGCATTTCTTTGCATTTCGCAGGAAGTATACTTGCGGCCCCGATGAGCTTTTGACAAGAGTTCCATCCGCGAAGACGCTCCGCTTCAGAATTTCGCCTTCGGCATATTTAAAAAGTTCCTGGTCGCTGATTTGGACGATCTTCTCCCAGCTGAAACCGAGGGAAGAAAAAGTTGCCGCATCACTAATCCATCTTCTTTGTCCGTTCTCGATGAGATAAACTTCGGGACCAACCCCTTTCACCAAATCCCTCTCCCGCACGGAAACACCTCCACCGCTTACTCTCTCGCCGTTCTCATAGACCCCCAATTCCGTCTCGCTTACGGTTTTCACGCTCGCCCACCTATATCCCTTTGCCACAAAAGTCGCGGAGTCGATAATCCATCTTTTCTTACCATTTTCTATAAGATATATTTTTTCATCATCGGCAGCCTTGATCAGCATTCCGTTCGGCAGTTTCTTATCCTCGACGGGAGTGAGCTTTATATCCAGAGAATAGGAGTGGCTCCGCACTTGGTTGCCGTTCATAGCTTCGTCGATTTTTTGGCTGCTGGGAATGAAGACGATCGAGCTTATGCCGTTTTCCGCAGAAATCATTTCCAGATGCCCGTTCTGCTTGCTGTCCATATTTATGAAATCCACTTTTTTGGACCCGTCCTTGTAATTGATCACGACAGGAAGAGAAAAAACCGCCGCATCGTCACCGTTGAAATCCATATCCAGATAGCGATTGGCATATTTTTCCGTACTCAAGTCCACTTTGAAATAATCGGCACTCCAGTTTTTGAGAGTTCCCGTCACATTTATCACGTCGTTGCCGTCCTTATCGTAAATGGAATCCGCGGAAACATTGAAATCGGTTTTGAAATTTTCGTTGCTGTACCCGTATCGCGGGTCAAAATCCGTATCATTGATATAATTCGCAATCGTCCAGTCGGTAAAAATATCGTTAAGCCCCAAGTTCTTTTCGTTTTTCAGCACAAAATCAAGATTCGCCACTCCGGTTTTTCGGGTATCGTTCATTTCCCGAAATATCCCGGTACCCACCCGATCTTTCAGATATTGCATAAAAACATTGACGGAAGCGTAGTCATAATTGAGATTATTCCAATCCGTGAGCGAATCGGCGTATCCCAACAAGAAATCCCTTTTTCTTATGACTGTGGCGCCTTCCGAAAATTTCTTCCCGAGAGCGTTTTCGATTATGGAAGATGCCAGCTCCGACCTTCCTTCGCTGATCCAAATGTCGTCAGTCAGCCCTCTTTCCTGAGTTTTTTCATTCCAGTAAATCATATGTTGGAGTTCATGGCTCAAAAACCCCTCTTCCTTCTGCTGGGTCAAATAGCTGGTGTTGAGATAAATCATCTCGCGCTCGTTGCTGTTGTCGTCAACCACCTGATTCTTTTTATACTCATCATTCGCGTTGAAATATCCGCCCACGCCGGGGTTCATTCTTGCGAAGAGAACGGTGATTTTCTTGTTGCCGTCGATCCCGGGATTCCACTCATCGCCAAAAATATTTTTCGTTTCGGGATAAACAACCGAGTCGAATTCCCCTCCCAACTTTTCTATGAGCGACTTTGCGGCATTTTGCTGCTGCGAAGTCAGCGAGGCGTAATATTCTTTTTCAAAATAAAAGTAAGCGTCATCGGATTCATAAATCGGCAGCGCGTCGGCTTGAGTGCGTCCGAGATAATCATATTCTTTGTCAACCAAAAAGGTCGCCACTGTCTGCTCGTTCGCAGCCAAAGCGGCATTGCCAAAAGGAAAACAGAAAAACAGCACGAGAGAAAAAGACCCGATAACGCGCACGACTGAAGATTTTTTCCTTGTTATTTTTGTTTCCATATTGCAATATTTTTATACGAATTTAGTATAGCAAAAATGCCAATCTTGGTCAAAGAAATTCTTGTTATAATGGAGATGGTGCGAATATCGCACAGGGACATTCCTTTTTGTATCCGGATCACACCAGAAATGGTGTGGAATGTCTCGCAAAAACGTTGTCTTGCGTGGTTCACGCCATCTCTGGCGTGATCCGAACACAATTTTCCAAACGGAGTAGCATGGCTTTAGCCTGCACGGTTGCCCCAAGCGAATGGAACAAATTGTATATGTTCGCTTTTCCCGCGTGGGACAGCGGCGCAGGCTAAAGCCATGCTACTCCGTTTGTCATTTCATTCGTCACTTTTTTATTCGGCAAGATAAGAACTTTTCATTGACAAATACGCCGATTTTCAGCTAATATAAATGTGTATCCAGTATACAATCCGGAAGGGCGAAAAATAGCGGCGTTTTCTAATCAGGCCCGCTGTCTGCCACAAAAATTCCTCAGTCGCAAAAAACGACTTTGGCAGACGATGGCGTCATAATTTAGGAGTTGCTATTTTTCGACCTTTCGGATTTTTTTAAATTTAATTTCTCATACTTATGTATAAAAAGACAAGGCTTGCGAACGGCGTCAGAGTTGTGAAGGCGCACAATAAAAATATCGAGACCGTGACTTTGTTGGCGCTCTTCGGGGTCGGATCGCGGAAAGAAAAAGGAAAAACGGAAGGCATAGCGCATTTTCTCGAGCACATGCTCTTGAAAGGAACGGAGAAAAGACCGCGCGGCATCGAAATCAGCAAGGAATTGGACGCGGTCGGCGCGAGCAACAACGCCTTTACCGGCAAAGAATATACGGGATTCTGGATAAAGTCCGGCAAGAAAGATTTAACTCTGGCACTGGACTTGACTTCCGACACGCTTCTCCATTCCCTTTTCGCGCCCAAGGAAATTAAAACCGAAAAAGGTCCAGTGTTGGAAGAAATAAAAATGTATGAAGACGCTCCGATGCGGGACATTTCCTCCGTCTTCGAGCAACTGCTTTTTGACGGTCACGGCTTGGGGCATGATCAGTTGGGCACGGCGGAAAACGTCAAAAATTTTTCCCGCAGAGATTTGGTTTCCTTCTACAAAAAGTATTACCGCGCGGACAATCTCGTGCTGGCGATTTCCGGAAATTTTGACGAAAATAAAATCGACAAAGAGATAAAGAAATTCTTCTCCGCTTTCGACGGGAAAAAAGTCAAAACCAAACAGGCGAGTTTTTCTTCCCGGCAAGAAAAACCGGCAGTGCTTTTAAGGTACAAGAAAACCGATCAGACAAATTTTTCTTTGGGCTTTCGCGCTTTCGCAACCGGGCACAAAGACGAATACATACTCGACGTTCTCAATATTATTCTGGGCGGCAACGACAGCTCGCGCCTCTTCGAAGCGGTGCGCGAAAAAGAGGGACTTGCCTACTACGTCTATTCTTATTGTTGCGACTATCGGGACGCAGGATATATCACGATCCAATCGGGAGTGGGAAACGACCAATGCGAAAAAGCCATTGCCCTGACTCTGGAAGAAATTCGCAAGATCCGAGAACAGGGCGTTTCGGAGGACGAGTTGCGAAGAGCAAAAGGCTTCGTGGAAGGCAAAATGGCGATTTCCCTGGAATCCTCCAGCGCCGTCGCCGACTTCATAGCCACCCAAGAAATCTCTACCGGCAAGATTTTGACCCCCAAGGAAAAATTTGCTAAAATAAACGCAGTCACGCGAGAAGACGTGGGGCGGGTTGCCCGTGAAATTTTTACCGAAGAAAAGCTGAACCTTGCGCTGATTGGACCGTTCAAAAACAAGAAAAACTTTGAGAAATTATTAAAAATTTAAAAAGAAAAAATGAAAAAACAGAAATTGCTAATTGACATTTCTTATGAGAGCATCTTGCGTTTCTTCGCGGTGACCTTCGCGCTGTTTTTCCTTTACTACATAAAGAACGTGCTTTTCATCGTTTTTATCGCCACGCTGTTGGCGCTCACCATGGAGCCGGCAGTTGATCGGATGGAAAAAAAGAACCGCGTGCCGCGCGTGTTCGGAGCGGGGTTTCTCTTTTCTGTGACGCTGTTCATCGTTATTATGCTAATCTATGCCGTCACCCCGACCTTGGCGCGCGAAATCGGACAGATGGCAACCTACCTGCCGGGTTATATTGAAAAAATAGATTTCGGTTACATAATTAACAACGGACAAAATATGGGGCTGGACGGCTCTACTTTGCAAGAAATGCTTTTGGACATCAGCACTGCCTTCAGAAACGCCGCGGCATATCTGCTGTCGGGAGCGTTGGGATTGCTGGGCGGAATATTTTCCGCCATCCTTATCGCCGTCATCTCCTTCTATCTGGTTTTGGAAGACGACGGGATTGAGAAATTCGCCCGTGCCGTAACTCCCGAGAGAATGCATCCTCAGTGCATGCGCATCATCAAGAAAATCGAAAAGAAACTGGGGCAATGGTTTGTCGGACAAATTTCTTTGGGGATTATCATCGGAGCGTTATCTTTTATCGGACTTTCGCTGATCGGCGTTCCTTATGCCTTGGTCTTGGCGCTTATCGCCGGCACTTTGGAGCTTATTCCTTACATCGGACCTATGCTTTCCGCCATTCCGGCCATCCTCATTGGCGCCACTGTTTCCCCCGCCACCGCCGCCTTTGTCTTCGTTCTTTACTTTCTCATACAGGAATTTGAAAACTATCTCATCGTTCCCAAAGTGATGGAAAAATCCGTAGGCTTGCACCCGGTCATCATCGTTATCGCCGCAACTATCGGCGGACAGTTGGCAGGCATAGCCGGCATGATTCTGGCAGTACCGATTGCCACTATTATCGCCATCGTTTTCGAAGATATCAAAGCCGAGAGAGAAGATAATGACTGCTAGAAAAAAGAAAAAATCTTTTTGGGGCATACGCAATATATGGTTCTGAACATATATCTTTAATTGAAGTTCTGTGTATTGTAGTAGGCAATCCTAATTTTACTCAGATATACAAAGCTCCTTCTCCTGCGATACAACCCACATTTTGTCATCCTCGCAAGGATCCCTTGACCGATGGATTACAAGCTAAACATTATTATATGCAAATAATATCATTCAAGGGATTCCTACTGGAA
>JBAXYM010000046.1:0-5445 GCA_041670805.1 Patescibacteria group bacterium
GAGACAATAGTATTTCGAGTGGCTCTAAGCCATTGACAGTTTAGTCTCTTCCTCCTGCCCTTAAGTATATCACTATTGCTAATTCCTTTATATGACAGATATTGATTGTTTCTTTTAACAGGTATTTTGAAGGAGTACCCGACTGAGAGATCTGTAAGCTATCCAATCATCCAGAGATGTCATTTTGAAATATGGCATGTTATTCGGTAAAATAAAGTTCACAGATTTCTCTCTTCGCTCCACTACGTTCGAAATGACAAAAAATGATGTTTAATATTTTTCGATTTTATCCAATCTTATCTTTCCCAAAAATCCCCCGCAGCACCTCCGGCACTGTTACACTGCCATCTTCCTGCTGGTAATTTTCCAAAATCGCGATCAGCGGACGGTCGGAAGTGCCGGTATTATTGAGGGTATGGACGAATTGCTTCTTGCCGCTCTCGTCGGTGTAACGGCAATTGAGGCGCCGCGCCTGAAAATCGGTATCGTTGCTGCATGAATTGGTCTCACGAAATCGGTTCTGCCCCGGCAGCCAAGTTTCAATGTCATATTTCTTGGCATTGGGCGCGCCAATATCCCCGGTGCACATATTAAGCACTTGATAGCAAAGTCCGAGCGACTGCAAATATTCTTCGGCATATTGCAAAAGTTTCTCGTGCCATCCCCAAGATTCTTCCGGCTTGCAAAAGATAAACATCTCGATCTTATTGAACTGGTGTCCGCGTAATATGCCTTTCATATCCTTGCCGTAAGTCCCCGCCTCGCGCCGGAAGCAACTGGAATATCCCATATATTTTTTCGGTCCGTCGGAAAGATCAAGAGTTTCATTCATATGATAAGCCGCCAGCGCCACTTCCGCCGTTCCTACCAAGAACAAATTGTCATCATCGGGATTAACGCGATAAATTTCATTTTCATCCGCCGGAAAAAATCCCGTACCGAACATCGCCTCTTCGCGCACCAGCATCGGCACAATCATCGGCGTAAGCCCCTTGTTCGCGTAAAAATTAAAAGCGTATTGCATCAGCGCAAATTCCAGCCGCGCCAGGTCGCCTTTCAAATACCAAAATCTCGATCCGGAAATTTTGGCGCCGCGCTCGCTGTCGATAAGATCTTTGACGCTCTCAATGTCGAAATGTTCTTTGGGCTGAAAATCGAATTTCGGTTTCTCTCCGACAGTCCGCACCACCACATTGCCCGACTCGTCCGGACCAATCGGCACGCTCTCGTGCGTGATATTGGGCAGGGCAAGCAAAATGGCCTTGGTTTTTTCCTCCAAATCTTTCAGTTCCGGCTCAACCTCGCCGATTTCAGTTTTTATTTTCTGCATCCGGAAAATCAACTCTTCATTCCTGCCCGCACTCATCTGCTCGCTCGCTTCATTCTGCTGATTTCTAAGCGCTTCAACTTTCTGCATCAAATCCCGTTTCTTTTCATCCAGAGACAGAAAGACATCCAAATCGATTTTCATATTGCGCCTTTTGATTTCCTCCTTGACCCGCTCGGGATTTTCTCTTATGAATTTTGTATCCAGCATGTTTTATGATTATACTTATTACATTACTAAAGAAAGATTTTTCTGATTTGTCATTCCGAAATGAGGTACTCCGATTGAGGAATCCGGGGGAAATGCCATGCGACAATAAAAGTATTTTTATATACTAAAACACTTTCCAATTTGGCATATCCCATAAACTTTCTCTCCCGCAATAAAACCGTCATTTTGTCATCCCGTTGAGGATCCCTTGATATAAGGAATACATTTTGTTCCCCTCACCCTAGCCCTCTCCCAGCGCGGAGAGGGGACGAGATATCGCACGTTAGTTCTATATTTCAAAGTGTTTTAGTATAGATAACGCTTGCAGGGTATAGTGCATTTCCCGGATCCCTCAGGCGAGTACACCTTTCGGGATGACAAGTGGATATGGATATTGCTTGAACGATAGGTTTAACAGACTTATGCCAAATCGTCTTACTTTTTACCCTCCACCATTTTCCTCCACCGTCTTCGGCTTCATCATCGGGAAAAAGACGACATCGCGAATATTTTCCTGATCGGTAAGAATCATCAGCAGCCGGTCAATGCCGACCCCGAATCCCGCAGTCGGCGGCATACCGTATTCCAGCGCCTCGACAAAATCCTCGTCAATCATCTGCGCTTCTTTGTCGCCCGCTTCTCGCAGTTCCTCTTGCTTCAAAAATCTGTTTCGCTGGTCGACAGGATCATTAAGTTCGGAAAAACCGTTACCCACTTCCGCGCCGGCAATCAGGACCTGCATTCTTTCCACCTTGCCCGCGTCATCTTCTTTACTCTTGGCAAGCGGAGAAATGTCAATCGGATGATTAATCAAGAAACACGGCTGAAAAAGATTGGGCCTCACCAATTTCTTATAAAGTTGATCGATTAACCTTCCGCGACCCGCCGCCGGATCGGGCTTAATCCCTTTTTCCTTCACCAGTGCCTGCATAGCTTCTTTGGTCGGATACCGATCGATATCAACCTCGGACTCTTTCAAAATAATTTCGCGATAATCCACGCGCGGCCACGGAGCTTGAAAATGCAAAACCTGCCCCTTGTACGGGACATCCAGCGTGCCGAAAGTTTTCTCAATAATGGTGGTATAAAATTCTTCCACAAAATCCATCAGCTCTTCATAATCGGCATATGCCCAATAGAATTCCAGCATCGTAAACTCCTGCAAATGCTGCGTCGAGATGCCTTCATTGCGAAATACGCGACCCATCTCATAAATTTTCTCAAAACCTCCGACCATCAACCTCTTTAAGTGAAGCTCCAAGGAAATCCGCAGATAAAAGTCGATGTCCAGCTTATTATGATGAGTAATAAAAGGCTCGGCCTCGGCTCCCCCCGGCACGCTCTCCAAAACCGGCGTCTCCACTTCCATAAAACCGTCCGCATTCAAAAACTCGCGGATATTATTGATAAAAGCCGTGCGCTTGCGAAAAAGCTCCCGCACGTCCTCGTTCATTATCAAATCCAAATGACGCTTGCGATAACGCGTTTCCTCATCGGTAAGTCCATGCCATTTTTCCGGCAGAGGCAAGAGCGACTTGGCAAGCATCTTGTAATCGCCGATATGCAAAGTTTTTTGCCCCTTGTTGGTCACAAAAAGAAATCCGCTCGCCTCAATAAAATCCCCCATATCAAAATTTTTGACAAAATCATATTTTTCTTCGCCAAGCGTATCTTTCTGGAAAAATAGTTGCAATCTCCCGCTCTCATCCTCCACATCGGCGAAAGAAAGCGCGCCATGCTCGCGCAACGTGCGCAACCTGCCGGCAATGGAGACCGTTTCCCTGTTTGCGGACAAAGTATCGAAATTTTTCAAAGCGTCCCTAACAGCGACGGTGCGCCCGGACTTGGAAGGATAAGGATTGATTCCGGCGCTTTTGATTCGTTCCAACTTCTCCAAACGAGTCTGTTTCAGTTCATCTAGCATAATATTTAGGTTAGTATAATACCTAATTATATTACTATTTAATGCGAGATAAGTCAAAAATACATATTTGGACAAAAAACAGTGTCCGATCAACTCTTTTGTAAAGTCCTCGAAAAAAATAAAGGGAAAGCAGAAGCCTTCCTAAATTCAAGCGCATTTAAATATAGCTAAATCTTCTACGCGAAATCCATCGGGAATTTTTGTGACTTTTTTCAAATACACATCCTTGCCACCGCTCCGTTTGTCAGCCGCAAATGCTTTGGCAAAGTTTATCGCCATCTTTTTACCATTTTCATCGCTAATAAAGTATAACTGCGTCGTGAATGAAGATGACGTAGGAAGCATAGTGAGGCATGAGCAGAAACCTCCCGAGGGCTGTTTCTGACAAACCCACAATATTTCGCCTTGCAAGAAATCATAGGTTAGTAATTCCATTCTTCTAAAAGCTTTCAGAATGCCGTTAATCTCGCTGGCTCTAAAATACACATCTTCCTTTTTGCCTTCGACTTGCTCATACATTGGCTTTACGTCTTTGGCAGCATTCCCAATCAATTGCACAAGAAAATTACAATTGATTTCATTTTCTTCACTCACCAAAGATTTTAACGCCACCTCCATCACTTCTCGCGGATATATCCCCGAGTACGTTATGGCGACATCTGATAAAATCCGCCGAATAAGTTCATCAACTTCCTCTTTTCCTGTCGGATTTAATCTTCTCCTTAAATCTTCAGGAATCCGAGGGGCCGATCCGTCAGGCGTTCCTTCGTACATACAATTAAGGATTTCTTCTAGTAGACTCGGAATATCGATTCGATTTTTTCTTATCTTTTCATCCCCTTTATATTTATCTATATTTTTATTTCTTTCTCATATTTTAAGGGTTTTTTACCTTTTGTCAACAGAGCAAAAAAGGAAACAAAAAAGGAAAGAGAAAACGTCTTGCGACAATTTTCTCTATTTTATTTTACATGCTTTTAGTTTAATGGTGTTTCTTTTCCATTTATCACTTTCCGAAGATAAACCTTGCCACCTTCGCTAATTCCTTTGTTGTTTTCAGCAGCTTTTAACAAAGCCCGTGCATTTTTTTCACCCAAAGCATAAAGTTCGCGAGGTGCAAAGCGAGGTAAAAGGATACCCTCCCTAAGATAGATGCAAGAATAGCAACCATCTGAAATATCACGCTTTTGGCAAATCCAAAAAATTTTTCCTGTAAAGAAATTTCTTGTCAGTATTCCACCAGCTTCGACTGTCGCTGCTTGGAATCTGTCAAAAATCTCCATCGTGCAGTGTTCGGTTCTATCATTCCAGTCTATGGCTCTTTGGAAAAGATCGAGATATATTCCCCAATCTATTTCATCGCCTTTATCACCTGTAAATACAGGATCAAAAAGTATCGCCACCTCACGTCTTGGATGATTTTCTTCTAAGTATTTTTCTCTATACATAATGTCTAATATTTTCCCCAAATAAGGACTCTTGGGAAACAGACAAGTTTGCATAGTCGACCTCCTTTTTTCTTTGCTCCTACTCTAACAAAATACTAAATTTTTGTCAAAAAACAAATCTGTATCAATCGGAAATCCACAAATTCATAATGCAAAATACACCAGGTATACCAGAACTGCCTGCTGTTTTATAATTAGGATTTACGCGTTTAAACCATATAAAATCACTTTTTTATAATTCCCGCATTAATACATTCCTTTTGTCATCTTTGTAAAGATCCCTTGTATACGGTTAAACAAAATAATCAAGGGATTCTTACCAGAATGACAAAATGTCGGTTCTATTGCGAAAAAGAAAGTATTGAAGATTGACCCCATTTGTCATATAAAGGAATTTGCGCAACAAATATCCGGGATCCCGTCTTTGTATTCGGATCACACCAGAAATGGTGTGAATGCTACGCAAAAACGTTTTATCCTGCGTGGTTCACGCCATCTCTGGCGTGATCCGAAAATCCAAAATCCATAATGCAAGA
>JBAXYM010000047.1:0-5227 GCA_041670805.1 Patescibacteria group bacterium
AGGACAGGAAGAGACAATAGTATTTCGAGTGGCTCTAAGCCATTGACAGTTTAGTCTCTTCCTCCTGCCCTTAAGTATATCACTATTGCTAATTCCTTTATATGACAAATAAAATTAGTCAAGTTTCGGTATCGGGATTGCCGCGTCACCAGGAGTACCGGCTCCTCGCAAAATGTAGGTTCTATTGCGAAAAAGAAAGTATTGAGGATTGAGAAAATTTGAAATGCGTAAGTCCTAATTTAGTCAGAGAATGAGCTGACAGTC
The DNA here is from genome assembly GCA_041670805.1 of Patescibacteria group bacterium. Classification (GTDB taxonomy): domain Bacteria; phylum Patescibacteriota; class Minisyncoccia; order JAHIHE01; family JAGLIN01; genus STD2-77. The sequence continues at coordinate 265 of JBAXYM010000047.1, forward strand.
CGATTAGATTATGTTATTTCGTGAAGAACTGCAATAAAAAACGCGTTAATCATTCACAACAAAAATATGAACATTTTAATGCAAAATCCGGAAAACTTCGACAGGGTAAAGCGAGCCATAAAAAATGACGGCCTCGACAAGCTGCATGTCCTGTCGGATTTCGACAGAACTTTGACATACGGATCCGTCAATGGCGTCAAAACGCCTTCGATAATCTCCCTGCTCCGGGACGGAAAACATTTGAGCGAAGATTATGCCCCAAAAGCTCAGGCTATGTTTGATAAATATCACCTTATCGAAACCGACGAAAGCATTCCCCTGAAACAAAGGAAAGCGGCGATGCTGGAATGGTGGGAAAAGCATTATGAATTGCTAACAGCGTCCGGTCTTTCTTTTTCCGACTTGGAAGATATAGTCGAAAACGGTCATCTTAAATTCAGAGAAGGGGTTTTGGAATTTTTGGATTTCTTGAACGAGCAAAATATCCCCTTGATTATTCTTGCCGCTACCGGTTGCGGAGACGCCATTCCCCTGTTCTTCAAAAAATTCAGCAGAGATTATCCCAACATCTTCTACGTCACGAACCGATATATTTGGGATGAGAATGGCAAAGCCGTTTCCATCAAAAAACCGATCGTGCATTCTCTGAACAAAGACGAAACGATTCTGCCAGAAATACCGGAAGTCCGAAAAGTCATCAGGAACAGAAAAAACGTCATATTACTGGGTGACAGCCTCGGCGATTTGGGTATGATAGAAGGCTTTAATTACGACAACCTGCTGAGAATAGGGTTCCTGAATTTCAACGACGGCGCATCCGAAAACGACTATAAAAAAAGTTTCGATGCGGTCCTCGAGGGAGACGGCGATTTCAAGTTCGTTAATGATATTGTATTTAATCTTTAATCGGGACATACGCGATATATCTGATTCCAACCACATATCCGGACAGTAGACGGTTCCGATATACCAAGTGTATTTTGTATTTTGTATTTTGAATTATGAATCATGGATCACACCAGAAATGGTGTGAACCACGCAGGATAAAACGTTCTCGTGCAGCATTTCACACCATCTCCGGCGTGATCCAAACACAAGGCCGGATTTCCGGTGTCTGTTACAAAACCATATTTTACATATGCCCCTTTTAATTCAAAAAATCCATCGGAGATCATATCCCCCCGTGCCGAAGCATGGACGGCACGGGGAGCCGTAAAAAATTTATTCGGATTCAAAATTCCAAATCTTTGCTATACCGCTTCTTTGGTTGAGTCGGTTATTTTGTAAGCGTAAACGGAAACGGCAGTCGGACCGCCCTCGCCGTTTCCCCCCTGAAATCCCAATTTCGCCAGATAAGATTCCGTATCTCTGGCGTCCTGCTCGGTTTTGGCATTGCAAAAAATCCAACATTCGCCCTCCGAAACATTATGATCCTTAAACAGCCTCTTCTCGGGATTGGAAGCTATGCCGCAATACCAGCCGCTGTATGCACCGCCGCCCTTTTCCACATAGGCACAAATCTCCTGTACGATATTGTTTTGTATCATAAGACGTTGAATTATAATAGATTTTAATTTGCCAAAACAGCCAGAACCTATTACAATTCAAGTGTAGTCGTGGGGACTATATGGTTTGAAGATGTAAATCCTAGGAAAGACGCATTCGTGTTTTGGCATGAATTTGCGTCTTTTTTAGTCGGGAAATTTTCTTTGCATTGAATTGCGTTACGGATTAAGCCTGATAAAATATATTTTACAGCAACCGAATATTTCCGTCAACTTTTTTGTCAAATGTTCGTCTATGCCGTCAATACTTGACAGCAGTCGCGCATGGGCTTATACTGTGTTCATAAGACGCTAACGGCACACTATGCATGCAATCCAAAGAAATATTCTAAGCTTTGCCGGTCAAATAAATTTGCAAAGAGACAGCTTGCGGCAGATCGGACACCTCATCGGCGAGCCCCACCCTTTCAAGGTCTCTTACCATCTGAAGCAACTCGAGAAAAACGGTCTGATCGAAATTGACAAGAAAACCGGCGACATAAAATCCACAAACAAAGAGTCCCCTCAAAAAGGATCGTTTTGTGCTATTCCGATTTTGGGCAATGCGAATTGCGGCGATGCAACCGTCTGCGCCGAACAAAATTTGGCGGGACACATAAAGATATCAAAAAAGATAATCAAAGCGGGTGAAGGATTGATCGCCATCAAGGCATCGGGCAATTCGATGAACAAGGCCAAGGTGGACGGCAATACGATTGAGGACGGCGACTATGTGATCGTCGATACAAAAAAAGAGCCGCACCCGAAAGACATAGTCCTGTCCGTCATCGACGACTGCGCAAACATAAAAAGATATATGCCCGACCGCAAAAACGGCACCATTTGCCTTATACCGGAATCCACCGAAAACCACCCGATAATCGTCTTGGACGAAAGCGACAAGTTCTTGATAAACGGCGTAGTTAAATACGTAATAAAAAAACCGACCGTCAATTGGTCATAAAAACTTCATTAATCAGAAATCCATCTTTGTATTTGGACCACACCAGAAATGGTGTGAAATATTACGCAAAAACGTTCTCTCCTGCGTGGTTCACATCATTTCTGATGTGGTCCAAAATCCATAAATTCATAATTCAAAATACATCGGGTATATCAGAGATTGCCTACTGCTTTCGAGACGACAAATGGAAAGATAACGCTCGTCTTTGCTGCGTGAATTCCGTGACAATGCCGGACTTACGAGAAAAGAAAACGCAATTATTTATGATTTTACTTTTACTTTCTGCCGCTTTATCTTATAATTAAGGGAACTGATTTTAATAGTATGGATAAAAAAACAAACCTATTCATTTCACTGTCTTTCTTGCTGCTCGCGGCACTGACGATCGCGGCATATCTTTATGTTGGTCCCCGAAATATCAGTTTAGATACCGCGCAAGCTATTTTAAAAAATATCCCGCTGGACAACATAACAGCCCCGCAAACAGCGGACAGGAAAATCAACTACGATTTGATCAAAAAATATCCCGCCACCAATGCCAACGCCATAACGGTGTCCGACGTGAACGGAGATGGAAAGAACGAGCTAGTCTACAAAAATGCAGATCTCTATATCCTAAACAACAACTGGGAATTGATAACCGAATGCACCGTCGGCGAATCGGTCAGTGGTATGGATAAAGTGCTTGTCACGGATATCAACGGCGACGGCAAAAAGGAGATAGTAACCGCAGGCTCGTTATGGGACAAACGCACCGAACGATGGGGAAATTATCAACTGAAGGTTTTCGACTCGGACTGCAAATTGCTTAATGATTTTTATGCGGGGTATGACATAGGGGAAACTGTCGCTCTGATGTCCGAAGATATCGACGGGGACAATGTTGACGAAATTATCGCCCAAATTTATATTTTCGGAACAAAAATATACATATTGGACGACGGCAAGCTCAAGAAAAGCAGCGATCCAAACTTGGCAAAAAAGATGGAAATAAATATAGCGGCAAAAGGTTTTCCCGACTATGTTAGAGATGGCAAAAGGGTAATCATCGGTTTGCGAACTCTTGAAATGAATATAGACAAACTGTTTATGGAGGACATGAACGGCGACGGCAAAAAAGAAACGGTCGTCATATCCGAAGGAACTGCCGCATCTTCCGGCGCATCTTCCGGCAATGCCATGATTTATGTATACGACGCGGACGGCGAGCTTGTTTGGAGCTACATGAACCCGACGAAAATTGTCAGCGCCGCCATGGGAGATTTGGACGGCGACGGATACAAAGAAATCTTCATCTCCGGACAAGACGAAAATTCTATCAAAGTTTTGGGACAGAAATAAGAGATCGCTGCACAAAAATAAACCACATCCCGAAATGGCGTGATTTATCGTATGCAGATGTCCCACGCGAGAAAGCTTTGGCACATCAAGCGTAATCCCCGCATTGGACAACCGCGCAGGCTAAAGCCATGCTACTCCGCATATAAATTGTGCCGAATTTTCATCACCACTTTCCAGGTCATACGCGATATACGATTTTTTATAACAGAGATGCCAACTTTGTATCCGGATTTTGGATCCCTCGGATTTTCGGACCACACCAGAAATGGTGTGAACCACGCAGGACAGAACGTTTTTGTGTAGAATTTTACACCATCTCCGGTGTGATCCGTGATCCATAAGTAAGTAAAGTAATTGCAAAAAAATTGCGAAAAAGATGAAAAAATGATATCCTACCCACAATAAAGTAAATTCATATATTAATAACAAAGTGCATGTCCCACAAGCAACAAAAAGGGTTTACTCTGATTGAACTTTTGGTGGTGATTTCCATCATCGGTGTTTTGTCAACCATTGCGATGACTTCGCTAAATGGGGCGAGAGCCAAAGCGAGAGATGCAAAGAGAAAAATGGAAATAGGAGAAATCCAAAAAGCGCTGGAGCTGTACTATGCAGATAACGGCAAATATCCTGCGCCGGGACTGTCCGCTACCTATCCCAACGGCTGCTGGATCAACAGCGCTTATCCCAGTTGGAACGATTTACAAGTGCAACTCGCTCCATATTTCCCCAGTCTTCCCAAGGATGCCAAGAATACCACCGGTTGGGCGCCTTGGAGCGTAGATAGCTATAATTATTCTTATGTCAGCGGTTGTGGTGGCGGTTGTGACCGACAATGGTATGCACTGGTCTATCGCTTGGAGACTGGAGGGGTAACGGATCAGGGAGTAAAAAGATGCGACGGCACTGTTTGGAAGGCTAACACAACTAATGTAGTCTCTATCGGAGAGTGTAAAGGGTGTTAAGAACCATACACAATTTGCAATAAATATAGGACTTACGCGTTTAGCTTGTCATTGTGAGAAGGTACTCCTGTTAAAAGAAACAATCAATATTTGTCATTTCGAAATGAGGTACTCCGATTGAGAAATCCGGGAATAATACTATGCAAATA
>JBAXYM010000048.1:0-5162 GCA_041670805.1 Patescibacteria group bacterium
GTTAAGGCTGCATCTCAAGCGAGCAAGGCAGTAGAGTATCTCCTCAATCTGAAACAGGTCTACGGATTACAAGAGTGTGAACGAAGTGTGGCGTCCACTTGATTTAACCGGGATATGACACTTCCACTTTTTTGATATATATCGAGGAATGCTCGACAAGAACGCCGGGCGTGATTTTTTTATTTTTGCGATAATCGGTATATATACTGAAAAATATGAAAATCATACCTCCCCCTATGCCCCCCTTTTGAATCCCCCTCTCACCCCCCGGTTGTAATCCCCTGCGTGGATAGTATTATATTAGGTCAGGTGCAATATACCTCTGAATGACGAATATCACGAGTATCAATCATTTTTTACCGAATTGATTTTGTCTTATTTATTTTTGTGTAGCTATTCGAACACCAAATCCTGAATGAAGAAAGAATGCCAACACAGTATTATTTTCCGGCAGTGAAGAACGGTCTTATGGTTGTTCGTGCTGCGTTTACCTGCAAGTGCGGGAAAGTGAGTTGTGACGGGTGCATCAACCGTGAGAATCATCTGCGGTCCCGTAACAAGGAACAACAGATTATCGACGCCTCGAATGCTGAGGCTAAGAGATTGCAGAATCCTGATGAATCTGACATAGACTATTTGGTCTGTCCCTCTCAGTCAGAACCAGAACCCGAACTAGACCCAGAGCATGAGCAAGGTCAGGTATTTCCGGAACAGAAACCATCCGCTAAAGTAAAGCAGGGTGAAGGTGAACCAGTAAAGGCCAAGAGAACACGGCGTGCTAAGAAAGGTAATGCATGACAGATCTGAAGGAACCAGTCGTAGTTATCTGGGGTATTGGGTCGTATCGGTCCAAGTTTGCCCATGCGTATGCGTCGAAAGAAGCGTATGAACGAGGAGAGTGTATCTGTGGTAGGAAAGTTATGCCGGTAATCAAGTTTGACCACTGGGACCTAAACGAGAAACTTGCAGAAGAACATACTTGCCCTGAATGCCAGAATAGGTTAAAGTTCTTCCAGTATAGATGAGGTGGAATTGCGATGTCAGTCAGAGGGAGAAGACAATGCAACAGGGCGGGAAAAACGGGGGAGTGTGAATAAATTGAATCCCATACGCGTATATGAACCCGGATTCGTGTTTGAGTCGGTTAAACGAGACATTTGGAAAACATCCGGTCCATCCCGCCCCGTTGGGGTCCGGTCATCCCAGATGATTCCCGCCGGGGGTGAGACCTCAGTCAGATAATCCTAATCTCCCACTTGTCATCCGTGTGGTGACCATGTATCGCCCTCCGACCAAAACCAAACAAGATAAGAAAAGAACCATGTTAGAAAACATTGACCAGATTTGGGTGATTCTTGGTGTAATCACCGGTATCATCGGCACTGCATCCGGATGGATAGCAAAGCATTACACACAGATAAAACTCGTAGCTGAGAAAGCGCTGAACAAAGACCTTGCGGGGACCATTACTGCTGTAATAGACCTGATGTCAAGCGACGTGCCGCAGACCGAAGAACAGACCGCACTCATCACCTCCGGGGTAGTCCCTGAGACGACCTGGAAGATGACCGATGCTGCCAAAGACCAGCTGTTCCATAACCTCCGTGACTGGGGTGCAGAAATCCGGAAGGACGACCTCCTTGCAGTCATCGCAAAGGCGGAATCTAAGTCTCAGGTCGAGTATGGTATCATCCTGTATGATCATGCGGGTAATATCGACCGGTCCGTCATCAACAAGGGCAAGGGGTCAGATCAGGAACACGAGGTGTATCATGCGTTCGTATCCTACGGCACTCCAACCGTGCAGAACTATACTGATACTATGGCAAAGGTTACCGAGACCACCTCCAAGACATACTCGCTTGAGACCTACTGGTACATGACGGAATATGAACGCAGTATCCTTATGTCTGAGATTGGAACATCTCCCGCCTGCATTGCCAAGGCTCTTTCCACGATTCAGGAAGCCGAGACCAAACAGACAGAAAGGTATTACATCACCTGTTCGAGCCCGAGTGTGTCATGGGAGATTACCAAAGGGAACATAACTAACCGTTGGGGCGGCTCTACTGAACCGGTTGCAGTCTCTACTGTGGCGGCAGAATCCAGTGTAGAAGTGGCAAAAACCCCATAATTTTTTGAAAATATACCCGAGGAGAATAGGAACAATGGTTAAAAAAACAGGGACTAAGAAGAAACAGAAAACTAAATCGAAAAAAGGGGGCTGCCGCAAGAGCGCATCCAGTCAGTATACCGAGTATCAGCCGGGGTTCTGTGAGGTGTTAAAAACGCTTGCAGAGGGCAACACAGAGTTCTACGGGACAGTGTATCAAATATGTACATTGCTCAATTGCTCCACTCAATCCTATTATAACTGGAGGAATGAACACCCTGAATTTGCCGAAGCGGTAAAGTATGCATTATTTATCGGGTCCCAGAACTGCCTTAAGAGCTTATATGAACGTGCCAATGGGATATCGAAAACAGTAACCAAACGGGTAATCACACGCCCCGATGGGTCGATACAGTCTGAGAATATCATCGTAACAAATCCCCCTGATACTCAGGCATTGAAGTTCATCCTGACCAACCGCGACCCGGACAACTGGAAAGAGAAGATGGATGTAAAACAGACGGGCAATCTAGTCATCACCTTCGAGGAACAGGATGCAGGTTTCCTCTAAACCTGAATTAAAGGAATTCAAGAAAACCCCTGCTCAGACAAGGGCTGGGTCTCTAATCCAGTTCTGTAAATACATCCTGCTATATGGTGGGTCACGGTCTGGAAAAACTGCTATTCTGGTATATGCTATCGTCGTGAGAGCTCTCGCGAAGAAATCCCGGCACGCCATCCTACGGTTCAGATTCAATGATGTGAAAACCGCCATTGGCATGGATACTCTCCCGAAAATCCTTGAGATGAAGGGCATCCCATACACATTGAACAAGTCGGATTGGGTATTTATCCTCCCGAACGGATCTGAGATATGGCTGGGGGGTCTGGACGACAACCAGCGTGTTGATAAGATTCTCGGTCGTGAGTATTCGACCATCTATTTTAACGAAGCGTCCCAGATAAGTTACCACGCATACACCACGGCATTAACGCGTCTTGCAGAGAACGCCGGGTTCAGTAAGAACCTCATCCTCGTGGACTGCAATCCACCGGACAAGGACCACTGGTTATACGACCTGTATATCCGTCACACCCAGCCGGGTACAGATATGCCTCTGTTGAATCAGGAATTGTATGGGTCCATGCTGATGAACCCTGCTGACAATCCGCATTTACCGGAAGACTACATCTCAAACGTGCTGATGACCTTACCCGAACGTCAGCGGGCGAGGTTCCTCCGTGGTGAATGGCTCGACCGTCGGGCAGGAGCATTATGGACTCGCGAGATGATTGATGTGAACCGGCGCCCGAACCATCCTCCATTCGTCCGTGTGGCCGTAGGGGTTGACCCGGCAGTTACCAGCAATGAGAAGAGTGATGAAACGGGTATCATCGTTGCGGGGCTTGCTCAGGACGGAGAGTATTATATCGTCAACGACCGGTCATTAGTCGGGACCCCATCCGAATGGGCTCTGGAAGTCGTTGCCGCATACCAGTATCATATGGCAGATATCATTGTCGGAGAAGTGAACCAGGGTGGGGATCTGGTTGAGACCAACATCAAGAACGTTGACAGGAACGTGAACTATCTTGGCGTCCGGGCCACACGTGGAAAGCTCCTGCGGGCTGAACCCATAGCTGGGTTGTATGAAATGGGCAAGGTGCATCACGTTGACTACCTGCCAGAACTTGAGGACCAGATGATAAGTTGGGCTCCTGGAGACAAATCCCCTGACCGCATGGACGGGTTAGTTTATGCCATATACGCGCTAATGGATGAAGAGATATCAGGCATCCAGCCTAACCACCCGTGTTCAACCGGTCATAACCGGTTACACCCGTCCTTGGCCCCCCAGATTAGTTTCACCCGTAAAAACCGTCCTCCGTCGTTCGGGGGAGGAAGAAGATAAATCATGCCGCCTACCACACTACAAAATCCAGCATCCGATGGGTCAACTACCCAAACAGGATATACCTTCGTATCGAATGGGATGACTCCCTATAACTACCGGGGGACAACAGCGAAAACACTGCTTGAAATCTCAGAAAATCTGTATGTTGCAGGGCCTATCCAGCAGACAACCAATCTTGTCTTATCAGGAGAGGTCACCACTACCATCTATGATGAGAATGGTGACGAGGTCGAGGAGGCAACAAAGCGGGTCAATGCCATGTTCGAGAAACCCAAATGTTCACTGAGTCAGGTGGCGAGATCTGCCTTACCGGACCTGTTCCTCTATGGCCCGTCCATCTACAATCAGGTATGGACCAGAGACAAAGGAGAACTGGTCTGCACAGAATTAGTGCGGTTGCATCCGTATACATTTTCGGCAGCTCCTGCGACCATGGGTGGGTCCAACCTTGTTTATGGTCGTATCCTGAAAGGCATCGTTTATAACACACTGGATAGAACCACGCATTATTATCAGACTCAAACTACCGGAACCCCTGTCGAGTTACCGTTTGACTCCTTGTTTGTAATCAAGGACCCGTCCGACAACTACCCAGATGGGGAAAGCGTCATATATCCGATAGCCCCGATAATCGGGTTCCTGGACTATGCCTGGAACACTCTTGGTCAGCAGATGTTCAGAACGGGAGCTCCGCTCATGTTCATCAAGATTGAGAACCCACAGCCGGAAAAAGTCATCAACGGCGTCACCATCGAGAGTGATGTAGAATACGCCCAGAAGATTCTGGCCAACTGGGGAAAGGATACCGGATACACCCTGCGGAGTAACTTCACCCTTGAGAAGGTAGAGGTCAAAGAGGGGTCTCTGGCGATAACATCTATCAAGATGGGCGCCGAAACCATCACGAACTATCTCAATCCTACTGGGATGATAGGGAAAGACGGGACACTTATCGGTAGTGACTCGAAAGCTCAGCTGACTTTGCTGAACAACTACATCCTCGGGTTAATCAAGATGCTGGAAGGCCAGTTGAACGCTCTTCCGACGTACTACCTGAATCACAACGGGTATCCTGATACGTATTACTCGAAGGTCTCAATCCGCCACACGGTATTAGAGGATGAAAATGCCAA
>JBAXYM010000049.1:0-4986 GCA_041670805.1 Patescibacteria group bacterium
AGAAACCAACTCGTAACTGAATGTGCTGTATTTTAGTTTGAAGGTTTTCACCTCAGCAGGGTTATCCAGGGCTATCGCTGAGCCTGTTTCTTTTTCCTTGTCTCCGCTTTTGGGGGTGGTACAGGAGGTTGCCGTGAGGATTAGGAGGCTATAGAGTATGGTGCTTTTTCTTGGCATAGTGATATTTTATAAAAAGGTCATTGTTTCAATATTATTCATACTTCTATTCACACCAAAACTTACGCTTATTAAGAGCGCAAGAACAAAAAACACTTAATATTTTCTTTTTCATTTTTCAAATTTAATAATTCATAATTCATTAAAAAATATTCTGCATGGAATAATTTTTAATGCCATAATATTTCATTATTCTTATATATAAATGAACGAGATTTGGTTTTACTATTTATATCTTCATTTTTATGCTTTAATATAAATAATGCACCTTTTGGTACATTATAAAAAATTACATGTTTTTCTGATCCCGTTCGACTTCCTAAAACTTTCCATCCATTATCCCAATAAAATAATTCAAAATGAGCTTTCTTCTTTAAGCTGGGTTCGAAATAAGGAGCAAACCGTATAGATGAAATGCAGTATTCCTTACACAAGTCAATATCAACATAATCTTGTTTCATTTCTTTTTTATAACCGGTTGCAAAATAATTATCGAATATATATTCAGTTCTTTCTCCATTTTCAGTACTGTCTAATGGGTGTAATAATTTTATGTTTGGTATCTTTATTTCTTTTCCATCTATTTTTTTATAAAAAAAAGAGAGATCACTGAACGCTAATTTTTGAAGAGGTAAAATTAACCTTAAGTATCTTACAGGTTGTTGAAGCATTGAGGATATTTTTTTACTGAATATATCAATAGTATCCGGGAAAATACAAAGCGTATCCGCATGCTTAAAAGAAGAGGAGGTCTCTCCTAAAATTTTTATCCTACTTATACTAATATTATTCTGATAGTTTCCGGTATGTAAAGGAGTACCAGAATAATGTTTTATATATAGGGATTCTGTATCTGAGAGATTGTGTTTAAATGTCTCCATTTTACCCTCTTGAGTAAGCAAGAAAGGTTCTCCTGCAAAACTAACAGTACCATTTTTAAAATAGCAGGGAAGATAAATGATATCTTTTCCCATACCATTGAAAGTTACATTTTTCTTTACAATTTTCCCCCACTGAACTGGTTGCCATTCATTACCATTTAAAACGCATAAATAAGCATAATAAGTTTTTCCCGGAATATTTTCTAACGTAATAGACACATTCACCGTATCAAAGTATTCATGAGAGACATCTCTTTTCTTTATGTTTTTAAAAAGAGGTGGAATATCATTTCTATCCACACGCTTATCCGTCATAGGTCCCTCAAAATAATTCTTATAAGTATAGCGATAGACCTTGGGCAGTCTGAATCTACCCCAAATCGGATCAAAGGTTTTATTATTATATATTCTTTTATACTTCCATCTATCATCATCCCAGAAAGCTTCGAAAGCATATGATTGCCCATTTTTTATCAACACATTCCATGTATGTGAATTACGACGATTCCCCCATGCCGGAACAAAGTCAATAGCAACCGCCATACCCAATGAAGAAAATAACAATGAATTGTACCAGCAACGATGTTCACATAAACCATGACGCATATAATCAAAAGTAGACGCATTTAATATAGGGATTCCCATACCCCAATATCTAGAATGAGTTAGATTTTTGTATCGAAAAAGCAGTGAATCTGCTTCATTAATCATATTTTCTCCAGGTTGAGTGAAATATTCTCCATGATGACGTTCATAAAAAACTTTTCTGGAGTTATCAACAACTAAGCCGTTCATTCTGCGATAGGGGAGAATATATTCGCAAAAGTCCTCAAACGAACAATCTTTCGTATAAATATTTTCTTGCCACGCTTTAAAAGCTAAATCGATTTCAGAAATAAGTTGCTTTGCAGTGATTGTTTCTATATCGACCTGAAAGGATAATTGATCTAATTTCGGGTGTCTATTGGAAAAATCATTCCACAAACTATCTATTATTTCACCTCTCTCGGGTGTTATTTTATAATCATATAGCTTTGCTAATGAGTCATACTCGTTATAAAATGGTTGACATATCTCAATAATCTTATTATTTCTGGAAAAAGAGCCAGGCATATTGATAATTAGAAATTTAGCAGCTTCAAGTTTTAAAGAATCATTTTTATAATGATCTAATACTTTTTGAAATTCTGTCACATGATCGCCTGCTAATGATAACGATAGGTCAAGATCTTTTTGACTTTTATCACTACAGCCAGTTAATATCAGTATAAAAAGAAAAAGAAGAAATGATTTCATATATTTATGTTTAAGAAACATTATTGTCTGTATATCAGGAAGAGATGAAACGATCCATATTTTCCACTATTTATGACTTAAAATGAATCGCTCCAATCTTCTCTGTTAGGATTAAAATAAATCACTCCGCTACAAAGAGACTAAAACTATTTGGAAATCTAATTCCTGAATCCTTAATCAATTCTGTATTTATTTAGATTCGTTTCCAGATGATTGACGGAATAACCAAACTTGTTAATATCATTATGCCGTAACACCATTACCTATCCGTACAACAACGAACTGGCAGAGGGTCTAAACAATAAGTTGAAAGCATTGAAAAGAGGCATGTATGGAAGAGCAAGCAACAAGCTCATTGAAATAAAATGATTGCCTCTATGACTGGTTAGGCTGCACCAAAATTGACGAAGAACCATTTACGCTTTCCGATAACATCCCCCAGGAGTAGGACAGTTAGCATTTAACTGGGCTTAAGAAATAGGGGTCGCTTTTAAGAAATCAAACTGGAAGCCCATAAAATGGGTTCTACAGAATATATATGAGTGAATTTAAATTTTAGTCGGACAATAGTGATTATATATATTATTCAGCGCGCCAGAATTATTCTTTACTCCTCAGATTTTGTAATTGATCCGAGAGCCGAGATTTCATCTTTTCTGTTCATAGTTCTTGCTTTTCTGCACTTGAAAAGCTATGAACTTGAAAAATTTAAGGTAATATGTTTTTCGGTCGCAGGCTTACTCATTTAATACTCTCAAATGCCGTTTACATTTATTATCATATTTTTTTCATATTCAGCTATAATTTGTTTCAATTTTGATTTAATAATATAGGGGTCAGCATAATTTGTTTCTTTTATAGGTTTATTTATTAATCGTAGACTCTCTGTATATGCATTATTGTATTCTCCAATATTTATTAGAAATAAAATCTTTTCATATGGAACTGTGAATTTATCCGGAGCAATATTTATTGCTAAATCAAACTTCTTTTTCGCTTTCTCAATTAAATCCATTTTTTCATAATATTTTGCAAGCCTTAAAGACATAGAAATATCACAAAAATATAATTCGGCTTCTTCTAAGAGTTTCAATGCTTGTTTTTGATCACCTTGTAAATATTTAAGATTCGAATATGTAATTAAATATCTACCATCCTTTTGAAAAATTGGATAGATTTCTGAAAATATTATTTCAGCTTCTTTTAATTTATCTTTATCCATAGAATACAAATATGCTTTTTGCCATTTCTTATAATAATTTAGATGAGATATTGACATAACTGCAAGAAAGAATGAGAACACAGACATAAATATTAAAAAGAATTTACAGGGAATCAAGGAAAACTTTTTTTGATATATAATTTTGCTTCCATCGGAAATTATCGTTACAATTGGAATGATTAAAACAACTAATGGTGTTATTTTAAATGGAAAATAGAATAATGAGATTATGCAAAAAATAAATAATGGATATATCAATTGACTTTTAGATTTTATAGTATAATATAAAACTATAACTACCAAAATAATCAACAATATTAAGCCAATTAATCCCAAGCTTACACCAAAATTTAAAAACTCATTAAACGGAGAATGAACAACATCAGGAGAGAAAACTTCAGGTAAATTTTTATGATTTGATAAAAATGAAGCTTGGTATTCAGGATATGATTTTTCAAAAGAATATAATCCCCATCCTAGTGGTTTATCCAGAATCATTTTTAAAGAAATATACCAGATAAAAAAACGTCCATATACTGACTCCGGATGCCAAAGTATTAAAATTATAAGTAATCCGAAAAATAATAATGACAGGATGGCGATTTGTTTCAAACTAAAAAAACGATTCAATAATAACCATAATAAACCACATAATAACAATCCTAAAATAGAACTCCTAGCTTGAATAAGCACGAGTAATAAAATAGCAATAAAAACAACAAAATATCTAATTTTTACAAAATAATCCTTTTTCACCAAGCAAAAAGGAAGCAAGACCGCGATGTAAGATCCAAGCATATCAGGATTTCCGAAAGTACTACCATAATTAAAATATTCATGAAAATTAGGACAGACTCCCATTATTTGAAAAAAAACGATGATGATATGAATTATGAATACAATTTGGAGAATAATTATAGATACATCATTCAACAATTTGATATGGTTATCACATAAATTTTGGAATGCAAATTTGAGTACAAAATACAACACAATGCAATAAAAAGGGAAATTGTGCATTATGGGGTTATGACCTAAAAAAATGTAAAAATATGAATAAAGTACCAGCAAAAAAATTATAACAAAATCTACTACATTTAATATTAGAACAAAATATTTATTTTTAAATAACAAAATGCTAAAGAAAAACATTGAAAAAAATCCGATGAATATCTCAATCCCGATTTTTTTAATAAACACATTTTCATTTAAAAATGTCGAACCAAAAATAAAAGAACTAAATGGTAATAGAACAGAGCCAATAAGAAATAATTTTTTCAGTAAAGTCATTTCGAATCAAAATTATAGTTAATTCCAAAAAGGGCGTAATATTTTTTTATTGGAATTAATCCACATTCTTTTCGCAGAGAATCAACTATTTCTTCATCTTTAATGGGAAAATATTTATAT
>JBAXYM010000050.1:0-4812 GCA_041670805.1 Patescibacteria group bacterium
CCACATCAGAAATGATGTGAACCACGCGGGATAAAACGTTTTTGCGTAGCATTCCACACCATCTCTGGTGCGATCCGGATGCAAAGATGCATTTCGGAATTGTGCATTATGAATTTTGGATTTCGGACCACATCAGAAATGATGTGAACCACGCGGGATAAAACGTTTTTGCGTGGCAGTTCACACCATCTCTGGTGTGATCCGATTTCTATCACGGAGTAGCAGGCTTTAGCCTGCGCCGCTGTCCCACGCGCGCAAAACCTTCCACATTCGTTCGCATTTCCCGCATCGGACAACCGCGCAGGCTAAAGCCATGCTACTCCGTCCGGCTTCCTCGTTCGATTCTCTATACTAACGCAGCTTTTTAATTAAAAATATGAAAATTGCCGTTTACGCCAATGAGGTTGTGCGGCAGGGTGAGTCAGGTGTAAAAACCTATTCTTTGGAGATAATCAAACATCTCCTCCAAATCGACAGTAAAAACGAATACACGCTCTACTGCCGGAAAGACATCAGCAAAAAACTAGCTCCTCAAAAAGCAAAAATCATTGTTGCCGGAAGCAAAAAACGCTTTTGGGCTTTTTCCGTTTTTGCTCCGCGGGTCAAAGCGGACCGTCCGGACGTGATCTTTGTGCCTTTGCAAACTTTTCCATTTTTAATTCTTCCCAAAGATAAGCCAAAAATAGTCATTACCGTGCATGACGTCGCTTTCCTCTATTTTCCCGAACATTTTACGTTTGTACGAAGGCAAATCTTGAAAATGCACACCAAGCGCGCGGTAAAATTCGCCGATATGATAATCGTTCCATCAGAGGCGACAAAAACGGATATCATTCGTTTTTACGGTATTCGCGAAGACAAGATAAAAGTAATCTATCACGGGTCTTCTCTGAAACTGCTTGAATCGGGGAAGAAAAATGACCCCCGCGTCGCCGGGCTGTCAGGTATGCGTCCGTATATTCTTTTTGTCGGTACGGTACAGCCGCGCAAAAATATCGCGCGGCTTGTCCAGGCCTTTAATATGCTCAAAAGCACGGGCAAATACAGCCATAAATTGATTATCTGCGGCGGCAAAGGGTGGCTTTATCATAAGATTTTCGCTGAAATCGGCCGAAGCGCCTTTCGCGAAGATATTGTCGTTGTCGGAGCTGTCGGCAATGATCTCTTAGCGAGCCTTTATGTCGATGCCGCGCTTTTTGTAATGCCGTCGCTCTACGAGGGGTTCGGGCTGCCCATATTGGAAGCCATGAGCTTTGGGGTGCCGGTAGTTTGTGCCGATAATTCTTCACTGTCGGAGATTGCAGACGGTGCCGCCGTCTTGGCGGATGGATATAACGTGGAAGATATTTGCCGCAAGATGGAAATGGTCTTGGACAATAAGGATTTGCAAGAGGAGCTTTCGCAAAAAGGCATTGCGAGGGTCAAAGATTTCAGCTGGAACAAAGCGGCAGCAGAAACATTGAAGACGCTGGAGTCGGTCATATCAGCGGAGTAGCCTATTACTCCGCCTACTTCTCTGCCCCCTTTCTTAACCCACCTGCACTTTAAATCGCTTATTTTAGCCAAATCAAAAGGTAAAAAAATCAATTTTTATTTGTCATTCCGGAATTTCGGTACTCCGAAATATCCGGAATCCCGCAGCCATACAAGACAAGCATTGTATTTTATTTTTACCGGCTTGGTAACGGGATCCCGGATATTTGCTGCGCAAATTCCGGGATGACAACTTTTAGAAGGCAATAGATAAGCATCAAGAAGTGCAGGTGGGTCAGACCTTTTTCCCCTTGCTATCCTCTTGATTCTGTTCTATTATAAGAATACGTGTCAGGGGAATATCCTGCCCGTTTTATTGTATTTGAATTTTTCCGCCAATCAACTTTGGCTAATTACAGCCAAGAAATGGCATATTGTCGGATATCCGATGGTCGAGTGTAACGTTTTTTGTTTGTTTACGTCTACTATTAACGAAGGCGAAAGATATGTTGTCCGGCGAAAAAACAATTTTGCAGCGAGCCCAACGCGGAGACACGGACGCTTTCGAGCAAGTCTATGATTTCTACGCTCCCAAGATTTTTCGTTTTGCCTTTCTCAAGACAGGCAACAAGGAAAATGCCGAGGACCTGACATCGGAGACATTCATCAAGTTCTGGTCGTATATTCGCAAGGAGAAGATCACCGCCGATACTGCCGAGCCGATTCTTTACAGGATTGCCCGCAATCTCATCATCGACTTCTATCGCAAGAAAGAGGTTGCCATAGTGGCTATAGACGAGGAGATCGCCGACCGCATCACGGACGGACGCAATGACTTCATCAATAGAATGATAAATCGCGAAGAAGTCAAGGAAATGATGGAAATGTTGCGAGAAATCAAGGACGAATATCAAGAAATCATCATTCTGCGGTTTGTGGAAGAGCTGGAAATCAAGGAAATAGCGCAAATCACAGGCAAAACCAACGGATCAGTGCGCGTTTTATCCCACAGAGCATTAAAATCGCTGGAAAAAGTAATGAAAATGAAAGAACACGAGATTATTTAAATTTAAAAAGAGCATGTCATTCTGAATGCAGCGTAGCGGAGTGAAGAATCCCGTCACTAAGCGAATAAAGCGCGACATAAGGTTTTAGGAATTATGGCAACGGGATCCTTCGGATTACCTCAGGATGACAGGTGTTATAACATGTAACAAAAAGCATGCAAGAAGATATCATTTACAAACTGAAATCGTTGCAGTCGGTCGAGCCGGATGAGGCTTGGCAGATGGACACAAAAAGGATGCTTATGGAGAAAGTATCCGATTTTGGCGTAAAAAATGACATTTTCCTCAGTGCGGGCGACATTTATACCGCAAAGCCGAAGTTCAGCCTAGGCAGCCTGATGCCCAATCGCTTGGCGGTTTCTTTCGCTTCTTTCGCCTTGATTCTGACGAGCGGCGTTTTGACCGTCGGGGCTTCACAGTCGAGTTTGCCGGGTGAAGCGCTTTATTCCGTGAAGAAAGCGGGCGAGCAGGTCAAGCTGGCGGTGGCGTCGGAGCAGGACAAGCCGAAAATCGAGATCGAGCAAGCGGGAGTCCGCCTCGAAGAGCTGGCGGAAATCAGCAAAAAAGCCTCGGACTCCGAACAAAACCAAAAAGTGGAAACTCTGGTGGCGGAGTTTCAGGCGAAAGTGGACAGCGCCAATACGCATTTGAGTCAGTTGAGCGAAAAGGGGAAGACGGACACGACGGTACAGGTTGCCGATACCGCTAAGATAATAAACGAACAAAGCGAAAAATATACTGACGTTCTAGCGAAAACCACCGAAAGTCTGCCGGCTCCGGTCAAAGAACAAGTGGCGGTGCAAGTGGCGGATGCCGCCAAGACGACTGCCAAAGTCAATATTTCGGCCTTGATGGTGATGGTGGAGACGCAGGAAGACAAGAATGCCGAAGAAATAGCCGCCAAAGTACAAAAGACGGTGGAAAAGGCGCAGGTGAAAGTCGATGAACTTTCGGCGCAGACTGCGACCGCAGTCGTAACGCAGACCGCATGCAGCATAGAAGACACCAAGAACAAGACCGCTTCTGCCGACAGCCTTTGCACTTCAAAAGATACTAACGCCGGAAATGTAGTAATAGCGGAGGAGGCAAGCAAGAAATTGGAAGAGGCAAAAGAAAATTTGAAAAACAGCAATCTGACAGATACATTAAAAAGCGTTTCCGCAGTGGCGGACATCACATCCCAGGTCAGTGTCACCACCCCAACCGCAATCACGCCAGCAGCAACAGACGCGACGAAGTAGCATTGAAATCCATAATACCAAATTAATTATACTAAAAACACTTTGAAATATAGAACTAACGTGCGATATCTCGCCCCCTCTCCGCGCTGGGAGAGGGCTAGGGTGAGGGGAACAAAAATGTATTCCTTATATCAAGGGATCCTCAACAGGATGACAAAATGACGGTTTTGTTGCGGGAGAGAAAGTTTATGGGATATGCCAAATTGGAAAGTGTTTTAGTATAATCCGTTACATAATGATTTTACGTTTATTCCCCCTCACCCCGACCCTCTCCCGATAGGAGAGGGAGAAAATCCAAATACTTTATAAGCGGATTGTGGTACAGATTAAGTTAATTTGGTATAATTCAAAAACACACTCCAAGGCTTTTCCTTACATTACTCACCTCCACGAAATTCGCGGAGATGAGCAATCTAACGAAAAAAACAGGTATTCTTTAACATTTGATTCATAGAGGGAACCGCATTCAATCCGCGAGCTGACGTTTGCCGGATAGTTGGGGCAGCGAAATTCGGAGAGCAGACTTTTGTCCGTGCCGAAGAGTAGAGGCTTTCAAGTCCGGGAGACTGAAAAGGTATAGTGGGCCGATCCTCGTTGTTTGTCTTTATCTTTGACAATTCTTGTTAAAAGATAAGGGGGAATGACAGGCATTATTACCGTTCGTGAGAGAATGTGATTCTGATTAAAATATATTTTTCTTAATTTAAACCATCGGGCTATTACAAAAACCCCGATCTAAGAAAAGAACTAAAATATGCTTAACAAGAAATTAAAAAAGGTAATTGCCAGTGTGACTATGTTCGCATCAGTAGTTTGCCTTTCAGGTGTTTCTATGTTGGCTCCGTTGTCAGTGAAAGCTGCAACAGCAATTGTAGATGGCGATATTGTTAAATCAAACGCTACCAATTCTGACGGAACGCCGGCAATCAGTTCACTTGATGTTTATATCGTGAAAACCGTAGGAACAAAGAAGTTCAAGAGACTTGTGCTCAACCCGAACATCTTTGCTTCTTATTCACACCTTAAATGGG
>JBAXYM010000051.1:0-4507 GCA_041670805.1 Patescibacteria group bacterium
CCCGTAGCCATGCAAGACAAGTATCGTATTCCATTTTTTTGGGTCATGCATAATCCGGTGTATTTTGAATTATGAATTATGAATTTCGGATCACACCAGAAATGGTGTGAACCACGCAGGACATAACGTTCTTGTGTAATATTTTACACCATTTCTGGTGTGGTCCGAATACAAAGCCGGAATCCTGCGCAAATTCCGGGATACCTGTTAGAAATAGGACTTACGCGTTTGGACTATGTAAAATCACTTTTTTATAATTCCCGCATTGATACATTCTTTTTTGTCATCTTTGTAAAGACCCCTTGTATACGGTTAAACAAAATAATCAAGGGATTCTTACTAGAATGACAAAAAGGTTGGTTCTATCGTGAAAAAGAAAGTATTGAAGATTGAGAAAGTTTGAAATGCGTAAATCTTAATAATAATATCTAAGAAATAATTTTATGAAGAATGTCAAAACGCTCGTCTTTGATATGGGCGGAACGAAAATCGCTTCGGCGATGGCGGAAATCAACGGCGGAAACTACAAAATCTTGGATTATAAAAAAATCGAGACTCCGAAAAAACGCGAGGAGATAGTTGCAAAAATATTGGAGCTGGTGGAATTCTATCGGGGCAAATATGCTTTCAAGAAAATCGGTTTCGCGGTCGCGGGGCAGGTGAATGAAAAAGGGGACACGATAGTTTGCGCACCCAATATCGCGGCGTTGGATGATTTTGCGTTGGGGAAAATGATTGCTAAAAAAACCGGGCTCAAAGTCACGCTCAAGAATGACGTGCGCGCTTTTGCTTGCGGCGAGAATCGGTTCGGAAGATACAAGGGGTACGATAACGCAGTTTTTATCGCGGTAGGTACGGGCGTGGGTGGAGCGATAAAATTAAATGGAAAATTTTATTTCGGCAAAGACAATATCGCCGGTGAGTTCGGGCATATGGTGATAGAGGCTTGCGGCGAGCGGTGCAAGTGCGGGCGCAAAGGATGTTGGGAAAGATATGTCGCCGGACCGGGTGTGGAAAAAATGTATGAGAAAACTTATGGCGAAAAAAAAGGCGCAAAGGACATCGTCTTTGATGCGGTGCGGGGAGAAGAAAAGTCGCGCGCCATTATGGAAAAGGCCAGTTATTATTTTGCTGTCGGTTTTGCCAACGTGGCGAACATTTTGGATCCCGAAATTGCTATTATCGGCGGCAGTATGGTCAAAGAAAAAAGGCTCTTGCGCCTTGCAATGCCTTTTATAAAAAATGAAGTTCTCCCTTCCGCGCGCAAAGTGAAAGTGGTGAATTCTTCTCTGGGCGATGACGCGTTTTTGCTGGGAGCAGCGGTGGAATAAAAAAATGCAAACTCTAAAAAATATCTTTGCTCCATGATGAGTGAGGGGATTTTTTGGTGCCTTGATTATAAGACACATCTTAAATTTTGGGTCATACGTGATATATGGCTCTAACTAACACAGTCGCAAAATATGGTTTTATAACAGACACCGGTTTCGTATCCGGATCACACCAGAAATGGTGTGAAATGCTACACGAAAACGTTCTGTCCTGCATGGTTCACATCATTTCTGATGTGATCCGAAATCCATAAATCCATAAATCCATAATTCAAAATGCACCGGGTGTGTCAAGGATTGTCTGCCGGATCAGAACTATATATTGCGTATGATCCATCAAACCTACCAAACAATATTTCCCGCTGTAAAACAATCATTTTTGTCATTCTAGTAAGAATCCCTTGCCCCTTTAGTAATATCATAATATTTACTCTTTTAAGTAAACAGACAATTTAAGGGATCCTTACGAGGATGACAAAATGTGGGTTTTATCGCAGGAGAAAAGGCTTTGTTCGCCTGAGTAAGATTTAAGTCGCTTACTAAAATATACAGAATCTCAACCAAGGTATATGTTCAGAACTATATATTGCGTATGAGCCAATTTTTTTTTAAAGATTTGAATTTGGACAAAATTTTAACCCTTATATCAATATTAAAAGATATAAGGGTTTGTTGAGAAGCTTAGGCGGCTTCTGGCGCTCTTTTCTGTTTGATGGCTGGTGATCTTTTTATAAATCAAACAGGGAACAATATGGTCTTAAATCTAGAAGATTTGACATTAGCCGGAGCATATTCCTCCTTGAATCCTAATCTAAGCTCTGGGTTGCTTGACGCTTAGATATTCTTTTGTTTGTTCATCCAGTCGATACCACCACTGCTTCTTCTCGAAAAGCAGCAAAATCCATCCGACTTTTTGGGCATTTTTCCTCCCTTTACTTAAAGTCTCATCCAGTATTGCTGCCATTGCTGGCAGGGCAAAAGGTTTAACACTTCGAGAGCATTGAGCTGAACCCTGTCTCTTTCTCATTTGCTTCGAAATGTTAAGAACAGTTAATCATACCTTTAAATCCTTGTCAATACCCTCGTCAATCTGACCCACCTGCACTTTCCGATGCCTATTTTTTACTTTCTAAAAACTGTCATCTTGGAATTTGCGCAGCAAATATCCGGGATCTCGTCTTTGTATTCGGACAACACCAGAAATGGTGTGAAATATTACGCAAGAACGTTTTATGCCGCGTGGTTCACACCATTTCTGGTGTGGTCCATAAATTCATAATTCAAAGTGCAGGTGTGGGTCAGCCTGCCGAAAGTTCCGTCTGCAACGAAAATTTGAGTAAACAAAAAATACCGTTTGCGGGTATTGAGGTAAGAAGGAGGAGAGATAGCAATGGTCTGACTAGGAGGAATGACTGCTATCTCTACCGGGATTTTTCTTGTTATGGCATCTTCTTTATTTTCACCTCCAGATTAACAACAGTCTATACCTGATATATTTATTGTCAAATTTTTAAACAGAACTATACGCGGAACCATACGCGGAGTAGCATGGCTTCAGCCTGCGCGGTTGTCCCAAGTGAATAGAACGAACGTATACGATCTTTTTTGCATTGGACAGCGGCGCAGGCTGAAGCCTGCTACTCCGCCTTTGGTTACTCCGTGTAAGAAACCATCTTCATCCTAAAGTTGAGACGTCAGATGACGATCTTCACAAACTTTCTTTTTCCGACTTGCAATATCATACCTCTTTCGACCGTGATGATTTTTTGCACGTCAGTTTGCACTTCGTCGTTGACGCGCACGCCGCCCTGTTCGATCAGTCGTCGGCCGTCGTTTTTGGAGGAGATGAGTCCGGCTGCGGTCAAGAGATCCAAAATCGGATATTCTTTTGCTTCAAGTTTTATCTCCGGCATCTCGGTCGGTTTTTGTTTCTCGCGGAAGACGCGATTGAATTCTTCTTCCGCCGCTTCGGCTTCTTCCGCCGTGTGGTAAACGGCGATTACTTCTTTGGCGAGCCGGACTTTCAGGTCGCGCGGATTCTTGTCTTTGTCCGCCAGCGTTTCTTCAATCAACTTCAATTCCTCCGCCGTCTTTTCGGTCAGAAGCTTGAAATAATAAAAAATCATCTCATCGCTGATGGACATTATTTTGCCGAACATCGAATGGGCGTTTTCGCTGATGCCGATGTAGTTGTCCAGGCTTTTGCTCATCTTGTTCGCGCCGTCGAGTCCCACTAAGAGGGGACAGAGCATCACATCCTGTTCCGGCTTGCCCGACTTTTTTTGCAGTTCGCGTCCGGCGAGGAGATTGAACCTCTGGTCGGTGCCGCCGATTTCAACGTCGGCTTCGGTCATTATGGAATCGTAGGCTTGCATCATCGGGTAGAGCATTTCGGTGACGGTAATGTCGGCGCCTTCTTTGAGGCGTTTGGCGAATTCGTCCCGTTCCAGAATGCGCGCCACTGTGAATTTTGCCGTGAGCTTCAAAATATCTTCAAAGTTAAGCTTGGAAAACCATTCGCTGTTGTAGTGAATCTCGGTTTTTTCAAGATCCAGAATTTGTCCGACTTGATCAAAATAACTTTTGGCGTTTTCTTTCACTTCCTCTATTGAAAGCGCCGGGCGCGTTTTTGATTTTCCGCTCGGATCGCCTATTGTCGCCGTGTAGTCGCCGATAATGAAAACCACTTGGTGTCCGAGCTCTTGAAATTCTTTGAGCTTGCGAATGGGAACGGAATGTCCGAGATGGAGGTCCGGCCGCGACGGATCGGCGCCATATTTAATGCGCAGTTGCTTGCCCGACTCAAGCTTCGCCTCCAGACTTTTTTCGACAATCAATTCCTCCACGTTGCGGCTGAGCAGTTCCTTGATCCTTTTCGGATCGGTGTTGATTTCTTCCATAAGATTGATATTTAGCGGTTATTAATGTCTCTGATTAAGTCTAACATAACTGATTTTTGCCGCAAGGTGAGACTTTTGCCGCGCGAGCCTAAAACGCAAAATCTTGCATCGCCGTAAAAATTTTTAATATTCTTCAAAATATACTATAATGGGAATATTGACCGAAGCGCATATTCAAGGTAAAATATCTTTTCATATATCAAATAAATATATAAAAATGGCGGTAAGAAAAAAATATAGGGTGGGTTCCGGCAATGTGGCGGAGCGTTCCACCGG
>JBAXYM010000052.1:0-4443 GCA_041670805.1 Patescibacteria group bacterium
CAAAATTATGAAAAAGCGGTTATCTGATTTTATTGCCGGTTTTTTAATTGTCGCGCAACTATTTTCGGGCGGCGTTGGGATAGCAAGTGTAAAAGCGGAAACTTCCGGGGAAGCGGAAAACACAACGAGCGCACCTGATCTTTCTTCTCTTCCTACCCTTCCCTATGACTATAACGGTCCTTACAGCGAAACGCATTTTCTGAAAGACAGAGTGGTTTTTAAGAATGTGAACGGTGAATATATGGCTTTTGACGTGGAAGATGGAGCAAAACCCGGTCTGAATTTAGTTTGGTGGAGCAAGTGGACAAATGGATATCAAAGTATTCTTCCTCGAACCTCGCTTCTTTACGCTAACTTCGTCCCAGGTGGCGCCTACAATGCCTATAAGTTTATTGGCGGTTCTTGGGTGTATCAGAACTATGTCGATGACGGCAATAGTTTCGATTTTTATGCCGACTGGGTTTTGGCTCCCGCTTGTGACATTGTTTACAGCACTGTCGATTTGATAAACGCCAATGGACAAGTTTGGTCATCCTCGCTCAGTCAGTGGATAGACGGTTCTTTCGAAGACTATAAAGAAAATATGGTATTTGTTAAGGACTATACCTTCGCGCTACCTGTTGGTGTTTCTACCAGTGCTATAAGCGGCGAGACGGTTTTTGTTAAAACATCGCCAAGCCCTGAATATATTTGCGATGACGGTATCGACAATGACAACGACGGTTTTGCGGATAAAGATGATCCCGGCTGCCATACCGATTGGAATGTTGGCAATCTTGCTTCTTACAATCCGAAGGCGCGGAACGAGGCCGAGGACAATCTTAAACGTGTACCGATACAATCAAACGGAATAGAATTGGCTGCAGGCTCCAGCCAGCCGACTTTTAGCAGTGACGGGCGGCTGATTTCCTATATTTCCAATACTTATACCGGAGGATGGTACAATAATATTCGCAGCGACGTTTTTATCTATGACACCACAACCGGTGTGAATGAGCGAATAAATTTAACTCCCGACGGAAAAGATGCCAACGGTTCATCTTCGTTCTCGTCAATCAGCGGCGATGGGAAATACGTAGCTTTTTTGTCTTTTGCCAGCAATCTGGTAGCGGAAGATACAAACGGGAGCGCGGATGTTTTTGTCTATAATCGCGAGGAGAAGAAAACAGTACTGGCAAGTCGAGGTTTGGATGGCAAGCCTGCGGGAGGCGCCTATTCTCCTTCTATCAGTGCCAATGGTCAATATGTGGTTTTCCAATCTGAAGCTGCGAACATGGCAGAAGAAGATAAGAACACTCGCACGGATATTTTTGTTTACAATATCGCTACCGGAACAGTTGAATGCGCGAGTTCGGCATCAGACGGAACGGTCGGTGATTCCTATTCTTTTGAGCCGTCCGTGAGTGCGGATGGCAGGCGTGTTGCGTTTGCTTCTCTTTCTACCAACTTCGTAGCGGGGGATATAAACGGTCTCGCTGATATTTTTGTCAAAGACTTGGACACCCAAGAAATCGAACGCGTGAATTTATCTTCTGAAGGCAAGGAAGGAGGCGAGAAAGGCTTCAGTCCCGCCATAAGTCCCGACGGGCGTTATGTAACTTTTATCTCAGGCAGTTGGAATCTTGTGGAAGACGATACCAATAATCATCAAGATGTTTTTGTTTATAACCTTACGGATCATACCATCCAAAGAGTGAGTGTTAATTCAAACGGAGAACAGGCTAATGACAATTCTTATCGGCCTCTGGTAAGCGAGAACGCGCGCTATGTTATCTTCTCTTCTTTTGCATCCAATCTGACGAAAGAAGACACTGATAATGTTACGGATGTTTTTATTCGTGATCGAAACACGCAAGAGTTGAAAATAGTGAGCATTTCCAATGAAGGCATTAAAGGCAATAGTTATTCTAATTCTGAGGATATTACGCCCGATGGCAAGTATATATTGATTTCTTCCGGGGACGGCAATCTGGTTAAAGGGGATGTCAATAACGCCACCGATACTTTTATAATCAAGAATCCATTTTGGGCAGAAACGACATTAGTGCCGCCAACCAATCTTAGCCAGAAAAACGAATCCGACGGCACGGAAGCCGGTATCGGAAGAATCATAAACGAAGGCGCACTGGAATCCGCAGACTCAATATTTCTGAGCGCCAAAGTGGAAGACTCAAAAGGAGAAAAAGTATCTCTGGAAGTGGAGATAAACAATATCGACGAAACCGGAAAGATCTTATCCACCAAAAACCTGACAAGCAACCAAGTATCCACCGGAGAAATCGCATCAATCGATTATACTCCCACCGGAGGACTCTATTCTTGGAAAGCAAGAACAATCAATGAAACAGGCAACAAAAGCGACTGGATAGAATTCGGAAACAACAGCCCGACAGACGCGGACTTCATCTCTTCCAATTTCTCTTTTGTGTTTTTGACGGATGTACATTTGGGGAGCCTTACTACCGCCGTTGCTTCATTTTTTGGAAAAAATTGGTACGAATCTCAATCTTACCCTCGTTTTACCGATGTCCTCTACAATATAGAGCAATTAAATCCTCGCCCCGATTTCATTTTAATCGGAGGAGACAATGTAGAATACAATAACGAACGATGGCTTGAAGATTTCAAATCAATCACCGGAGATTTTAGCAGTCGGACAGGGATAGAAATATATTTCGTGCCGGGGAATCATGACAGATATGATAGCGAATCAACAGCGATTCAACCGGGGAAAACGGATCTTTCAGGAGGAAACGATAAGCTTGTAAACTATTTTGACGTGATGAAAAAGCCTGAAGGTGTGATTTCTATCCTTGCGTCCAATCCCGACATTATGAATGCTTCACAAAGCGAAGAAGGAGGTAAGAACAGATATAACTATTACTTTTATCATGATGGTTTTCAAATCATCGGACTGGATTCGGGAGAAGATACTGGAGTATTAGATTTTACTCCCGAAAGTGAAGGGCTTAGCGAATCTGTTATAGAATCGTTAAATGAATTGGCAGCAAGATATCCTTCTGCTCCGAGAATAATATTTATGCATAATACAGCGCAGGATAATGAATCTTCCTATACCGAGTTTGATAACGATAATATACTGGGGGGCGTAATTGTTCCAAATGGTGCAATCTCGAATAATTGGGGAAACTTTATAACGTATTGCGAAGAGAGAGGAGTCCAGCTAGTTCTCTCTGGTCATACACATGACAGCTTAGTTTTCGATTCTTCTGGCAATGAATTAACCCTGTCGAGTTGGTATGAAAATAAAATTTACCCTCTTTACACCCAGACACAAAGCGCGGGCAAGGACGATACTCACGGTTATAGGGTAGTAGAGGTTCAAAACGGCAAAGCAATTCCGCAAGATCCCGTAAAAAATATTCCAAAATATGAAAAAGTCTTTTCTGATTTGGACTCAAAAAGAGAATTGGATTTGCTAGTTTATGATAGCAATGGTAAAAAGATAACGATGGATAATAGCGGGAAAGCTACGCCATTTTTTGCTACTAATTCTAAAAGAATAATCCTTTATGATGATACAGAAGATTCCAATTTCGAGGTCAAAAACAATAATTCTTTCGACACTGCTTATGACTTGCAATTACAAAAGAGGGAAGAGGGATCTGAGATTAATGAAGATTTTATTCCAACTGCCGGGTATCGGCTTATCAATCCGGAATTATGCGGACCCTCTGAAATTCTTTGTTCAAACTTCATCTATCTGAAAAAGAAAAGCGATTATACCATCTTGGGCCTTGAAGACATAAGGATTAGAAAGAATTCTTCCAATATTTTGTCTGTTGATTGGAGCAATATCAGTGCCGACAGTTTGCCGGATAAGATGAATGGCATAAACCTTGAGGTTAATGGAAACCCCAATACCACTTACAGTGTATTTCCTGCAACGTTCACTGCCGATCTCGGCTCTCCCGGAGAGCTTCGTGTTTATGACAAGGAGGGGAGAATGACCGGCTTGGTTAATGGTGAGATTGTGGAGGATATTCCTTATTCAATCTATGCGCCAGAATCAGAAACTGTTTATGTATTTGGAAATACAGAAGGAGACGTTGTTGATGGTCTCCGGACCCAAGTAGTCGGATCCTATGAAGCCACTTACGATCTTACCCTCGCTCTCTCTGAAAACGATGAAGAAAAAGCCAAGTTTACAGCCGATGATATTGAAACCAACAGCCAAACAACCCATCAATTCAGTATAGATTGGGAATCTCTAAAACAAGGCAAAAACGGTGTAACGATGCAATTTGATGAGAACAAGAACGGTCAATTCGAAAGAACCCTCACCTCCGACTCAACCCTAACCTTCCCCAAAGCCAAACTAACCGCGGACAAATACACCACTACTGAAGGAACAGCAATACTTTTCGATGCCTCACCTTCTACCAGTACCATCTCCCTCTATGAATGGGATTTTAACGGAGA
>JBAXYM010000053.1:0-3385 GCA_041670805.1 Patescibacteria group bacterium
AAAACAATACCAACAAAGTTTTCGTGCATTTCCCAGATCTCTCAGTCGAGTACTCCTTCGAGATGACAAATAGAATCCAGTCAAGCTCCAAGTATCGGGGTTGCCGCGTCGCCCGGAGTACCGAAATTCCGGAATGACAGATATAATTACAGAAACGTTTCTTATTCTTTTACGTCGCCCTTTGCTTGCCGGAGCCTTTCTACTTGGCAACTCGCTTTGTTCGCACGTACCAATTTTCCACGTCGTTGAAGCGGTCGGAAGGGGTGATGATGTCTTTCGTGGTAAATCCTTGAATTGATTTATCTTGCAAATAAATATAGTTGGGGCTGTAAAGGAAGATCGCCGGTGCGTCTTCGACCACCAGATTTTGAAACTCCTGATATTTCTGCGCGCGCACTGCGGGGTCGGTTTCTTTGCGCGCTTCTTCCAGCAGCTTGTCAACGTCGGCATTGTCATAGAGCGCCAGATTGAGTCCCGGATCTTTTTTCTGCGAAGAATGCCAGAAAGCGAACGGGTCCGGGTCGTAGCTGAGTATCTCGCCGAACAAGATGGCATCATAAGCGCGGGTTGCGATGCATTCTTCTTGGATGTTGTCGGTAGTTTCAATTTGTACGTCGGCGCCGATTTCTTTCCACATGCTTTGCAGTTCCGTGGCGGTGGTTGCGATATAAGTCCAATCGGTCGCGACCAGCTTGAACGATAATTTTTTATCGCCTTTTTCACGCACGCCGTCGCCGTCGCTGTCCACCCAGCCCGCCGCGGTCAAGATATTCTGCGCGTGCTCTTTGGCAAAATCGTAAACCTTAACGTCGGATTTATAGCCCAAGAGTTGGGGTGTAATGGGCGAGTCGATTTTCTGCCCTTCGCCTTTAAGCACGTCCGCAATCAGTTTGTCTTTGTCAATCGCATAGGAGAGCGCTTGGCGCACCGTTTTGTCGGCGAGCGCCTTGCTTTGGATCTGGTTGAAGAAAACCGCATAGTATCTCGGAATGCTGAGACGGTTGACGCTTTTTTTGTCGGCGTCGACCACCTTGTCCAGATTGCCGGGGGAAATATAATTTATGCCTTTCACTTCCTTGCGGTTGAAGGCGGAAATCGCTTCGGTTTCGTCCGCGTAGAATTTAAAAGTAATTTTTTTGATATAAGGCTTGTTGCCGTAATAGGCGCCGTTTGCTTCCAGCTCAATGGAGATGATTTTGCCGCTCGAGTCTTTTTTGAAGCTTTTCATTTTGTACGGTCCGCTGCCGACGGGTTTGAAATTGAGTTCGTTGAGCAGAAATTGGCTGGCGGATGTCTGTTCCCAAAGATGCCGGGGCAATATGCCGAACGTGAGATTATTCAAGAAAGGAGCATAGGCGCTTTTCAAAATGAAATTAACCGTATAATCGTCTACCTTTTCCGCGCGCACCCCCTGCCAGTTGGCGATGAGCGGGCTGGCGTAATTGTCATTCTGAATGGTCTTGATGGTGTAAACGATGTCGTCCGCCGTCAGGCTTTTGCCGTCGTGCCAGAGGACATTCCGCTTAATATGAAAAGTGTAAGTGAGCTTGTCTTCGCTTATCTCGTAGCTGTCGGTCAAATCGTTTTCGAGTTTGCCGCCCGCGCCGGTTTTGAGCAGGCTGGAAAAAGTGAGCGTCACCAAATCGGCGTCAATGTCGTTGGTTTGGGAGAGGATGGGATTGATAAAGCGGGTCGTACCCACCACCGCCTCGGTATATTCGCCGCCGCCGTTCGCCACTTCTTTCGTGTGGTCGAGATAATATTTCGCGCCCGTATAGGAGGCGCTTGCAAGCAACAAAAAAACAAGAGTATACAAAGTTCGCCGCTCTTTGTTGCTCAGAACGGAAAAAACAGTCTTAAGTATCTTTTTAAAACTCAATTTAATATGTTTTTCTTATGAATTTATGCGGCGCGAGAGCCTTTTAAGCGCCTTGTGTCAGACTGTAAACCGCCGTTGCCAAAAAGAGTATGGCAAGAAGAATGCTCGCGCGGAAGAGGAACTTGTCAAATCCTCGCTTGGTCTGGTAAGAGGCGTTGCCGCCGCCGCCGAAAGTTTCGCTCAGCCCCGTACCTCTGTTTTGGAGCAGGATGGAGATGATGAGCAATATGGAAATAACCGCTTGGGCTATGTTCAGTGTTTGGTTCATACGGGTTTGTTATGTTATTTCTTAGAGAAAAATCCGATAAAAATATTCACGGCGCTTATTACCAACATTGCAAAAAATGCCGCCCAGAAGCCCTCAATTTGAATTGCGGCTACGAAGTAATCCAGCAGAAACAGCATAGCAACGTTTATCAGGATTGTAAAGAGTCCGAAGGTGAGGAAGATCGCGGGCAGAGACAGTAGTTTCAAAATCGGTTTTACGAAAAAGTTGATCAGTCCGAAAATAAAACCGGCGGTTGCCAAGACCCAAAAACTGTTTTCCTGCACGACGAAACCCGGCACGACCTGTCCGGCGACATAGATAGCCACCGCGTTGGTAAGGATGCTGATAATAAGTTCACTTAGCATAGGTTTTTTGTTTATTGAATTAAAAATCAGTCTTACAATAACAAATTAGCATATTTTGCCGCTTTTGTCCATTTTGGTCGCGTCCCCTTTGCTTTTGTGTAAAGCGGAAGCGAGGTTGAAAGGTGGAGTAGCATGGCTTCAGCCTGCGCGGTTGTCCAATGCGAATAGAACGATTGTATACGTTCGTTTTTCCCGCGTGGGATAGCAGCGCAGGCTAAAGCCATGCTACTCCGTTTGGCAAATTGTATTTGGACCACACCGGAAATGGTATGAACTATTACACAAGAACGTTCTGTCCCGCATGGTTCACACCATTTCTGGTGTGATCCGAAAATCCGAAATCCAAAATCCAAAACCCAGAAATGCATTTTTGCATCCGGACCACACCAGAGATGGTGTGAATGCTACGCAAAAAACGTTCTGTCCCGCATTCCACACCATCTCTGGTGTGGTCCATCGACTTTCGGAACAAGCTCGCCGTCCGTCCCCTTGATTTCTGCAAAAATGTGTGATAGAATTCCAACTGTTTCAGGCATATTAAGACATTTTTCATATTTTATAAAATCGTCTTTAATTTATGGACACGAAAAACATCTCCATACGGGGAGCAAGGGTGCACAATTTGAAAAACGTAAGCGTGGATATTCCGCGGGGGAAGTTGGTGGTTGCCACCGGTCCGTCCGGGAGCGGGAAGTCGTCGCTTTTTTTTGACACGATTTATGCCGAAGGGCAGAGGCGGTATTTGGAAAATATTTCCGATTATCCCAAGCAGTTCTTGAACATCTTGAGCAAGCCGGACGTGGATCAGTTGGAGGGGCTGTCTCCGGCGATTTCCATCGGCGAGAAAACTTCCGCGCGTTCGCCGCGTTCGAC
>JBAXYM010000054.1:0-3075 GCA_041670805.1 Patescibacteria group bacterium
ACACATATAAGAAGATTGATTCTACTAATATTATTAATAAGAGAGAAAATTTAAAAAATGAAGACGAAAAAACAAAAATTCAAAAGCTCGAAAAAATCAAAAATGAACTGATTGCCAAAGGCGCAATCAGTGAAATCGGTTTGTCTCTCGCGCGAGACAAAAAGAGAATTGCCAGGGAAGAAGAACTGGAAAAAATTGATAAAAAAAAAATAACTGCTATAATATAAAAAAATGATAAACGGAAACTATCGAAAAAAATCAATAAAGAGATTTTGGATTAAAATGACTTTGTTTAAAAAATTCTTAATTCTAATTTTTATGGCGCTTACTATTTGGGGTCTTCTTGCAAAAAACCAAAACGATAATGAGACAATTGAAGAAGCGATCGATCGAAAAATTGCTGCTCATGAAGCTGACGCCGAAGCTCACCTGTCTGCTACCGGTAGTCTCCAATCGCATAAGGCTTCCGAGATTATAGATCACATCGCTGAGAGTATCGTTAACGACAAGCTCTATCCCCACGCGCGCGCGTATACCGCGATAGTCTCTCCCGGCAGTGACGGCGATTATGACGATATCCAAAGTGCCGTCGATTATGCTGATAGTGTTGGCGGCGGTTCCGTTTTGGTCAAACGTGGAATTTACAATCAGAATTCCGATCTGCTTTTGGGGCGCGCTGTCGATATTATCGGTGATGGTCCTGGCGAGACCGTCATCACTTTCGGCGGTGCCGCTCACGGCGTCGTCGGTTATCAATCGAAAGTCATTGAAGCTTTGTCTTTTTCCGCTGTCACATTTACGCAAGGATCTGCCGTCGTTACATTCCCTGCCGGCACTAATCTTCTTGATCCTTCATGTCCTGTTTGGCCCGGTATGGGCATAGATATCGGCAATGGCTATGACGAGTACGTCATCTATTCGGTCGACAGCGCGACCCAAATTACCATGACCGCTTCTTATTCCGGACTATCCGGCTCTCTTGATATGTATATTCGCCCCCGATGTTCCGTTGCTCAAGGTGGTACTGTGGTTACATTCCCTGCCGGATCTCACTTGCTCACTTTCGGCGTCGAAAGTCTTTTTAGTTTCATTGAGGATAGTTATGAGGGCGTTTCAATTGAAATTTCTTCTGTCGATAGTGACACACAGCTGACCTTGTCTTCTGCCTACCCTGGTGATTATGATTATATCTTTCCTACGATCTCCGAGCTGCGCCCCCCTCTGCACAATATTACCGACGTATCGATCGAAGATTCTGCCGCTGCTTATGCCGTCAATATGTCCGGCGGCACTCCTGTATTCGTCAACAATGTTCGTTTCGCGCGTTGTGCCGGTCTTGTGTATTCCAGCACCCTATCTCCCCTGCTCAATGTCGTATCTAATAATTATTTTGAAAAATGTTCCGGGCCTTATCTTTTCTGTGTTAATAACGGTCGCGTTGAGAATAATCGCGGATATGTTACCGCCGATAATGTCGGTATGTTTTATGTTACGGATAATCTTTCAATTCTCAACAATAGAATTTCGGGCAGTGGCTGCACTGGCTTGACCATTCTTGCTTCCGCTGGTCGATATCTTAGCCTTCTCAACAATTATTTTTCTGGCGTTGACGTTTTTCATTCCGGCGTCGCTGCCGCCACTGGTGATTTCGCGAATTGGAGAGTTTCGCATAATTACATTTCTGCGCGCTCTGGCTGTTATCTTGATTTCACGAATAACACCGGTCAGATAGTCGGTAATACTCTTATCACGTCCGGCGGCGGTCGTGTCCGTCTTACTTCCGATTCCTTCAAACTGTCCTTTACCGCCAATTATTTATATTACAATTACACTAATGCCGGCACCGGCAATATTTTCGCCGGCAATGTCTACACCAACGCTTAATTTCTTTTTTCTTTTTTCTTTTTTTTAAAAAAAATATGAGAGCAATAATTGGATCCGAATATTCTGCAACTGTCGTCCCCCTAATCGACGCCGCGCGGCGTTCTATTGATGTTATAGTTTTTGACTGGCGGTGGTATACCAACGACCCGGGGAATTGTGTTCAGATTTTCAATCAATCGATTGTTTCTGCCGTGAGGCGCGGCGTCAAAGTTCGAGTGATTGGCAACTCTGAAGATGTGCTAAAAATTTTGCGCAGCGTCGGTTGCGAAACAAAAAAAATTTTCAGTAAAAGACTCGTTCACGCAAAAATGATATTGATTGACGATTGCGATATCGTCGTCGGCTCTCACAATTTCAGTTTTCAAGCGTTCACTTTAAATCAAGAGATCAGCGTTTATATTTCCGATTTTCCGGACGCGCCGCGCGTCCTTGATTATTTTAATTCTCTTTTTTCTTCATAAAAAAAAATGATTAAAAATTATTATCGCTCCGATGTTCGCTGCGCCTATTCTTCCGGTTTTTATTTTGGTTTTTTTATTTGTTTTCTTTTTTTTCTTCCTTTCTTTTTTTTCCTTTTTTCTTCTTTTTAGTTTTTCAAAAAAATGACAAATATCAAAAAACAAGATCTTCATTTTTTCTCTGAAGCGCATAAACGGATTGGCACCCCTCGTCACTATGGGCGCGGTCAATATGGATTGACGCGTTATGGCGACGACGACGTCGTCATTCCTCTCGCCTCCGGCGACGTTCAAGTGGTGTCTGGAATATATCAAGTTCGCACTCGCTACGGTCGCCGTGTTCAGACTCTCGAGGCATACCGTACTGGCGGCGCTAGCCGCACCCCGGCGCAGCAAGCGCGCCGTGAAAAATTCCGCCTGGCTGTCGCCGCCTGGCAATCTCTTCCGAACTCCAATCGCGAAGATTATTATATTCGCGCGCGGCGCGAAAAAATATCAGGTTATAATCTTTTTTTGCGCGAGTATATGCTTGTTATCTAACTTTTTTTTAAAAAAAAAATTTGTCTGTTTTTCCCGCTTCTATTTTTTCGCCTCGCGCTAAAGCTAATCGCAATGGCGTCGTATACGACGCCAATAAAGCGACCGTCACCTATGCCGAGGATCTTGTCGCGCTCGACAACGAAGTTGTCGCAATCGAAACAGAGCTTGGTGAAAATCCGAAAGGTTCCTTCGG
>JBAXYM010000055.1:0-3044 GCA_041670805.1 Patescibacteria group bacterium
CAATGAGTATTACGCTCGGATTAAGTTAGAGATATCACAGAGGCACGGTGTGCTACAAAAGGAAATCCCAGAAACAAGGATTCTCGAGATGTACAAATCAATCAGGGGGATAGAAGCATGACACAAGAAATCCCGAAGACTATTACTATCACGATGGATATCACGGCCGCATCCAGAGTGCTTGATACCCTTACGGCAGCGATTGATATGTCCCGTGAAGTTCGAGACCAGGCAGTATTGGTAAACAATTTGATTGCGACACATGCAATCATTTGGAATCATTATGTTGACCAGATAGTCAGCATCGCACAACCAGATCTGTACAAACTAATCTGCGAACAAAGAAAGAACGGGTCGGGTGATGAGGTATGAAACAGTTCAAACTGAGTTTTACCCAAGAAAATCTCCAGCGGCATTTGAATTACAATCCGCGCAGGGTCTACACAATCCGGGATGAAATGAAAGGTAGGTGCGGGGACTTGACCATCATCGACTCGGAGATATACTCGGTGAACAAGGTATATCCGACAACACTGGCTGAAATCAAAAACCCCAAGAATCATCTTTGGAAAAAGGAGGGGTTCTCCTCCCAAGAAGAATACATCAACGAAATCCAAGGGATTTATGGCTCCAATCCGGATAAACAATTGTATCTTATGGTGTTGGTTTGGGTCCCAGCTGAGTATGTAGTTGTCAAATGGGTCTTATTATCAGATTCACGCTTCAAAAAATATCTCGGGGTTGCAGGGGGTAACCAAGAATGATGCACACACTTAGATTCGAACAGTGTATGACTCAGAACATGCTGCCTTGCTTAGAAGACTGCCCTAAGCGCGGGTTACTATCTCGAGAAGTGCGGGAATCCTGTATATTCCATGTGAAGACCGAGATGACCTATTATGACGATACCCTTACAGTCACGATATTTGACAATATCATCTTTGACCATATGGACCCAGAGCTTCTCAGAGACTTGTTCAACAAAGCCACTGCCGCACAACAGCAGGAAGGATATATGGGACAGGCTAGGGTATTCGGTCCGGAGGGACATGCAGAATGAAAGTTGAAATCGCATTTGAAATAAACAATCCGACTGAATGCAGATACCGGCGGAACGGTGAGTGTGGATTTGTTGGTCCCTATAATCATCTGGAATGTGACAATGATAATGAGTTCCCGAAGTTCTGCATACTGAGACAACTGAACAAAACACTTCATAAAATGAAACGGAACTTCTTAGGAGAGGATAAGGAATGACGGAAGACCTACATGAATATTGGTACAATGACAAGATCATTGTAGATATCATCTTGTTCAAAGATGAAGACAAGGTGAACATATCTTACATAGATTATACTGTGTATAAGGGAAAACGACTCGATGGAGAAGTAATCACAAATGATCTCCTTTATGTTCCCGACGGTCGCGGTCTATGGGATAGCGGTATGCAGGAGCTTACAAACGTCCGTGCGTTCCTATCTGCCGCTGGATTGAAACAAGGAACGCCCCCAGAATTGAGCGAGGAGGAGATTAAATGACTGACTTCCCAATTACCTATTACGAGCATTACACAAATCAAGCGGCGTTATTACGAATAAAGTCCTTTTGTGAGTCATGTCTTGACTCATGTGGGGAGTGTAAAGTAATCGCGTTAAAGAAAGAGATTGAGTCACGGACATATCAAAACATTATCCCTGTGCTGGAGTTGTCCCTCGAGGAGATTACCGACCCTTCAGAACCCACATATCCAACAGAGTATTTCCTCGTCTGCCTGAGGGAAGATACCTGGATGTGGAAATGGAAGAATCTCTATGCATTCATCAGCATATTACGGATGGTGTGGTGGCACGCAGGTAGTGGAGTTGTATATGACTCGGAAGAGCGGGAATTAACCTTATACACTATGGGTTGGTCTGGAAACGAGGCTATTATCCAATCATTACGATATACTGCATTCTGGGCAATGTATCGCTCAAATAGTATGCAAGGAGTTTATACATTTAAGTTCCCAAAGGAGGATATTAAATGACCCAGCCGCGGAAATGCTCAACATGCAAGCACTTTACAGTGATTGCTGGCGACGACGAGAAACATAATTGGGGTATCACATGGGGCACGTGCACGAAACCCGGGCAGACAATGACAGAGGAAGCCGCGGCATCGCAGGGGTATCCGTGCTGGGAGGCGAAGGAATGATAATTGACCCTATTGTGTGGTTCCTTATGGGAATGATTGGGGGTGTGGCAGTGGGTGTTCTAGTCACTTGGCTTTGGATGCTGGACCGGGAAGACAAGATGCTTGAATCACTGATTATGGACATGGACGATGATGTTGTTCAGGAGTGGATAGAGGAAGAGGAAGAGAGAAGGAGGGTCAACAAATGACAACTAAACGAGATTGTATATCGTGTCATTTTTGTCCCGGTAACCCTGAATTAGATCCATGTCAAAATTGTTGGAAATATAGAGAATGGAAACCAGCTGAAAAGCGAGAGATTAAACGGAGAATAAACCATTTGCAGAAAATACTAAAGGAGGTATATCTAGAATGACATCTGAGCGAATGAAAGAGTTAAACCGAGAATGGCGTAAGGCCTGTATGCCGATATACATTAAGATATTTACGGTAGTAATGATACCCATTACAATTATGATTATTATTGCGGTTATTTGTGCAATTATCAAAGGGGAGTTAGTATTATGACCCCTACTCTCTCCCCTATTATAGACTCGGATAAATGGTATCTGAGATGTGACCCCGCAAAAATGGCTGAGAATTACTGTAAGGCAGCCGAAGCAACTCTCACACGAGAAGGAATCATCGACGCAGGTGAGATCCAGGAACAGAGCGCCACTCTCCAAGTTGGAGCGCGCATTGGGAGGGTATCTCGGAGGAGCGAGGGCAAAACATGGCGCATTATTGGCGTCATGGGTCCGTACCTGATAATCCGGATAAAAAATAACGGAAACACAAATACCCGTCTCATATCCACAGATGCCTATCGACGGTGCGACTGTTATCCATCAACAATCCCCGTCTTTGCA
>JBAXYM010000056.1:0-2959 GCA_041670805.1 Patescibacteria group bacterium
CAAACCTTTGATCCTTCTAAACTATCGTTTAGAACAGAATAAGGATACCGTTACTATTGACTGTTTCTTTTAACAGGTATCTCGAAGGAGTACTCGACTGAGAGATCTGGGAAATGCACGAAAGCTTTGTTGGTATTATTTTTACAATAGGATTATATTTGCATAATATTATTCACAGATTTCTCAATCGGAGTACCTCATTTCGAAATGACAGATATTGACTACTTCTTTTAACAGGGATTCCGGATATTTCGGAGTACCGAAATTCTGGAATGACAAATAAAAGGTGGGTCAGCCGATATTACCGGTTGACAACGGACAACATAATTCTAATGATATTTAACTATATCTTGATGGAAGATACGACAAAAAATCTGGGAGTTTTTCCCTCGCAAATGATCAGGCGGATGATTGAGGCGGGAGAGGTGACGGCGGATGTGGAAAACATTCAGCCTGCCAGCCTCGACCTTGGCATTTCGGATGAAGCTTATCGGATGCGGGGGACTTTTTTGCCCCGACGCGGCGAGAAGATTCGCGATGTGATTGAGAAGGAATCTATCTTCCGGGTAAATCTTGACAATCCGCTGGAGAGGAACGGCGTATATTTGATAAGGCTCAATGAAAAATTAAATCTTCCGCAGGAAAAATTCGCTTTTGCTTCCTCGAAAAGTTCGACCGGCAGAGTGGATTTGCAGACGCGGCTTTTGGTGGACGGCTATCCTCGTTTCGATACTGTGCCTTCCGGCTATCGGGGGGAGCTTTGGTTGCAGGTGATTCCGAAATCTTTTTTGGTAAAGCTGTCTTTTGGCGAGCGGCTGAACCAGCTTCGGCTTTTCAATTGTCAGGCGCTGGTCGGTTGGCAGGAGATGGAAGAGGTTTACGACAAAAACAAGCTGCTTTTTGACAAGGAGCATAATTTTATTGAGACCAAAGACAAAATTAAAAAAGAAGGAGGCAATAGGCTGGTGATGAATATCGACTTGGAGGGCGAAGGCGAAGGGAGTGTTATAGGCTACAAGAATATTCTTCATGATCAGGTATTGGATTTTAGTAAAATCGGGCAGCATAAGGCGGAAGATTTTTTCGAGCCGATTTATGCGCGCCAAGACAAGAGCGTGCTTCTGGAGAGAGAGGCGTTTTATATTTTCTGCACCAAAGAAGCGATTCGCATTCCGCGCGAATTTTCCGGCGAGAT
Source organism: Patescibacteria group bacterium (assembly GCA_041670805.1). Classification (GTDB taxonomy): domain Bacteria; phylum Patescibacteriota; class Minisyncoccia; order JAHIHE01; family JAGLIN01; genus STD2-77. The sequence continues at coordinate 1,196 of JBAXYM010000056.1, forward strand.
GATCGCTTACGATATTTCCAGCGGAGAATTCCGCAGCCATTATGCCGGCTTTTTCGACCCGGGCTTCGGCTATGGCGAGAGCGGCGAAATCAAAGGCACGCGCGCGGTGCTGGAGGTGCGCTCGTTCGACAATAATTTCATCTTCCGCGACGGGCAGCCGATTTGCCAAATGAGCTTTGAAAAGCTGATTGAGCCTGCCGACTTCATTTACAGTGAAAAAATCGGCTCGCATTACGCCAACCAAAGCGGACCGAAATTGAGCAAGCATTTTAGGTGAGTTTTTGCGTGGAGTAGCAGGCTTTAGCCTGCGCTGCTGTCCAATGCGGAAAGAACAAACACATGCAATATCGGCAGGATGACCTTTTATCTTTTTGTAGAGACGCGATTTATCGCGTCTTTTGTTTATGGTCAAGACGCGCTTCTTCAAGCTTATCAAAAAATTTACCACGTTCTCTATTTTATGTATAAGTTGTATTTTGAATTATGGATCACACCAGAAATGGTGTGAATGCTATGTAAAAACGTTTTATCCTGCGTGGTTCACACCATTTCTGGTGTGATCCGGATACAAAAAAACAATTTACCAAAACGGAGTAGCATGGCTTCAGCCTGCGCTGCTGTCCCAGCGGGAAAAACAAATATATACAATCGTTCCATTCGGCTTGGGACAACCGCGCAGGCTAAAGCCGTGCTACTCCGTGTGGTGTTTCTCTCTTTTTCCTCCATGCCACTTGCGGCACTATTTTGAAAAGTGTATAATGCAATCAAGGTTCAAAAATAAATCTAATAAAAAACATTATGTCTCAAAAAAGAGTTGATTCTGTTCAGATTAGGTCAAGACAAACGCGGGGGGGGGGGCTTGAGGAACCGTCCGCAGAACTGCCTATAATAAAATCCAACAATAAATTTTCGAAGACACGCGGTCAAAAGATCAAGGAAAGATTTCTTTTGGGGGTGCTGTTTTTTGTTGTTGCAATAAGCTCGGTGTATTTTGCCACTTTCGATAAGAAAGACAGCCAGGCGGCGACTTTCAGCTGGGTTCAGGGCGATTGGTCTTTGGGGGCCAACCTTTCCGCCATCGCAACTTACACTCTGAATAAAACCGGTTGGCAGAAATTTTATTCCGCTTCCGACAATATCGACCATTCCACTTCCAATCAGATTACCTTGAAGAATTCCGCCGTTTCCGTAACGCATACCAGTGATGCCGATTTTAATGGCGGAACTACCACAGGCAATATCAAGATTTCGGGTGATGCTGTCAGCTTAGGCTGTCCTGAAAATTATATTTTTGTTCCCGCAAATGCGACTTATGGAACTAATGCTTTTTGCGTAATGAAGTATGAAGCCAAAAATGTGGGAGGAATCGCCACCTCGCAGGCAGATATAACTCCTTGGGTAAATATCAACCAAACCGCTGCTATCGCTGAATGTGCCAAGACGGGCGGGCATTTGATTACCAACAACGAATGGATGACGATTGCCAGAAATGTGGAAGCGCAACCAGCCAACTGGACGGGTAATGCTGTGGGAAACGGAATATTAAAAAGAGGCAATGTGGGAATTACTGACGCCGCCAGTTATGGAGCAGGAACAGCGGCTAACTTCGGCACGGATAGAGACACCAAAGCCCAGCTTGTTCTTTCCAATGGCGAAACCATTTGGGACTTATCCGGCAACGTCTGGGAATGGACTAATGACACAATCCAAGGAAAAGACCAGCCGACCGGAAGTTCCACGGGATTTGCCTGGCGGGAATTCAAC
>JBAXYM010000057.1:0-2818 GCA_041670805.1 Patescibacteria group bacterium
CACCTCCCGATTGTCATCAAAAAGCAAAAAGCGATATTTCTCCGGCAAAGGCTTCCCCTGCTCCAAAAACCTCAAAATATCCCGTTTCTCATTATCCGTAAGTCTCATTTTTCTTTCTTGTTAAGTTATACGCACTAACTAAAAGATAACACTAAACCCCCATAAAATCAACAAAAGCCCCCCGGCAGACTTTTGCTTTAGCTAAAATAAAATCTATAAATAAATTAAACCCTGTGTGTCCGAGTACAGACAAAATAGGGCGTCTTCACAAGGTACTATTTGATTAGAATGAAAACCTACGGTTTTCAAACTTTCCCTCTAATGTTACCCTATGACAGCCTGAGTACAGGCAGATCACAAGGAGTTGTCTCATTAAAGCTAAAACTATGAAAAAACACCCATGAAGTTTTGGGTAAGTTGCCCGCACTGCCAAAAGAAGTTCGGAGTCGAGCCGAGGTTCATTACGCAGTGCTTGAAGCGAGTAATCGAGAATTACAAGAACAGATTCAAAAGCGTGCACGAAATGCTGGAAGGAGCACAAAAAGAAATAGAAGAAACCAAAAAAAGAGAGTCCTAACGGATTCTCTTTTTCTCTTATCCATTTCGCAGACGCATCAAACCTTAATTAACTATATCCAAAATTAAAACAAATTTTGACACAATCTTATTTTTTCTTTTAAGTTTTCTTTGCAATAATCCGACCGCCATAAAATAACACCGATAAGAACAGGTAAAAGAATATTACGTTAACAATAAGATTTATCCATTGAATACTAACAGGATCCCCCCATTCCCCGCTGATTAAGCTCATACAATTTGCCGTCCAAGGATATGGCGGATCCAGCTTGCTTTCATAGTAACCGCTAGAGAGGTATTGCATCGGCCACCCACATGAAAGATTATTCAGTTCCATTTTATTAAGCACCTCAATATTCATATATGCGGATGCGACGACAGAAAATATCGCCAACACAAAAAGGAAGATCTTAAAAGTGATTTTTTTGGATATAATTTTCATAAGAAATAATAAAGTTTAAACCGCAAACATATTTAGCGCACCCATGACTTAGTTCCCGGAACCAAGGAGCTCCAAGCCGGAACAAGATTGATTGACTCATTCCCCCAACTGCACCATGTTGTATAACAATTAGTCGGATTACGATGACCAATCTGTCCTTGCAACTTGAATTTATCCGAGGAAGCATTGCCGGAGATAGTTCGCATATATGTATAGTAATCAACATTTGCTTGTAATGCGCTTGCTTGCGCCACCCCGATAGTAAAGGCCAGCTCATCTTTTTCACAACTTGTGAGATTTTCTGAAAGCCGAGTATCAATATATGGCTTAGGAACCTCGCCAAAATAACTTTCTAAATAGTCAAGGACAAATTTTGTAATTCCACTCCCCGTGAAAAGTGTCTCTCTCTATCTTCACGGCGGCTAATTCCTCATCCGATATTTTTATTCCTTTTTCATAATGATTTTTATCCAGCTTGGCTTTCACAGTCAGTCCTGTTTTGGTTTTGGTGCTGCCAATCAAGTTTATAACTGTCGCTCGGTCTATTAATGGTTTGCCTCTCCAGTTTTTGGAAATGAAGCAGAACAGCTTATGTTCGATCTTGTTCCATTTGCTGGTGCCGGGAGGAAAATGAGAAACATTGATAATGATATTGAGCTCGGTAGCCAGCTTTTGCAGCTTGATTTTCCATAGGCGCACACGATAACCGTTACTTCCTCCACAGTCGGCGGTTATTAAAATTTCTCGGGCATTTTTGTAAGACTTTTTACCTGTATCATACCACCAAGAGCGGATGCTGTTGACGGCGAAAGCGGCTGTGTCAGCGCTAATGCCGACATTCACCCAGCCCTTGTTCTTATCCGGATCATAAATGCCATAAGGAGAAACCTTCCCTTTTTCTTTGTCGATGAAATCATACACATTCACTTTCTCAGGTTCCCCTTTTTTGTGATATTCCAGCCCGTTATTTTTGAAATTGCCGATATTCTCTTTTTTCTTGGTATCAACTGAAATCACCGGTTGGTTGTTTTTTTGAAATTTCTTGGCTTTTTTGTTAATAAATTTAAATTGTTTGTCTCGGTCCGGATTATTCTTGCCGCCTTCATCCGTCTTTCGGTTTGATTGCAGGCTGTAATCCATTTTATGCAATACTCTGATTATTGAACGCGAACTGATCCTGTATCTTGTTTGATTTAATTCATCGGCTATATTTTGAGTACTTTTTGAAGTCCATTTTAACGGAGATTCCGGACTGCCCAAAGTTTCAGATTCAATCAGTGCTTCTATGTCTCTGCGCAAAGTCTCATCGCTTTCTTCCAGCGTTTTTCTACCGCCGCCTTCTTGGCGTATGCGATCATTCGTTATTGTTTCAGGATTGTTTATCTCTCTTATGCCACGTCGTATAGTCGGATGAGATATGCCTGTCGCTTTTGACACCAGGGTAATACCTCCCTTGCCCAAAGCTATCGCCTCAACCCCGCACCATAATCTCTTGGTTTTTTCGTTTAAATGATTTTCGAGAGCAGTAAATTTCTGTTGTATTTCCTTTTGTTTTTCCATGTACTGATTATACAGGAAATTCTTTATTATGAAAATTTATTTTGGCGAGGAGACTAAGCTGAATGCGCTTGATGCTTTGCGGTATAAATAGTTCAATACTACGGATCATGTGCAAAGTATGTTTTTATAACGGACACCAAAAATCCATACTAATTGGAAATTCGTCTTTGGATCACCCCCGGAAACAGTGTGAAATTGCATTCGAATCACACCAGAAATGGTGTGAATGCTACGCAAAAA
>JBAXYM010000058.1:0-2814 GCA_041670805.1 Patescibacteria group bacterium
ATATATTTTTTCGCTTTTTTCTTCCCGGGTTTCCCGGGTTTTTTTTGTTTGAGTTATCCACAGGTAAGCTATTGCGCACATTGTCAGAATGTCCTACAATGTATATGTAGATAATTTATTAAATAACAAAAAAATCTATGAAAGCAAAAACAATCGACATCCGCAATCACCGCAGCACTGTCGAAGTCTTCGCCGACTTCTGTAAAGAAAACCAAAATCATAACGGCAGAATATTTATGCTCGATACTACTAGCGACAGTATCCCGTCCGCAAGCTACATCCCCTCAATCAATGACATTTGGGAAATTTGCGAAAATATAACTCGCGAGCAAGCGAAGCAGATACAGCACGCTATTCGCCGCAATTGTAATTTTTCTAAAAAATAAGAATCTAATAAATTACTAAAATAACAAAAATGAAAGTTATCATAAAAAAAAGCGAAATCGCTAATCGAGAATCTTTCTTCCGGGAAACCGGGAATCTGATTGGTGAGTGCGCCGGGTCCATCGCTGTGGTCGACAGTGAGACAATCGAATATACATTCCCCCCGGATCTACTTCCTCTTTTCAACGAAATTTTTTCACATTATTGTTAAAAAAAAAAAATGATAAACAAAAACGCTCAATCTAAGATTGCTTTCTATCGATCTCTCAATGCTCTGACGCTCGTCTTGTATCTGACGAATTGTCGCGATGTTCTTTGGTGTGTCTTTTTCTTTCTTTTATTTTTTTATGTGCATTCTTGTATTTTTTACGCTCAGACTCATTTCTCTAATTTTTAAAAAAATATCAATGGGACACTATCACACTTCCAGCCCTGAGAATGGGAAGAACTATAAACGTCACGTCTGCATAATCTGCGGGCGTCGCGTTTACGAAAAATTTATGTTAAAATCAAAAGACTCCAAGCGTGATCTCTATCGCTGCCGCCACTGCGCCAAAAAGCCCGACTGATTTTATCTCCTATCGCTTATTTTTTAATTTTTTTTCTATGAATTCAAAAACAAAAAAAATTAAACGGATAAAAATGGAAATCAAATTTAGGGCTAAGAGAGTAGATTTTGAGAAGCTTCACCCGGTTCAACATTGGGCATACGGGTATTATTTTATCGCTCCATTGACCGCAGAGAATTGCAACGATGTGCCTGTGAAAGATGGCCATTTCTTTCTGAGCGACGGAAAGATAAGACATTGCATAGCAACCGAGCATGGTGTCGTTTACGAAGTCCTCCCCGAAACAGTCGGACAATTCACGGGAGATATAGACTTAAATAAAGTAGAGATTTACAAGGACGACATCGTGAGATACGGAAATGAAGAAGGTATCGTGACTGCGAAGGTGGTATGGAAGACAAATGAAGATGAAGGATTAGATATAGCCGGATTCTATTATGAGCCTATAGGCATAGAAGAATACCCGGAGGATTGTGATGACGCTATCTTCGAAGTTATCGGCAATACATTCGATAATCCAGAACTTTTAATGAAAAAAAATGATAACTAACGTCAAACATCTGACCAATGATCAATTTCGCGCTCTCATTAAATCCAAAGGATTTTGCGAAATTTGTGGTATATCCCAAACCCATCCCAATTATGCTTATCATGTTTGTATTAAAGGTCTCTATAAAGATCTGGATCCAATCGATACTAAACCCGATGATGATCTCCTTTATTCCTGATTTTCCTTTTTTTAATTTTTAAAAAAAATGAGCGTATACTTTAAGTGTCTTGATTGCGGCTGCTTCATCCACCGAAAACCAAGTCAGGGAGTTGGCCGCTGTCGTAAATGTTATGTTAAGTCTTGCCAGGTGAAGCCCAATGTCGACAATGGCCAAAAAAGGCATAAATGCAGTGCCTGCGGCCGAGTTCGCAATGAGGATAAAATGAAGCAATGGACTTCTCGAGGCTATCGCGGTGATGCCGTTCCCCTTGTAACCCGGTTCGGTCACGTGTGTTGGCTCTGCGCTGATTCTCCTGACTGTGACAACAAAGTCAAGTTTGATCGACCTTATTGATTTTCTCCTGCCAAAAAATATTTAAAAACCGCCTAAGGCGGTTTTTAAATATATCTTAACGGGCGTTATTCTCTATTTTTCAATCACTCGAACTTTTTAAAAGTTCTCCTTCTAAAAGTACCTTGTCGCCTAGTGTAACGCGCACGCGTTTTGGCGTTGCCGCTTGCGGCTCCTGTGCTGCTGGCGTCTCGGTCTTGTCTGGGTCAATGGTCAATTCCTCTAATTCCGAATTTATTGAAAATCCCACATATCCGGCGACAAATTCCGCGTATTTTTGCGGGTTGTTATTGTCCGCGCTAGGCGCGTATTTTTGAAAAAACTGCAACACGGTCATCTCCGGCTGATAAACTGTGCTTTTTCCATTGACGGCGTTGGTGATCATATTCATTAGCGCCTGCCAGCCGTGCTCGTAAGTATCGAACACACAAAAAGATCCGTTTAATTCCTTTGTGGCATTGGCTTGCCCAACAAATTTTAAATTCCCGGGGTTATTGTTGCGGTAAGAGCGCGAGCCAATATAATAGCCTTCGTGGATCTTGATCGCTTCAGCGAATTTTTCTATTCTATTCATTTTCGGCGGTGTTAGTTTGTGAAGCAGCACAGGCTGCATTTTCTTTGGCTTTGGAGCTGCGGCCCGACCAGTACCCCAAGATGATGATTGCACATTCGTGCAGAAAAGCCGAGCTTGTCCCCAGGACCTCGGCAACCACCACACCCAAAAAAACTAAAATCGTAATTAACAGCATAGCTGTCTTGCACCTTGACGAATTGAAAGTTTCCCAGAATGAATCAATTTG
>JBAXYM010000059.1:0-2771 GCA_041670805.1 Patescibacteria group bacterium
CTGCGATACAACCCACATTTTGTCATCCTCGCAAGGATCCCTTGACCGATGGATTACAAGCTAAACATTATTATATGCAAATAATATCATTCAAGGGATTCCTACTGGAATGACAAAAATGATGGTTTTTATGAAATATAAACAGTTATCGATTTGATAACATATCCGATATGACAAAAAGATGGCTTTATGGCGAGAAATATTGTTTGGTAGGTTTGATATAACAGCTCTGAGCGATAACTCGGTTGTAAGGATATAAAGAGTTCTTGACTGTAAGTTCTAAATAAATAAAAAACTAAAGCTAAACAAAAAGTATGGAAAATCTCTCAAAGAGTCTTCTTAGCGCAGATGATCTAATGAAAGTTTCTTGGAAATCCTTTCGGGGAAGGTTTTTGAAATTTGTTTTTATTTTTCTTCTGGCACTGGTGGCTTTCTTGTTCATTGCGACAATTCTTTTGTCGCTGGCGCTTGTTTCACAAAGCGGTGCGGCTGTCTTCGCCTCTTTCTTTTTAGTATGTGTCGCTTTTCCGGTTATTGTCCTTGTTAGAAATGTTATGTTTTTTGAAGTTATAAAAAACAAGGACATCGGCATCAGGCAGGCTTTCAGGCAGTCCATTCTCAAGTTAATTTCGTACGTCAACTCTCTGCTCTTGTATTTTGTTATCGCCCTTAATTTGCTTGTTCTCTCCGTCTTTTTGGGGTCTTTTGTTCTGGTGTCGGCTGTCTTTTTGAATCTCTTTCCTGCGGCGCAAAGCGTTTCCGCTATTCTCAGTATCATATTTTCATTTATGATACTTTTTATGGGGATTGTACTGGCAGCCCTTTTCGCTTTCGCCTGTGTCTGGAAATATTTTCTGTTTTTTGACGTTCTCACAAAAAATATGCCCGTCCGCGAGGCGATAAATCATTCCTTCTCTCTCGCCAACAGAAATATCCGGGCGATATTTGAAAGGGCGGGGATATTTTTTCTTTGCTGCGTCCTCGCGCTGGTGAATCTTATGATGCTGTCGGTTTTTCATCCTGTTTTCAGCATCATTGCCCAAGTGGCTTACTTCGTTGCAGAAGGACTGGGGGTGATGTTTTTATACGCGATGTACGAAAATCTTGAAAAAGCCGGTCAGTCCAAAACGAATGCGGCGGATGCGCGAACGGTGTCGTATCTCATCAAAAGCGGTTCAATAATTTTGTTGGCAGCCGTTCTTTCCGTGCTTTTCGCTTGCATACTTTCCGCGGGTTATATGCAAAATATATAGTTTCAACCACTCATCTAAACTGACCCGCCTGCGCTTTCTGACGCTTATCTATTGCTTTCTAAAAAGTTGTCATCCCGGAATTTGCGCAGCATAAATCCAAAAATCCGGAATGCCTTTTTGTATCCGGATCACACCAGAGATGGTGTGAAATATTGCACAAGAACGTTTTATCCCGCGTGGTTCACACCATTTCTGGTGTGATCCGAAATGCATAAACTGTCGTTCTGCTCTGTATCTTCAATTGAAAAAACAAAACGTGAAAAACGTATTATTTTTATACGGTTATTTCGCGGCGCAAGAAAACTGTGCTATAATAAAAATATTATTTAAACAAATAAAAAAATGTCTATGGCGAAAAATAGAAAAGAGGAACTGGTGCTTTGGTTCAGCGAGGTCACGAACAAAGATGTGTCTCTGGTGGGCGGCAAGAATGCGTCGCTGGGGGAGATGTATCAGAAACTCACCAAGCAAAAGGTCAGTATCCCAAACGGTTTTGCGACCACGGCTTATGCCTATCGCTATTTCATGAAAGAGTCGGGGCTGATGGATGAAATCAGGAGCATTTTGAAAGATCTGGACACGCGCGATATGAAAAATCTTTCCGATCGCGGGGAAAAAGTCAGGCGCGCGATTATGGCGGCGGAATTTCCGGAAGATTTCAAAGCGGAAATCACAAAAGCTTATCGCAAGATAGAAGAAGAATACGGGGCGAGTGCCGATATGGCCGTTCGCAGCAGCGCAACTGCCGAGGATTTGCCGGACGCGTCGTTTGCCGGTCAGCAGGAATCGTATCTCAATATCAAAGGAGTGCACGACATTCTTTATGCGACCAAGCAGTGCATCTCTTCTCTTTTTACCAACCGCGCCATATCCTACCGTGTCGATCGGGGATTTGACCATTTCACCATCGCTCTTTCCGTGGGCGTGCAGAAAATGGTGCGTTCCGACAAGGCGGTTTCCGGCGTGATGTTTTCCATCGACACCGAATCGGGATTTCGCGACGCCGTAGTAATCAACGGCTCCTACGGGCTCGGGGAAAATATCGTGAAAGGGCGCGTCAATCCGGACGAGTTCTATATTTTTCAGCCGACCCTCAAGCAGGGCTTCAAGCCGATCGTGGAAAAGAGACTGGGCTTCAAAGAAGAAAAACTTGTCTATTCGACAGAAGGCAGAAATTCCACCAAAAACGTCAAAGTGCCGGTCGAGGATCGCCGCCGCTTCTGCATAAACGATGAAGAGGTTTTGCAGCTCGCGCGCTGGGCGACGGTTATTGAAGACCATTACAAGCGTCCGATGGATATGGAGTGGGCCAAGGACGGCATTACCGGCAAGCTGTTTATCGTGCAGGCGCGACCCGAAACGGCGCAGAGCAATCGCGACGAGAGTTTCTTGGAGGAATATCTTCTGAAAGAAAAAGGCAAAATCCTGTGCTCGGGCGCGAGTGTCGGCTACAAGATCGGCAGCGGCAAGGCGAACGTGATCAAGGATGTAACCGACATCGGGGACTTCAAAAAAGGC
>JBAXYM010000060.1:0-2640 GCA_041670805.1 Patescibacteria group bacterium
GCGCAGCAGCACGCCTCTGATCTAGCATTCACCGCCGTAAAACTTGGACAGACGACTTTCCCTGAACTTGCTGCGAGCATCGGAAAGGTAACGCCTTTTGTCACGCAGTTAGGCGTTTCGCAGGAAGAACTCTTCAATATTTTCGGCACGTTCACGGGCGTGACCGGGAAGGCGGCAGAAGTTTCCACACAACTTAAAGCGGCATTAAATGGGCTTCTTACTCCTACCGAGAAGATGACGAAACTTTATGCGGCTTCCGGCTATGCAAACGGTAAAGCGCTCATAAAAGCAAAGGGGCTGGGAGGAGCGCTGAAATTTGTTAATTCGGCAGCTACAGCAGCAGGAATTCCTTTAGCTGATTTGTCCAGTTCAATCGAAGGACAGACGCTAATCATGTCGCTCGCGGGCACACAATGGAAAACTTTTATGGACAAGCAAAAGGAATTCAATGACACAGCGGGCGCGACTCAAAAGGCTTTTGACGCACAAACTAAAGGCATCAATAAAAGTGGTTTTGCTTTCGCACAGATGAAGGCCCGGCTGGAAAGAATGTTCATAAAACTGGGCGACGTGTTAGCACCAGTTATGGACAAATTAATTGACGCGGTTACACCCATCGTCGATTCCTTTTCACGACTTGATCCTTCCGTGTTGGCTGCAATCTCCGTGTTGGCTGGCCTTGCGGCCGCAATCGGACCCGTCGTTTTGTTTGCAGGACAGCTTATTTCAGCATTTACGACTATCGCCCCTATCGTTTCCAGCCTATGGGGCACCATTTCCGCAGGTGCCGGAATTTTGGGAGCTTTAGGGGGCGCTTTTGCAGTAATCATAAATCCAATTACCTGGGTCGTTGCGGCGATTGGAGCGGTGATAGCTGTTTTTGTAGTGCTCTGGAATAAATGCGATAAAATGCGGATGGTCTTCAAGTTGCTTTTCAACGCCGTTAAGTTTGTGTTCGGCGGGATTTTCAATTTCATCAGCATGGTATTCTCAAAAATTTTCGGAGTCGCAAAAAGATGGCTTCAACCCGTGTTCGATTTTGTCAATGGGCTTTTCGACAAGCTTCTCAAACTCGCGAATTTTTTACCTGACAGCGTAAAAAAAGCAATCGGATTTGACGAGGTTACGAAAGGGCTTTATAACGGTACGGCAGAAAAGAAAAAAGAAGAGGACTACAAGGAAAATTCTAAAGGCTTATCTCCTGAATTTAATTTATCTCAAAAAGAAGAAGGGAAAACGCCTGAAAATTTAGTGACAAAGGTCGTCACTAAAGCGAACGAGAATGTCGCCCAAAAACAGATGACAGATTTCGCGAAACGTGGAACCCAGAACAATGAATTCAAGGGAACCCTTGTAATAAAAGGGCTACCGCGCGGTTCATCTATGACTGTAGATAAAGGAAAGATGGACATAGACCTTCAGACAGGCCTTATAATGGGAGGTGTCTGATGGCTTCGGCGTGGCTTGACAGATATTTGCAGGGTTCATTCCGTGGCGTCGAGTTCTATCTTGATTCGCATTCCGTTTCCGGAGGCCGCCGTCTTGCGAAACATACCTTTCCTTTTTCAGACGAGTACGACGTTCAGGACGTAGGAAAAAAAGATCCTGATTTTTCGATGGAATGCTACATCGTGGGGGACGATTATTTCGCACAACGTAATAAGCTGGAAAATGCGCTTAACGCGGAAGGCGCCGGGCTTCTGGTACATCCGTATCGCGGTAAAATAAAGTGCTTCGTGGAGTCTTTTACTTTGTCCGAAAGCACTGGCGAAGGACGGAAGGCATCTTTTTCTATAAAGTTCATCCCCGACAGGTCTGATTTTCTATCCATCCCAAAGACGCACGGGATAACGGTTTCCGGCAATGGTTCGGCGGGCGTAATCGTCGAATCGGTAAGCGCCGAAACATCGGCAATTTCGGAAAAAGCGACTCTTTTTGATTCCCTTCATAAGTCATTCACCGCGGCTTACGACACGGCGGAACTTTCAGTAAACAAACTGAACAAGCTGGTAGATTTTCTTGACAGCATCGACGGCGTCCTTGAGGATGCCAAGACTATGATGTCCGTATATTCTGATTACAGACAAATTCTTAGCAATGCGGAAGGCAAGCTGATTGCTATTTCTATAGATGCCGAATCTTTGATAAACACGCTTGAGGAGATAATTGATTATGGAACAGATTCGTCGAAAGACGTAGAACCCACGAGCGACAACGCATTCAGCCAATTCCAGTCACTTCTTTCAGCGCTGGAATCAATGGAGGAAACTCCAGACAATGACGATGCCGCCGATCAACTGGCTTTTGCCACGACAGTCCTGATTACCGGAAGCGCCGCTACGCTTTTGATGTACTGCTCTTTTTCTGATTCAGATTCGGCTTCCGAAGCTGAAGATAGTTTGTATGGAATATTTGATTCAATCGTCGAAAATTATCTTGCCACTGATGATGAGATAAAGAGCATCCGAGATCTCCGCAGTTATGTGCATTCCGTTGTACAGGATAACGTTTCAGAAATAGGAAAAATAAAGAGCGTCACCATTGATTCCGTTGAGCCGAATTTATCTTTTGCTTACAAATTATATGGCGATCTTGACAATGATACCGATCTGATTGACAGGAACAAAATAGAGAACCCGC